>CATJTQ010000068.1 GCA_949743325.1 uncultured Lachnospiraceae bacterium
GGAAGGATTGGCATTGTCTGACAATCTTATCGATTGGGAGAAAGTTGAACAGCCTATTATAACTAACGGTGAGGAAGGCGCAATTGATTCTGGGCATGCACATAAAGCTTCAATATTTTATTATAATGACACTCTGTATCATTTTTACTGTGCTACCAGACCTTCAAGAGAAGGTGACAGAGCAGTTCTCTATGGAAGTGAATTCAGAACTATTGCAGTTGCGGCAAGTAAACCTTTTAATAAGTAAGACATATTTTTGTTATGTAAATTAATAGGAGGAATGATAATGATAAAAAATGCAGACCGCGTTTACTATGGCGGGGATTATAATCCCGACCAGTGGGATGAGGCGACTATTGACGAGGATATGAGGCTTTTTAAGGAAGCCAACATTAATTTAGTTGTTCTTCCTGTATTTTCATGGGCAAAGCTTGAGCCGGAAGAAGGTGTATATAACTTTGAGTGGTTAGATAAGCTGATGGATAAGTTTGCTGAAAATGATTTAAAAGTAGCTCTGGCAACGCCGACTACAGCTCAGCCGGCATGGCTTTCTAAGAAATATCCTGAAGTGCTTCCTGTGGATAAGCAGGGCAGAAAGCGTACGCATGGAATGAGAGTTTATTTCTGCGTAAACAGCCCTAAATATCGTGAGAGGGCTGCTGCAATAGCTGAGCAGATGGCAAAAAGGTATTCAAATCATCCATCCCTTGTGTTATGGCATGTGGCAAATGAGTATGGTACGCATTGCTACTGTCCGACATGTCAGGAAAAGTTCCGTGTTTGGCTGAAAGAAAGATATGGAACTGTTGATAATTTAAATGAGAAATGGCATACGTCTTTCTGGGGACGTACGCTCTATGATTTTGATGAGATAATGCTTCCTACGGAATTAAATGATGATCATCGGTTTAATCCATCAGTCAATCTTGATTATTTAAGGTTTATGACAGATTCAACAATTGAATGTTTTGAGAATGAGGCGTCAATTCTTCGCAAATACTGTCCTGATAAAACAATACAGACAAATATTTCGGGGCATATAGAAAAATTAGATCAGTTTAAATTTGTAAAGCATATGGATATTGCTGCATGGGATAATTATCCAAAGCCTACTGACGCCAGAAATTTTATTGCATATAAACATGATTTGATGCGCGGATTAAAAAATGGCGAGTCATTTATGATGCAGGAGCAGTCTCCAAATCAGCAGAATTGGCAGCCATACAGTAAGCTGAAGCGGCCTGGTGAAGTTCGTATGTTAAGCTATCAGGCAATGGCGCATGGTTCGGATACATGTCTGTTCTTCCAGCTGAGGCAGTCAATTGCAGGACAGGAAATGTTTCATGGTGCAGTAATTTCCCATTCCGGACACAGTAATACAAGAGTTTTTAAAGAATGTGCTCAGATTGGAAAAGAACTGTCACAGATTGGAGATACATTTGTCGGAGGAAAAATCAGCGCTGAAGTTGGTATTTTATTTGACTGGGATAATTGGTGGGCAATGGAGTTTGCAGCTTCTTACTGTATGCCTAACAAGAATTTTAATTATTTAAAAAAGATTTCTAAATACCACAAGGCATTGTTTGATAAAAATATACCGCTTGATATAATAAGTGAAGAAGTTGATTTCAGCAAATATAAAGTTATTTTTGCACCTTATCTGTACATGTTAAAGCCGAATATAGCTGAAAAAATTGATACATATGTTAAAGAGGGCGGTATATTTGTGACGACAACTCTTGCAGGACTTGTTGATGAGAATAACCGCGCTGTATACGGTGAATATCCAGGACCGCTTAAAGAGATATTGGGAATATGGGTTGAGGAGACGGATCCGCTCTCGCCTGATGAAAAGAATTCGCTTGTTATGACAGGCAGATTGTCAGATATGGAAAATGAATATTCATGTGGTTTCCACTGCGATATAATTCACAGCCGAGGCGCTGAAGTTCTTGCAAATTATGGAAGTGATTTTTATAAAGGAACACCTGTGCTGACAAGAAATAAATATGGCAGCGGAATTGGTTATTATATTGGCACAGAGCCTGATGATGCTTTTTTATATGATTTTGTTGAGAGTATTTGTCAGTATGCGGATATTGACGCACCATTTAAAGTTTCTGATATGGTGGAGGTTACAAAGCGTGTCAACAACAGTAATGAGACAGTCTTTGCGCTTAATTATGATAAACAAAATGAGGGTTCAATAGATTTGGGAAGCGATAAGTACATTGACTTGATACGCAATGAGGAGGTCAGCGGAAAAGTCTCAATACCTGCTTATGATGTACGTGTTCTAAAGAAATTGTAATAATAAAAAAGGAGGAGAATTTATGATTAAGTTATTTCCAACAGTAGATGCGATTTTACATGGCGGCGATTACAATCCTGAGCAGTGGCTTGATCGTCCTGATATTTTGGAAGAGGACATCAAGTATATGAAAGAAGCCCATATAAATGTGGTTACGCTTGGAGTTTTTTCATGGTCAATCTATGAGCCTGTCGAGGGTGAATATCATTTTGATTGGTTAAAAGAGATAATGGATAATTTGTATGCTAACGGTATATATACCATACTTGCCACACCGTCAGGTGCAAGACCTGCATGGCTGGACCGTAAATATCCTACTTCTATGAGAACTAACAGCAAAGGAATGAGAAATCTGCATGGTGAGAGACATAACCAGTGTATGACCTCTCTTGCTTATAGAGCTAAAGTATGCAAAATCGATACTCTGCTGGCAGAGAAATTTGGAAAGCATCCAGGCTTGATTGCATGGCATATTTCTAATGAGATGGGCAGTGAATGTTGGTGTGATTCATGTCGTGTGCAGTTCCAAAACTATCTGCGCGACAAATATAACAACAATATTGATGATTTAAATAAAGCATGGTGGACTACGTTTTGGAGCCATAAGTTTAATAATTTTGAACAGATTGATCCGCCAAGCCCTCGGGGAGAGAGATCAATTCATGGTCTTAATCTGGATTGGAAGCGTTTTACAACAGCAAATACTATAAGTTTTATGAAGGCTGAGATAGATGTTGTCAAGCATTATTCTCCTGATTTGCCAGTAACAACTAATTTTATGCATCTATACCCTCTGCTTGATTACAATAAGATGGCAAAAGAACTTGATATAGTGTCATGGGACAGCTATCCTAGATACAATACTCCAAATGAGACGTTGTATGACACAATCGTTTCAGATACATTTGACAATGTAATATACCGCTCTATGAAAAAAGATCGTCCGTTTATGATTATGGAGAGTGTTCCAAGTCTTGTAAATTGGCATGAATTTAATAAGGCAAAAAGACCTAAAGTGCATATGCTTACAAGTATTCATTCTATCGCCTGCGGTTCAGATACAATACAGTATTTCCAGTGGAGAAAGGGCAGAGGTTCATACGAGCAGCATCACGGGGCTGTAATTGACCATTTGGGAAGAAATGATACAAGAGTGTTTAACGATGTCAGAGAGGTTGGAGAGACATTAGAGAAGCTGCATGAATTACAAGGATCACTAATAAAGTCTAAGGCAGCAATTATTTATGACCAGGAAAACAGATGGGCATTGGAGGACGCAGCGGCGTTCAGCAGCAAGACTAAAAAATATCCTCAGACATGTATGGAAATGCTTAAAGTCTTTATGAAAAACGGCGTTGATGTTGATATTATTTCATCAGATGAAGATTACTCTGATTATGATTTTATCGTTGCTCCTCAATTATATATGTTAAAAGAAGGTGTCGCCGATAAGATGAAGATATTTGTCAACAATGGCGGAACGATACTTGCTACATATATGACAGGTTATGTTGATAAAACTACACTTTGTTTCTTAGGCGGCTTTCCGGGTGACGGACTGACAAAATTGTTTGGTCTGTATACTGAGGAGATTGATACATTATATCCAAAAGAAGTAAATGGCGTTAAGTTTATTGACGGCGGATTAGACGGTGAATATACGGTTAAAGATTACTGTGATATAATAAAGGTTCAGACAGCTAAAGTTCTTGCAGAATACACAGCTGATTTTTATAAGTCTTCTCCTGCAGTTACCGTTAATAATTATGGAGAAGGCAAAGCTTACTATGTAGGAGCTAGAATAGACAAAGCAGGTATGGATAATCTTATAACTAGCATTTTAGAAGAAAAGGGTATTTCGTATAATAAGCTCCCGGATGGTGTTGAATATCATTGCCGTGAATTAAATGATAATAAGTATGATTTCTTTATTAATTGCAGCGATACGGATGTCACAGTTAATCTTCCGGGTGCAGGAACAAATATGATTAATGGTGATAAGGAAGAAGGAGAAGCAGTTATCAAAGCTCTTGAATCATTAGTTATTAAAAGATAATTTGTCATCTGGATATATTTGGAGGAATTATGTTATATAAAAATAATAATGCGGATATGTTAGACTGCACGCTGTTTGCAAATCCGACAGATGAATATAGAGGCGCTCCTTTCTGGTCTTGGAATTGTAAAATTACTAAAGAGTTGATAGACCATCAGATTGAAATTTATCATCAGATGGGAATCGGCGGATTTACAATTCATGTTAGAACTGGTTTGGAGACCGAATATATGAGTGAAGAATATCTTGACCTGATAGATTATTGTAATGAGAAGGCCAAGAAAATGGGAATGTATTGTTATCTCTATGATGAGGACAGGTATGCTTCCGGGGCCGCCGGGGGAATGGTAACTGAAAATATCCGTTTTCGCCAGCGTTCCATGTTTTTAAGTCAAAATTTACAGGATGAGCTTGATTGTTCAAGAGATGAATATGAGGCAAAAATTGACGCTGGTGAGAAGCCAAGAGGATATTATCTTACATCTTACCAAGTTATATTAGACGAAGAGGGATGTCTTAAAAGTTATCAGCAGGTTGATAAAGATACTGAAGTTTCTGAGGGAAAGATTTGGCATGCATATGTTAAGATTGCCAAAGAGAGTCCGTGGTTTAATGATCAGACGTACATAGATGTATTTAATGAGGAGGCGGTTGCTTATTTTATTGAAGTTACGCATAAAAGGTATTTTGATAAAATAGGAAAAGATTTTGGAAAATCTGTTCCGTCAATTTTTACTGACGAACCTCAGATGGCAGGCAAATTTGCTTTTGCCACACCGTTTACAGACAGGGATGCCACACTTTCTTACACTGATGATATGAATGATACATTTAAGGCAGAGTATGGAATTTCACTGTTGTCAATAGTTCCTGAAGTCTTATGGGAGCTTCCAGGCGGAAAGGTGTCAGTGCATCGTTACAACTATCACAATCATCTTGCTGAGCGTTTTGCAAAGTCTTTTCCGGATCAGATTTCAGAATGGTGCAAAGAACATAATATAATGATGACCGGACATTATATGTCGGAGAGGACATTGTATTCTCAAACGTTAGCGTTAAGTGAAGCCATGAGGCTTTACCGAAGTATGCAGCTGCCAGGTATAGATATATTGTGTGACCAGAAAGAATTTACCACAGCCAAACAAGCTGTCTCTGTTGCCAGGCAGCAGGGCAGGGAAGGCGTTATATGTGAACTATATGGTGTGACAGAGTGGGACGCTGAATTTAAAACTTACAAACTCCAGGGAGATTGGCTTGCAGCGCTTGGAATTACTCAACGTTGTCATCATCTGACTTTTATGTCAATGGAGGGAGAGGCGAAGAGAGACTGGCCGGCGTCAATAGGTTATCAGTCGCCTTGGTATCCGGTATATCATATGGTTGAAGACCATTTTGCAAGATTGAATACCGCCCTGACAAGAGGTATACCCGATGTTTCTCTGGCGGTTATACATCCTATTGAATCTTACTGGATTAGTTATGGGCCAAACTCTCAGACACAGACCATAAGGGATCAGCTTGATGAAAATTTTGAAAACTTAACACAATGGTTATTATACGGAACGGTTGATTTTGATTTTATATCAGAAAGTCTGTTTACGGAATTTACTAAGGAATTGCCGCAGACAAATATACTGAAAGTTGGCGATATGTCATACAAGGCTGTACTGGTACCAGATTTAAAGACAATTCGCTCTACAACATTAGAAAGACTGGAAGCGTTTGCAGACGCCGGAGGTAAAGTTATTTTTGCAGGTAATATTCCTCAATTTGTCGATGCAGTTAAGTCAGACAGGGCTGTAAAGCTTGCAGACAGATGCAGTAACGTGCAATTTAACAGAGCTGAGATTCTTAATGAATTAAAATGTGTTAGGAATGTGGAAATACGAGATGCCAAGGGTAAACTTTCTGATAATCTGTTCTATCAGATGAGGAATGATAATGAAAATAAATGGTTGTTTGTATGCCATGTAAACCGTAAGAGAAATATCTTAGAAAAGCATGAGAAGTATTACATTACGGTTAAAGGTCTTTGGAGACCAGTTCTTTACAATACACAGACAGGTGAGACAAGGGATTATGATATGGTTACAGCTGTCAATGGAAATACTGAGATAAAAGTGCATTTATTTGCAGAGGACAGCATTCTTTTTATGCTTCTTCCCGCTGCACCTGAAAAAGTTGCTGCTCCTGTTTCTTACAAATATAAATCAGTGCAGGTATCAGAGCCTGACTGTTATTGTCTTACAGAGCCTAATGTATTTGTTCTTGACTATGCTGAGTATAGATTTGATGACGGTGAGTGGAAGCCGAAAAATGAAATACTTAAAATTGATAATGAGTTCAGACAATTATTAGGACTTCCAAGAAGACAGGATCATTTTACACAGCCGTATCGTGTTCCTGATGTTCCTACAGAGCATAAAGTGTCTTTGCGCTATATATTTGATTCCGAGATTGAGGTCGGCGGAATTAAATATGCTATGGAGAGACCGAATAATGCTGAAATACATTTTAATGGTGAGAAAGTTGACAGCAGTAATATTACAGGATATTATGTTGATAAGTCTATTGAGACAATTTCTCTGCCAAATATTAAAAAAGGAAAAAATGAACTTATAGTTGAGATTCCGTTTGGAAGGAAAGTAAATCTAGAGTGGAGTTATCTGCTTGGTGATTTCGGTGTCAAGGTGCTTGGTACTTACAGTTGTATTACTCAGAGGGCAGATAAACTTTATTTTGGGGATATAACAAATCAAACGCTGCCGTTTTATACTGGAAATGTTATATATGAGTTTAGTATTGATTTAGCAGAAGATGCAGATGATGTTGTTATTGAAGTTCCGCATTTCAAAGCGCCGGTTCTTGATTTATTTGTAGATGGGGAAGAGAAATGTCTGGTAGCTTATGCACCGCACAAGGGCAGTATTGGAACGTTAAAGGCAGGGGCGCATAAAGTTAAGATTGAACTTTACGGCAACAGGTTTAACGGATTTGGAACTATCCATAATGCAAATGATGAATTTAAATGGTATGGACCCGATTCTTACCGTTCAAAGGGGAGTCAGTGGTCAGATACATATCAGTTGAGAAGCAATGGAATTCTATCACCTGTCAATGTACTGATATCAGTTAGTAATTAAGAGTGATTAAAAATGTATTTATTGCTAATACATGCCCCTGCAGGGCGAGGAAACAGCTTCGCTGTTTCGTAAGGTTTACTTTGCTGTTTGCAAAAGTGGTTACTAACTGTAAAATTATATAAGAATATGAATGGAGGATAATGATGAATTTAAATTTAAGACCAGAAAGTGAATGTAAATTTGATGCAGTTTCGTTAGGAGAGGTAATGTTAAGACTTGATCCGGGCGAGGGAAGAATCCGTACAGCGCGCTCATTCAGAGCGTGGGAAGGCGGCGGAGAATATAATGTTGTCCGTGGACTCAGGAGATGTTTTGGCTTAAAAACTGCTGTAATAACTGCATTTGCTGATAACGAAGTTGGTATGCTTATGGAGGATTTTATTTTACAGGGCGGTGTTGATACATCATTGATTAAATGGATGGAAACTGACGGAATTGGAAGAGTTTGCCGTAATGGTATTAATTTTACGGAGAGAGGTTTTGGAATCCGCGGTGCAAAAGGCTGTTCAGACAGAGCTAACACTGCTATTTCAAAAGCTGCTCCCGCCGATTTTGACTTTGATTATATCTTTGGCGAGCTGGGCGCCAGATGGTTACATACTGGAGGTATTTATGCTGCATTGTCAGAGCAGTCATGTGAGACAGTTATAGAGGCTATAAAAACTGCTAAGAAATACGGAACAGTAGTATCTTATGATTTGAACTACCGTCCTTCAATGTGGAGTGCAATAGGCGGACAGGCAAAGGCTCAGGAAGTCAATAAAGAGATAGCAAAATATGTTGATGTAATGATTGGCAATGAAGAAGATTTTACTGCCTGCTTAGGTTTTGAGATTGAGGGCAATGATGAGAATTTAAAAGAACTTAATCTTGATGGATACAAAAAAATGATTAATGAGGCAGCAAAGGCATATCCTAATTTTAAAGCTGTCGCTACAACACTCAGAGAAGTTAAAACTGCTACAGTAAATGACTGGAGCGCTATCTGCTGGGCTGACGGAGAAGTGCATAAAGCTAAGGATTATAAAGGTCTTGAAATTATGGATCGTGTAGGCGGCGGTGATTCATTTGCATCAGGTCTAATTTATGGTCTTATGACAACAGGTGACGCTAATCTGGCTGTAAATTACGGCGCTGCACATGGTGCTCTTGCGATGACAACTCCAGGAGATACAACAATGGCAAGCAAAAAAGAAGTAGAGGCTATAATGGGCGGAGCAGGCGCACGTGTTCAGAGATAAGCTATAAGTACCAGATTTATAGTAAGTATTTAGATATAATTATCTTTTAAATTAAATATAAGTATAAGTAATATATAAGAGCAGTAATGAGAACAAAAAAGCAGTCAGAACATATAGAGAACATGGGACTGCTTTTTTGTTATAATTAAATTGTAAAATAGGTTTACATAATAAAAAGTTTTGGCTATGTAAATGTATATTGCTTATAGAAAAAAGACACAATTATACTGGGATTTTAAAACATTTTAATAAGAGTGTCTGACAAGAAACAAGGAGTGATATAATTGGTTTTTTTAAAACAATTTCTAATAATAATAACAATCTCGTTTGCAGGTGAGGTTTTGAAAATGCTGCTGCCATTTAAGATGCCTGCAAGTATATATGGAATGTTAATACTGTTTTTATGTCTTATGACTAAAATTATTAAGCTTGAACAGGTCAGAGATTGCGGGAAATTTTTGATAGAGATAATGCCGGTAATGTTTATTCCGGCAGGTGTTGGTTTAATGTCCTCTTATGATGTGTTAAGGCCGATGATTATACCAGTTAGTATAATTACTATTGTGTCGCTAATTGCTGTGATGGCAGTCAGCGGGCTTGTATCTCAGAGTGTAATCAGGATGCAGAGCAATAGAAAGAAATATGGAGAGGGAGATAATAAATGAAAGAATTATTTGACAGCTCTGTTTTTGCCGGTGTTACAATAAGTCTTCTTGCATATTATTTGGGAATATTTTTAAAGAAGAAATTTAAACTTGCAATATTTACTCCTATATTGGTGTCAGTTGTGGTAACGATCGCAGTTCTTGTGTTAGGAAAAATAGATTTTGAAACTTATGATAAGGGAGCGAAATATTTAAGCTGGTTTTTAACACCTGCTACAGTTTGCCTTGCAATACCGCTTTATGAACAGATAGAGTTATTGAAAAAAAACTATATTGCTGTAGTTTCTGGTATAGTTTCCGGTGTACTTACGAGTATGCTTGTTGTGCTTATATTATCTAAATTATTTTCTCTAAGCCAAAAAGAATTTATTACACTGCTGCCAAAATCAATAACTACATCAATTGGTATGGGAGTGTCAGAGGAGCTTGGGGGTTATGTGAATATAACGGTTGCGGTAATAGTTATAACGGGTGTATTAGGTAATATTTTAGCAGAGATAATTTTTAAGGTTTTCAGAATAACTGAACCTGTTGCTAAAGGTTTGGCAGCAGGCAGCGGGGCGCATGTGATTGGTACGGCCAAGGCTATTGAAATGGGCGAGATAGAGGGGGCTATGGGTAGTTTGTCGGTTGCGGTTTCCGGTGTGTTAACTGTAATATTGGCTCCGTTTTTTGCATCGTTATAAGCAAATATGCACAGATATACGAAAGTTGTTTGGCGGGATAACTGATATACTGAGATAATGGTTAAATATAAATGCTTAAATGAGGAAAATAAATGAATTGATTAAATTCATAATTAAGGATTTATATTAATAAAGTGATAAATTTTAATAAGTATAAAAGGAGGTAAGGATTAAATATGGATAAAGCAAAAGTGTTTTTTACTAAAGACATTACATCCGAAAAAGTCGTGGAAATGTATAAGGTTCTTGGAAGGGAGCTTTCAGGCAGCGTGGCTGTTAAGGTACATTCGGGTGAGCAGGGAAATCAGAATTTTCTGCGTCCGCAATTTATGAGACCTATGGTTGAGTATGTTAATGGCACTGTTGTTGAGTGCAATACTGCCTATGACGGGGCAAGGAACTCTACAGATAAGCATAGAAAATTGATAAAGGCTCATGGCTGGACAAAGTATTTTAAGGTTGATTTGTTAGATGCTGAAGGTCCTGATTTAAGACTGGATATTCCCAATGGAAAGGTTTTGAAAGAAAATTATGTAGGAAAAAATATCAGAAATTATGATTCTTTGCTTGTGTTATCTCATTTTAAAGGTCATCCGGCAGGCGGTTATGGCGGAGCATTAAAACAGTTGTCAATAGGCTGTGCTTCAAGCGCCGGAAAGGCTTTGATACATTCTGCTGGTTTTACTGATGATCAGAATATTGTGTGGGGTCATATGGCCGAACAGGATTTATTCTGTGAATCGATGGCGGACGCAGCAGGAAGTGTATGTGAGTATTTTAAAAATAAGACTGCATATGTAAATATGATGTGCAATCTTTCTGTTGACTGTGATTGCTGTGCAGTGGCGGAAGATCCTTGTATGAAAGATATAGGTATATTGTCTTCGCTGGATCCGGTTGCTTTAGATCAGGCTTGTATAGATTTAATATACAAATCAGATGATCCCGGAAGAGATCATTTCCTGCAGAGGGTTGAATCTCTTCATGGGACACATACAATTGATGCCGCTGCAGAACTTGGTTATGGAACAAAAGAGTATGAATTAATATCTATTTAAAAAGATTCCATATAAGCTTGTCAATCTGTTTGTCAATGTATGCAAATTCATCTTTTGAATTACAATCAGTTATTTGGTTTACATAATCAATGATTGTTTTCTGAGTATTATAGTCAGCAAACGGTATCGGCAGACTTTCAATATGCGAGCGCAAAACTTTAACAGAAGAAAACATATTTTCATATATAAATTGTACAGGGGCTGAATTAAGTACTGAAAGAATGTATTTAATATCCAGTCCCTCTATTTTAGGAATCAGAAAATTACAGCTGTTTAATGTAAGATAACCATTAGCATCAAGGGCAAAGGTTAAATGTTTATTTATAAAACGGTATACTAATTTTTCCGGCGCTCTGTATAAGGCAAGGGGCGCCGACTGTTGTACTGTCTCCGGTGAAAAATCTAAATAAGCAGAGGGGGTATTTATTTTATATCGGGAAATGTCCGTGCCCTTTAAAATAGGTAAATTATGATTAGTTGGCAATGGAGAAAGTCTTTCTTTATTATTACCTGTAACTATTCCAAGACCAAAATCGGCATGATCTTTTAAAAATACACAATTAGGAGTATTTAATAAACTACATAGGTTCTTGTATTTTTCATCAGATAAAAAAACCGGCATAAAGTCAGGAGTGAATTTTCTGCTACCATCTATAGAAAATGTTTTATCTTGATTATGGACAGTTATTGAGGAAACTTCATTAGGTGTATGGCATTTTTTCCAGACAATAAAAGTCCCTGGGCAGTTAATATTTTTAAAGGCTTCAGCTAAGTTTTCCACATAATTTAGGCGGCCGTTTTCAAGTAAAATTTCTCGTATGTTGCGATGTGCTTTAACAAAGAAAAGGCTTTTGGGAAGTATAAAACCAAGGCGGCCGTTTTCTTTCAGACAATTTATTGCCTGTTCAGTGAAAAGGGCAAAGCTGTCTGCGCTTTTTTTATTAGCGGTATTTAACATATCTTTTAGCAAAAGTAAGTATTCAGAATCTAATTGGCTTCCCCAAGGCGGATTACCGATAATATAATTAAATTTCAAATCAGGCGGTGAGGTAAGAAAATCACTGCATGTAAAGTGTGAGCATAAGTCATCGTAAGTTAATGTTAAATTTCTGAGAAAGAAATTAATTCTTATAATACATACATTAATAAAATCAATATCGTTTCCGTAAATATTTTTAAATGTAAAAACTTTTGGAAGTGTAAGTAAAAAGCTTCCGCTTCCGCATGATGGATCAAGTATAAGACTGTCATTGCAGTCAGCGGTATTTTGTGTGAATATTTGGGAATTCAATTTTCTGGCTATTTGCAATGGTGTAAAATAAGCGCCAGAATTTTTTCGGCTTCCAATAGACCTAAGTGATAAATATAGAAGGCCAAGGAGGTCTTCTTCTTTATCAAATATCAGTTCTGATGAAAATATGTGCGAACAATTGCTAAAACTATTATAAAAATATTCAGTATTTTCAGTTTTTAATATATTTGTTCCTAATAAGTCAGAAATTAGTTTGAAAAATACAGAATTATCTTTGTATGTTAAATATTCAGTTTTAGATTTACATAATTCCAATAACTGTGATGTGTTGGATTTATAACTTATATTGTTAATATTAAAAAAAAGTCTGACAGTACATTCAGCCAGAATATATAGAATATTGCCGTCTGATAGTTTATTGTTATTAATATAGGCGTTTAGTAAATGACAAAATTCTTGATTTCTGCTTTTATCTTTTATATATGCACTATAAAGTTGTGCTGTCGCTGTATGTTTTTTATTGCGTCGTTTTTTTAGAGAAGTATCCTCACCTGAAGTAATGCGTCGTTTTAGCTCTTCAATTTCGCTTTTTAGATATAATGGCTGTCTGCCTATATATTTGTAGACTTTTATTTTTTTTAATTTAGTCCAATTGCGGACTGTTGCAGTATTAACCTGAAGTAAGTCCGCAATTTGTTCTGTTGTCATATATTCCTTTGCATAATTTTTTTTATTGTTCATTGCTAAAATCCGTATCCTCAGCATTTAAATCTGTTTTTAATTTTTCTATTACTTTTATTGTATCTTTTGCTTCAGGAGTAACTACCAGCTCTAACCATGAGTTTTCATCATATATGTCAACTGAATACAGACCGTCCAGTTCTGAGTTAGGTACATGTTTGTAAGTGTTAAACAGTAAGGTTCCATTGGCAGAATCGGTAAGTATTGCATTTTTTAAATTATACATATCAGCGTCCGATATGAAAAAATTTGTATCATTATAGGTTATTCCATTTTTGGGAGCGATTGATTCAATTTCCATAACGGAGATATCATAAATATTTTTCATATCTGCGAGAGCATTGTGAATTATATTATTGTCTATAATTGTCTGATATATTTTTCTGTCAAGAGAAGTTACTTTATTATTTTTATCATTCAAATCATCAATTGTGTAACAGTAGGTGTAGCTTCTTCTAAGCGTTTTACCATTTTTTAAGTTATAGCTTATCTCAATAATACATGAATTTTCATTTTCATAAAAATTGCCGTTTTTTATAATATCTGATTTAGAGTTTATTATTTCCTTGTGTATATTGATAAATTGTTCAATTTGTTTGCTGTCATCCAGTTCAAATTGCAGGCTATGATCATATGAAACAGTGGCAGATTTTACATTATCTATATCTGGAACTTTTTTCTCAATTCCAAATACATCAAATAATGATAATCCGAACACTAAAGCCGAAATACCTATATATATAAGAAGTCCCGGATTTTTAGTAGAGAAGATTTTAAGTGTCTTGTTAAAAAGCATTTTAATAATATAAAATACGATAATACTTGATATAAAGAATATTATTATCATTTGTGCTGAACTTATTGGCGTTAAATATAAATACACGGTATTGATGTAAATAATACCCCATATAAGAATGGTAAGCATTGTTCCGCCTATAAGAGTTAATGAATAGTGGAAAATTGGCTCAAGTTTTTTAGCTGCTATAGGATCTCCTTGGTTTTCAATCATTCTTTTACTGTATAAAATATAACTTAGAATTAAGAGTACAATACCTGCAGCACAATAAGCGGCCAGGGCAAATAAACCTTCTTTGTAAAATTTCATGGTCTCTAAATTTAGAGTCAGCCAGCGGCTTAAATATACAATAGGTGTAAAAATCGTATGTCCTGACTGATAAAGTGAACCGTCAAGGCCGAAAAAGAAGCTGTTGACAATTAACATGCATAAGTTTTCAGCTACAAAAAAACCAAAATTTAAAAATCCAAACATAAATGGAGCCGCAATAGTGTGTCCTGTAAGCATAACAGCAAGTACAGCTATACTGATGAAAATAAAACAGTAAGCTATCTGCAGACCAATTGAAGGAAACACGCATGTAAAGCTGAATCCGCTAACTGCTATATATATTCCTCCAATTAAGTGTGTAATAATATAAGGAATAATTATCAGAGCGATTCCTGAAAGTATATTTGAGACAAACATTGTTAATCTTGTAACAGGAAGCGCATGTATAGTTTTGTTTAGCTTTGGCTGAAACATATAATGAAATATAGACGCGCTTACACAAAAGGAATAAAATACCATCATCAGCTGATTGCCTACGCCTAAAAATCCTCGTGTGTACTGGGCTTGAATATAACTGTTGTTCAATATGTCTTGCATTTGATTTGTTTCGTAGTAACTTATATTAATTATACCTTTTATACTAATTATGGAGAAAAAGGTTTCAATAACTATCCACAATGATAAAAGAGGCAAGAGTCTGCGGATATTTTGGGTAAAGATTTTGGTGTTAAAAAAGGATGTCTTTATATTCATAACCTGTTCCTCCTAACTCGTAAATAAATATTTCTTCCAGTGTTAATGGAAGGGGTTCAATTAACAGCGGTGACAGAGGTTCTAATTGCTTAATAGTAAATGTAGGGCTTTCTCTGACTATTAAAGTAATAATTTTGCCCATTGATGATTCATGAAGAATATTCAATTCTTCAGGCCATTGCGGGTGTTCATCTGCAAATGCAATCTGTATTTTGCAGATATTTTCCTGCAGTTCAACGAGTGACCTTTCAAGCAGCAGTTTGCCTTTGTTCATAATGCCGACATGATCGCATACGTCCTCTAATTCTCTCAGATTATGTGAGGAGACAAGTACTGTAGTATTTCTCTCAGAGACGTCAGTCATAATAATACTCCAGATTTGATGTCTCATAATTGGATCAAGACCGTCAACCGGTTCATCAAGGATAAGTATATCAGGAGTTACGCACATTGAAAGCCAGAATGCTGACTGTTTCTGCATACCTTTTGAAAGTTTTCTTATTGGTGTTTTGATGTTTATTGTAGGAAATGCTTCCTTTAGATTTTCAAATCTTCTGCAGTCAAAGTTTTTATATATACCTTTGTAATAATTCATCATATCTTTTGTGCTGTAATTGCCAAAATAAAAAATATCATCAGGTATATAAGATATTTTCTGTTTGACTGCAGTATTTTCCCATATCGGCTCATTGTTGACAAAGACTTCGCCTGACGTTTGTTTATATATGCCGGTTATATGTCTTATAGCAGTTGATTTTCCGCAACCGTTTGGTCCGACAAGTCCATATACGCTGCCTTGAGGGATATGCATTGTCAGACCATCCAGTGCTGCAAAATCACCAAACTTTTTAACTAAATCAACAGTTCGTATCATTTTCTTCTCTCCTTTTTTAAAATATCAATTATATGAGTTGATAACTTTTCTGCAGTATATCCCAAATAAGACAACTCAAGAATAATTTCATCAAGCCTTTTTAAAAGCTCTTCTTCCCTTCTTGTATCAATATCCTTAATAGGAGAGGCAAAAGAACCTTTTCCGGGAATAGTATATATATATCCTTCGCTCTCAAGCTCATGATAAGCACGGCTTATAGTATTAGGGTTAATGGCAAGAGATGATGAAATTTCTCTAATCGATGGAAGCTTATCATCTGCATTAATGATGCCAGAGACAATGTGTTTCCTAAGCTGTTCTTTTAACTGTTCATAAATAGGTCTGCTGTCCCTGTAATTAAGTTGAAACATGGCGTTCCTCCTTTCATTAGTTGGTATTAAATTAGAAAATAATAGTTCTCATTTAATAGAGATAGTTTTTTGCCGCAAATAATGATTTAAACAGTTTTGTTAGCGGCAGCAAATATAAATAATTAAACAACTGTATTAAATGATTTAATACAGTTATAACACCGTTGATAAATATTGTCAAGTGGGATTTTTAATTTAATAATTATTAGAGAAACAAAGGGTAGAAATTACTTTTGTAATTAATGAAACTTATCTAGCAACAGCCGGTTGCTGTTCTTTATAAAATATTCATGATATAATACTTACTGGAGGTGATAATTTTTATGGAAACAAAAAATATTATATTTGAGCTGCGGTCTAAAAATAGATTATCCCAAGATGAACTTGCAGAAAAGCTTTATGTTACACGTCAAGCCATATCTAGGTGGGAAACTGGTGAAACTGTACCAAATATAGAAACCCTGAAACTGTTGTCGAAACTTTTTGATGTTTCTATCAATACACTTCTTGGCTCTCCAAGAAAACTGATTTGTCAATGCTGCGGTATGCCATTGGATGAATCTTCTATTAGTAAAGAGATTGATGGTACATTCAATGAAGAATATTGTAAGTGGTGCTATACAGACGGCAAATTTGTTTATACAAGCTTGGAGGAATTGACAAATTTTCTTGTAGAACATATGTCAAGTGAAAACTGGCCTCCAGAGGAAGCGCGAGCCTGTTTTGAATCGCAGCTTCCAAAGCTTAATTATTGGAAACAGCAAAGTGATGATCTATAATTGAAAAAATTATATGCGGATAGAGAGCTAAGTCCCAGAACCGTGTTCCTGCACAGTTCTGGGATTTTTCTTTATTTTTATAGAGGTAATTTTGAAATTAAGTTGCTCAGATAATTTATAGGGAAGACATTAAAGGAATATGCCAAGAAAGAAAAAGTAACTGAACTGATTAAAGTAGAAAATTAAATTATATATGATCAATTGACCAAACTAAGAATATTTAGTGAAAAGCTATAATTTTAGTGGTTTTATATATAGACCAATAAGAAAGAAAATGCTATAGTTTAACAATGGAGGTTTCCTATGGAACTTTTTAATAGAATTTATATAAGAAGATTATAAAAAAGGAAAGTGTATTTTGGATAAACTAGAGTATAAGTTACAAAGATTAAAAGCACAGTTAAAATCTATTAAAAGTGTGGCGATAGCCTACTCATCAGGTGTAGATTCTTCCTTTTTGCTGAAAGTTGCCAAAGATGTTCTGTGCAATAATGTAATTGCGGTTACAGTTGTGTCAGAATCATTTACAGGACGAGAAGAAGAAGAGACAATACAATTTTGCAGAGAAAATGATATAGTTCATGAAATTTGTTATGTAAATCAATTAAATATAGATGGATTTAGTGATAATCCACCGAATCGCTGTTATATTTGTAAAAAAGTAATTTTTGAAGAGATTAAAATGGCCGCTTTAAAGTATGGTATAGAAAATGTGGCAGAGGGTTCTAATATGGATGATATGGCAGATTATCGTCCTGGTTTGAGAGCGATAGAGGAGTTAGGCATATTAAGTCCGCTGCGTGAAGCTGGTTTGTATAAGTCTGAAATCAGGCTGTTGTCAGAACAGATGGGACTTTACACATATAATAAGCCATCCTGTGCATGTCTGGCGTCAAGGTTTGCATATGGTGAGCAGATAACGGATGAGAAACTTAGGATGGTTGAGGCTGCAGAAGAGTATTTATACTCATTAGGTTTTTTACAGATAAGGGTGAGGATTCACGATTTAAAATATAAAATTGCAAGGATTGAAGTAAGTGAAAAAGATTTGGATCGGATATTAATAAAAGATATAAAATTTGGTATAATAGAGAAATTAAAAGAAATAGGTTTTTCTTATGTAACATTAGATTTGGGAGGTTATCGCAGCGGCAGTATGAATGAGGTATTGAAATAATTATATTTGGGATGTGATTAGTTTGGAGAATATTAGATTAAGAGAGCTTCTTAAAAAAGTGGCGGAAAAGGAAATAAGTATAGATGAGGCAGAACTAAGACTTAAAGCGGCGCCTTTTGAAGATTTAGGTTTTGCAAAATTAGACTATCACAGGGAGATAAGACAGGGGGCTGCTGAAGTAATATACGGCGCCGGCAAGACAAAAGAGCAAATCTATGAAATAGTAAAAGCATTTTTAGATAAGGGTCAAAGAAATGTGCTTATTACAAGAATGAGCGAGGAAGCGGCATATTATTGTAAGGAAAGATTGTCGTTGGATTATGATAGAATAAGTAAGGTTGGTATTGTTGGAGATATCCCAAAACCTGATGGAGATGGAAAAATTGTTGTTGCTACAGGAGGTACAAGTGATATTCCTGTGGCGATGGAAGCTGTGCTGACTGCCGAAGTGCTTGGAAATGAAGTAGTAAAGCTGTTTGATGTAGGAGTTGCAGGAATACACAGACTTTTAAATTATTCACAAGAGCTGATGAGTGCAAGAGTAATTATAGCAATTGCTGGTATGGAGGGAGCATTGGCAAGCGTAATAGGTGGACTTGCAGACTGTCCGGTTATTGCGGTTCCAACAAGTGTAGGCTACGGAGCTTCTTTCGGCGGTATTTCAGCATTGCTGTCAATGCTAAATTCATGTGCCAGCGGGGTTTCAGTAGTAAATATTGATAATGGGTTTGGCGCCGGATATCTGGCAAGTATGATAAATCACTGTAAATAAGGGTGTATTTGAATATATCTATTAGTATTTGACTAATGTGTAAGTTCAGTGTACATATTTGATAAAAGTTGTGATGGTAAATATGAAAGGAAAACATATGAAAACAATATATTTTCAGTGTAATATGGGAGCTGCGGGAGATATGCTTATGGCATCATTGTTAGAGCTGCTTGACAAACCGGAGATTTTTATTGATAAGCTTAATGCTCTCAATATACCAAAGATTCATATCAGTTATAATAAAGCAGAAAAGTGCGGTATTGTCGGTACTAATATGGTTGTAAAAGTTGACGGTGTTGAGGAAGATAATATTATATATAAAGGGAATCATAAGCATTCAGATACGGAACATAAGCAATTTCATAGTTCTCACATTAATTTGCCTGATAAACATAACCATGAAAATAAAGCGCACAGTCATTCAAAGTTAAAAGATATCTGTCAATTAATAGATAATCTTGAAATACCAGCAAAAGTAAAAGAAGATGCCCAAAATATATATAAGATTATTGCTGATGCTGAAAGTAAGGTTCATAACAGAGAGTTGGGCGATATACATTTTCATGAAGTGGGTACAATGGATGCAGTGGCGGATATAGTTGGCGTATGTCTGTTAATAAATGAAATTTCACCAGATAAAATTATTGCTTCGCCAATTAATGTTGGAAGCGGGCAAGTGCGCTGCGCCCATGGAATTTTGCCAGTTCCTGCTCCGGCGACTACGCTAATTCTTAAAGGAGTGCCTATCTACAGTGGCAATATAGAGGGAGAACTTTGCACTCCTACAGGTGCGGCGCTGTTAAAATATTTTACTGATGAGTTTATGGACATGCCTCAAATTAGAATCGAGAAGATTGGTTATGGTATGGGAAAAAAAGATTTCAATGCAGTTAATTGTGTCAGATGTATTTTAGGAGAGGTTGACGGAGATGCTGAAAGTATAGTGGAACTTTGCTGTAACCTTGATGATATGACAGGCGAGGCTATAGGATATGCAGTGGAAGTTTTGTTTAATAATGGGGCTTTAGATGTATATACTACTTCAATCGGGATGAAGAAAAACCGCCCGGGGACAATGCTCTCATGTATGTGCAGAATAGAAGACAGGCAGAAATTTGTTTCTCTTATATTTAAACATACGACTACTATCGGGATCAGACAGTATGAGTGCGGTCGTTATACTTTGAGCAGAACAATGATAAGCAGGGAGACAGAACTGGGTATTGTTGAGTTTAAGAGGGTGGAAGGATATGAAATTATCAGAGAAAAGGCGGAGTATGAAAGCGTTAAAGAAATTGCAGATAAAAATAACTTATCATTTGCAGACGTAATACACAAGGTATACCCAAAGGGCACACCGTAATACAAGCCCCTGCGGGGCAGGGAAACAGCTTCGCAGTTTCACAAGGTATACCCAAAGGGCACACCGTAATACAAGCCCCTGCGGGGAAAGGGCAAACCGTAATAATTAAGTGGATAATCAAAGACTGCACAGCGTCTGTCGGAGGTAGATATGAAGAAAAAATTATCGGCATTATGTATTGTATTAATATTTGTATGTTTAAGTTTCTGCGGCTGCAGTGACAGTAATAGTAAAGCAAATGGTAAAGTAAAGAAAGATGAGGTAATAGTGGCGATGCCTGTATCATCAGAGCCGGAAGCAGGGTTTAATCCGGTATATGGTTGGGGAGCTGGGGAACATGTGCATGAGCCTTTAATACAAAGCACATTGTTTTATACAACATCAGATTTAGGTATTGAATTAGATTTAGCAGAGAGCTGTATAATAAGCGAGGATGGACTTACATGGACAATAACTGTTCGAGATGATGTTAAATTTACCGATGGTGATAGACTTACGGCGGAGGATGTTGCCTTTACATATAATAAGTGCCGTGATGAGAGTTCTGTAAATGACTTTTCTATGTTAAAGGAAGCGATTGCTGTTGATAAGTCAACAGTTGAATTTCATCTTAAATATCCGTTTTCATCATGGTATTATACAATGGCTGTAACAGGTATAGTGCCGAAACATGCTTATAATGAAAGTTATGGAGAGAATCCGATAGGATCAGGCAAATATATAATGAAGCAGTGGGATGCAGGTCAGCAGGTTATTTTTGAAGCAAATCCTGATTATTACGGGAAAGAGCCTAATGTAAAAAAGCTGACGGTTATTTTTATGGAAGAGGATACAGCGCTTGCCGCAGCTCAGGCTGGAGAGGTTGATGTTGTGTATACAGCAGCCTCCTATGCGGACTTAAAAGTTGACGGTTATAGCTTGTTTAAAGCAGAAACTGTGGATAACAGAGGATTTAACCTTCCTGCGGTAAAACGTCATACTGATAATAAGGGTACAGTTATTGGCAATAATTTTACTGCGGATGTTGAAGTGCGCAGGGCAATAAATATTGGAATTGACCGTGACCGTGTAATAGATGATGTATTAAATGGTTATGGTTGTGCAGCTTACAGTGTGTGTGATAAAATGCCTTGGTACAATGGCGAAGCTGAGGTGGCCTATAATCCTGACAAGGCAAAAGAGATATTAGACAATGCGGGCTGGAAAACTGATAGTTCGGGAGTTCGTTCCAAAGACGGAGTTATCGCTGAATTTAAATTACTTTATCCAAGTTCTGATTCAGTCAGACAAGCTCTGGCTGAGAGTGTAAAAAATCAATTAGAAAAAATTGGAATTAAAGTGACAACAGAGGGAGTCGGCTGGGATACAGCATATACCAGGGCTTTGTCAGATCCGCTTATTTGGGGTTGGGGAGCACACACACCGATGGAATTATACAATATTTATCATACTGATAATAGTACGGGCTATGCAGTCTATTCTCCTTATAGCAACGATATCACAGATAAATATATGGATGACGCTATGTCTGAGACTGATTTAAATAAATCTTATGAGTTATGGAAGAAGGCTCAGTGGGATGGTACAACAGGAATTACGCAGCAAGGAGATATTCCGTGGATTTGGCTGTGCAATATTGAGCATTTATACTTTGTAAGAGATAATCTTAAAATTGCAGAGCAGAAAATACATCCGCATGGACATGGATGGTCTATTGTAAATAATGTAGATATGTGGAGCTGGGAGTAATCCTATTGTGCAGGGGATTGACTTAATCTAAGAAAAAGACGGGTATTATATTTTGAGAGACATAATTGTATACTTAATAAAAAAATTTATCAGGCTGTCGATGCTCTTAATTTCAGTAAGTCTTTGTTCATTTTTATTAATGAATGCGTCGCCAATTGATCCGTTATCGGCTAATGTGGGTCAGGCGGCGCTTGGGCAGATGAGCCGGGAACATATTGAAAAGCTTGAAAGTTACTGGGGCAGTAAGGAACCGCCTGTGAAGAGATTTATAACTTGGGGAAAGGACTTTATAAGCGGAGATATGGGAATCTCTCTTATATATAAGAGACCCGTATCTAAGATTATTGCGGAGAGATTAAAAAACTCATTTATTTTAATGCTGACAGCATGGATAATATCAGGGGTTATAGGTTTTATTCTCGGCTGTATAAGCGGAATGAATGAGGGGAAATTAATTGATAAAATAATTAAATGCTATTGTCTTATTGTCTCATCAGCTCCTGTTTTTTATTTAGCTATGATTTTATTGCTTGTTTTCTCTGTGTGGCTGAAAGTGTTACCTATAGGTTTTTTTGCGCCTATCGGAGTCAAGTCAGAAGATGTTACTTTAATGGATATGCTTCACCATGCTGTGTTACCGGCAGTTACTTTGTCAATTACCGGCGTTTCCAGTGTGGCAATTCACACGAGAGAAAAGATGATTGATATAATGGAAAGTGATTTCGTGCTTTTTGCAGCTGCCAGAGGTGAGAGCAGATGGCAGATTTTTAAGAATCATTGTTTTAGAAATGTGTTGGCTCCGGCAATAATGCTGCAATTTGCTCAGATAAGTGAAATTTTTGGAGGTTCAGTAATTGTGGAGCAGGTATTTTCATATCCGGGATTGGGAAATATTGCGGTTAATGCAGGTCTTGGGAGTGATTTGCCGCTCTTGCTTGCAATAACTGTAATTAGTGCGGCAATTGTCTTTTTTGGTAATTTAGCCGCTGATACTGTGCAGCATATTGTTGACCCGACAATAAGACGGGGAGGGCTTAATAATGTTAGCATCTTGGAATAACAGAAAGGCTCTTCTTGCCAAGACTATCATTTTAACAGTTTTTTTGATTATTATAAGTATAGGCGGCATCTTTATGGAAGAAGCAGCATTGGAGACAGATTTTTCCAGAAAAAATTTGTCTCCTTGTTTTAAATATTTATTTGGAACGGATAATTTAGGAAGAGATATGTTTGCGCGTACTATGTGCGGATTATCTGCAAGTATTAGAATAGGGATTCTTGCCTCAGCTTTTAGCAGTGTTATTGCTCTTGTATTTGGGATTGCTGCGGCGCTGGGAAAGAGAATTGATTTTATTGTCAATTTTTTAATAGATTTAATAATGAGTGTTCCGCATATTCTTTTTTTGATAATTATAAGTTTGTGTTTTGGAAAAGGAGTAAGAGGTGTTGTTATAGGACTTTCCTTAACGCATTGGACTTCTTTGGCAAGAGTTATCAGAGCAGAGGTTGTGCAGCTTAAGCAGCAGCCGTACATAAAAATTTCCGGTAAGCTTGGAAAGGGAAAATTATACATTGCGTTTCAGCATATGCTGCCTCATGTTTTTCCTCAATTTGCAGCTGGTCTTGTGTTAATGTTTCCACATGCGGTTCTGCATGAAGCCTCCATTACATTTCTTGGTTTTGGATTATCCAATGAGCAGCCGGCTATTGGAGTTATACTTTCTGAGTCAACTAAGTATTTAGTTAGCGGAATGTGGTGGCTTGCATTTTTTCCGGGGGTAATGCTAGTTATTGTTGTGATTTGCTTTTATGCGGCAGGCAATAATTTAAGAAAAGTTTTAAATTCGGCGAGTGCTCATAACTGATATGTGCAGCTAAAAAACTAAAACGCTGATAAGCAAATATTTATTACTGCGGGCAATGGTTAAGTGTATGGCTTGCATGTGCATTTGGATAACGTTACGATATATTTGACAAGATAAGGTTGATATATTTAATGAATAAGAGAAAAGTTTTAGAAATTAAAAATTTGAAAATCAGTTTTACTCAGTATGATAAAATGTTTTCTAAGAAAGAGGCTGTGCCGGTTGATAATTTGAGTTTAACAGTCTATGAGGGGCAGATAACAGCTATAATTGGCGCTTCAGGTTCAGGGAAAAGTCTTTTAACACATGCCGTACTTGGTATTCTGCCATATAATGCAAAGGTTACAGGTGAAATTTTTTATAGAAACGAGATATTAAACTATGATAGGCAGAAAAAACTCCGCGGAAAAGAGATTGTTCTTGTTCCGCAGAGCATATCATATCTTGACCCATTGATGAAGCTTGGAAAACAAATTTTAAAAGGTTCTAAGAAACCATCGCGTGTTGACAGACTTACAGAAATTTTTCATAATTTTTCATTGAAAGATGAAGTAAAAGAGCAGTATCCATTTGAGATGTCAGGAGGAATGACAAGAAGGATTTTAATATCTACTGCGTTGATTGAGAATCCAAAACTTGTGCTTGCGGACGAACCGACTCCCGGACTTGATTTAGAGATGGCAACAAGGGTTATGAGTCATTTCAGAGAGATGGCGCAGACAGGAGCGGCGGTTTTAATTATAACACATGATATTGAACTGGCAGTAAAGACATGCGACAGAATAGTTATTTTTAATGAAGGTACTGTTATAGAGGAAGCTTCGGCTCAGGAATTTATGGATGCCGATAAATTAAAGCATCCGTATGCAAAAGCGCTTGTTGAGGCAATGCCAAGCAACGGTTTTAAGAGGTTTGATTTATGATTTTGGAAGCAAAAAATATTACATATAAATATAGAAGGGACAGTAAATATATTTACAGAGATTTCAGTATTAAGGTGGAGAGCGGCAGCAGGCTTGGAGTAATTGCTCCAAGCGGGTTTGGTAAAACTACATTATGTAAACTTCTTTCTGGTTATGAAAAGCCTTTATCCGGCAAGGTGCTGTTAGATGGAAAAAATCTTTTGTCATATAAAGGCTACTGTCCGGTACAGATGATTTGGCAGCAGCCGGAGATAGCAGTTAATCCACGTATTAAGATGAGGAGTATACTTGCTGAAGGTGATAATTTAAGAGAAAGTTTATTAGAAGATTTAGGTATTAAAGATGAGTGGATGGATAGGTATCCGCAGGAGTTGTCGGGCGGAGAATTGCAGCGGTTTTGTATAGCCAGAGCTCTAGGGGAGAAGACAAAATTTCTGCTTGCTGATGAGATAACAACTATGCTTGATATGGTTACTCAGAGCGGAATTTGGCATTTTCTTATTGAAGAGACAGTCAGACGCAATATTGGGATGGTAATAGTAAGTCACAATAGACCGCTGCTTGAGCATGTGTGTACTGAAATTTACAATCTTTGTCAATAATCTATTGAAAAATATTTTTAAATACGGTATTATATAACAACAGGCTCATTGGAGGCCTGTTTTATATTGTCAATTTGTTTGTGGATAGGAGGTTAATTATGGAAGATAAGACACAAAAGATTTTCAGAGATGCACCTGTACCAAAAGCAGTGCTTCTCAATGTACTGCCGTCTATAGTTAGTATGCTGATGATACTTGTGTACAATTTAGCAGATACATTTTTTATAGGAAAGACAAAAGACCCGCTGATGGTAGCGGCGGTCTCTTTGGCAACACCGGCGTTTCTTTTATTTATGGCAATAGGTATGTTGTTTGGAATAGGCGGAACTTCCCTTATCAGCCGTATGCTCGGCGAGGGTAAGCAGGAAATCGCAAAAAAAACGTCAGCTTTTTGTTTTTGGACAAGTTTTATAATCGGAGTGATTGCTCTTATAGTTATTTTAATTTTTAGAGTTCCAATATGCAGATTAATTGGAGCGAGTGATGATACAATTGATTATACAGTTCAATATTTAACTATTGTTGCGTTTGGAATACCTTTTCTTATAATAAGTAATGCATTTAGTAATATTATACGTTCAGAGGGACAGGCTAACAAGGCGATGATGGGTATGATAATAGGAAATCTTATCAATATTGTACTTGACCCGGTAATGATTCTTGGACTTCATTGGAATGTTGCCGGTGCAGCAGTTGCTACAGTGCTGGGAAATATTTTTTCCGCTGTTTTTTATTTAGCCCATCTGTTATCAAAAAAATCTCTGTTGTCAATTAAACCAAAAGATTATTCAGTTGAGAAAAGAATAGTGCTTGGAGTGTTTGCAATTGGTATTCCTGCTTCGCTTAACAGTATTTTAATGAGTGTTTCTAATATTGTAATAAATACATTTATGGCTAAACATGGAGATTTGCAGCTTGCAGGTCTTGGCGTGGCAATGAAAGTAAATATGATAGCAGTAATGCTTTTAATTGGTGTGGGTACAGGTATACAGCCGCTTCTGGGATATTGTTTCGGAGCCGGCAACAGAAAGAGATACAAGTCTGTGCTGCTTTTTGCTACAGGATTTGCATTGTGTTTAAGTTGTGTGATGACGGCAATATGTTATCTTGGCGCGGCGCCTCTTGCGAGAGCTTTTTTGGATAATGACAAAGCGTTTGCATATGCATTTAGTTTCTCAAGAATATATATAATGTCTGGTCCGATACTTGGTATATTATTTGTATTTATGAATGCGATACAGTCAATGGGGGCTGCAGTCCCTTCACTGATTTTGTCTGTAAGCCGACAGGGGATAATTTATTTTCCGATACTTATAACAATAAGTATTATAAGTAATACGCCTACACATCTTGCAATGACGCAGCCTATAACGGACTATATAGCGGCAGCATTGTCAGTTATTTTATTTGTAGGCGCATACAAGAAGATTTTTAAAGATAAGCTTCCAAGTACAGCGTAGCGTTATTAGGGCATAATGTAATTTATGCCCTTTATGTATATTCTGATAAAGTATGGAAAAAATTATTAATACAATATTTTATAAGAAAGAGAGAAGCTATTATGAAATCATTTGTATACTTAATAACTGATGAGATAGGAATACATGCGCGGCCTGCAGGTGAACTTGTAAAGCTTGCCAAAGAATTCAAGTCAAAGATTACAGTTTCTGCTAATGGAAAAAAGGCTGAGGCAACAAAACTGATGGCTCTGATGGGGCTTGGAGTTAAATGCGGTATGCAGGTTCAGGTTGATATCGAAGGAGAAGACGATGAGGAAGCATTAGAAAAATTGCAGGATTTCTTTGAAAATAATTTATAATTCCATATTTTAAAAGATGTTTTTAAAATAATACAAAATTTTATAGGACATATTCCGTAATAGGAATGTGTCCTATTTTTTGAAAAATATGTTAAAAATAATATTTTAGTAGTGACTTATATGTATGTAAGTGTTATATTAGTATGAAAAAGCAAAGGAGAGAAGTAATGTTTAAGTTATTAGGTAATATAAAAGGACGGGACAGACTTATGGCATTTTTGTGTCTGGCATTAGTTGCCGGGCAGGTTTTTTTTGACTTAAAAATGCCGGATTACACTAAAGAAATAACTCTTCTTATAAGTATGGAGAGTAATTTTATTCCAGATTATCTGATGGCAGGACTAAAAATGCTTTTGTGCGCTCTTGTGAGTGCGGGCTTTACTGTTGTAGTAGGTTATCTTGCAGCAAGTATAGCAGCAGATTTTAGCTTTAATGTCCGTGAACAGGTTTTTAGTAAAGTGTCGGCTTTTGGAAGCGGGGAAATTAAAAAGTTCTCAACAGCAAGTCTTATAACGAGGACAACGAACGATATTACTCAGATTCAGATGGTAATTGCTATGGGACTGCAGATGATGATAAAGGCTCCTATAATGGCAGGTTGGGGAATTATTAAAATCGTCGGCAAGAGTTGGCAGCTGTCAGCGCTTACTGCATTTGCGGTTGTTGTACTTTTGCTGTCAATTTTAATACTAATGCTTATATTGCTTCCTAAATTTAAATTAGTTCAAACTCAGGTAGATGATGTCAACCGTGTTACAAGAGAAAATTTGTCAGGTCTTAGAGTTATTCACGCATTTAATGCAGAGAAATATCAGCAGAATAAGTTTGAGCAGGCTAATGACAATCTGACGAGGACTCAAATGTTTACAATGAGAGGGATGGCATTTCTGTTCCCTATTATGATATTTGTGCAGAGCGCTCTTTCGCTTGCGATATATTGGGTAGGTGCAAAACTTATAGATAATATTTCCGTTGATTTAAGCAGTTCTATGGAAGCAGCGATGCGTTCGGTAACAGAGCGTGCAGATTTATTAGGTGATGTAGTAGTTTTTAATTCATATGCCTTGTACATAATAATGTCATTTGTAATGCTGCTGGCAATTTTTATGATGTGGCCAAGAGCACAGGTTTCTGCTAACAGAATAAATGAGGTAATTGATGCGGATATTGCTGTAAATGAAGGAAATCTAAATGAAAGTGCTGCCAAGGAAATCGGAACTGTTGAATTTAAAAATGTTTCATTCCGTTATCCAGACGCTTCAGATGATTGTTTAAAAAATATAAGCTTTAAGGTTGAGCGTGGAGAAACAATAGCTTTTATTGGAGCTACGGGTTCAGGAAAATCATCATTGATCGGACTTGTCGCAAGACTTTATGATGCAACAGGAGGAGAAGTGCTTGTCGATGGAGTTAATGTAAAAGACTATACATTTAAAGCTCTTTACAATAAACTGGGATATGTCACTCAGAAAGCGATTCTCTTTTCGGATACAATTAAAAATAATATTGCATTTGGAGAGAGTGCTTATGATATTACTGAGCAGGATATAAGGGATGCTGTCGATATAGCTCAGGCGGCTGAGTTTGTGTCAAATGCAGAAGGAGAGCTTGACAGTAAAATATCACAGGGGGGAACTAATGTATCAGGAGGGCAGAAGCAGAGATTATCTATTGCAAGGGCGATTGTCAGAAAACCGGAGATTTTAATATTTGATGATTCTTTCTCTGCTCTTGATTATAAGACTGACAAGGCGCTTAGAAAGAGAATAGAGAAAGATTTAAAAGATACTACATGTATGATTGTAGCTCAAAGAATAGGTACAATAAGAAATGCGGATAAAATTGTTGTAATTGATAACGGCGAAGCAGTTGGAATCGGAACTCACCGCGAACTTATGGACAATTGTTCTGTATACAGAGAAATTGCACTGTCACAGTTGTCTCAGTCAGAGTTAGGTTAGGAGGTGTAACAATAATGCATGGAATGAATCAAAAAATACATAGACCTAAAAATATGAAAAAGGCGCTTATGGATATTGTCGGTTACAGTAAAAAGCAGGGAGGACTAATAGTCTTTGCATTGATTTTATCTGTTATTGGTACAGTTTTAACTATTGTAGGGCCGGATCAGATTAGTAAAATTACGGATTATATGTATAACGGGCTTAAAAGTGAAAATATAAACATGCAGGGCATTACTGAAGTTGCTTTATTTCTTCTTGTAATATATTTAGTAAGTTCAGTCTGTATGTTTTTGCAGCATTTTATTATGGCAACGGTTACGCAAATAATTTCAAAAAAAATGCGTGGGGAAATAGATGAGAAAATAAATAAACTTCCATTTAAATATTTTTCAGAAAATACTTTTGGTGATGTATTGTCACGTGTAACAAATGATGTAGATTTAATAGGGCAGGCTATGTCTAACAGCTTTGCATCAATTGTTTCAGCTATAGCGCAGTTTTTTGGCTGTCTCATAATGATGTATTATACAAACTGGGTGATGGCAACTACGTCTGTAGTTACAACGTTGTTCGGATTGTTTTTAATGGTATTTATTATGGCGCGCTCACAAAGATACTTTATTGACCGTCAAAATAGTCTTGGTAAACTTAATGGTTATATTGAGGAAATGTACAGCGGACATGATGTAATTAGAATATCTGGAGCAGAGCAAAATGTAAAAAAACGTTTTGACGAGTTAAATAAAAAAGTAAAAAACGCTAATTTTAAATCTCAGTTTTTGTCAGGTCTGATGCAGCCATTAATGAATTTTGTAGGAAATTTAGGATATGTTGCGGTGTGTATAGCAGGCGCGCTTCTCACAATAAGCGGCAGCATTACATTTGGTGTTATCACAGCATTTTTGATATATGTCAGACTGTTTGAACAGCCGCTGAGACAGATATCGCAGGGAATGACACAGCTGCAGTCTGCAGCGGCAGCGGCCGAGAGAGTGTTTAGTTTCTTAGATGAGGATGAATTAATAGACGAATCGGATAAGAAAGAAAGAATAGAAAATGTAAAGGGTGAGGTTGAGTTTTCACACGTTAAGTTTGCCTATCCAAATAATCCAGAAAAAGAGATTATACATGACTTTTCAATAAAAATAAAACAGGGACAGAAGGTGGCGATTGTAGGTCCTACTGGTGCAGGAAAGACCACGCTTGTAAATTTGTTAATGCGATTTTTTGAGACTTCCGGAGGAGATATATTTATTGACGGAGTCAATACAAAAAATTTACCTAGAGATAATGTACATAGTCAGTTTGGTATGGTGTTGCAGGACACATGGCTTTTTGAGGGTACAGTGAAAGAAAATCTTATTCTTAATAATGATGATGTTTCTGACGAGACAATGAAAAATGCGTGCAGAGCATGTGGAATTCATAATTTTATAAAAGCTCTGCCAAAAGGCTATGATACAGTTCTTGATGATAATACGGCAATTTCTGCCGGACAGAAACAGCTGCTGACAATTGCTAGAGCGATGATACAAAACAGTCCGATGCTAATATTGGACGAGGCTACGTCGAGTGTCGATACAAGAACAGAGGTAATTACACAGAAGGCTATGGATGCGCTGATGGAGAACAGAACAAGTATTGTTATTGCACATCGTCTTTCAACAATTAAAAATGCAGATATAATAATTGTAATGAGAGATGGAGATATTGTGGAGCAAGGCAATCATGAAGAGCTTCTTGAGAAAAATGGATTTTATGCAGAATTGTATAAGAGTCAGTTTGATGAGGCAGAGAGCGCATAATATTATATATACTATAATAAGAAAGGGAACATTCAGTTTAGTGGTTGTTCCCCTTTTGCGTCTTATTAAATATGAACTAATTTGATTATCTTATGTAATAAGGTATTCAGAGTTATAAAATTATTTTTGTTATCAAATAGTTATAAGAATACCCCGCTTTTTTCTGCGGGGTATTATAGGCAATATTTTTTATTATACTTTGGTTATGATTGCGTTGCCATCACGAACAAATTTTACGTTGCTTATCGTATCAGGAACAGAGTAATGAACATTGTCTATTGTAAGCTGCACTCCGCGGAAAGTTCTGCCGTTAACTTCAACAATTGCTTTACCAGTTGTTCCCATTAATCTGTTCAGTTTGTTCTGTTCATTAAAGTATTGAGCTTTTTCTTTTTCTTTCATTACTAGAGCCTGCTTAAGTTTTGCAAATAAAAGCTGGTCTTTTAAATCTTTTTTCTTGCCTCTGTTTATAGCTGCTTGGAACATGGAGATATTTTTCTTTAATTTATTAATCTCCTCGTCAACATCTTCCAGTTTCTGTGTTACAGTAGCAAATCGGTTAGAAATTTCGCTCGTAACACCTACAGAAATTTTAGTAGGAACTTCAGCCATATTTCCAAGTCCATGTGCTTCTATGCCAAGAACTGCCTGGGCACTGCCGCCGATTATAAGCCCTTTGTTGCCTGAGACGGTTATTTTTCCCTCAGAACTTATATCACAGTTAAAGAAATAGTTAGCGTTGACATCGCCATGTGCTTTAATTTTAGCAGCTTCAAAAAAACGTCCGGAAACATTTCCGCCACACTCTATGTAACCTCGGTCACTGCACTGCATACCATTTTTTAAAACAACATCTCCGCCGCTTCGTATAATAACATTTCCAACGTGTCCGTCAATAACAACATTTCCTTTAGCGATAATAGAGAGCCCTGATCTCATTTTTCCCATTACATAAACATCACCGTCAAAACGCACATTTCCGACGGAAATATCTAAATCACCTGTAACAGTATACACGTTGCTTATCAAAAGTTTACCATCTGAACTTAGTTCGATACGACCGTTTATTACAGAAATATATTGAGATTTATCTTCAGAGACTGTAAATCCCTGCCCTCTTAGAGGAGGAAGGTCTTTGCCTGGTTTTGCTAAACGTATTTCCCCGTTTACAGTATATCCTGCTGCACCGCTGGTAGCTTTTATATATTCAGCGACAACCTGACCTGATGTAACCGATTCAAATAAATCCATGTTTTTGTAGTCAACAGATCCATCTTCAAGTATTCTGGGTGTTGAAGATGCTTCAGTGCGAAAATTATAGACATAATAGCCATCTTTTCCGTTGACAGGCTCTCTTCCCAGAGCGACAACAACAGGATTGTTATAGATAGACATATCAATCATTCGCTGTAAAACTTCTTCATCTACGCCATATTTAACATTGTTGTGAGCAAGCATAATCTTGAGATCTTTTAATGTATATTCTTCGCCGAAAGAAGGTTTGCTCAATGTGAGCGTAGCGCTCATCTTGTCTTCAGAAATAAGTACAGTTGAATCACTGGTATTAAGTTCATTGATTAGAGTGTCATAATTATCCATGATGCGCCACCTCTCAGAAAAATTTTATAGTTTAGTCTACTATATTGTATCGTAATTACAAATGGTATGTCAAGGAAAGTTTTTTAAAATTTTGTATAAGTTTTGCTTGTTTTTTTTAAAAAAATCAGTTAAACTAAGAGCAGCAGTTAAAAATAGTGTTAGAAAGGAGCTTTTTTATGGATTCCAAAGATTTTAAGATTATGATTGTGGATGATTCGAAGCTGGCCAGAAAAAAGCTTAAAGATTGTTTGGCTCTCTTGGAATATACTAATGTGCTTGAGGCAGAAGACGGTGATGAAGCTGTCTCATTATTTAGAAAAGAGAAACCTAATCTGGTATTTATGGATATTGTTATGCCTAAGATGTTTGGCACGGATGCTGTTAAAGGAATAGTAGAAGCAGATGAGAATGCGATTATAGTAATGCTTTCGTCTGTAGGAACTAAAAAACATGTTCAGGATTCAATTAAAGCGGGAGCCAGAGATTTTATTTTTAAGCCTTTTACGGCTTCGCATGTGTCCAAAATATTGGAGAGGTACAATCAGTGATAAAATTTTAATGAATAATTATTATAGAAAGGATAGTGACGTATGCTAACTCAGTTTTTTGGTAACTATTTGGTGGATAAAGATATTATAACACCTGAACAGTTACTTGAGGCATTAAGACATAAGCATGAAAATAATCAAACTATGGCGGCGATGGCACTTTCTTTGGGGTATATGACGGAGGAAGAGACAGAAGATGTACGCAATATGCAGGTTGTGCGTGATGTTGAATTTACTTCGATGGCATTACAGTTAAATTATCTCACGCCTGCTCAGGCAGCTGAATTGGAGGAAGCACAACATTTTGGTTATTTGGTTCTCGCCCGTTCAATAATTGAATTGGGATTTGTCTCCACAGAAAAAATGGCAAATGCGATTGCAGATTACGAGTTTGATTATGAGTTATCATTTTCAAATACATTGAATTTTGATAAAGATAAGATTCAAGAAATGATACATAGATATTATAATTTTCCTGATGGTGAAGATTTAACGCCTGCCGAGCAATATGCTGTTATGTTAATGCATAATATAATCAGATTTATCGGTGATGATTTTCGGCTGGCAGGCAAACTTGATGCAATTCCGGTTGTGCCTAATATGGAGGAAGATACCCAACATATTACAGGGGATATAAAAGGATGTACCGCAATTATTGGATATAAAGATTTTATAAGCGAGTTTGCAAATAGATATTCAGGCGAGGAACTTGAAGAAGAATATATACCTATTGCTGTTCAGGATTTTCTTAATCAGCATAATGGACTTTTTGGAATGGAATTGTCAAAAGAGCATGATTTGGAGATTGAACTAACAGCTACAGATTTTAAAATGCTTGATGTTGATGAGTTTAAATATCGTTACATTTTGCCCGTTGAGTTTACATTCGGCACAATTTACTTTTGTTTTAGTCTTTAATAGTATTAGTAATTTAATATTTATAATTTTGAAGTCCTTATCAAACTTTTTAAGTATGATAAGGACTTCTGCTTTTTTGTGAGCAATAGGACTGTCAACTTAATTTCTTTCCTAAGATATGTATATTAGCTACAATTTTGATACAATTTAAAGCTATAGTTTTGTGGTATAATGTCTGTATGAAATATATACATACAATTTGAGGAAGGTGTGATAAAATGACTAAAATTTTAGTAGCGGAAGATGAGGAAGCGATTGCAAATCTTATATATATGAATCTTGTTAAGACCGGTTATAAAGTAGAGATTGCTTATGATGGAAAATCAGCGGCTGATTTGATGTCAAATTATACTTTTGACTTATGTCTTTTTGATATTATGCTTCCTCTAATAGATGGGTATGAACTTCTTGAGTATGCTAAATTATTGGATGTTCCTGTAATTTTCCTAACTGCAAAAGGTGAGACGCAAGACAAAGTTAAAGGCCTGCGTCTTGGAGCGGATGACTATGTTACAAAACCTTTCCAAATTATAGAATTGCTGGCTAGGGTTGAAAGTGTGCTTAGAAGATATCAGAAAGTAGAACAGGTAATTAAGAGCGGAAATATTGAATTGGATATCCGCTCAAGGATTGTGAAAAAAGATGGTACAGAGATAGATTTAACTTGTAAGGAATTTGATTTGCTTATGTTATTTATGCAGAATCAGAATATCGCTCTCTATCGTGAGACTATTTATGAGAGAGTGTGGGGAGGAGATTTGCTGGAAGGCTGCAGGACAGTAGATTTGCATGTTCAGAGACTGAAGAAAAAACTTGCCATAGAGCAGAGAATTGAGACAATATATAAGGTGGGTTATAGATTCAAGGGGGTGTAGTGTGTAGTGGGGATATTTGTTAAACAGTTTTTTAGAACAATATCTCTCGTTATGATTATATTGGGAGTATTTGGCAGTGTTCTCTTATATTCATCATTCCATATGTCTCTTGAGGAAGAGTTAAAGCATATTTCTCAGGAGGTTGGGATGTTTTCTTATGCATTGAATTCCTCCCTAATGGCTTTGCCCGCAGAATATGAGGCAATTGATTATGCGGTGGCTCAAATTGGAAATACTATTGTAAAGAGTGGTGCGGAGCCTAATGAGATAGTGAGGATATATAATAAAGATGAAACTGAGATATATACAAATAAAAATGATTTTATAACAAGTTCAGATAAGGAAGACTTTAAAAAATCACAAGCTCACTATGAAATTATTTCGGTTGATGAGAAAAAGTATTTGCAGACATTTTCTGTTATAAATAGTGAGCGTGGAAAATATTTTCTGGAGATAAGCAGAGATATAAGTTCTATATATGAAAACAGAGAAGGATTATACAGACAATATATATTCATAACAGCTGTAGGTATTATGCTTTCAGCAATATTGAGCCTGTTTTTTACAATGAGTTTTACAAAACCTCTGTTAATACTCTCTAAAGCCACTAGAAGCTTTGCCGGAGGCGATTATGGCAAACGTGTTGATATTAAGGGAGATGATGAGATAGCAACGCTAGTCGAAGATTTTAATGAGATGGCTGACAGGCTTACTGAAAATATGCGTAAACTTGAATACCAGGCGAAGGTGCAGGAGGAATTTACAGCTGCGTTTGCACATGAACTTAAAACACCGCTAACTTCAATTGTTGGTTATTCAGATATGCTTAGAACTATGGAATTATCAGCAGAAGATGTCCAAATGTGTGCGAATTATATTTTCAATCAGGGTAGCAGATTGGAGAAATTGTCATATAAACTTCTGGAGCTTGTAGGAATAGATAAAGGGAAAATTAATTGTAAGCAGATTAAAGTTAAAATGCTTGCCAATAAAGCAGCTAAGATTATGGATAATATATTGAAAGAAAAAAATATCGATCTAAATGTTTTAGTTGATGATGGACAAATTTATGGAGATGAGGACTTGCTTATCTCACTTATTTGCAATCTTTTAGACAATAGCAGGAAAGCATGTAATAAAAATGGAAAGATAATTTTAAGAGGTGTGTGTCAGGAAGAATTATATGTTATTAAAGTACAGGATAATGGCTGCGGAATATCAGCAGATGATGTTGATAAAGTAAAAGAGGCCTTTTACATGGTTGATAAGTCAAGGGCCAGAAAAGATGGCGGAGCAGGTATTGGCATGGCATTGTGTGAAAAGATAGTTAGTTTGCATAATGCTGAATGGCAAATATATAGTAAGATTGGAGAAGGAACAAATGTTGAGATAAGTTTTCCTTTAAAATAGGTGATATCGATGAAAAAAAATAAGGTGAATATATTTAGGGCAGTGTTAATGTGTTTAAGTATTATTTTGTTGACAATAGCCGCATTTATTATGCCCAAGACAGTTTACTCTATATACGACAGAAAGATGATAGGTAAGGAAGAATCTTTAAGTATGGAGATTGTCCCTTATGAAAAAGAAGGGGAATTTTCTGAACAAATTAAAAGTTTTGCCATGTGTATTTATGAAGGTGATAAATATCAAATGTCGGCGGTCCATATGGAGGAGGGAAATTCAAGCGTCAGCAACGAGGAACTGAATAATATTGTAAACAATGAAATTAATCTATATGCGTATGAAGAGTTTATTGTAGATAACGGTATGTTGAAAGTTGAACAGCTCAATAAGAGAGAATTGTACACTGTTTATATTAATGTTCCTGAAAATGAAGATGGCAGAGACAGTATAACGCTTTGGCTGCTGAATTATAAACTAGATGGAAGTCAATACAATGAAGTTGAGGTTTTGATTGATATGGAGTACCATAAAATTTATGATATCTGGGTATACTCAGATGGGTATCAATATATTGTAGATGAAAAATACGGTTATTATGATGCTCAAGAGACTGAAAATTACCTGATGGCAGAGGCTAGAAAAAATCTATTTACTTATGATAGTTACGATTTAGTAGATATGTTTGTTGATAAAATGAGAACTTATTACAGTACTAATGAAAAATTGGATATAGTTCAGGTTTCATATAATGATATTGAGGATAGATATATTGAATCAAGAGAATATTTTGATAATTATGTACAAAGATATCTCAATGAAAAAGATGAAAATGATTTATTATATTTATTCCCAATAGCTAAAGTGTATGGTAAAAACGACAGAGGTTATTATATGAGAATGGGAATTGATGGAATAAGAAATGTTTTACAACTTTGATACAGATTTGCGAAGATGATGATACAATAAATTTGTACTCTTTATTAAAAGATATAAGGAGTGCATATTTATGAATAAAAGACAACAAAAAAAATATATAAGAAGAATTAAAAAGTTTTTATCAGTATCTTTAAGGATAGCCTGTGTCTCAATAGTTATATGGCAGTTTGCTGATGCTATGAAAAATGATTCATTAGAAGACGCCTCAGTAAATGCAGGAAATAAAATTCCTGTCTCGACGCCGCATGAAAATTATGATACAATAAATGTAGTCAATAAAGAAAGTGAAGAAAGTATCGGCGTTGAACAGACTATATATAATCAAAATAAAAGTACGCTGGTATTAGTAAATTGGAACCATCCTTTTAATAATGAAGATGTTCAATTAGTGCCAATCTGTAAGGGGAGACTGGAGGTTGCCTCGGCAATGTATGATGATTTAAAAAGAATGCTGAAGGCTGCGTCAAATGAAGGTTTTAATTACTGGATAGCTTCTGGATACAGAAATTGGGAAAAACAGCAACAGCTTGTCAATGAAGATGTAGGGAAATATAAAAGGTCAGGAATGACAGAGGGAGAAGCGCTGTCAAAGACTATGCAGGAGACTGCGATGCCTGGTTTCAGCGAGCACGAGACAGGTCTTGCACTTGATATATTATGTGCAGAAAATAATAAAATGGATATAACACAGGAAAAGTATGCGGGTAATGCCTGGCTGCAGCAGCACTGCAGTGAGTATGGTTTTATTTTGAGGTATCCAAGAGGAAAAGAGGATATAACACATATATCTTATGAGCCATGGCATTTTAGATATGTCGGCAAGGACGCAGCCGCTTATATCACTCAGAATAATATAACTCTTGAGGAATTTTATGAGAGAATCAATACAGATACGAGGTAAGAGATGGATAAATTAAAATTAGAGGCGTATGCCAAAATAAATCTTGGTCTAGATGTAGTTCGCCGTCTTGAAAACGGATATCATGAAGTGAAGATGATAATGCAGACAGTATCATTAAGTGATTTTATTACAATAGAGAGAGAGAGAACTCCTGGAATTCAAGTTTTTACTGATACAGATGAACTCTCAGCAGGTGAAGATAATTTAGTTTATAAAGCAGCAGCACTTCTAATAGATGAGTTTAAAATTGACGGAGGAATTAAGATAAGCCTTGAAAAAAATATTCCTATTGCGGCGGGACTTGCTGGGGGAAGCTCTGATGCAGCAGCGGTTTTACGTGGTATGAATAAAATGTTTGCGCTTGATTTGTCAGAAGAGAAACTGCAAGTTATGGGAGTTAAATTAGGGGCTGATATACCATATTGTGTAGTAGGAGGTACATATCTTAGCGAGGGAATAGGAGAAAAACTGACAGAGCTTGCATCGCTGCCAAAATGTTATGTATTGCTTGCAAAACCGGATATTTCTGTATCTACAAAATGGGTGTATGAAAATTTACATTTGGAAAATTTGAAAAGTCATCCTGATATAGACGCGGTAAAAAATGCTATAATGGAACATAATATTGTTAAGATGTGCGGATATTTGGAAAATGTGCTTGAGAGCGTTACGGTTAATCAGTATAGTGTTATCGCTGATTTAAAGAAATCGATGACAGATAGAGGCGCATTAGTTTCTCTTATGAGCGGCAGCGGTTCTACCGTATTTGGAATCTTTAATGATAAGAAAACTATGAGAAAATGTGCACAGGATATTTTAGAATTGAATCTTGCCAAGTATGTATTTGAGACGGTTACTGTTGACAGATATAAATAATTCTCTTTGAGAATTTTCTGATAGCGATTTGTGTTTTGACAAAAAATCAATTGTTACAAAGTTTAAATTAGTATATAAAGTTAATATATGGTAATACTAACAAGGATAGAAAATTACATTGATAATTTTCTATCCTTTTGTTGTTTAATAATTAATAGATTTTTTGTTTAATAAATTAATTTTAGAGAAGGTGAGTTAATGAACATTTCCGCCAGTATTTCAGAGAATATTGCTGAGTTTGAGAGAAGATTTGACAGCTGTGCCGATGTGAAGAAAAATATTTTTTTCCTTGGGAAAGATTTTGATATTCAGTGTTACATTGCACATATTGAGGTCACAGTATCTAATGTTTCTCTTGCCGATTCGGTTATAGGTAAGATGCTTACGCTTTTGGAAGGTATGTCCAGAAGAGAAATTGAAAAGTGCCTTAGAAATAATGGATTAGGCATTGCTGATGTCACTGTGCTTAAAACGATGGAAGAGACTGTAAGCGGTATGCTGACAGGAGATTTAGTGTTTTTTATTGACGGATTTGCATGTGCATACAAAATTCCTGTAAAAGGTTATCCGGGAATGGGAGTAACTGAAAATACTGCAGAGCCTAATGTAAGAGGTTCTAAAGAAGGGTTTTCAGATTCTGTTAAAGCTAATACTTCACTTATTAGAAAAAGAGTAAGGTCAAATAAACTTAAGGTTAAAGAAATACTGGAAGGTGTGCGCTCAAACACAACAGTTGCTCTTGTATATATAGAAGATATAGTCGCGCCAAATCTTGTTGAGAGAATTGAAGCATATTTGGAGAAATATGAGATTGATGGTATTTTTGACAGCGGTATGTTGATTCAGCTTATCGAGGAATCTAAATATTCTCCGTTTCCGCAATATCAGGCAACTCAAAGACCAGACAGAGCGGCAATGGCTGTGCTTGAGGGAAGAGTGGTTCTGCTGGTTGATAACTCACCAATGGCAGTTTTATTACCGGCAAATTACCATAATTTTTTTGTGACGACAGATGATTATTTTAATCGCTGGGAAGTAGCCTCTATGGGCAGAATAATACGATATCTTGCCTCTATTATAGCAATGTTTTTTCCAGGATTATATTTATCTATTATACAGTTCCATTCACAGGTAGTACCGACAACTCTTATATTGACATTTGCCTCGGCAAGAAAAGGTGTTCCATTTACTCCGTTTGTGGAAGTGCTGATTATGGAAGTAGCGTTTGAATTATTGAGGGAGGCAGGTATAAGGATTCCTGGAAGTCTTGGAAAATCTATTGGAATTGTAGGCGGTCTTATTGTTGGACAGGCGGCAGTTGATGCAGGTCTTGTAAGTCCAATTGTAGTTATTGTTGTCGCGCTTACGGCACTTGCTTCATTCTGTGTACCTAATGAAGAATTTGGATCCGCTTACAGGCTTATAAAATTTGCTATACTTTTTGCAGCAGCTTTTCTGGGAATATATGGCGTTATTTTAGGAATGATACTGCTTATATTACATTTGTGCAGCTTGGAGAGCATGGGTTATCCATTCCTTCTTGTAAAAGGCGGGGATAAGAGCGGGTGGATCTCAGGAATGGAATCTATTTTCAGAAAGCCGTCTGATAAATTGACAGAGAGATCAATCTATGCAAATGAAAATGAAAAAATTCGTCTTAAGAAAAAGGGGGATTCAGATGCAAGCAAACAGTGAAAAGATAAGCAGTAAACAATTGTTTTATTTGCTTACGCTGGAATTATTTTGTCTAATTACATTATTTTTGCCGGAATTCTTAAGTAATAGGCTGGCGCAGGATGCCCCGGTTGGTTTGGTTTTGGGGTTTGTTTTTGCCTGTGCCTTTGGATTTATATTAATATTGTTTTGGAGAAAATACAGTTTGTCATTTTTGCAGAATAAAGGCAATGGCGGAATAATGATGGATGCGATGGTATTTCTTCTTTTTATACAAACTGTGTTGATAACCGTTTTTGTGTTAAATATAACTTGGGAAATTGTGCAGATGTTTCTGTTGCCTGAAGTTGACAGATTTGTAATACTGATTGTTTTTTATTTAGTATGTGTTTTTGCATCTTCAAAGAAAATGGAAGTCAGGGCTAGAATGGCGGAGTTTTGCGGCAGGTTTTTTGCTGTGTTATTTATTATACTGCTCGCCTTTTCTGTAAAGAAAATAGATTTAAATCAATATGAAACACTATTTATGAATTCGCCTGTAAAACTTATTAGCGGGGGTTATGAAGTGTTTCTGCTGTTTGAAAGTTTAATATTTTCATTATTTGCAGCGACATTTCTTAATAAAAAAACAGATTACAGTAATGCTTTAAAAAAGAGTCTGTTGTGCAGTGTCCTTTTCGGTCTGGCAATGCTTCTTGTTCTTATGGGATCATTTGGCGTTAATTATATTGGTGTTATGGACTACCCAGCAATCAGGCTGCTAAGAAATATTACAAAAGGCGGAGGTTTTTTAAGCAGAATGGATGTGCTTATGATAGGAGTATGGCTGTTTTCGTTGTTCTTTTTTGTAAGCGGAGGGCTGCAGTATGCAGGTATGTTATTATCTTCAGTTCTTGATGATAATACGAAAAAATCAGTAAATATTGTTTTGTTTACAGTGATTTTTTTGATTGCATGGATTTTCGGAAATATGCAGAACAGTTATTATATATATAGAAATTATATGTATTTTATAGGAACTCCTCTTATCTTAGTAGTGCTAATAATACTTTTATTAAAAAAATCAAAGGACACGCAGGGGGTAAACAGCGATGAATGAAAATAGAAAAACTTTTTATTGGATTGCCGGAATAATACTGGCTGCCGCCGCTCTGTTTTTTTCACAGAAAACAGGGGATACTTTAGAGGAAAAGGACTATATAATGGCATTGGGATTTGACTTGTCACAGGAGGGCATAACAGTGAGTTATGAGAGTCCTGTCTTGAAAAAAGATGAGGCAGATTCTGTACTTGATAATCCTCAGACGATAGAAAAGCTCAATGTAACTCATTTTAAAGATTTTGTGGAAAAGTATAACAGTGAGAATGATAAGGAACTTGATCTGCATCATTTAAAAGTTATTTTAATAGGCAGCAATCTATTGGCTAATGAAGAACAGTTTCAGTTTTTTCTTAAATTTCTTCAGGAACAGAATGAGTTTGCTGAAAATATTTTTGTCGCTGTAGATTCAAGCGGCGGAGAACTGTTTAAAGAGGAAGAAGAAAGTGTTGGTAATTATTTGGAGACACTGATTGAGAAAAAGACAGAAGAACAGCCGCAGATGTCTGTGACAGTGGGGAGATTATTGTCTTCTGTTTACAACAAAAACCAGACAATATTTATTCCAACTGTATCTAATGAGAGAAAAATTATCGGCGAGTGGGCTATTGCCTGCGGTAAACCAGTTTCATTTATTAATGAAGAAGATGCTCAATGGTATATGACAGGAAATTGTATTGACTGCGGATGTGAAATATATTTTCAAGATGTTTATTCAGAGACAATTGAGGAAAAGCAAAATTTTTCAATAGAAATATCTAAAATAAGCAGGCAGATAGTTTTTAATCAGATTGGTGATATAGTTAATGCGCAGATGTTAATTAAGATTAAGGGCAGAGGAAGAGACTGCAGCGGTGATTTTATATCAGATGCAGCAGAGCGGTATGATAAGGAAGAACTTCTTGGTATGTGTCTTACTAAAAAAATGCAGGAGCTTGCCAAATTTTCAAACGGTAAAGATTTATTTAACACATATTATGAATTGTCAAATAAAAGTAGGAGTTTGTGGAAAAAATATCAGGATTCTTATGATGAGTATGTAAGTAATCTTGATTTGGAAATTACAGTATCAGTAGATTTTACAGATTGACTAAGTGTTGTTACCTAACATTAATGTTATTGTATTTAGTTAGAAAAAGTCAGTATTTCTTATAAAGATAAAAAGCTAAATCTTGATAGAGTGCTGAGAAGTTAGGGGCAGTAGTTGAAGACTTAATAACAGCATTGAACAAACAGCAAAAGATTAATTTAACAATTTAATATTATTTTAGTTAATAAAAAATGTTTGTTTAGATTTCAAATAAATGTCTATACTCTCAATATAAAATTAAAGAGAATTATATTGAGGAGGTATTTTATGAGATTTAAAATAAAAAAAGAGTTATTAATATTTTGTATGATTTTTGCAGCTGCAGCAGTTTTATATTTAGTTACAGTAAAGGATAGCGAAGCAGCAGATATACAACCGCAAATTGCGGGTAAGATACTGCGTTTCCATGTTATTGCAGACAGTGACAGTGATACAGACCAAACAGTGAAGTTAAAAGTGAGAGATGGAGTCTTAGATTATCTTGAACCGTTATTTGAAAATTGCAAGGATAAAATGGATTGTAAAGCAGTTGTCAGTGAGAATATGGAAAATATAAAATATAAAGCAGATGAGATATTAAAGGCAGAAGGATTTGATGATACTGTGAGCGTATCATTGAAGGAAAGATATTTTCCCGTAAAAAAATATGGTCAGTATACATTTCCAGAAGGTGAGTATGAGGCGTTGTGTATTGAGATTGGAAAGGCAGAGGGGAAAAATTGGTGGTGTGTTTTATATCCGAGACTTTGTTTTGTAGATTCACTGTATGCTGTCGTTCCTGACCAGTCAGAAGAGGAACTTAAAGGTGTACTTAGTGAAGAAGAATATAATGCTGTATTTAAGTCGCCTGATACAAAAATAGAAGTAAAGTCGCGAGTTTTGGAGTGGATTGATAATATATTTTAATAAATATTAAATAAAAGTAAAAACTTAGTTGACAATCTTTGATGTATTGCGGTAAAATGAAATATAAAATATTTTTAATAGGAGGAAGTAGAATGAGAAAGAAACTTGCGGTTGTACTAAGTGCAATTATGGCAATAGGGGTTTTGAGCTCTGTTTCTGTTCCTGCTGTAACAACAGTAACAGCGGCTGAGGAGCAGAATAGTGAATTTTCAAATCCTGTGTATAATGCTGAATCAGACATTACAGATTATGATTATGCTTATTTTGGGTTATATCCAAAATCTGAAGTGTCTGGAAGCGCGCTCACGGATGAAATTAAAAATGCAGAGTATAATGATGATGAAATTGCAGAAGTAGACGGAGTAAAGTATATCCGAATGAAGCAGGCTAACGCTACAGCAAATGCGTCAGGCAATGGCGCTCTCAGAGGTCTTACATACACTGAAGAAGCTTTTTATAAGTGGGAAGACAGCAGAACTTACCATTATTTTAAGTATGAGCCTATTCGCTGGCGTGTCCTTGAGGTGAGTGGAGATTCACTGTTCCTTATGGCAGATAATGCAATTGATTGTCAAAGGTATTCGACAAATTCAGAGCGATATACATGGTCTGATTGCCCTATGCGTGTATGGCTTAACAGTTATTCTTTTACAGCGGCAAATGGTTACACTGCAGCAGGCGGCGGATTTATGAATAATGCGTTTACTAAGGAAGAACAGAATGATATAGTAGAGAGCGATATCCATACTGAGGATAATACACTTTGGGGAGGTAATATTCCTGGAGGAGTTGATGTTAAAGATAAAATATTCCTTTTGTCTATAGCAGATACTTTAAATGATAAGTATGGTTTTTCATCAGATGCGATGAAACTGGATGCGGCAAAGAGACTCCAGCCTACAGACTATGCATTTGCTATGGGAACATGGCTTGGTACATACAATGATTACTATGGTAACTGCTGGTGGATGCTTCGTACTTCAGGCGACTATTCACAGAAGATGGCGTTGATTTACCGTACAGGACAAGTTTATAAGGAAGGTTATTATGTAAATACACCTTACTATGGTGTTGTTCCTGCTCTTCGTGTCAAGGCTGATTCGGAATATGTTATGACAGAAGAAGAATATAAAGAAAAATATCCAGATGTAAATCCTAATCCTGTACCAGATGTTGTTTATGGTGATTTAGACAACAGCGGAGCAGTAGATTTGAAAGATGCAACTTTATCATTAAAATTTGCACTTAATATTGAATCTTCAGAAGATGAAAAAGTGTTAAAAGCTGCAGATGTTGATGGAAATGGATCATTAAATCTTGATGATGCAACACTGATACTTAAGTTTGCTTTAAATATTATAAATGAGTTCCCTGTTCAGGAAAAGCAGGCTGATAAATCGGTTGTTGAGCAGGCTGTTGAGAGAGCGAAGAGTAAAGCTGAATCGAAGACAGTTTCTGCTAAAGAAGTGAAAACATATGAAAAATATAATGCATCAGGCAAAATTTGGCTTGCAGCAGACTCAATTGCCGCACAGCATGATAATGCTACTAACCTTGCAGCTAGTTCCCTTACTGTAAAGACAAGGGATACATTAGGCTGGGGTGTTGTTATGAGGAGATATTTAGATTCGGCAAATTATTCTAGATTTGAAGAGGGAGAATCAGTAACAACTCCGTTTTCAGAGCCAGCATATGCTTCAGCTAATGTTGTTAATAATACAGCGCTTTCTAGCAGAAGCAGCAAGAGCTTTACTGATGAGAAAAACTATGATGTTATAAAGGAGCAGATTGGTAAGGGAGATTATCTGTTAATTTCATTTGGTCATAACGATGAATATCCACAGGTAGAGAGATATACAGATCCATATGGTGCTTCAACAACAGAGGGATCATATAAGTGGTACTTGAAAACTAAATTTATTGATCCTGCATTGGAAGCAGGTGCAACACCGGTTCTTATCTCTTCTGTAGTTAAGAGAAATTATATTGACGGTGAGTACCAGCCGCAGTTCCATGAAGTGTATGCTACAGCGATGAAGGAACTTTCAGAAGAATATGCAGAGGCAGGCGTAACTGTTCCATATATTGACTTGCATCATAAAATGGATGAGTTATATAAAACTCTTTCAGATGATGAAAGTAAACTGTTGCATGCATCATATGACGTCGCAGAGTTTAATGATGGCGGTAAGGACAAGATTGTTGATTTATTAGGTGTAACAGCAGATAATGACGCAGACAGAGAGGCAGAAGCAAGAGCAAAATTAAAACTTTTATCAGTAGATGAAGTTAATGATCTGATTGCTCAGGCGGCAGAAGATGTAAACTCAAATGGTGTAAGTTATATTAACAGTGAAGCATCTGGAAACTATATGGATAATGTTCATTTCACATATGCAGGAACTAAATATGCTCTTAAATATATATTAGAGGGAATTAAAGATGCAGGTTTAGACTTGTATACAATAGTTGACGAGGAAGCTGTAAAGACATTAGATGAAATAGAACTTACAGAAGGATTTAAGGAATCAGAGCTTTATTTCAGCGGACAGTAAAGATAATGGCCATGTTTTCATGGATATTAATAGAATGCTGAGAGGTTAGCGATTCATTCTCGCTAAGTGTAAGTGGCGGGATATTGATTTTTCCTTGAATTAGTATTATTAGATAATAAAACAGCAGCCACATATTATAACTTATGTGGCTGCTGTTTTATATTACAATAACAGAAATATTATTCATTTAACTTATGGCTTTTTCGGTAATCTCTTGGAGTTTCTCCTGTAATCTTCTTAAATAATTTAGAAAAATAGAATGAATCATGTACTCCGACAGATGTAGAGATTTCATGCATTGGCATATCTGTTTCTGTAAGAAGACTTTTTGCGTTTTGTATGCGAACCATGTTAGTGTATTCTGGAATTGTCATATGCAGTTCGTTTTTAAATATTCGTGACAGATAGGAACGACTGTAATTTACATGTTTGCATAACATTTCTACATTTATGTCAAGATAGTAGTTTTGTTCTATAAATCGTATTGCTTTCCAGACACAAGGGTCCTGGTTTGACATATAGTGTCTGTTTTTTTGGTTTTTAGCTATTTGTCTAAGATAGGCAAACAGTATATATAGCTGTCCGGTTGCACACAGCCTGTCTACATCATCAGTATCACCAAGAGAATTTATAAGTGTCTGTAAAGTTCTTTGTATAGAATGGGTCATAGAATTAGTAAGAATATAGTTGTCTGGTGACAGGCCAACTTCTTTGATTAGTGTTGGGCATATTGTTCCGTTAAATGATACCCACATAAGTTCCCAGGGATCTTCCGGGTCTGCATAGTAGTGATGTTTGTCTTTTGGAAAAAGGATTACAATATCACCCTGGCTGATTGTCATAAGCGGATTATCTCCTTGCTTTAGGTAGCCTTTACCACTGATGACAAAAAGAAGTTTATATGTGTCTAATACTCTTGGGCCAATCATATGTTCTGCATCGCAGTAACGGTGCCCCGCCCATGTTATATATATTGATGATTTAAGGAATTCTTCAGAAGGAGTATGAAAATACTGAATCAAAGAATTAGTCTGTTCTGATAACATAATTAAGCCTCCTGGAAAGTATTTATTCCCATAAATAAAAAGCCAAATGGAGGTTGTTACATGGGCATTTGGCAGCTAATGAGAGGTTAAGTGTAAATAATTAAAACTTGTAATAATATACTATAAACTATTTAAAACATAAAATGTATTTTAGCATATTTTTAAGAAAATACAATAGTCTTTTTAAGAGTATAAATAAATAAAGTATAAAGTTGATAAAAAATATATTAAAATGTTTTTTGGTAAATCATCATTAAAAAGCTGTTTACACATAAAAAGTGTTGCTTACAACAAAAAAACGATCAAAGGACTGGTATAGCAGTTAATAGTATTATATTATAGAAATAAAAAGATTTATTGGATTCATATGTGGTTATGTATTGTTATAAGAGGATTTAATAAAAGACAACGACTGAGAAATATTTAAATACACTTGCAGATACATATAAGTATATATTGTATAATGAAAATATAATAAAAGTATATGGGAATTTCTGAGAGCGCAGAAGAGAAATTTTGATATGCAGATATAATAATTGAAAAGGGGGGATTATTAAATATCGTGTGAGTTTAAAATGTAAATAACTTAACAGTGACATGGTTTATACCGATGTCGTACATGTAGAAGCGGAGGGATAGCATATGAAAATAAAGAAAATAGCAGTTTATTTAATAATGGCATTAGTAATCTGTTTAAATATCAATTGTGTATGTAATGCTGATGATAGATATGATATAAGAGAGACGCAAGAGTTTACAGATTCTGAGGGAAATAAATATAAATTATCAGTTCAAAATGAAGACTTTTATATTATGGCACCTGAAAAAGATATAATAATAAAAGAAATAATAATACCAGAGGGTTTAAAGTACGGATTAATAAGTTATACAAGAGCTGAAAAAATATACATTCCGTCTACAGCTGAAGACGTATCTTTTTCTCTTAATGCAGCCGATGAAATTATAATAGATGAAGATAATAAAGTTTATTGTTCTGTTGATGGGGTTGTATATAGCAATGATATGAAAGAATTGCTTGGCTATCCTCAATATAAAAAAGATAAAGTTTATAAAGCTCCTGATTCAGTTGAACAGTTAGTTATTGCTTGGATGCTTAGGGAACCAGAGTATTTGCAGGGATTTGTTTTTCCAAAATCTTTAAAAGAATTTAATTGGTCTAGTATGTCGATGGATGTTAATTTTTATATTCCGTCAGATGCTGATGGTTTTTCAGAATATGGATGGGATGGCTATGTGTCTCATTTAAAAGATTATTATAATTATGATAACCCTAAAATAGTATACACAGAAACGGACAGTCCATATATGGAAAGATATAATAGCGAAAGTATCTGGCTGCCTGTAACGGGAGACGAAAATTATAATTTACGTCATGCAGTTATGGCGCTTAAGATGAGTCTTGGAATTTATGATACCCAAATAGACTTAAGGGAATATGCCAATACAGAAAACAGCAGATTGCTGTTTGATGAGAATGGTAATGGAGAAGTTGATTTGGACGATGCTAAAGTTGTCTTAAGTAAGGCTCTGGGAATTAAGTAAATAAGGCGGAATAGAATTTAAGTTTATTTTGTTGGTATAAATATTAATCATTTGCGAAGATGATAGTGAAATGCGTCAACAACTCTTTTGTTTTAGGCAGAGTTGTTAAAAAAATATTTTAGAGAAAGCGAAATTTTTGATTATGAGGGAAGGAGAAATATATATGAGGAAAAAACAAAAATTTTTAGTTGTTTATGTAGTTTTACTTTTAATTATTAATAGTGTTGTGTGTTATGCAGATACAACAGTAAAGGGCGGATATTACAGATTGAGGAATTATGCTTCTGGAATGTATTTAAATTGGAATAATAACAGTAATCTTGTTCAAAAGAGCTTTCCTTCATACTTGTTGCCACAGTCTTTTTTAATTACTAGTACAGAAGGATATAAGAATAGCTATACAATTCATCCTAAAACTTCGTCATATTACGGGCTGGCGGCAGATTATACATTGCAGACAGTTAAGGTGACAGATTCTTATTTTGAAAATAATTATCTGTGGAATCTTAATTATGCTAATAACGGAGCATTTACAATATCATCTAAACCGTACGGTACATATATGGGCGTAGGAGATACCAGTATTTCAAAAAACGGCGCGCAAATTTATCATTCAAGCATGGGTAAATTGGGATCTGAGAAATGGTATCTTGAAAAAAATATAGAGGATGGAGTATATTTTATTAAAAATAAATCTACCGGAATGTATTTATCAGCAGAAGGCAGCGGACTGGCTTTGACGGATCAGAAAGGAGCAAAACAACAATTTAAAATCAGGTCTTATTCAGATGGATATTCGGATATAATGTTTTATTATAATCCAAGTTATAGTATATCAGTTGCCGGCTGAGATAAGGGTCAAGACAATGAAAATGCATCCGTGAGGCTGGAAGTGGGACAAAGTTCAGAGGGGCAGATGTGGCGTTTTTTAGTAAATAAAAATGGTTCTTATCGTATAATGTCCCAATTGTCTGACTGCAGGAAATGTATAACTGTTAAAAATAATGCACTGTATTCCTGTACATATAATGACAGCGGAATAAATAATGAATGGGAATTGGAACAAGTAAGTTCGGATAGTAATAATAAAAAAGTTTGTTTAATTGCAGGAAGAGATGCATTAAAAGATAGTGTGTATAATCGACCAGGGATTTTACCTATAGTTGCGGGATATTATAGAAGTCAAAATTCGTCGGCAGAAGTATTGACAGTAAATTCGTTTAATGGAGATTCAATGCTAAATGCTATGAAAAAGTATAATATTGTATCTATAAGTACACATGGTAATACACAAGCTTTGGCAGGATATGATAGTAGTGGGAAATCTACAGAAGGATTGACAAGTGGAAATATAAATAATAGGTGTAAAGACGGAGAGTTAAGTAATCTGAAAATTTGCTTGTTATCAGGTTGTTATACTGCTAAGGGAAAAGGTTCAATAACAGAAACTGTTTATAATAAAGGTGCGCAATGCGCAGTGGGATTTACTGATGAAATATATATTCCAAATGCTATTGAATGGGATAAGGCGTTTAATGAAATTATAGCAAAAGGAGGCAATGTTGAACTGGCGTTTTCTTATGCGGACTGGCAGGTAATAAATGAGTATGGTGAACCGGGAAAAACTGACAGTTATGAAGCTTTTGGTGATACAACAGTAGTATATGGTGACTAGGAGGGGATGTTATGAATAATAGTAAATTAAAGAAGATTATACCTTTATTTTTAGCGGTTTTTACATTGACAGGGATTGGTTTTAAAATAACTTATGATTCTAAAAGCGAGAGTGTATATGCGGAAACAATTTTTCAGTCAAAGATTGCTTCAGAAACAGAAGAGTTGCAAAAGATAATGGGTGTTGAAAGCAGCGAGTTAGAAGTAAACCAACAACTATCATCAGAAGAAAATGTAGTATATGAAGATAAAGATAATAATTTATATGAAGTACAAGATGAAGAAATAACAAGTTTTTTCAGTATGGAAGAAGACGCTAATAGTCCAGAGCTATCAGAGGAACAGATAAAGGCAATGGCAGAGGAATATTTGGATACGCTTGCAAAAGCGGATAAGTATGTACTGTATAATGAAAAATATAATAAATATACTGAAACATACAGATATTATTATTACTATTATTTAGGCGAATATAAAACAACAGATGTGGTATATATTGAAATAGATAAAAATGGTAATATTAAATCGTTTGCTAAACCACAGGAAGGCGTATTTGAAAATGTTAATATAAAATTACTGTCAAAAGAAGAAATTGAAACAAGGGCGTTAGAAAATACATATTATAACAGAGAAGCATTTAATATACATGTAACGGATATAATAATAGAAAAGGAGGAGAGTGTTAAATATCGTGTAAGTTTAGAATGTAAAGAGCTTAATAGTGATATGGTTTATACTGATGTTGTATATGTAAAAGCGGAGGGATAGCATATGAAAATAAAGAAAATAATGGTTTATTTAATAATGACATTAGTAGTTTGTTTAAATATCAATTGCGTATGTAATGCAGATGATAGACCTGATATAGGAGAGACGCAGGTGTTTACAGATTCTGCGGGAAATAAATATAAAGTATGGACTATCGATGGCTATTTTTTTATTGATGCGGTTAAAAGAGACGTAATACTAAAAGAGGTAATAATACCGGATGGTTTAATGAAAGGATTTATAGATAATACTAGAGCTGAAAAGATATATATTCCAGCTACAGCCGAAAGCATAACTTTTTCATTTAATGCAGCTGATGAAATAATAATAGATGAAAACAATAAAGTTTATTGTTCTGTTGATGGGGTTGTATATAGCAGTGATATGAAGAAATTAGTTGGTTATCCAAGATATAAAAAAGATAAAGTTTATAAAGCTTCTGATTCAGTTGAACAGTTAGTTATTGATTGGATGCTTAGAGAACCGGAGTATTTGCAGGGATTTGTTTTTCCAAAATCTTTAAAAGAATTTAATTGGTTTTGTATGTCAATGGATGTTAATTTTTATATTCCGTCAGATGCTGATGGCTTTTCAGAATATGGATGGGAAAGTTATGTGTCTAATTTAAAATATTATTATAATTATGATAACCCTAAAATAGTATACACAGAAACAGACAGTCCATATATGGAAAGATATAATAGTGAAAGTATGTGGCTGCCTGTAACAGGAGATGAAAATTATAATTTACGTCATGCAGTTATGGCGCTTAAGATGAGTCTGGGAATTTATGATACCCAAATAGACTTAAGGGAATATGCCAATACAGGAAACAGCAGGTTGCTGTTTGATGAGAATGGTAATGGAAAAGTTGATTTGGATGACGCTAAAGTTGTATTATGTAAGGCGCTGGGAATTAATAGTAATTAATTGTTATAAAAGAATCTGGCATTGATATTTGATAAATGCCTCTAGAGTCCAATTCCTCACAGTTTGCTGTGCTTTCATATAGACATAAGTATCGTTGAGGTGATAAAAGTGTTTACAAAAATCAATACTGTTTACACAAAAAGAGTGCAGTTTACACAAAAAAGAGTGCATATACTAAAATGTTTTGATATGTTTAAATAAAAAAGGAGGGGATAATAAAAGTGCAGAAAAAAATAAATAGTATATTTATGTTTTTGGTTATTATCTTTTGTTTTAATTCAGTAACAGTAGATGCTGATTACAATACGCCTGTAAAGGTAGCATTGCTTGGTCCTAAGAAAGTTTTAGAGGATAATGCAGATCGATCTGTTTGGATTGACTCTGTCAAAAAATATTATTTAGATAATGATGAATATTGTTCTGTTACACCATTGAAATATTTTGGGGAGGCCAGTTTTTTTATGTCTTTAACAGGTGCAGATTATTTCTGTGTGCAAAGTCATGGGAGTCCAAATGGTATTAATTGCTATGATCAAA
>CATJTQ010000069.1 GCA_949743325.1 uncultured Lachnospiraceae bacterium
AGAATGCGGATTTGAAGCAACGTCAAAACAAGCCTTTGACACCTGCCCTGTCTGCCAAGCAAAACAAGGTGTGGTCAACATCAAGGAAGCATAAAATATTATACAGTATAGACGACGCACGCAAGTGCATAGTCTGTACTGTATTCGCATTAATATATCTAGCCCAATGAAAGTACTAAACTACAAAAATTAATAGATTTATTTAGATTTGTCTTATCTAAGTATTACACCTTGTGTGAAAATTCAATGTAATGAATCAATTGTTTATTTTATCTAGTTCAATCTTCAATTTTTGCATTAAATCTTGCATTTCTGTAAGATCTCCTATGCACTTGTCAAGCTCATTAAGACTTAATTCTTCATAATTAATTGTGCTGTGCCCAATATATTTGTTTGCAAGTTTAGAAAATCTTTTAGTTTGATCACTATTTTTTAAATCTTTAAGTCTTTCCCTAATTCCACTTGCTGTTACTTCACCAATTATTTTCTTAATTGTATCAATCTTTGCTTGAATATCATTTTTGTATTCTTCTACTTTTTTCTTATGCGCTGGAATTAAAAAGTCCTGATTAATCATAATTAACTTATCAATTTCTGAAATCAATTGTGGATTTGCTTTATATATCAAACTATAAGATGAGCTATCTGCATACTTCATGAAGCTTTTTAACGCTTCATCTTTCCATTTTTTTTCAATACCTTCTTTTAATAATTCAATTCCCTTCAAGGCTAACTCTTTAGAATCTTTTCTATCTAGCACATAATTTATCACATCTTGTGCTGTTTGATCTTCTGAATATGTAATTAAGGTAATAAGAGATTTTGTTTTAAACTCATTAATTGCCTTATTTGATTTAAGTATTGAGATAACTTTTTCGCATAAATCTCTATTGTTTTCAAAAGGCACATTTTCTTGTTTATATATGTAAAACCCAGCAACTTGCGATATTGTAGTTTTTCTAACATTTTCATTCCTAATTAAGCAATGATTTTTTTCTTCATCATAAAAGTAGTAATTATTATTCGCATACATATCATTTAAAACTGAATCAGTTAGCGTATACCAATTATTACCCTTTACACCATTATGAACTGCTCCTTTAAAATTTCCTATATTTTTCAACTCATTCACAATTAATTCTTGAATAATTACGCTATCAATTGAAATCCATTTATCAGCAACTCTAATTTTAATCGTATTATCATCAAGTTGAACATCATATGGTTCTGGATTTACTTCAGCATTCTTTTCTAAAAGTTCCGAACTGATAACTTTTTCTTGAATATGAAGTCTTTGTATTAAATCATCGTATTCGCCAAAGTTTCCTTCATATGTTTTGTTTCTAAAAACAGAGATGTTTAGTTGTGGATAAAACATATACGAATTGCTCTTATCTATTTTCAACATAGGATACTTTGAATTATCCATTATGTCTTTTAATTGGTCTTTTGTTAGTGTATTCGTTTTTTCATACAACTTTTTAAAATGAGCATTCAAACTTCCTAATCCAGTTATTTCATCTATATATTGATATGAAGCTAAATCATCATTATCACTTCGCAAGGCAAGACTTGCCATCAAGTATTGATCAAAAGTCGCTTTTTCAAAAGTATTATAAGAAACTTTTATCTCATAGCGTATTCTAGTCAATTTCAATTTTACTTTTACTTGAACCATAATTCAAACCTCCTTTATATTCAATTTTTTTACCAAATCTTCCTATATCTTCAATAATTTCTTTAAAAAATCTTCTCTTACTACCACCATTTATACTCATTTCAATTTTGCTTAAAGCTATTGAATTCCCAAAAACAAAAAGTTTATCTCTAGCTCTAGACATAGATACATTAATTCGTCTAAAATCATTCAGGAAGTTACCCTGCGATGTAGTTACAACTGTGTTTACTAGCACAATATCCGTTTCTCGACCTTGAAATGCATCAACGGTATCAATTTCAAAACTTTTAAAATGTTTTTTTGCAGAGTTGATAAGTCCTTTATATTTTTTTTGAAATTTGTCAATTTGTGCTGCATAAGGGAATATTGCGGAAACTGAAACATTTATAGGATTGACAACAGTTACCATCAAATCCTCTAATATATCCGCTGTTGCTTCTAGTTCTTCAACGTTATATCTTGATGTTCCTTCTTTCACTTCTTTGCCATTTTTAACTTCAACAAAAAACACATCTTTTCCCTCATACTTTTCATCGTCATTAAATTGCGTTTTTGTAGGCTTTACAGCTTCTCTTTGATTTTGCAATCTACCACCATAGAAAATGTTATATGCTTTTAATACATCTTTAACTGAACGATAATTAACATTTAATTCAATCATTCTGCCTGCTTTTTTAGCTTTTTCTAAAGTATTTGCAAACACAGATTGCTGATATACTGATTCCAATTTATCAAATTTATCTTCATCATAAGAAGGCAAATCTTTTACTTCCTCTTTTGTAAACTCCAAAAGTGGTGCTAACTGAAAGTCATCTCCAACCATGATAATTTTTTCCACATAAGGCAAATATCTTAATACTTCTGTAATAGGACATTTTGATATTTCATCAATAATCAACCAATCATAACCTTTTAATAACTCAAGACCTTTCTTCCCGCCAATTGCACTCGTAGTAGTTGTTGCACCTAAAACTGAATATTCCGACACCGCAGTTTCTTGAGAAAATCTAAATAATTTTTCACCTTTAAATCTTTTAACATCATCCATAATCTTATTTGCCAATTGTTTATCTGTTGCTCGCTCATTATGACTACTAAATTTTTTAGTCCAAGTTTTATATAATGTTGAATCAATTTCCTCGCTAGAATAACGATTTCTTCTATTCGTAATTCTTTTAGGAATAATTAAATCATAGTATTCCATCAACGCATCTAACACATTGTCAATAGCCACATGTGTTTGTGAAGATATAACAACTTTTTGTTTCAATTCTTTTGTAATGTATTGAACAATAGCATTTATAACATACGTTTTTCCAGTCCCTGGCGGTCCTTTAATCAAACTAATTGGCGAACCATCTGTTGCCATTAAGAATGCTTGTTTTTGTGATTCATCTAGCCCAGCAATGTATTTATCCTTGTTATCGTCATAGGTCCTTTCAGAATAATTTGACGGAATTTCTTTGGAACCAATTATATATTCCAATAATTCGCAAGCCGAACCAGATGCTCCTTGATTTATGAGCCTTAAAGAATTATCTATTGATTCTAGTTTTACTTTTTGTCCCATATCATACAAATTAACAAAGTTATATTTTTCATTTGTTTTAGTATTTATTTCACCAGATATTATCAAAGAGTCCTTATCTTTTTGTATATTCACTAAATCAAAATTTGTTAGATTCTTAGCAAATTTATCATCAATTTCTTGAGATTCAGTCAAAAATATATCGTTGGAAAATCTTTTTATTTTTTTTATAGCTTTTTCTATCTCACCATCTTTTTCATTGATTTCAATTTTTATGTCAACCAATTCTCTTACTTTATCTTGTTGGTCAGATGATAGTATCTCGTATTTATATTTTTCAATTTTATATCCAATAACTATGCCATTAAGATTAGTCATTTGATTTGTTTCATCAATTTCAATATCTTTAACATCAACTGGAACATAATAGTACTTATCTGAAACTGATTTTATTTTATAGGTAGTATTATTGTTTAATTCGCTTGATAATTGTTTATAGAATGTAAATATTTCCATAAATTCATCAAACTGTGACAAATTAAATACAAAATTTGGCATATTTTTTAAATCTTCTAATTTTTTCTGCATTCTATCTATAGTTTCAGGATGATTAGAAAAAACTACATCCGTTTCAACACCTGTTATATTATCATAATCCGCATTTTGATCAATATAAGACCTTTTGCAAAAGAACATTCCTCCTACAGGTTGTCTAAAATCACATCCCAAGTTGCCTATAAGAATCAAACAACCACCTTCACGCATTTTAAAAACCATTTTAACATTATTTATGCTCTTAATATATCTTTCATCCTTTCTATCAAACTCTATTTCAAGTTTATTTGTAGTAAATTTTATAGTATGAGACTTCCCGTCATTTACGACATCTAATAAATCTCTGTTTTTTATATCTGAATAATATCCTAATTTCAATTCCATATTTATCTCCTTTTACCCCGCAAAATATTCGCAAGAATTTTTGCATAAGATTTTATTGTAATTATTATTTTTGTTTGATGTTTGATTCAAAATGATTAAATTATTTTCTTTTTCTACGTGCTTTAAATAGATTAAAAGTTTCCTTTTAGTCCTCAATAATGCTGTGTCTCTGTGAGGCTTTGACATATCTAACGCATCTTTCAATACAACCTTATTGTAAAAATATGTTTTCACTCCTCTATAAAATTTCTGAGTAAATAAATAATACTCTTGCCCATGACTAATCAAATAAAATGTCTGTTTATCTTTACTAGTCATTCTTGAATAAATAAAATTTGCCATAAAAAACTCCTTAATAATAATTTTTGGCCATAGCAAAAAATATCCATATAATTATGAATATTAAGATAAAGTCCTCTCTTAAATAGTGCTCGTCAGCATCAAAAGAATCCTACTCAGACCATTCGCATGACCTTTTTGGAGTATTGTTCCAAATAAATTGGAATCCCTTTCGTACAACTACAATATATCATATAAAAAAATACTTGTCAATAACTTTTTAAAAAATAAAAAACTGAACTATTGCTAGTTCAGTCCGGAGAGCCCACCCAAATTGTACGAAAGGGATTAACACTCCAATTTATTTATTCGTACAAATGTATAGTAGCATAAATAAAGTAAAATGTCAATATTTTGCTTTGCATTAATTAATTTTTTTATATGATAATATTTTCAGTTTATAAAGTTGACACCACCACCTTGAGTGTAATAAATTGAATATTTATTTTCACTATCGTATTTTTTTAGGTAAGCGATAACTTACTTCTATATCATAGAAGTAATCTCTTTTTCGTCATTTAATTACCGCTCCTAATATTTTTCTTAGTTGCCGCTGGGGAAAAACTATAATTATAACCTATATGCGAATATCTTACTATATAGTTTTATAAAAAAACCAATTAAATTTGTTAAATAAAATATCTCAAAACACTTTACAACTTTATCGAAATAAAGTATAATGACTCCACTACCCCAAAAAATGGGATATAAAGGA
>CATJTQ010000070.1 GCA_949743325.1 uncultured Lachnospiraceae bacterium
ATAGGAAATTAATTTTCCGTTAGCCACCCTATATTTAGGTTCCGAAAATATCATATTTCCAACTTTCATTTCACCACCATACGGCCTTGAATTTAATACCAAACGCCATTCTTCTTCCTCTGCAAAACCGGGATGTTTGTAGAAAGAAATTTCCATTATATAATTAGTATTTAACTCTAACGCTGCATGTACAACTCCTGTTTCTTCTATTCTTTTCAACTTTTCTTTTACAACTCGTTCAACATATCATTCTTATCATAAATCACTTTATCAAATTCACGTGGTTTATAATTATAACATATAAATCAAAAAAAGTACAGACAAAATCGAACTTTTGTTCCATACTTTTTTATACTTGAAATATATTATAATCGGCGCAATCAATAATTCATTGACAGAAATAGTTTAAAAAAATCTTTCCAATCTGTTTCTCTACTAACACTAATATAATCGCCGCCTAAGGGTAAACAATATTCAGTTTTTTATATCTTCACTTTAAAATTCAAATACCCTTTTCCAATCCCTAACAAGATTTTTATCATAAAACACTCCAATACATATTTAGCAATCATATTTAACAATATTTGCTGCGTGTCTAACCAAATAAATATATATATTGAAAAGCGTTGCTGTTATAGCTATGCACAAGAAAATCCATTTCCATTCTTCTACTTTGTCGATTACATAATCTTTTGATAGGTTATAGAGTAGCCAACCAAAAAACGTATGTATATTCTACAAAACTTTTTCCGCCTATCGAAAGTAGTCCTCTAAAAAGTGATAACGGTAATCCCCAAAGAAAAATCAGCAAAAACGGCATATCAATATCTTTTGGGTGCATAATAAAACCGCCGTTGACACCTGTTAAATCAGTAAAATGCGTAAAGAAAACATCATAATGGCGAAATAAATTTCCTTGCTAACCATAATTAAATTTATTGGCAATATATGTTGTCGACGGTAACAGTAAAGCCGCCCATAAGGAGAAAGGCGGCGTTCCTGTTCTCCCTGTATTGGGATAGAGAAACGCCGCGTCCTCGTCATATTCAGTTTTTATTTATACTTTCTCAATGCCATGTGCTGGTATTTTGGCTTGCAGGATTCCAGGCAGCATATCATAGAACTTTCCCTCAAAAGTAGGAAATATATAGTAAATAGAACTTGAAATACTGCTTATATACATGGAAATCAAGGCTTTTTTGAGATAATCAACCATTTTCTGTTAATATTTTTTTAATTGCACATTTATTTTAATTAATGAATTTGATCCAATATAAACGGATCTTTAATTTTCTTATCCTCTGCCAAAAGTACAATTTTAGACATTATCTCTGCTGTCTTCGGGTCTTCGTCTGCAAAAGGAAGGAACAATTTGCCTCTCTGCTGACTGTGTACAGGAAGAATGCTTATCATTGCTCCGCCTTCCTGATGAACTACGCCGCTTCCCAAATGTACACTATAATTTCCTCTTGCTCCATGAATCAGAGCATGGCTGTCTTTCAATACTACATTCTCAATTTTAAACAATGGAAGATTAAACTCAACAATCGCCCGGCGCATCTCAATAGTAGAATGACTGGTCTCAGGATCTACTCCTCCTGCATGGGCCACACTTACTGCCAAATCCACATCCCTCATAACCTCACTGTAGATTAAATCAGGTACCTCTTCAATTTTAAGTGATCTAAATGTTTTTCTGTCAGAAAACTCTACCCATTCCAATGTTGGCATCTCAACATCACTTGGAGAAAACCAATCTGCAAGAGCATATATTCTTGCAACAATATTTTCTTTGTAATAGACTTTCTGCAGTCCTTCCTCATAATCAGCAATCCAACGGCGTCCTTTTAAACAACCAACTGTCTTTTGCGGCTGAATCTGATTTCCGGCAAACATTCTTGACGCCTTCAATCCCAGTTCCTCCGAAAGCTTCACATACAACTCACGGAACACCTGCTTAAACGGCTGACGCATCTTATTGTCAAAAAGATACTTCTGATATGAATACCATACGTCAGCACGATATAAATCCAACGGATGAGCAATTCGCAGCTTATCATTATCTTTCAGACTTCTTCCCTTACCGTCACTGTTCCTAAGCATTAGTTTCAAATTATTTGTCTTGTTATCATCTTTACCTGTCTTCTTAGAAGCAGAGGTTTTTCCTATTTCTATAAATCCCATTCGTTTTCCGCAAACAAATACTAAAGGTTTTAGAATAGCGCTTACTACAGAATTTTCCATCAATCCGACAACTTCTGATGCCTCAAATTCTTCTCCGTTCTCCATAGCTTCCTCCATCATTTTCTTTGTTCTGGAGTACTGCTCCCTAAGTTTTTTATTTGCTGCCTTTAGTTCTAAGACATATGTATGTTTTCCAAGACGCGAAGGCACAGATTTTAACATTTTCTCTCCTTTACGGCATAGTATTACGCTCTTTCCGGTCTCATCTACATTTATACGCAATTCTACATCATCAACAATTGTCCATTCCATATATGGAGCAAACTCCTCTGCAAGCCTGCTTTCCATATTTAAAATCAGTCTAGTCACATCAGCAAATCCGGCATGAACACTTAAATTGACTAATGCAGTCTGAGCGGCTTTTGATTCACTCGCTCGCCTCTGTGCTCCAAACTGTTTAGCCTCCTTGGCATAATTCTGTATAAACTGATAACGCCCCAGCATATCCCGCTCCTGATCTTCTGAAAAAGGAACCAATCCATAACTCATAAGTAAGTCTTTATTACGCTTTGCATTTATCTGCTCTGCTAATTCATCTAATGAAACTTTTCCCGTTGCAGCATCGGCATACTTTCTGGCACGTGAATGTTTTTGTCCATCAGAAATATATTTTGCCGCTTTATATAGAAGGAGAAAATTCTTCTCCCCAAGCATTCCATAGGCTTCATTAAACCAATCAATATCAAATGCTCCGTCTTGAAGCTCTTCCGCAGACAAAGGAGTATACCTTGCAATAATAGCCTTCTTCTGATCGTCAAAGTGCTCATTCATATGCGCCATGAAATAGTAGCATCCACTCTTCAATCCGTTCCAGCCAAGATATTCTTGTATTACATCTATCCACTGAGGGGCATACATCGCAACCTCCACCAATCGATCAGTTTTTATACTCGTACCTTTAAGAGATTTTTTCAAAATCTTCCCATTATCTTCCGGCGCAGGAAATGAAGACTTTAACAGACGGCTTAAAACTTCCCTTTTAGTATTGTTAGACGCATAATACCAAGAATAGTAAGCCTCACGTCCCAACGTATCCTTTCCTAAAGCCATAAGTATTCTTATCAAATAATCAATGCCTTGAATAAATGTAATACCGTCCATTGCAAAAGAAAAAATTGTCTGTTCCTCTCCGCGGCGAAGTTCTGTATCAACCATAACCGGTACAATTGCATCATAAATTTTCTGTATAATCTCACCGCACCAAGTATTTTTTCCTACAATTTCCTCTCCACGATCCAAAATTTGCTGCTCCATTCTTGAACCAAAAAACCATCTCCACAATGATCTGTTCGCTGCTCTGCCGTAATCTCCTTTAACAAGTTGTGTGATTGCTCTAAGAACAGATTTTCTGTTAAAATAATTTAAAATTGATTTATATAAAATATCTTCAGAGATTAATTTCATATGGTAAGCTTTAACAAACCAGTAAGGTGTTATTGGGGTTATTGCATTAGCATTCGTATAATTATAAGTTTGAACCGCCGGCTGAAATTGGGATAATTCCCTCTTTTCAGCACATCTTAATTCAAATTTCCAAGCCGTATAAAATGCCTTTTTAAACTCTTCATCGTTTTCCCAGTAATCCAAACCTTCAATTAAACGATCAAAAAGCCTTAATCCGCTGACTAACATTGTATGGGTATATTTAGTGCCATTCCAACCTGTATAAGGATATTTAATAATTTTATTATTGTTATTAATCACTTTACTAAGCATTGAAACTGCCTGCAGTCCGGCTTGAAATAATAATTTCTTATCTATAAATTCATTTCTGTAATTAATTCGCAAACTTTGTATATTACCAAGATATTCCACGCTTAAAGGTTGCAGTTCAAACGGGAACTTTCCAAAAACTTCTTGGTAAAACATTTTGCTGTTTTTATTCTGATATATTTCATTGTTTGACATTAACAAACGCGCTTCAAACTGAATAAATGCTGCATAGTCTCCGATTTCTTTTTCATAAAAATCTCTAAATACATCTTCCAGAGGATAGTCTTTCAAGCAATAGGTTATTCTGTAAGAATTCCCCTTATCAGAACTATCATCCTTTTTAGGTGAATAACCATTTGATAAAAGCTGCTTCTCTCCTGATGCGGTCTCATATTCATAGTCCTTATACTTTTTAAATAAGGCATCCAATTTCTTAATCTTGGCAATTATCTCCTGTTCAGAAAACGATATGCATTTAGATAATATATTTTCACCCAACTCCAGATTAGGAATATCTTCTGCAGTATCTGGATTATAAATACCATATCCATTTTTTACAGAGACTGAAGACTTTTGATCCCCTAAAATTTCCTCCAGTAAAATCTTCTCCTTATCAGTCGGCTTCTCAATTTCTTCGGCCAGCTTTTTTACACTGACATAAAATTTTTTCTTTTCCTCTTTTTTTGACAGTCTAAGCAAAAGATCAAGGCCAGCACTTCTCTTCTCTTCTTTCTTATCATTCAACAGTCTCTTAAGACACTGTTCCATCTCTTTATCATCCTGTTTCATAAGAAATTCCAAGAGCTGCCCTCTCAGTCCACTGCGCTTAAACCGCAGCATATCTTCCATAAGACGATAGTCGTCTTTCTCAAGCGTCAGCTTTTTCACCAATGCTATTGCTTTAGAAGATGTGTCCACCTCGGAATTTCCCATATAATTAATTAATAACTCTCTCTGCATCTTATTAACCGGATTATAAAGCAGCAAATTTAACAGACTGCCTCTTGTACTGCTGTAACCTTCTCTGTTTACTTCTCCTAATAATCCTGCCATCTTAGTAATCTTTTCTTCATCCTCAAGAACATATGCAATAAAAGCTAACTGACGAACAATCTCCGATGGTTTGAGCTCCACCCTATACCACGGGAAAATACATGGATCAAAAACAACACCTTTTTTTGGCAGTCTTTCATATATACTCCAAAATTTACTGTAATGAAGCTCCGCCTCCTCACGGTCGGCAAAATAATTAGTTAAAACTGGTTTTTGCGGTTCCTCTATTTCTCTTGTACTTCGGGAATCCTTATGCAGTAGTTCCCAAATCCAGCCTCCCAACTGCAATACAAACGCAGGCATATAGGCAGCTACAAGTTCAATATCATCAGTATATTCTAAAATCACTTTTTTTGCTGTCTTTGCTTTCAACTTCTCATCATAAAGATTATAATTATAATATGAGGCCGTTAACTTCTGATTCTTAGTTCCATTATCAATCAAATTAATCATAGCTTCAATTGCGGTTTCTGTTTCATAAAATCCCAATGCCCATAATGCAGCGCTGATAGCAATAGAATCGTTAGTCTTGAGCTGCTCATAACAATATTCCCTGTCACACAGGCACTTCCACATCAAATTGAGAAGTTTCCCATTAACTCTATCTACGCTCTTCTCATCAAAAATTCCAATCCATGTCGACACTGAACGTTTAACCGAAGAATATCTAATAAGATCATTATCAACAATAACCTTCATCAGTGACATAAAAGCCTCAATAGTTCCATCATCCATACTTTCGCAAATAGCCTGCCGCAGCCCTTCCTGAAGTCTTGCAGCTAGAAGCAGATCACATATTAATTTATGAAGCTCTTTGTTATCAGAACGCAAAATTCCCAGTATCATTTCTCTGTCCAGATATGCAGTATTATTTTCACTTAATATTAAATCCTTAAAAGCATTAATAACTTTTTTGTTTCCAAGGTCTATCTCTGCTGCATAAATATAACTGAAATTAGTATTAAAACTCCATTCATTTTTTATATAGTCTAACTTTTCCTCATCAAAACGCCGATATATGTAATTTTCTAAATCATCACCGCAATAAAACAATCTCTCATATGATTTCAATATATTAAATGCACAGCGAATTTGAGGTCTATATGCAGACGTTCGAACTGTACGTCTCTGCCATCCATATGAAAATGGAAATTGATTCAATTTATCAATTATATATAAATATGATTTCTGTAATTTTGCAGGTACAAAAGCATCTAAAAGACCTTTATGAGCATAAGCGCCTGAAAATTCCCCCTCTCCGTTAAACCACTCTGACGGCTTTAAGTCTTTATGATCATTAAATATTTCAATAATTTTATTTACAAGCTCTCCTTTGCCATTATATTGCCCCATAATCTCATGCGCCAGATCCTTGTCCTTACCTGCCATTTTAGAAATACGCTTTTCAAAATTACTTTCCAAACCATTTCTAATTGCTCTTCTTGAATTATAATCAAAATCTGCCATATTACCACATCCTTCCTGCCAGCATTGTAAGCCGTACAAATGTAAATAAACTTTGTTCTGTAATTAGAATTTTCTTATCTATGTCTTCCAGCTGCTCACTATCTAAGAAAATACGATATATCCCATCTTCAAAACATTGGATAGAATTCTCCTGTGCCTCCAAAAGATCTGCTTTCTTAGACCCATAATTAACGCCAAAACCAATTTTGCCCGACTGTGCCTTATCATCCATCTCCTCTTTTGTCAAATATCTCAATAACTCTGAATTATCCATACGCTCATTATATTCTTTAACACCTGCTGCAGTAACTGCCAGAATAAGCTCACGCACAGTAGACGGGCGCCCCTCTATTTCATACTCTACAGGCTTAACCGAATGTTTTCGCTTTGCTACCGACTTTAAATTAACATTAATTTTCACAATAAAACCTCCTATCATTAAATTTTTTTAATAATTATTTTTTCATATTATTTCTTACATGGTTTTTAACAAATTTATTGAAATTAGTATAACACTATATGTAAAAAATGTACAGAAAATATTGAACGTCTGTTCTTCGTTTTTTCTATAAATTTCTAAAAACAATATGACGAGAAACTTGTTATTATACTGATTGTCTGATACAATACTTATGTTTAATACTCTTTAAATATTGGTAATTCCTTACTAATGTAAAGGATATTTGCCATAATTATAATGTAGCAGAAAGGAAAATTAATTTATGAAGTCAAGAAGTCAAAAAAAACGCAGCAGCAATTCACTTGTCTCGTTGCTCGCAGGAAGAAAACTTTCTAAATTTATTGTATGCGGCTTATGTTGTATAACACTTTTGAGCGGCTGCGGTTCTGAGCAGGAAGATAATTCTGAAATCAATACTTCCCCGGATACAATTGAAGATACAAAATCTCTTGGTGATTTTTCAATTAAAGATATAGAAGGCAATACATATACTCAGGATATGTTTGCAGACTATGAGCTTACAATGATAAACGTTTTTACAACTTGGTGCACTCCTTGTATCAGAGAGATACCAGATTTGCAAAAACTTAACGAAAACATGTCTGAAAAAGGAGTAGCTGTAATTGGAATCGTACTGGATTCAATTGACAATTCAGGAAAGACTGACAATGAAAGCGTAGAAAAAGCAAAACTCCTTGCCGAAAAAACTGGCGCAAAATATCCTTTCCTTATACCAGATGAGAGCTTTTTAAACGGTCGATTATATGGAATCAATGCGGTTCCCGAAACATTTTTTGTAGATAAAGAAGGCAATATTATAGGTGAAACTTATTCAGGAAGCCGTTCTCTCGATGAATGGACAGAAATTGTAGAAAAAGAATTGAAAGGAGCGTCAGAATGATACGCCGATTACATTCATCTTTACCCGGAATTCTAATCGCATTTGTTGGACTTATTATGATAATCTTCGGAATATACAGAGGTGAAATGTCTGTAGTTTTACAAAAAGCAATAAATATATGTATGGAGTGTATTGGAATTGGATAAAAGAAAAAATATAAATAACTGGAAACGTCACAGAATACAAGCGCTCTGGGCACTGCTAACTAACAGCTATCTGTTGGGTTTTATCCAAGGAAAAATATATAAGGGACGGCTTAAAAACTTATGTGTACCTGGGTTAAACTGTTATTCCTGTCCCGGGGCAGTCGCATCCTGCCCTATAGGAGCTATGCAGTCTGTAATTGGAAACTGGAATTTTAAATTTGCATTTTATATTGCAGGTTTTCTTATTTTTATCGGCGCACTTGTTGGAAGATTTGCCTGCGGATGGCTTTGTCCGTTCGGCCTGATTCAAGATTTACTAAACAAAATTCCATTTCCCAAAAAAATTAAAACTTTTAGAGGAGACAAACTGCTTAGAAAATTAAAATATATTATTTTGGCAATTTTTGTAATAATTCTGCCTATGTTCCTTGTAGATATCCTAGGACAGGGCGCCCCTTACTTCTGCAAACTTATCTGTCCCGCTGGCACACTTGAAGGAGGACTGCCGCTTGTTCTTCTTAATAAGTCAATGCACAGCGCCCTCGGATGGCTATATACCTGGAAAAATACAATCTTGATAATTACCGTATTACTGTCCATAATTATTTATCGTCCTTTTTGCAAGTACATCTGCCCGCTTGGAGCCATCTACTCAGTATTCAACCCTATTTCAGTCTTTCGTTACAGGATCGACAAAGAGGCCTGCATTAACTGCGGAAAATGTGCTAATGTCTGTGAAATGCAAATAGATCCGGTTAAAAATGTTAACCACCCTGAATGCATCCACTGCGGAGCATGTAAAAAAGCTTGTCCGGTTAAGGCAATTAATTAAAATAATCAAATACCCCACAGCAAACTGAACATGTATCAAACCTGATACCTGTCAGTGCTATGGGGTACTCAACAATTACATTAATCACCAAATATACTCACAGAAAAATCTTACAAAAAATCCAACACAAGAATAAATTATAATTGTAACATTAAGCTACTCTACTTCAATTCCCAACGCAATTTTCAACGTTATCTGCGCATCATTTAAATCAATCGTTCCATTATCATCCATATCAAAATCCTTATCATATTCAATTTTATTAATACCCAGCGCTGTTTTTAATGACATTACCGCATCGCTCAGCGTAATCTTACAATCTCCGTCATAGTCGCCCTTATATCTCTTCGGCGGCTTTTGCGTTACAACACGCTCTGTCGGCGTTGGATACGGCGTCGGCGTATATTGAGACGGCTTTATATTTTCATGCGCTATAACTTTTGTTGTTCCCTTTGCTTTATTGGTATTTATCTCACTATAATTATAACTTAACGAGAAACCTATATCTATTTTATCTGTTGTTATTTCTTCACCATATCTGTAAAGTTTTACATCATTATCAATTGTCACCAATACATCATTATCCATAATGCACAATAAATTATTTTCTGCGTCTCTGCTTATTGATTTTATAAATCCTGAGTCTGTATTCAACTTTTCGGCTCCGTCTCCCATTGAATTAACTATATTTTCATAATACTCATTCTCATCTGAATGCACTATAACCATTGTCGTATTTCCTACGCCAATTGGTATCATAAGATTTGAATAATTATAATTATAACTTATACGATCCCCAATATTTACTGCTGAAGCTGAAATTTCTCTGCCATCTTTTATTACTTTAATCTCTTTTTTATTATAATCATCATATACTAAACTTACCCGATACATACCATCTGCATCATCACAATATCCCACATTGCATATCGATTTATCATCCGTATGAAAACCTACTACTGTTTGAGACGAAAACTGCAGAGATAAATCCGCTTCTTCTGTGTCTGGCAGCAGACTTTCATAATACCCATCCCCTGCATCATCTGTCTGTACTATAATAACAGTTCCGCCTCCGCCTACATATTTCATATCGTGTTTATATTCAATATCTTCTGTATTATCTTTTTCTCCTGTCATTCTAATATACCCGCCAAATATTGATGAAAGTGTAGGTATATCAGGTTCGTCTAACCTAACTTCGACTGCATAAGAAAAACTTAGCCGTTCCCCAGCTTTAAGCTCTTTTACGTCAATTTCTTCTCCATCCTTTAATATCTTTCCAACACTTAAATACGCATCTTTATCTGCAAGCTCAATTAACAAATCTCCTGATATATGTCCATATTCATCAACCTTTTCGGCAACTTTATTGGGAACAAATCCAGCTATTGTTCCTGACGCCTTACTTACTGCTCTAATCCTCTTCGCCGTTTTTGGAAGCTGACTTTCATAGTATTCATCAATATCTAAATATGCTTTTTCACTGCCAGACGCTTCTTTATTATCTGCTGATAAAACAGTGGTTCCTGATACAATGCTGCTCTCATATGAAGATATTCCAAAAATCGTTGCAATTGTAAAAAATACTGCCGAAAGTTTTGCTGCTGTTCTCAATTTTCGTTTCATAGGCTCTCCTCCTTATAAACTAAAAAATCCTCCACAAAAATGCGGAGGATTTTACTCGTACAACAACTGCCAAACCAAAATGTTATAATTTTAATGCTATTTACTTATAACATTCCCATAAAATCTATTGTTCACAGTAAAACGAGATATTTCTCCCCTCCTCACTTAACCGTGATTATTATAAGTAAATCTTACCATATATTTGCGCCTATTACAATCTTTTATATGAAATAAAAATTTAATTTAATTTTATAATTTCATTATTTACTTCCTATCTCTCCGGCATTTTAAAATCTGCCAAAGCTCGATTTAAATAATCATTAAACGGTTTCATTGCTTTGAAAATATTTACCGCCGTCTTCAAAAACTTATCAGCATCGCATAAATCTTTATCTTTTATTTCATATTCCAAATACCAGCTTTTAAATTTCAAATACTCAGCCTGAGGATGTTCTTTGTCATATCCCCTAGGAACATTTTTTAAGGCATTACCTTTTACAGTAAAATATTTCGTAAATTGTTGTGAATTTATAATCTGATTCCACTCGTCAGAATTTGCAGTAATATAATCTCTAACCATACTTGTTGCATCTTTGAACATATCTGCAAATAATCCGCCTCCCAAAAACGACTGATCTCCTGGTTTTATCATAATATAATATCCAACAGGGACAGGCAGTTTGCCCATAGAGGAAATATGCGCACGAAATGCTGGATTATAAGGAGATTTATCATGACTGAAACGTGTGTCCCTAACCAGCTTAAAAGTAAGCTGTTTAGGAATATTATTAATAACGCTGACATCAAATTTTCCTATATTTAAAATCAATTCCTGCAGAAGATTTTCAAACTGTAAATTCGCATCATTAAGTTGTTGCTTATGCGCATGATACCATTCTCGATTGTTATTATTACTAAGTTCCGATAAATAATCAATAATAATTTGTAAGTCCATTATTGTTCGCCCTTTCTACTCTCTAACAATATCAGCCAAAGCTGAATTTAAGAAATCTGTAATAAACTGTTTTAACTTATCAGGTGACTTATACTTCTTATAGAATGAAAATTGCTGTGACAAATCGTCTATTGTCTCCATCGCATCTTTAACATCTTCCATTATTTTCAAATCTGACTTATCAGCACTGACATAATCCAATTGTTTTGGATCAATTCGATGATTTTGAACAGCATAATTAATTCTGTCGCTGCACCTACATTTGCCATTGCCATATTCACCGCAGTACTGCGATAGAAACTCAGCCATCTTTTTGCGTATTCTTGAAAGACGCTGACGATAAGCCTCAGGCGAAAGATTTAGAATATCACCTGCAATTCTGCTGTCAACTTTAAACATAGTTCCTAGTATAAATATACAGCGACTCTCAGCATCAAGACATTGCAGCATTACATTTGTACAAGACATCTTTAATTCTTCTGCTAAAACTGATTTTTCCACATCTTGAGTAAGGTCAGGCACATTTTTTAAATCTGCATTTTCTATATCTTCACCATAAAACTCAAAACTCAGCGGATAACGAGCAAACATATGCTTTTTATAATTTTTCAAATGATTAACCGCTATGCTGAATACCCATGTAGTAAATGAACTCTCACTTCGAAAAGAAGACAAATGAGTAATCATTTTAAGCAAAATATCCTGTGTCGCATCCTCTGCATCTGCAAAAGAGCCCAGCATACGGAGCGACAAATTAAAAACCATATCCTGCATACTCATAATAATAGTCTCCAGGGACTCCTTATCCCCTGAAATAGCCTTTTCAATTAAAACCTGTAATTCTTCATTTGTTTTATTGATAATTCTCACCTCCTATTATATTAGACAACCTTAATAAGCTTTTGTGACATACAAATTTGTCAGCCATAAAACAAAAGGACGATTAGCATATATCGTCCCTCTTTGCAGTATTTATAAATACTCTTAAATCACTTTATATTACAGTTATTTTTTCAACATTTCCTTTATTTTTTCTAAATCATCTAAAAGAACTTTTGAATAATTACACGCCTCCTTATAAATTTGTTCCGCACCATTATAATCCTGTGAAAACAAGGCATCAATAACCTGCTTTCCATAATCGTGAAATTTTTTATGCTTTTCGCCAAGCGGTTCCCAGATTGTCTTAATTTCTTCATTAGAAGGATTTATCGCATAATAAAAATGTCCAAAGCCGCATTTTTTATCATTTATCTGCAATGGATATATAGATTTTTCATCAACAATACATTTCAGATTATGTAACCATTTTTTATGAGCATCTATAGCTTTATCTATATACTTAATAAAATTATTATTTTCTAATCTATAAAAAGCATCTTCAGTCATGCGTCCCATAATTTTTGCCGAATCATCCATAATTTTCTCAATCGATTCTATTGGCGCTATAATATTATCAATATCTCGTCCATGATTTTTCAGCAACTGTGTATCTTCAGCCAATACGCTGCACTGCTTATCAATCTCTGAAGAACGGTTTTCTAATTCCAGCATTGAACTGCTAATCTCTTCACTTACACTTGCCAAAGACGAAATATTATCTGTAATTCCTTCAAGATGTTTTCTGTTATCCTCATTTAAAGTCCAGATATGTCCTATTTTCTCAGTAACACTTCCAAGAAATTCTATAGTATTATCTACACTGTCAACACTTTTTGCCGATGCATCTTGAATTGCAGTAACAAATTTACCCATATTAGCAGTTAAAGTTTGAGTCTCTACAGAAAGCTTTCTAATTTCTTCAGCAACCACAGCAAATCCATTACCTGCATCTCCTGCCCGGGCCGCTTCAATAGATGCATTGAGTGCAAGCAGATTAGTCTGAGATGAAATCTGATTGATACCCTCAATTACTTCATTCATTTTACTTATAACATTTGACAACTGATACATATCCTCTTTCATCTCTTTAGAACTGCCGATTGTCTTATCAGACATTTCCTTTATCTCTGTTAATTCCTGTTGTCCTTCTTCAATCTTCTGATAGACTGAACTTGATTCCTCAGATATTTCAATTATATTGTGAGTCAAATCTTCATGCTGTCCTGAAACAATCTCGGCTACAGAAGACGTCTCGCCTGCTGCTTGGTGAATCAGCTCTGTAGCCTCAGAAACACTGACTGATATTTCTTTCAGCATATCAGAATAATGACTTAATGCTAAATCCAGTGAACTTATCTGCATTAAACCTCCAAATACATTTTCCATAGAATTAGCAAACTCAGCTCTTCCATCAGAAATACGTTTATAAATACGCTCTAACTCTATAAAATCTTTTCCATAATCAATGGCTTCCATATTGGACATTGCCGTCAATAAATAATTAGTCTTAGACCTCTTTAATGCCATAATAATTTCACTCCTCAATGTAAATCATTAAACAAACCTCTCTAATAGCCATATATATAATTATTCTGTATCTTAATACCTACCCCTTCCACATAATATTAAATATACAATAACACATTGTAGTTTGTCAAACATCACTAAAGTGAAATCAGCGTTTTCTCCTTTTCCTTATAAATCTTTTTAACGCAAGCGTTATAGCAATGCACACCGGAAAAAATGGAGTGAATGGCCCGGCCCAAAATGCAAAACATACTGTGGCAACTGTAAAGCACCACTGCCATTTAAATAAAAAATACAACAAATAACATAACCAAACAGGGGAATAAACAACGGCGACTACACACAGAAAGATTGCCAATGTCTTTTTATCTTTGCACTCTGTCCAAATATATCTAAAAAATTTCTTTAACTTATTTATCATATGCTATTCCCCTTTACAGCAAAAATAATCTTATCACTAATAATTAGTCTTTATTTGATATAACCATATGCCTAATAATATAAAAATACATACTGTCGAAATAATAATTCCAGCTTTCTTGCCCTTTGCTTCATATGTTATTATAATTTCATGTCTGCCGGATGTTAATTTGGTACCAAGAAATGCAGTGTTTACTTTTATAGTATTAACCGATTTTCCATCTATTAATATTTTAAATGATTCATCGTATGGAATACTTGTAACCAAATATCCATCTTTGTCTAATTCAATAGTTCCGCTTAATCTATCTCCTGCCAGGCTTTTCTGTGATAAATTCAAAACAGCCTTATAAAGATTATCATTATGTAAATCAGCAAACTTTTCTCTGTAACATTGTAACTTTCTTATTATATAATGTCCTTTTCCAAACTCTACTTCTGTCTCTCCCTTTAATGTAACTACAAAATGAAAACATTTATTATCATTTGCATATTCATGAGATTCGGAAGTAAGACGGTTTGTTTGTCCATTTATTCTTATATGCATGTCCTTATTAGGAAATAAATTTTCCACATTACATGAAACAGCAAGAACATCATTATTATCATATTCAATAGGAAGTTTTATAGTTGTATTTTTATCAGCAGAAATTTCATATCCATCATTAACGGCAGTAATACGAAAACCTTTCTCTGATATTTCAGGTAATTTAAAATCTATATTAGTAACACAATCGTCAGGAAGAGCAAGACTATCTGATTTAATATTATCATCTACAACAACTTTCCAAAGCAAAGCCGCCTGATTATATGGAAAATCCAAATTATTAAATTCCTTCTCACCTATAACTTCAGCCGTAGCATAACATATTGGTGCAGCATTTTTATTTTCATAGATATTTCCTGCGGCTGTCTGACGCAACTTAGTATAACCTGCCGGACATTTATCTGACAATACAAACTTAACACCCATAAATTGAAGAAAATTAGGATTATCTGAAACTGCCTGCATCATACGATTCCGAAGCGGTATATTTAAGTTAAATACATTATTTCTAAAATCCATATATTGACTATTATAACCCGAAGAATATATAGATGACAAGTTTTGATTTATATTATATACACGATTAATATTTACAAGGTTCTGTCCATTATCTAAAATACACTCTGTCCTGTAAAAACCAGTATTTTCTGATAAAATCTCTGAAATTGCATCACGTTTTTGCTGAAACTCATACGAAGCATAAACATCCTTTTTTATCATTTCATCTGCCTGCAAATTCATTTTATAATCATATGCAAACATAATTAAACACGACAAAAACAATACAATAGGCACTCTTCTCCATGTTAAGTTGATAAATGTTCCCACAAGAAGAAGTATCCCTTCAACCATCAAAATCCATCTATAATTGACATAATACTTATTATATCCGGCATATATTAGAAGCGTTACTACAGCAGCTGATATAATAATTGTTAATGCTTTTTTTAATTTACTAGAATCCCTATTTTTTACAAGCTTCTCGGTCGTCTCTGCAATTAAAAGACACACCAACGGTAAAAAGGGAATAAAAACCTTCTCTTTCTCATAAAGACCTCCATTTAATAGCTTTGCTGCTATCGGCATACATAATATCAATATCAATATTACTGCCTGCAAACGTCTCTTACTATTTTTACTAAAGACTGCACCGCCCAATAATCCTATAATTGATATAGCCGGAAGACCAATACCATATGGACTATATAAAATCTTCTGTGGATTAAATGAAATAAACGCATTACTTTCCGCTGCAGCGCTCGCATTAGTTCTATCACCCGCAAACAGAGAAAATGCTGTAGGACCTAACAAAAATGCACATACACCGATCGAAAGAAACATTATAATACCAAATAAAATTATCTTTTTTCCGAAAAATTCTGATTTACCAAGTACATACAAACCTATACACGCCAATCCCCCGACGCTGAAATAGTAACTTGTCAATATCATTGCCACTACAGACATAACAAGAAGCTTATATGTCCCATCTTTAAAATATTTATCACATCCAATCAGCGCAAGTATAAGAAACGGCATATAATTCACAAACATTAACTGTACATAAAAATGATATACTAACGGCGCACTCAGCAGAAACAATAATGCAGTTAAAACTCTTATATCTTTTGATACATCCTTATCTGAGAGCCAAATATAAAATAACATTCCTGACAATGCATAACAAATTAAACTGCTCACCATAATATAGGTATCCATTTTTACAAATGGTAAACAATATGACAATAGTATCACTGGAGAAAAAAGACCATAATACGAAAAATTGTATATATTCTGACCACCGCCTAAATTCCATGCTATATCAGGAAATAACTGCTTTGTCTCATAAAATCTCTGTCTGAAATAATCTGGTATTACACTGTGCTGTGACAGCCAATCTACTTTAGATGCATACATCCCATGCTGAATAACTAAAATTATACTTAACAAAATTCCTACAGCAAAAAGGATTACTGCATATATATACTTTTTTTCAAGTTTCATTATTATGTCAACTCCTCGCTAGTTTTTTCTGCTTCTGAAAATTCAATAACCGCTTTAAATAAATCTCCATCTACTGATAAATTGAATTTTCCATTCATATTTAAAATATAACTGTTCACGATAGCCAATCCAAGACCATTTCCTTTTGTAGTACGCGCCCTGTCTGCCCTTACAAATCTTTCCAGCAATTGTTCGGGATTAAAATCAATTTCATATGAAGAAATATTTTTAATTGAAAATCTTATCTTTTTATCAACTGTTTTTTCAACCGCAATATAAATTCTTGTTCCTTGCATTGAATATTTCAACGCATTTTCAAGCAAATTTTGAATTACATGATACATCTTAGCATTATCAGCCTTAAATAGAAAATTATCACCTTCAACTTTTACCCTAACACTAAAACCAGCATTCTCAATACGCTCGTCAAAGTCTGCCATCATCTGTTCAACTAATATTTTCATATCCAAAATTTCAATTTTTAAAACTTCTGCTCCACTTGTGGATTTTGACAGTTCAAATACACTCTGTATCATTTCCTTTAACTGCTGCTGTTTTCTCGAAATTGCATCAACATAATCCATTGCCTCCATACTTAAATCTTCTTTTTTCAATAGATCTGTGTAAGCTACCATTGACGTCAGCGGAGTTTTTAAGTCATGAGATACATTCGTAATTAAATCCATTTTTAGTCTTTCCGCAGATAACTGTTTTTTTGCCGCTTCTTTCACTGCATTATCAATATTTTTCAGTTTTTTATCACTTTCATAAAATATAGATTTCTCAGGCAATATATCTTCAATATTCTCTCCTCTTGAAACAGCATCAATATGATTCATAATACATCCAATCTCATAATTCTTTTTCAGTGACATAAAATTCACAATATATATTACTGCCACTATAACTAATAAACACCCACCAAAGAATCCTGTCGCTTCCCCCATCTTTAACAGAAGTACAGAGCAGATAATTACACTCAATATAACAAACCATAATGAAAAACGTCTTTTGTTCCATAGCTGTTTCTCTAATTCAGTCCTAGTTTTATACAGATATATACTATTTAATATAATGGAAGTATCTTTAAGTATTCCAAGCCTGTATCGTCTCCACAACATTACTATCACTGACAACATACATGTACAATATAAACCTATCACAAAAACCGCGGACAATATGTTAAATAATGAGTCAAGTGTAGTATATAAACCTAGAATCCTAAATCTATATGGATGTATTAAATAAAAACCTAAAATTATTCCAACTATTAATAGGATTATATATAACTCAATTTTTATTCTGTCTATTCTATATATTTTTTTTACTTTTAATAAATCTGTATTCCTTAATCTTATAAACAAAATACATGTCACAATAAAAAATAACAGCAAAATTACTAAGGACACATATTCTGCAAATAGATAAAATCTTCGATACCTTCCAATACTCCAATAATAGCTATATATTCTCATAAAAAACGCTGATACACAGCATAATATAAAGTTTATAAAAAATGCTAATAAAAGATGTCTATCAATCCATTTTTTCAATCTTATAACCAATACCCCACACCACCTTTAAGTATTTAGGATTTTTAGGCGTAATCTCAATCTTTTCACGAATTCGCCTTATATGTACCATTACAGTATTTTCAACTGCATACACATCTTCCTGCCATACACTGCTGTAAATATCTTCAGCCGAAAATACATATCCAACATGCCCCATTAATAATTCCATTATTTTATACTCAGTAGCGGTGAGATGTACTATCTCTCCATCTACAGTTAATTCTTTAGTATTTTTATCAAGTTTAAGACCTCCGTTTTTTAATATATGTTCTTCGTGATTCCTGTCATTTACTGCACCTAATGAAAAAAATCTCCTTAGCTGTGATTTAACCCTTGCCATTAACTCCTGAGTATTAAAAGGCTTTGTAACATAATCATCAGCTCCTATAGAAAGCCCCAGAACTTTATCGCTCTCTTCTGTCTTTGCTGAAAGCATTATTACAGGAATATTATTCTTCTCGCGAATTTTCATTAAAGCGGAAAGTCCATTTAGCTTGGGCATCATCACATCAAGTAAAATTAAATGAATATTTTCCATTGTAAGTAAATCCAACGCTTCCATTCCATCTCTGGCTCGAAAAACCTTATAATTTTCCAATTCCAATAATTTTGATAATGATTTTAAAATTTCTTCATCATCATCAACTACCAGAATATTATACATCTCCATTCTCTCAAAACTCCTCTCTTAGCTGCTTAACAGAATATACTGTATGTAATTTGCTATGTTGATAAGTATAGCAAATTAATCCATCATTTTTGTGAGATAAATGTGACATTTTTCTTACAATCGTTTTATATTATAAATTAAAAAATATCAAAAAAAAAGACCTCTTAGATTTTTCTAAAAGTCTCTAAAAAATATTATTTTAATGTTTTAAATTTTTTTAATCTTTATTGCTTCTGTAATCAATTCACTTAGAGAAAGAATTATTATCATATAATAAAAAAGAAAGACCCCCTAAGATTTCTCTTAGGGGGCAATTTATAGGAAAACATGAAAAAGGAGCTATTTTCTACAGCATGACTTTAATGCTGTTTTTCCAAATTCATACTTTTTATCTATTATCCAAAATATCTGTCATATAAGCCTTTGAAAGCTTTACCATGACGAGCCTCATCTCTTGCCATCTCATGAACAGTGTCATGAATTGCATCAAGGTTAGCTGCTTTTGCACGTTTAGCAAGGTCAAATTTTCCTGCTGTAGCGCCATTCTCTGCCTCAATTCTCATAGCAAGATTTTTCTTTGTACTATCTGTAACAACCTCACCTAATAACTCTGCAAACTTAGCTGCATGCTCAGCCTCTTCGTATGCTGCCTTCTCCCAATATAAACCTATCTCAGGATATCCTTCACGATGAGCAACTCTAGCCATTGCCAGATACATACCAACTTCTGTACACTCACCATTAAAGTTGGCTCTTAAATCTTCCATAATATCTTCACTGGAACCTTGAGCAACACCAACTACATGCTCTGCAGCCCATGATAAATCTCCACTTTGCTGAACAAATTTAGATGCTGGTGCATTACATTGTGGACATTTCTCTGGTGGTTCTGTCCCTTCATGTACATAGCCACATACTTGACATACAAATTTCATATTATATTACCTCCTAGTTATATAAAATACTGTCCATCCTTTTAATCGAGGACAAATACATTCTAACTTACTTCAAAATATTATTCAAGAACAACTATGCCGTTTATACTTTTTTTATAAAGTTTATATTTTCTTTAAGGACAGTTATAGTGTATAACATTTGTTAAAAACTGTCAATAGTTTTTTTTAAATATTTATTTTTTTTTGCATAATGCCTATTAAGTTTTTTAATGACACACTTTTTAAGCAACGCAGCTGTAATATTTATCGTCCGCAGAAAATATATTATTAATAAATTAAGCATATTTTATATTGGTAAATACTTACTTTTTACGAGATTGAAAAAATACAAATTTATCTATGGCATCTGTTATATTTGAAAATACTTCTTCAGGAGCCTCATCTATATACCGCTTTAATATCTCCTGTTCATTATTCTTATATTTACCATAAAAGATATCATATAAATTATGTCCTCGAACATATATTTTAATATTTTCAAGATTTCTTTTCAAATCTTCTTTGCTTTTTATTCTTGCACCAGTAATCCTAAACATCTTTTTCATACTTGGAAGCTTGTGCAGATAAGACTTATATTTCTTATACAATATATTATAAAACTCTTCCTCATTTTTTATAACGCCAATTTTTGCCATCACAGCCGGATCCAAAAAGTAATTCTCAAAAGAATAATACTTTAACACCAAAACATTTTCCGGCTTAATATGTACAAAATTATCATCCTCATAAGCGCGCTGTTCATAATAATCACAAAGCTGCTTTATAAGTTTCTTTGGATTCTTACCATCACTGTCTCTTATCATGAGAAAACGGTCTTTTATATATAATTTATTTATATATTTTAAGTTGGCATACGTTTTAATATTAGTACAGCTGTTAGTCGGAATTATTGCAATTCTCTGCAGATTCCCGCTTTCATCATAAATTTCAGAGTAATATTTTTCCAATAAAAGAGGAAGCCTGTTTCTGTCTTGTTTTCCCTCAACAAAAAATACAAAACTTACGTTCATCAAGTCGTTAGCAGTATATCCCAAATCATCTAATATTTCATCTATATCCATATTTTCACGGACAACTGTATAACAATCCTCGTCCAACGAAATTTGTTTTATCTGTTTTGAAGAAAAATCAAACAGCATATTAGGGGAATATGTTGTAAAAAACACCTGATTTTTATTTGACAATCTATACAGTATCTCACTTGCATTTTTCTGCAGCTGAGGATGTAAATAAATCTCCGGATCTTCAATCATTATAATAGAAGGAAGCACTCCGCTCTCCTCAATATATGCTTCAAGAAGACACAAAATATATATGCTTTTCATACCAGCGCCAAGAGTCTCCATCGTTCCTTCCGTATTTCTGTCATTATGAACCACTATCGTCTGCAGATGACTTATCTGCTGAAAATCAAAGTCTACTACATATTTAATATCCTGCGAACGGCTGCTGTTTCTATGAAAAGCTCTGTTTATTTTTTGAGCAAACTCACTTAGATTCATATTGTATAATTTATATTTTAATAAAATAGCAGATTCATGTACATCCAGCTCATCAACACTCTTCTCACGAATCTGTTCCATGCACGAAAAACATTGATTACATTTCTTTGATTTATCGTACATACATACGCTATCCTGTAGACCAACTAAATCCTGATTACCATGGAGACTAAAAATATCTTCCTCAATAAAAGCTGTGTCCCTTGCAGCATCTATATAGTAAACTTGTGGAAAGACATCAACAATATACAAGTTTTCCCGTCCTTTACTGTCTAAATAGGTGCTTTCTCCGTGAGGGCTGGCAACAAATACAAATGATAACTCTCCGGTCTTTATATTATAATCCGGCAGTCTTTCTATAAATTCTTCAAACCATAATGAATAGTTAGTTCGTGAACTTACCTTATGATTTTCATTAAGCCTATGCAAATCATCCTCTGTTATCTTAAATGTTAATCCAACACGAATATCCTGTGAATTGTCGCAAAAAAATCTTTCCTCCAGCTGAATATATCCTAATGCAGTACGAATTGCATCCATTACCAAAGTTTTACCGCAGTTATTTTTTCCCACTAAAATAACTGCAGAATCGACATCCGTCATAGTAAGCTGTCTTATTGTCTTAAAATTTCTTATAGAACACGCTGTTATTTTCATAATGACACCCCTTTTCTTGCACAATCCACATTTCTTTATCTCTAGTGCTGCATAGATTCAATAATTGCTGGTATAAACTGCTTTTTGCGTGAAACAACACCTTTTAAAACAAAATATTGCCCCTGACTTCTTACACCAAAAGCTTCTTTAACCAGCTCTTTCGCATTTGTACCACAATACAGAAGCTGAGTTCTCTCATTAATTATATCCGTCAGCATAAAAAACAGCATCTGTACATCCTGTTCCTTACATGTCTCTTCCAAATATGGTATTAGCTTTTCTCTAATCTCTGAAAGCTCAACTGCCGACATAGAATTGATTTGTCCAACACCAAATGTTATGTCATTAGCTGAGAACTTTTTAAAATCCTGTAAAAAAACTTCCTTAGGTGTTTTATTCTTTAAATTGCTTCCAGCATTAAACATTTCTCTGGCAAATGCCTCAACTTCAATACCGGCCAGTCTAGCTAAGTCTTCGGCTGCTTCCTCATCTTCCCTTGTACAAGTCGGTGAACGGTAAATAAGAGTGTCTGACAAAATTGCTGCACACAACAATCCAGCAATCTTTTTCTCAATTTCCACACCGTTTTCTTTATAAATCTTATAAACGATAGTTGCAGTACAGCCAAGCGGCTGATTTCTAAAATATACAGGCGATATTGTCTCAAGACTTCCAAGCCGGTGATGATCAATTATTTCTAATATCTGAGCGCTGTCAATACCATCTACAGCCTGTGAACGCTCATTGTGATCCACAAGTATTACTGATTTTCTACCCATATTCAACAAATTACGTCTTGATATCATACCGACATACTTATCGTTTTCATCCAAAATAGGGAAATCACGGTGTCGCTTTTTTGCCATAATTTCTTTTACATCATCAATCATAGAATCTGTATGAAAGGTAATAAGATGATCTGAGCGCATAAAATATTTTATCGGCATACTCTGATTTATTAGCCTGGCAACAGTAAATGTATCATGCGGAGAACTAATTATACAGCAGCTCCTCTCTTCAGCAAGTTTCTTAATAGTTTTTGAGACAGAGGCGCCCTCGCATACGATAATACATGCAGCGTTCATCTCAATTGCACAAAGTTGTGATTCATATCTGTTTCCTAGTATTACCAAGTCATTCTCTTCAATATAACTCTCCATTAAATCAGGATTTGCAGCAGCAATCAATACTTTACCATTGACAAAATAACTGTGTTCATTGCCTATCAGCATAGTTCCACTTATAGTTTCTACTATATTTTTATACTTTGTACGAGCAGTTGCCAAAATATTATTTTCATAAACATCCATATATGAATTGGCAATATCGCCGATAGTAATAAGACCTTCTAACACTCTGCCCTCAGAAGTAATTGGCAGTGTTACAACATCCCGTTCCTTCATAAGTTCCCACGCTTTTTTTAATGAAATGCTGCTAGATACTCCTTCAATCTTTCTAATCTCAATATCATTAACTTGAGAACCGACATCCACCATAACCGGAGGTTCCTCAACATCAAAATAATTTAAAATAAACTGAGTCTCTTCATTTACTGCGCCTGCACGTCTTGCAAAATAATCCTCACCTGTTACTTTTCTTTTATAGTAAGCGTAAGCAATAGCAGAACATATTGAATCTGTATCAGGATTCTTATGTCCGATTACATATACTGGCCTTTTATTTCCTGCATCCATATATAACTTCCTTTCCAAAACTTTTTATATATACTTCCCATAAAACTGCAACTTTATAAAACTTTTGAAATATTGATAACTTCATCTTCATAAATAAAAAACTTATTATGTATTGTGAATATCATAATTATTTCTAAAATCAGTAATTTCTTTCATCGCGCTCCATTGACTGTATATAACAGACTCAGCCTTTGACTTTATTATCTCGTAAGTACTATTATCTTTATATATTGGGATAAACAAATCTTTCCACCTATCAGAAATATTAGGCAGCGTAGTATCAATAAATATCTTATTTTCAGCCTGCTGCTGCGTTATTTTATGAGATAATGCATATAGTAAATATTCAGGAGTTAAATTATATTTATTATCTTCTTTAATCAATCTCAATACAAGAATCTCTCTTGTAAGAATAACATTTAAATCATATGGAGAGACCATAGCGACGCTTCCAATTCTGTAGCTGCCCCTTCTAACATACAAAATATCTTTTGATTTTAGTTGTTTTTCTTCCTTATATAATCTCTGATACTCAGATAAAGGAATCAATGCGGTAGGATCTTTATAAATCTGCCAATTAACAATATCCTTAACTCTTATGTATGGATAATCGCCAGTTCCCTTATATTCAGAAGACGGCGAACCATTTCCGTCAAAATAAGTTATAATCCCTTCATCAATCAACTGCTGCAGGGAAACTAACTCTATATTATTTTCAAAAGCTTTCTTCTTTATCTCTTCTAACTTTGAACTCCAATAATACCTCGGCACTAATATATCATTTTTAATTACTATATCGGCTTCAATTTCAAATGTATATTTAGCGTCGAATTTTTTTCCTTTATTTATATTCTCTATCTCTTTTATAATATCAACAGTATCATCTAAAATCTCTTTTGTCTTTGCTCCCTTTGAATCTCTCTTATATACAGGATGTCCATTATGATCATGTCCTATATATTCAGCGACAGCCATATTTATTTTCTGCTGCTGAGGAGTGTTTTTCTGTATAACAATCGCTATACATTTGGCATTGTTATGAGGCCTGAATGTATTATGACAAAAATCAATAATCCACTGAATATTATGATTATATATAAATTGTCTTACTATCTTCTGTTTGTTTGCATGAAAATATGTTTCCGGCAAAATAATCGCTAATTTTCCTCCGTCTTTCAGCAGCTGTAAATTTCTCTCTAAAAATAATGTAGATACGTTTCCTTCATCTACAAACTTCTCTTTTCCTTTTGCGCTGACTTTTTTTGCCAGTTCATACTGTTCAAGCTTGTCTTTTCCTATAACTTTTATATCTTTGCCAAACGGCGGATTAGAAAATGATACAGAAAAAGTATTTAATTTTATTTTCTGTCTTGTCAACTCACTCCATGTTATTGGCTGTTCTAAACTATCCTCGCAAAAAATACTTTCCTCCTCATAGCCTAGTATTGACATATATGATTTACCTAATTTTGTAAGAAAACTATCCTTTTCTATTCCGCGGATATTTTTTATACTTATATTTTTTTTCTCATCTATCTTTATCTCTTCATTCCATCCATATTCTTCTGCTATATTATCAACTTTTTCCCGCAAATACCTTAATGATTCAACTAAAAAACCTCAGCTTCCGCAGCTGGGATCAATTATATAATCATCAATTTTAGGGTCAACCGCATTAATTAATGTTTTTACAACGTTTTTCGGAGTAAAAAATTGTCCCTGAGCACCTTTTAACGGATCCCCTATAAATACTTCAAACGCATCCGCTATAGTGTCTCTATCTGTATCAATAAGACAAAAAATCTGCAATTTACTAATAATATACTTTAAAGTATGTCCATCAAAATCAATTGTATCTGAAATTGTCAATATATCTTTATATTTAGTCTTTACCTTTGTAAATAATGCTTCAATCCGTTCTTTAATAACTTCGTCTTTTTCTTTATCTAAGGCTCTGAAAGAAAGCATCTCTTCCATTTTCGTAGATTTCTCATCATATATTTTACAGAGAATTAAGTGAATAATATCCTTAGCGATTACCTCGTCTCTGTTTACTCCCGTACTGTTCCCTACTATATAACCTCTTAACTCAGAAAAAATTGCTTTTAAGTTATGCGTACTTTTTAATTGATTTCTCTTATATAATCCGATCTCTGAAAATTTCTGCTTATATTTGGGAAATACAGGAATTTCATCAAAATCAATATGCCCTGATTTCTCAATTTTCTTTAAATAGACGCTCTCAGAGCCATTATACCATATTCCAATCTGTGCCTCGCAAAATTTCAAATATATTTTCAGCTGCTCTATTCCATCTTTTTTAGACGGCTTTTTAGTTTCTACAACAATCTTCAGTCTTTTATTATTATTTGAATCAATTTCAAATACTGCGATATCTATAGGATAACTTTTTTTATCAGACGAATTATCCTTTACTCTTACCTGCGGATGCGCCTGTATCATATCCATCGGATAATCATAATCTTCTGCAAGAATTTTCAAAAACGGCTGTACTGCATTTACTTCTTCAGGAGTAGCATTTACTTCCTTTCCGGAAATATAATCTATAATTTTCTCCATATTAACTCCTCTTAACTTTTCTTTAGTTTCACGATATCTAAGCAAACCGCTGCAAAACAGACAATAGTGATTATTTTTATAGCTTTTATAAATATGAAATATATTGTCTAATTATTTTTAAGTTTTTACCAAACTTTTGTTTTCTATATAATAACATTTATTTATTTAATATACAATAATAATAGAGACAATCATTTACTTTCAACATCTCATTTACAAAAACTACTGTTATATGTTAAAATCTATTCAGCGGTTACAATACTAACCATATTTTTAAAATCTAGGAGGATTATTTATGAGTGAACAGACTATGGCTGACTTTGAAAATGAATTAAATGCGTCCTTTCATAAATTTAAAGAAGGCGATATTGTGACAGGTACAATTATTGGGGTATCAGATACACAAGTTACTGTTGATTTAAAATCTTATGCAGAGGGTATAATTCCAGCTGACAATTACAGCGATGACCCTAATTTCTCAATTCAAAGAGATGTAACAGTTGGAGAAGAAATAAGCGCAACTGTCATTTCAGAAGATGATGGAAACGGCAATCTGCTTCTATCTAAAAAAGAAGCTAACCATGTTGTTGCCTGGGACAAACTTCAGGAGCTAAAAGATAAAGACGCTGTCCTCACAGTAAAGATAAGCGGCATTGTCAACGCTGGTGTGGTTGCGTATGTTGAAGGAATCCGCGGATTTATCCCAGCATCAAAACTTTCTCTAACTTATGTTGAAGATTTAAATGAATGGCTTAATAAGGAAATAAACGTTCAGATTATTACGCTTGATAAATCAGCAAACAAATTGGTATTATCAGCTAAAGAACTTCTTCTGAAAGAAGAGGCGGAAAAACAGAACAGAATGATTTCAAATGTTGAAGTAGGTCTTGTAACAGACGGTATCGTTGAGACTATTCAGCCTTATGGAGCATTTGTACAATTGTCAAACGGTCTTACAGGACTTGTTCATATATCACAAATATGCAATAAGAGAATCAAGTCCCCAGACGCTGTTTTAAAAGTTGGAGATAAGGTTCAAGTGAAAGTTATTGCCATTAAAGACGGCAAATTAAGTTTTAGCATGAAAGCATTAGAAGATGTTGCTTCTGAAGAAATACATGAAGAAGAAATTAATATTCCAAAAGGCGAAGAAATTTCAACAAGTCTTGGAAGCCTGTTAAAAAATATTAAATTATAATTAATAAAAAATAGTATTTTCCGTGAATATATAAAACGATACGTGCGTATACAAGAAAACATTATAATAAACCTTTATCTGCCAAAAAATCGGCAATTAAATTTAGTATAAGGTTTATTTCATATACCAGGAGGTTATTGTTATGTTAGAAAAAACTTTCGGCATAAAAAAAACTAATACAATATACCAAGAACGAACTGGTGCATATGGTATAGGTTTTTCGGCTAACGGTAAAATACCTGTTGCAATGACCCATTTGTATAACGGCGAAATAGGTTTTTTTTTGCTGGGCGGCGGTATTGAAAATAATGAAAATCACACAGACTGCATTATTAGAGAAACTTTAGAGGAGGCTGGTCTTTCTGTAGTTCCAAAAGAGTTTGTATGCAAAGGTGATTATTATCATTTTATAGAACAAACAAAAATAGATTTTCACGGAATCGGCTATTTCTATTACATGGAAATTGGAGATATTGTTTCAGAACCAACTGAACCAGACCACTATCTAGTATGGTTAACTTATGAGCAAATAAAAGAAAAATTATTTTTGCCTCATCAAATCTGGGCGGTTGAACAAGTATACAATATTTACAGACTATAAGAATAATGTGTGATACGTCAAATCAATGAAAAACAGACGCTGTAAGATAACTATACTATCCGCAAATATATGTGTTTAACAGATTGATAAACATACAACATATTATAAGCATATAGTATTTTATAACAGCGCCTGTTTATATTTTTCAACGTAATTATTTGCCATTCTTTCTGTTTGACACTATTTTTTTCATATCGTTGAGCGCCTCTGAAAATTCTTTAGATATAACGCCGGGATTTCTTTTTAATATCCGCACGCTTCTTCCAAGGCGTATATTCTTCCTTTTTTTCACAAACAATTTAGGATCTCTAATATATTCTTCTATATCATGAAGTTTTTTAGCGCTTTTTTCCTTTATTTTTTTGATATCATCATCAAATACTGCTGCCACTACATCTACACGTCTCTCCAATTTATGAAGTTTTTCATTATATTCTTTTGATTTCTCTAACATTTCACGCAAATCCATAGCTGCATTAAATGACTGTGTACAGTCAACCACTGCCACTACAGTAACTGCAAACACTACGATATCTACAATATTTTTCGGCAGAAACAATAATATATGCTCAACAGTCTTATGAATATACATTACATGTGCAACTGAAAAAAATCCCCAGGCAACAGATGACGTTAAACAAACATATCCTTTTATATTAAAAGGTTTGTCCGTATAATCCCAATACCGCATATGAAACAGCTTCTCCATTGCCATTCCCGTAAAATACTCCAATATTGTGGCTCCGATCAATCCAAATAAAAATACAAGAAAGTAATTATTCCTTACGGGCAGCGCCAAAAACAGCACAACAATCGCTCCAGAACCATAAATAGGCAGCATCGGTCCATGCATAAATCCCCGATTAACCCATTTTTTAGTTTTTATAGAAACATACAAACTTTCCCATAACCATCCAAGAAAACAATATATAAAGAAAAATAATAACCATTGTTCAAGGCTATATTCATACAATTTTACCGAATCCTTTCCAAGCAAATTTTTCTATTACATGCAGTTTTTATTTGATTTATACTAAACAAAATATAAAACACTGTAACACAATAATGATTGCTTACAAGCGTTTATATTTTCAGATTTATATAAAATATAATATAATTCCCTTTATTTTATCTTTGGTAATAAAAGGAGACCTCTTGTATGTACTAACCTATTGTCTTACTTTGCTGTATATTTTTATTAAAATAAATATTATAACAGCAAATTCAAATGGGGGCATTATATACAATCCCATACCATCAAAAAACCATCCATCTAAAAGCTCTGCTATAAAAGCGACAAAAAAAGAAACCGCAAGCATAAATAAATTACCTATTATACTGTTTTCCTCTAAAATACCCCCTCCTTTAATTCCAACAGCGATCATTGCTACAACAAATAAAACAATTGATAATCCAATAAAATATTCCATATAATCTTCCTTTCTGCCTCTTCTAATAACTTTAACTTAACATTCCTTTTATATTAAAAATTAATTGTTTCTGCACATAAGATAAATTGATATTATCATTTTCTTAAGCATTATTAAAAGAACAGCCCTATACCTAAATTTTAATACATAATGATACACAATTACATCTTTTCATACCATTCCTATCTCTTGATTTATATACTTAAACAACCCTGTTTCATATTTTTTACAACTATATACAACTAAATATACCATAATATTTATTATATGTATACATTTTTGCATTATAAAAGTTTAAAATGCAGTTTTACATATCCGTGAAGTGCATTATCCTTATAAACCCATTTGATTTGGCATATTCCTCCAGAAATGCATTTTGATTGGATATTTCTGTTACTCTCTCCCTTTAATTCAAAATTATGGCTTACTTTTTTGTACAAGCTATTATTTTCTCTTCTATTATAGCTTGTGTTACTCCTTTCTGTAGTGATATAATTTAAGCTATAAAAGTTTCACTATACAAAAATGGTATAAAGAAGTCTTTTATAGCTTATAACATCTGTAGACAGTAAATAAGTCTTAATATTAAGCAGGGCTATGCCAACAAGGAGATATATATACATGAATAATTATAAAAATGAAAAAAGCATCATATTACTGTACAATTTTAACAATGATGACCGCACCACACAAATACGGCGCTTCTTTACCAAAAAGAAAATCAAAGTAAAAACTATACAATCGCCTGATTTTTTACAGCCGGTAGGATATTTATGTGAGATACCTCAATTTTCTAAATTGTCTGTTTTTAACTTGGGAAATAATTTTTCTGATGAAATGATAGTTATGTATAGATTATCAGATGAATTACTAGATGAATTTCTTCAATTTTTTAAAGATAATTCAATTAAACCTGTTGATTTAAAGGCAGTAGTAACAATTATAAATCAAAATTGGAATTCTGTACAGCTTCACAATGCTTTAATAACTGAGAGAAAAAAATAGGGCCGACATTTACAGCCTTCCAACCTTTGCGACAATTAGCCAAATAGCTGTGCAAGCACAGTACTCGGCTAATTGTACACAGGAATATATTTTAATTCTCTAATAATTGCAACTTAATTACTAATTACCTAAAACAGCATATCCGCAATTGGAATTAATAGAACTGTAACTTTCTTTATCCACACTCAAATTACTCACCTCGTTAAATATCATCTGCTTATTAATAACATAAAAATCATTTCTGACTCTAAAAAAATTAGAAATCATAGAATTTACAAATTATAGTCTTTATATTTAGAAGTGTGAGTTAATAATTATTTTACAGTTGGATATTTATTGCTGTCAGGAAACGGCAAATAATTGTCGATTGTATGATCAATTTTTATTTTTTCTTCATTTATTGCCTTATTAATTAAAACGGCTGTATATGTTTTTGTAAGAGAGCCAACCTCATATGTATGAAGTTCTTTACCATTCTCTCCATAAACTTTATAAGAAGCCTGTCCATCTTTATAATATACCAACACTTATAAACGCGTCCGTGTTATTCTTTGTTGTATATCAAAGAGATTCTGTAAAAGTCAGTCCTGGTATCTTGCTTATTTGATATTTTGCATAATAGTTAATGTTCTCTTTGACAATTTGGACAATACACGCTGCTCCTGCCACAGATAATAGTACGGACAAGTGTTTTACTGCATTTTGGACAAGGCTCACCTGCATGACCGTATACTTGCAAAAAAGGAGTATTTCGATAATCACGACCTTTTGATTCCAGATAATCCACTGGGTTAATACTGTTCTTCTTAGTAAAATAACAAAGACAATCGGAAATGGTCACCGCAAGACGTTCCCATTCTTCAAGCGTCAAACTATTTGCAGAAGCAGAGGGATATATATTTGCACAAAACAGAATTTCATCCGAATAAATATTGCCTATCCCTGCAATCACACTTTGGTCTAGCAGACATGTTTTAATTGCCTTCTTCTTGTTTCCCAATCGTGTTTTCAGATATTCAGCATTAAATTCAGGAGAAAAAGGCTCTATTCCTAATTTTCCAATTCCGCTGTATGTATCCTCATTATCATTTTGTATTAACCAAAAACGTCCGAAACGGCGGGTATCAGAAAAACGTAATTCCATTCCATTATTTAAATGCATAATGATATGCGTATGCTTTTCTATTGTATAATCGGACGGAGTTACAAGTAAGCAGCCCGTCATTCTAAGATGCATAATTATTCTGCTTTTATTTTTCAAATTGATTATTAAAAACTTTCCTCTTCTTGACATATTAGATATGGCTTGACCTTCAATCATTTTGCAAAATTTATCTGCTGTCGGATAAGCTACAACCTCTGGTCTGTTTACATTTATTTTTCATTTTTTCTTTGAAACACAAAGAAAACACAATCGGCGTGACTTTGCATCACGCCGATTATTACAAGAACTTAATTTAAAATTTTATAGCCTAAAGAGTTTGAATATTTAATAAAACTTTATTTATACGTTAAATTATATATCTCCAACTTCTATACGAATAAGAGATTTTTTTAATGCAATCTCTGCACGTCTCGTATTTACATTAGGATCCTGCATTTCCAGACGGCGCTCTGCACGAATCTTTGCTTCTTTGGCACGGTTTACATCAATTTCATCAGGCCACTCTGCAATCTCTGCTAGCACTGTTATCTGATCTTGCAGAACTTCAACAAATCCGGAATGTAATGCCGCAACTTTAACTCCGTCAGCCTCTGTGATTCTTGCAATTCCAGGAACAAGAACCATTGTCATTGGTATATGATTCTTATATATACCGACCTCGCCCTCGCTTGTCACGAGTTCAAGAAATGAAGCATCTCCTTCGTAAAAAACACGATCTGGTGCGATAATTCTTAATTTGAACATTTTTTCGTCTGCCATATGTTTCACCCCTTACTTATTGCGGGCTAAAACATCATCGATACTTCCGGCATTCAGGAAGTAACTTTCCGGAACATCATCATGTTTACCTTCAATAATTTCACGGAAGCCCTGAATTGTCTCGCTTATAGGAACATAACGTCCCTCAAGTCCTGTAAACTGTCCTGCTACAAAAAATGGCTGAGACAAAAATCTCTGAATCTTTCTTGCACGTGATACAACAAGCTTATCTTCCTCTGAAAGCTCATCCATACCAAGAATTGCAATAATATCTTGTAACTCTTTATATTTCTGTAATATCTCCTGTACTTCTCTGGCAACCTGATAATGATCTGTACCTACAACCCTAGGATCCAAAATACGAGATGTAGATTCTAACGGATCTACGGCCGGATAAATACCAAGCTCTACAATTGAACGTGACAATACAGTTGTAGCATCAAGATGGGCAAATGTAGTAGCAGGCGCAGGGTCAGTCAAGTCATCTGCAGGCACGTAAACAGCCTGAACTGATGTAATTGATCCATGCTTTGTTGATGTAATACGCTCCTGAAGAGCACCCATCTCTGTCTGTAACGTAGGCTGATAACCTACGGCTGAAGGCATACGTCCAAGCAATGCGGAAACCTCCGAACCAGCCTGTGTAAAACGGAAAATATTATCAATAAACAACAATACATCCTTACCGCCCTGATCACGGAAATACTCAGCCATCGTAAGACCTGTCAGACCAACTCTCATTCTCGCTCCAGGCGGCTCGTTCATCTGACCGAATACCATTGTTGTTTTATCAATAACTCCAGATTCTTTCATTTCATAGTAAAGGTCATTACCTTCCCTTGTTCTCTCTCCAACACCAGTAAATACTGAATATCCACCATGCTGTGTTGCAATATTATGAATCAATTCCTGAATAAGAACTGTTTTTCCAACGCCGGCACCGCCGAACAAACCAATTTTTCCACCCTTTTGATATGGGCAGAGCAAATCTACGACTTTAATTCCAGTCTCCAACATCTCTGTAGATGTAGATTGTTCTTCAAACTGTGGTGCTTTTCTGTGAATTGGAAAATATTGTACATCTGTCGGTTTATCTATACCATCTATAGGTTCACCTAATACATTAAATATACGTCCCAATGTATTTTCTCCAACTGGTACTGAGATTGGTGCCCCTGTTGCTTTCGCATCCATACCACGGACTAATCCATCAGTCGTACCCATGGCAATACATCTGACTGTATCATCACCCAAATGCTGTGCTACCTCAACTGTCAGTTCTCCACCTTCGTTCGTAGCAATTTTAATTGCTTCATTTATTTCCGGAAGATTTCCTTCTGTGAACTTAATATCGAGGACCGCACCGATAATCTGGGTAATTTTACCTATATTATTTTCTGCCATCGTATGCTTTCACTCCTTTTTTATACCAGTAATATCCCATTACTCAATAGCCTGCGCTCCGGCAATAATTTCCGTAAGCTCCTGTGTAATGGAACCTTGTCTGGCTCTATTATATTTCAAAGATAAATCTTGAATCATTTCTTCAGCATTGCTTGTTGCAGAATCCATTGCCTGCATTCTAGCTCCGTTCTCACTTGCTTCTGCTGCAATCAAGGCTCCATAAATAATACTTGTCACATATTTAGGAATAATCATCTCCAAAACTTCCTCTTCCTCAGGCTCATAGTTCATTGGAGCCTCTGAAGATTTGCTATTATCCTTGTCTTCCTTATCTTCAATTTCCACTGGCATTAGTTTCATTAAAGTAGGAATGTGACTTACTGTATTTTTAAAAGCTGTATAAGCTATATATATTTCACCGATTTTACCTTCTGTAAAATCCTGTAACACACGCTCTCCAATTTTCATTGCATCACTGTAAAGCGGCTGATTCATAACTTCAGAATAATCTTCCAAAACTTCAAAACCTTTTCTTGAAAGCGCCTCTTTACCTTTTCGCCCGATAATATACAATTGAGTATCCTTATCTGAAAAATTTGCAGCTACTAATTTACATATATTTGAATTGTAACCGCCTGCAAGTCCTCGGTTGGATGTAATAACAATAACTGCTTTTTTCTTTCCTTCCTGTGCCTGCAGATATGGATGATTGATATTACCTGATTTTGCAAGAATTGATGTTACAGTATCATACATATAATCAAAATAAGATTTTGAATTTTCTGCATTAATTTTCGCTTTTTGCAGCTTAACCGTAGAAACAAGTTTCATGGCTTTCGTAATTTGCTGTGTACTCTGAATACTGCCTTTACGTCTCTTGATATCTCTCATTGACGCCATGTGATCACCCATCTCCTTCTTCTACGATTATTCAGATTTGCTTGAACCTCTGAACTGACTCTTAAATTCTGTAATTGCGGAAGCAAGTTTCTCTTCCATTTCAGAAGAAAGTTCTTTTGTCTTAACAATGCTTTCAGGAATTTCCGCATATTTTGTAGCAATAAAATCAAATAATTCTTCTTCAAAACGAAGTATATCTGATATCTCTATATCCATTAAATATTTCTTTGTTACTGCAAAAATAATTATTACCTGATATTCTACAGGCATTGGTCTATATTGCGGCTGTTTCAGAATTTCTTTAATTCTCTCACCTTGAGCAAGTTTCTCTTTTGTGTCTGCATCAAGTTCTGATCCAAACTGTGAGAATGCCGCCAGCTCACGATATTGAGCAAGTTCAGTACGAATAGGAGCTGCAATCTTCTTAATTGCCTTAATCTGTGCGGCACCACCAACTCGAGATACTGACAAACCTGCATTAACAGCCGGTCGGAAACCTGAATTAAACATTTCTGTCTCAAGATAAATCTGTCCGTCTGTAATTGAAATTACATTTGTAGGAATGTAAGCTGATACATCACCTGCCTGTGTCTCAATAATAGGGAGAGCTGTCAGAGAACCTCCACCGTATTCATCAGACATTCTGGCTGCTCTCTCAAGCAATCTTGAATGAAGATAGAATACATCACCTGGATACGCTTCACGTCCCGGCGGTCTCTTTAGCAGCAATGAAAGTGTACGGTATGCAGTAGCATGTTTTGATAAATCATCATACACTACAAGTACATCTCCGCCGTTTTCCATCCATTCCTCACCTATAGCACATCCTGCATATGGCGCTATATATTGCAATGGTGCCAATTCACTAGCTGTTGAAGCAACAACTGTAGTAAAATCCATTGCACCATACTCTTCAAGTGTGCTAACTATTGTTGCTACAGTTGAAGCTTTCTGACCTATAGCAACATAAATACATTTTACGCCCTGACCTTTCTGATTGATTATAGTATCAATAGCAATAGCGGTCTTTCCTGTCTGACGGTCTCCAATTATCAACTCACGCTGACCTCTTCCAATCGGAATCATTGAGTCAATAGCTTTAATACCTGTCTGCAACGGAGTATCAACTGACTTCCTTGTGATAACACCTGAAGCAACTCTTTCAATACGTCTATATTTATCTGTCTGAATTGGTCCCTTTCCATCGATTGGCTGGCCAAGTGCATTTACGACACGACCTGTCAATGCATCACCTACAGGAACTTCCACAACACGTCCTGTAGTCTTTACAGTATCTCCTTCATTGATATTTTTTGAATCACCAAGAAGAACTGCACCTACATTGTCCTCTTCGAGGTTGAGCACCATACCATATACTTCTCCTGGGAACTCTAAAAGCTCACCTTGCATTGCCTTTTCAAGACCATGAATACGGGCAATACCATCAGCCACCTGAATAACTGTACCAACATCTGATACCTCAAGCTGCGAAGCATATCTCTTTATCTGTTCCTTTATTACTGAACTAATCTCTTCTGGTCTTAAGTTCATGGAGCTTTCGCACCTTCTTTCTTTTTGCTGTTTTATGACTTTTCCTAAATGTACATTTCCAGTACTATACAGGAAGCTGGATTTTCGTCAAATCCTTAGTCAGTTCATATATCTTAGTCTTAATACTGCTGTCCACGACTCTGTCACCAATACGAATCACCATACCGCCGATTAGTGAAGCATCCTCATTATAAGTTATATCCATCTTTTCATATTTAGTTGTTTCTAAAAGACGAGACTCAACTTTAGTTTTCTGCTCATCACTTAACGAAGCAGCCGTAGTGACAAAAGCAGTGCCAATATTTCTGTGTTCTTTTACTTTTACTAAAAAATAATCTAGAATTGCAGGCAAATCTTTATAACGATCTTTTTTTATAATTATATCAAAAAATCCGGCTATCTCATCAGCAACCTTACCCTTTAATATATTTTCCATTACCTGACATTTCTCTAATTTCTCAATTTTAGGATGATTCATTAATTTGGAAAGCTCTGGATTATTGTCAAATACGTCTGTTACAACAGCTACATCCTCAGCAATAGCGTCAAGATTATTTTGCTCAAGAGCCAACTCAAATAATGCGTCACCATAAGTCTTGGCTATCAGCTTTGCCATGTTTTATCACCCATTTCTTTCAAAGTCTCATCCACGAGAGAATCCTGAATGGTTGTATCAATGGATGCAGAAACAACTTTCTGTGCCATAATGGCCGCAATCTGAATCATTTCTGTCTTCATATCGTCCAAAGCATGTTTCTTCTCCAACTCTATTTCCTGGTTAGCACGTTCAATAATACGAACTGCCTCCTCTTTTGCTTCTTCGATGATTTTAACTTCCTGCTGTTTTGCCTTCTTACGCGCCTCACCGAGAATAGCCTCAACCTCTTTATCAGCTGCAGCCAATTTCTCATCATACTGAGCTTTTAAAGCAAGGGCATCTGTTTTCTCTTTTTCGGCACTGTCAATATCGTCCCGAATTTTCTGTTTTCTCTTTTCAAGCAATTCCCTTGCAGGATTAAAGAGCAGATAAGATAAAATAATAAACAAGATAAATACTGCAACTGCAAACAAAATTGTATCTGCCAGCAACTGTGGGTCCAGCCCAAATAGATAATCTCCAAAATCACTCTCTACATCCGCACAGAGCATTGCTCCTGCAAATAAGTTTCCCAATTGAAGGCCTCCTTTCCTTATTAATAGCCTTGTTTTTTAAGGCATACTGGTATACCATTGTGGTATTTCCTTATTAATAGCCTTGTTTTTTAAGGCATATTGGTATACCATTGTGGTATTTCCTTTTTTATTGCCTTGTTTTTTAAGGCATATTGGTATACCCTTGGGTATTTCCTTTTTTATTGCCTTGTTTTGAAAGAGTCCTTCTTATTTATCAATTCCTAATGGCTGTACGAACAACAGTAACATCGCGATCAAAAGACCATAAAGACCAGTTGTCTCCGCAACCGCTTGACCAAGCAACATTGTTGATGTAATATCTGATTTTGCACCTGGATTTCTACCTACTGCATTAGCAGCGTAACCTGCCGCAATACCCTGTCCTATACCAGGTCCGATACCTGCAATAACAGCTAAACCTGCACCAATTGCTGAGCAACCTCTAATAAAATATTCATTAAACTGCATAATAAAATCCTCCTTAGAATCCTTTTTAATTATCACCTATAGCATCAGTTACATAGGTCATTGTCAACATACAAAATACATAAGTCTGAATTGCACCTGCAAATAAATCAAAATAAATATGAAGAACTGATGGAATACCGATCTTCACAAAAACAGGCAGCAACGTGTAAATCAATGTCATCATAACTGTTCCAGATAATATGTTAGCGAACAGACGGAGTGACAGTGAAACCGGCACAGCAATATCACCAATTATATTGATTGGCGCCCATATTGGCCATGGATCGCATAATCCCTTAATAACACCTTTTACTTTCTGATGTTTAAACTTATTATAAGTGATCATGCCAAATGTAATTAAACCTAATGGTAATGTCACGCCATAGTAAGCTGTAGGCGGTCTAAGTCCAAACAAACCTGAAATGTTGCTAATTAAAATAAAAATGAAAATAGTTCCAATATAGTTCAGGAACTTCTTGCCATTTTTGCCCATAGTACCATTAATCATATTGTCCAGCATCTCTACAATCAGCTCAACTACATTCTGAAAACCGCCGGGAGTGTCTGTTAATGATGCTTTCTTAATTGCCCTATTGGCAAAAATCGCAAAGACAATTAACAATAACATTACTATCAGCGCACACACATGAGCTGTAGTAATATATATGTCCTTACCTAAAAACTTAAATGGAAGTTTCACTAGCCCTTTTATGAAAAAATCAACATCTCCTGCACCATTAAGCTCGCCCCATAATGAGCCTAAATAAGATTCCATGCACAAAAAGTTCATATATCCACCTCCTTACCTTATTTTTCAATCAATTCAACTCATTCTACAAAACTAACTAACAGTTTTCTTAACTCTGAGTTTATGAAGCACTGGTTGTAAATAAGCAGCAGCCTTTAATCCTAAGAGACCTATAAAACATGTTCTAGGATCCACGATATTAGTGATACATACAACAGCAAACACAACAACGATGCTCATGTACCTAATTATAGAGTGTTTAATTACATATTTCTCGATTGCTTTTTGATCGCTTCCACTTGCATCCATACATCGAAAAAGTACTATGTTCATGTAAATAAGCATATACACTGAAAGCACACATCCAACTGTAAGACCAAGCAAAGAGTATAATGGATTCTTTGCAAAAAAAACATCAACAACTGCAACAACAAAACAAAAACCAACAATAATTGCAATCATTTCTTTTATCATCGATTTATCATTTGGCATTATGTTCATCATCATTTTTTTTATCATCCTTTCCTTTGTCATAAATGGATTTTGACATTATATAAATGTTCCTAAATCCAGCAATTGCTCCTAGAAAAAACAAAATAATGACAATAAAGTTAGTGTGCAGCTTCTTATCTAGAAAGATTCCTAAAAAAGCACAAAGAAAAATAGGAACCAGCATATTAATACCAAACTGCATTATCAGTGCAAGAGACTGATATACATTTTTGTTATATTTCATACTGGTTCCTCCCACTTTTTTATCGTGTCCCATTACTGCTATACAACGCATCTTGGGCTATGAAATTTATTATACCATTATTTCACAAAAAGTCCATATTATTTGGGAAATATTAAACACTTTTTTAATAAAAATATTTAAATAAATTTTTATTATTCTTCATAATTCTCAGTTGTCATATCTGAGCGCGGAGTCTCGGCTGGAGGAGTCGTAATTACAGGAGGTTCTGTCGGCACTGGCGTCTCAATCGGCTGTTCTGTTGGCTTCTGAGTTATTATCGGAGTAGGCGTTGCTGGCGGCTCTGTTCTTACTATTGGAGTAGGAGTCGGCGTTGGCTCTTCGTTTGGAATATTCTCAGGTTCCTGCGTGTTTTCCTGCTCACTTACAGCTTCATCAGACACTGGCGGCTGCTCAGTAGGAATGTCCTCTGTATCTTCATCATTACCTCCATCATCTTCATAATGATTTTTAATAAAATCTTTTGGCTCAAGACCATTATGAACTGCCTCCATAAATTGATGCCATATTTTACCAGGATATGAAGCACCTGATAATTTTGGCAAAGTCTTTGGCATATCATATCCAACCCACACTGTTGTAGTAAAGTAAGGAGTGAATCCTGCAAACCAGCCATCTTTATTATCATTTGTTGTACCAGTCTTACCTGCACTTGGCATATTGCTTACACCAAGACCTCTTCCTGTTCCCTCCGCAACTACAGTCTGCAGCATATCAACCATCATAGCAACTGCATTTGATTTATAGACACGTTTACCTCCCCTGCTCTCATTATTTACAATGAGATTACCATTAGAATCTACAACTCTCATTATACATGTTGTCGAACGAAAAAGACCGTCATTTGCCAAAGCAGCATAACCGCCTGCCATTTCAACTGTACTGGCCCCTTTTGTAAATCCACCTAACGCAGTAGAAAGATTATTATCTCCATCCTCTATTTTTGAAAATTCCATACTTGTTAAATATGAAAGTCCCAGTTTTGGAGTAAGTTCTTTTAATAAGTTCCATGCAACTGTATTTTTTGATTTGGCAACTGCATATCTTAAACTTATCTTTCCTGAGTAACTGTCACCCGAATTAGAAGGACCATCTTCTATTTTAGAATCATCTACTGTAGAATCAGGCGTGTATCCACGCTCTAGCGACGGCGTATATACAACTAATGGTTTTATTGAACTTCCCGGCTGTCTGAAACTCTGATAAGCTCGGTTTAATGTGTATCCTGTAAAAGCCTGACTGCGTCCACCTACAACAGCACAAACCAATCCGGTACTATTGTCAACACATGTACCTGCACCCTGAAGTTCATACACCCCTTCCGCATTTGTCGAATCAAATTCACTTAATTGTTCATCTATAGCTACTTGAAGCTGATATTGTATATCAGGATTTATAGATGTGTATATTTTATAACCGTTTGTAAAGAGTAATTTCTGAGTAGCCGTATATGCCTGATTATAGCGGTCTTCATATTCTTCTCTCTCTGAATTTGAGGCAAACTCATACTTAAATTCAAAACCATTCAATTGCATTATTTCTTTTGTAGCACAATAATAAATATATGTTTCAATATAATTCTGCTGTTCTTTTACCGGAACATCAAGCGTAATTTCCTCTGCTACGGCCTCATCATACTGGCTCTGGGTAATTTCTCCATCATCCAGCATATTTTTAAGAATTCTATCTCTTCTCTTCTCTGTATTACTCTGATTCTTTATAGGATCATATCTGTTAGGACTATTAGGTATTGCACACAAAAACGTCATCTGTGACAAAGACAATTCATTGACACTTTTGTTAAAATAACCTTTGCTGGCAGCTTCTATACCATAGTACCCATTTGCAAAATAAATATTATTAATGTAATATTCAAGTATTTTTGTCTTTGAATATATTTTCTCCAATTCCAGAGAAATAAATATCTCTTCGGCCTTTCTCTCCCAACTTACATGATGTGAAAGAAAGATATTTCTTGCGAGCTGCTGTGTAATAGTACTTCCGCCTTGTGTTACCTTACCATTCTTTATATACGCAACAGCAGCACGAATAATAGCCTTCAAATCAACACCTTTATGTGATGGAAATTTCTTATCCTCAATGCTTACAAAAGCAGTTTTGACATAATCGGGAATATCACCATAATCAAGATAATATACATCTTTCTCACCCTTTAAGGTAGAAATCTGATTACCATTTACATCATATACAACACTTGTCTCGCTGGCTCTAAATGTCTCCTCACTTGAAGAACGCACTAAATTTACAGCTTCCGCGTGAAGTTTATTTATAGTCCCCCCAAGACCACTTCCAAAATAAACTGCTATTGCTACACCTAACATTGCAAACAACGTAATCTGTAATTTTGCAAACACCCAAAATTTATTTTGTTTTTTTCTCTTTTTTCTCGTTCGTGATGTACTGCTTTTTTGATTAGTAGCAGGCTTTTTTGTAGAAGTTTCTTTCAAATTTAAAGTCCCCTCTTTCTGAGCATTTTAACTTCTATTTTACTATTTCTCACTAACAACTGGCCAGTATAATGTGCTCTAACACTTATTTGACAATTGCTGCAAGAATATATTCCCCTCCCTTACATTAAGAGATTGATTTTCTATGCTCCAGTCCCTGTTAGCATTGCATACTTATAAATATTATATCAGATACGCACAAAGTTTACAACCTAAATTTAAAAGGAGAAGACAGCCGTGACAGCTTTCCTCTCCTTCTAAAATTTACTTAATATTTTTCTTAATTGCGTCTATTATTTCTGTGTATTCATTGTCATTCAAATATACTTTATCAGGATTCATCTCAAATACACCACCCCATTCAAAGCCATCCTTGTATTTTGGCGTAAGATGAAAGTGCAGATGATGTCCCGTGTCTCCATAAGCCCCATAATTTACTTTGTCAGGATTAAAAGCAGCCATTATCGCTCTTGCCACTTTAGCCACATCTTCAAAATACAAGCCTCTCTCCTCGGCAGTTAATTCATTCATATCGCCTACATGTTTCTTATGAGCAACAATGCAGCGCCCCTTATGACTCTGTTCCTTAAAAAGATACACTTTACTGGTATCAAGCTCACAAATCTTAATCCCAAACTTTGCAACTAAGTCGCCTTCCATACAATATGCACAACTACTATCCATAATTTCCTCCTTTTTGCCTGCTTTTTGGCATAATGGTATACCCGCAGGGTATTTCCTCCTTTTTGCCTGCTTTTTGGCATAATGGTATACCCCAGGGTACACCGTAATTCATGCCCCATTCGGGGCGGGGAAACAACTACGTTGTTTCACATGGTATGCCTTAAGGTATTATAATATTTTTAATAAGTATAACACTAAACATATATGAATTACAAGAATTAATGGCATACCTATTACAAAATACCAATGTCTTGTCTTATGACGAAACAAATACATTCCAGCCCATGTACCAACACTTCCGCCAAAAAAACTTACTCCAAATAGTAGTTTTTCAGGAATTCTCCATGCACCGCGCCTAGCTTTTGACTTATCTATACCCATTATAAGAATTCCTGTCAAATTCATTATCAATATATAACATAAAATTACATACAACATAAAAATTGCCTCCAGCAATCTAAAACAGACAAGGTCAATCTTCTAAAAATCTTGCACCTTGCCTGTTTATTAAAATTCTATGCTTGTTTTTTACTACTATTCTTCACTAAAAATAAACTTATAAGCAAAGAAACAATATATAACACAATTGTTAGATATAACACAGACTGGTAACCTTGTGGATTAATTAAATTACCATGTCCGTCATCAAAAAATTTTCCTACGTGATTTACAATAAATGTTGCTACCTGATTACCTGTAAGCCCCGCTATTGCCCACGCTGAGAGTGTTATTCCATGTATAGCGCTTATATTCTGCATCCCATAGTGATCTGAAAGCAGCGTAGGAACATTGCTGAAACCTCCGCCATATCCAGCATTTACTACAAACAAAAGTATCAATACAAGCACCATAAATAACTTGTTATGACCCATATCTGTAATGCCCTGTGTCACAATTACTAAACCTGTTGCTGCTATGGAGAGAATAAATATAATTTTATACACTGTATTTCTATCTTTCATAGTATCCGCCCACGCAGAAAAACCAAGGCGGCCGCCCGCATTAAACACCGCCGTCACTGAAGTAAGTATTCCAGCTATTCCTCCAAGGCCGATACATTTAATAATCATTTTCTCCTGAGAAATCAAAGCAAGACCACATGTTATATTAAGATAGAACATTAACCATATTCCAATAAACACAACCGGTTTTGATTTTATAACGTCAATAGCTCCTGCGCCTTTCTCTTTTTTCTCCGGTTCATGCCATCCCTCTGGCTTTGCCAACAACAGATGTCCAACAAACATCATAATAAAATATACAATTGACAGAATAAAGAACATCTTATAAATACCGCCGTCTCCTAGCGAATCTAACATTATCTGCATTATTGGACTGGCTATCGCTTTAGCAGCGCCAAAACCTGCAACGGCAAGACCTGTGGCAAGACCTTTCTTATCCTCAAACCAAAGCATCAGGGTTTTTACTGGTGACAAATATCCTGTACCAAGACCAATTCCCATAATAAATCCATAACATACATAAATTCCAAGCAATGCGAGAATACTGCCCTTATGTTCGCCGCCATACCAGATGAAAAATCCTGATCCAGCCATACCAGCTGCAAAACATATAGCTGCAATCAACGAAGAGCGATGTATATCTTTCTCTACTACATTTCCCAAAAATGCAGCGGACATACCGAGAAAGAAGATGGCAAAACTAAATGCCCACTCTGTTGCACCTTTTGAGAAACCAATATGCTTAGCAATATTTTCACTAAACATTGACCAGCAATAAACTGTACCAATACTGCAGTGCAGAAGCAGTGCAGGAATGGCCGCACGAATCCATTTGTTTTGTAATTTCATACTGCATTTCCTCTTTTCTATTTGTAATTTAAAAAACAATAGAATATATTATACGCTACATTAACAAAAAATGCAAGAATTAATACAAAAGTACATATCTCATCATGGTACACATATTAATAAAAACACATAATCCATTTTTAATAAAACCTGCTAAAACATTATTTAATAATAAGAACTGTACCTGCAGCCTTCTTTTGCCAATCCTTAAGAATTTTCAATTTATTATTGTTCACAAGTTCTTTTAGGCAATGTAATATAAACCATCCATTTGAATAAAAAGTATTCTGCATCTTGTAAATTTTTACATCGTTTAACAGCAAATCCAAATATGGGTTTTAAATATTCTGTTATAATTGCTTCAGCTTCTTGTTTTTTCATTTTTTGCCTCCATGTAAGTACTTACAATAGTCAATATCTCTCTGCAGAGAGGCGGAGTATTGACCCTGACAGCATTTGCCAAATGCTTGTGTAAATACATAGCACGTGACTTATTGCTCTCAATAATAAAGACACATACTATTAAAAAAGGTTGGAAATTTTTTATCCGAATATGCAGAAATTAAAACTTCATTGTTCATTATTTATAGAGGTGAATTTTTTTATCCTATTATAATAAAATATGGAGCAGATCTGAATAAAATATAATACTCAAATCTACTCCATTTTAATAATATTATTCTACTGTATAAGGCATAAGTGCAATATGTCTTGCTCTCTTAATTGCAACTGTAAGAGCTCTCTGATGTTTAGCACAGTTTCCTGTAATTCTTCTTGGAAGAATTTTACCTCTTTCAGATACATATCTTTTTAATTTATTAACATCTTTATAATCTATTACATTATCTTTTCCGCAAAAAACACATACTTTTTTTCTTCTGCGTCCAACTCTTCTCTTCATTGGAGAGTCTGTTCTATCAGCTTTATTAAACGCCATATTCTTACCTCCTATACTAATTAAATGGCAACTCTTCGTCAATACCATCCGGAATATTCATAAATCCATCGCCTGCTGCCATACTAGGCTCAGGTCTTGATGCCGGAGCGCTCTGTGGATATCCATTTCTATCAGAAGCAGCTTTACTTTCAGCAAACTCCTGTTCCTCCACAACAACATCTGTAGTGTATACTCTCTGTCCGTCTTTATTTGTGTAACTGCCTGTCTGAATCCTGCCTGTAATAGCTATCTTCGTTCCCTGATGAAGATATTTCTCAGCAAACTCTGCCTGACGTCCAAACGCAACACACCCGATAAAATCAGCAGTCTGATCACTGCCTTCCCGTTTAAATCTGCGGTCAACTGCCAATGTATATCTCGCTACAGCTGTAGATGCTTCGCTCTGTGAATATCTAACTTCCGGATCTCTTGTCAATCGTCCCATCAAAATGACTTTATTCATAATATGTCCTCTCTTCTATTATGCTTCCTGTCTAGTGCATAAATATCTGATGACATTTTCAGTAATTCGCATACGTTCTTCTATCTGTGCTGGAACTTCTGCCTCTGCATCAAACTGAATGAAGTAATAAAAACCTTCTCTCATTTTCTGAATTTCATAAGCAAGTCTCTTTTTGCCAGCCTCTTCAATATTTGTAATTGTACCACCGAAGCGTTCAACTATTCCTTTAACTTTCTCAATAGTCTCTGTTCTTACTTCGTCTTCGACTTTAGCACTGACAACTACTGCTAATTCATATTTGTTCATTCTCATTTACCTCCTTTTGGTCTCTGGCTTCCTAATTAAATAGGAAACAAGGATATTATCACAAAGAGGTATTATACACGAGGTAAAAATAAAATGCAAGCTCTTTTAATGATTATTTTCTTTTTTTGTCAATTTTTTGGTTTTCTTATCCATAAAACTACGCTCAACCATAACAATATGTCCGCAGCCACAGCACTTTAATTTAAAATCTGCTCCTACTCGAATAATCTCCCAATCCTTGGTACCGCAGGGATGAGGTTTTTTTAGCTGTACCAAATCACCAATTTCATATTGTAATTTCTCATTCATAGTATAACTCCTACTATTTATACATGAAGCTTTGAAAAAACTTCACCGATTTTTCCATTTATAACTAAATCCGCTGCTGCATTCTTTGGGGTAGAAGCTAAATTTATTAAAACCATTTTATTTCCACTATAATAATTGATTAACCCTGCAGCCGGATATACTACAAGAGAAGTACCTCCAACAATGAGCATATCTGCCTCTTTTATTGCTTCAATTGATTTAGTTACCGTATTATCATCAAGTCCTTCTTCATACAGTACGACATCAGGTTTTAATTCCCCGCCGCAATCACATTTTGGTATTCCTTCTGTATCAAGAACATATTCCGCATTATACATTTTGCGGCATCTTTGACAATAATTTCTGTGAACACTGCCATGAAGTTCATAAACAGTTTTACTTCCAGCCATCTGATGTAATCCATCAATATTTTGTGTTACAACAGCTGCAAGCTTTCCCTCATTCTCAAGTTCAGCCAATTTTATATGTGCCTCATTTGGCTTAGCATCAAGACACAACATTTTATCTCTGTAAAAACGATAAAATTCTTCTTTTTTTCTTACATAATAGGAATGACTTAAAATAGTTTCTGGAGGTTCACTGTAATGCTGATGATATAGACCATCGACACTTCTGAAATCCGGAATCCCGCTTTCAGTGGAAACACCTGCTCCTCCAAAAAAAACAATTTTATTACTCTCATCTATCCACTTTTGCAATCTGTCTATACCATCCATAAGCTCACCTCTGTTCCTTATTTCTGAATAGTCTCTATCAATTTCCCCTGAACTACAAAACGATAATCTGATCCTCTGCTGGTACACGTTGACAATGTTACAATTTTATCTCCTTGTGATAAATCAGCAACCGGCGTAGAATATTTTCCTGCCTCTTTCGCTTTCTGCAAATATTCACCGTATGCATCACAAGGCTCAGACCAGAATGAATATACATTTTCATCATCTGCCTTTGGCTCATAACATGAGAAAATAACATATCTGTAATCAGCAGTTGGCGTATATATCCAAAAACAATCTCTTCCCAAGTAAAACTCAGCATTTTTGTATTTTCCCATCAATCCAAACATTGAACCATTCTTCATGTTATGTCCATAAATTATAGTATTCATATCGGAAAAGTCTTTTGCATTTTTATAATCCATAAAAATTGCGCCAGCTTTATTTTCTGTTTTAGTAACAGTATGATTTAAATAAAAAGAATTATCTTCACCTCTTACAATTGGATAACTAATATCTACATGTTCAAACTGAATCCATCCTACAACATCTTTATTACTCTTTTTAAGCCCATCAAAATCAACCTCAACTTTTTTGTATGGAAGTATATCTCCATCTATATAATTTTCACCTTCATCTTCTTCATCTTCACTATTTATATCAACAGTAGTAAAAGAATCTGCTAAATCATCATATAAATCCTCGCCTTGCTTGTACTCGGAAAATATTGAAAATATCTGATACCCAGATATTCCAAAAACGACAGCTGCAATAACAATTATCACAATTCTTACTGTACGTCCGAAAACATAACTTTTCTTTCTGGGCGTAGGTCCATTCATATCATCTATATTGTCAAATGAAACTATTTGAAGACCATCGTCATCTGCCTCTTTAGTAGACTGTTTTTTTGTTGACACTTCCTTTTTCTTTTTTGACATTTGCAATTCTTGCTTTTTATTTTGTTGTTCATCTGAATTAACTTTTTTCATTTTACGACACACCTTCCTAGATATTGTACGCTCATTGTAACAAATTTTTTTGATGTACACAAGCATTCCACATACGATTTAACTATTTGTACACATTTATTGATTTAATTCCCGCGTATTAAAAAACTGCTACATAAGCTTTAGACTCATGTAACAGCTTTAAAAAAGGCGTCTGCCGGATTTGAACCGGCGATGAGGGTGTTGCAGACCCGTGCCTTACCACTTGGCTAAGACGCCACTCCATATTATATATTTCAATATATTCAATTTATAAGTATTTTATTCCAAAATACTCAAATGACTCCAAGGGGATTTGAACCCCTGTTACCGCCGTGAAAGGGCGGTGTCTTAACCGCTTGACCATGGAGCCTTATAAAAAAGCAATTTACCTTCTCCATTTAAAACACTATAATAAATATCCTAACTAAAATACATCTATATAAATTTTAATAATGTATAAATATTAAAGACAAGCGGAGAAATAATTAAATATTATGTCGTTCCCAACGACGTGTTATATATTACCATATTTATATAATTTTTGCAAGCACTTTTTTTAATTTTTTATTTCATATTTTTTATTATTAAAACTAATCTTATATAATAGTTTCAACTTATAATATTTATTATTCAAATAGTATAGCCCAATATATTCTCAAATATTCTTATGTATTTTTCAAACTTTAATATTATATATTAAGTCTAGTGTCCCCATTTATTATATATTTTTTTAGCCCTTATTTCCTTAATATATATTTTTTATCTACATTAATTAATCCGTAAATAACGGATGATATTTTGTGTCTATAAAGGAATAAAAAAATCCCAGAAACACAATACAAAATATAACTAGGAGGAGAAAACATTGAAATTAAATTATTTTGAATTATTGTCACCTGACCCGTTGTATCTTGACAACGTAGGAGGCATACTATCCCCAAAACTTGTGGATATTTCTGCCATTGGATATGAGACGTATCAATATTATCTATCTATTATTTTAATGGATGCCAAAAAATTTATGGCAATAATAGGTCAATCAGAAAGCTATAATTTATTCTCTGCTGAACAAAAATCTCTGCTAAATATTTTTGATTTATTAACTGCGGATGCACAATCAGCTATATTACTGCAGAAAGTACTAAACTTCTTTATTAAAGAAGATGTTGTATATTCCGCCACTGAAAACTGTTTTACAGTTGTAGACTCAACAACAGATGAACAACACATTATAGGGAAAATAACTAATGAAAATTATTATGATGTATGTGATCTAATTTGTAAACGCAACTGTATGAAATCCCAAAGCGATAAAGACTTATCTAAAGCAAAAAATAATAAAGCCTTAGAAATAATGCAAAAGCTTCAAAAAGGACGTGATGAAAGAGAAAAACTTACTAAATCAGATGAAAATATGGATATTGGAAATATAGTATCTGCTGTGGCTGCAAAAAGTCTTTCCCTTAACATTTTAAATATTTGGGATCTAACAATATATCAGCTATGGGACACTTTTAAAAGGCTGTCAGCCAATAGCGTTTACAATATACAATCTTTAAGTACTGCTGCATGGGGAAATAAAGATGGGCATTTTGATATATCTTCGTGGTATAGAAATATGGAATTGTTATAGAAACACTATCTTATGTTAATTAAAATACTTAATTCATCATTTAAGTTTGTTAGTAGATACAAAAACTAATCTTCTAGTTTAGACAGTATTTTTATTGTATATCTATAATCTTTTTTCAACATTACTAGCTATGTGTTTGCTACTCTTCATAATTCATCACATTTTAATGCAATTCTTAAAAAACAGTATAAATAAAGCCTTTGAAAACGCTGGATTTTCAAGGGCTTTCATAAAATTTATTGTTCTGCTTATAACTATCTTTGTTAACGTTTTGATAGTTTGAAAAGCCATGACATAAGGGATTTGCTGATAACAGTGTTTCATATGTGTTGTTTGCGTAGAACTGCCTATGGCATTCCACAGCTTCTGTGTACTTACAATTTTGTGTATAGCATTAAACGAAAGAGTCACTTATGGCAATAAAACTTTTTGAAATATACGATCCTAAAACCTAATGTTTTGAGGTTAGTCTCAATGTAGAAATACATATCTCTTTTAACTATCAAAAATGCAACACTACCGTTCATCTGGACAAGACTTCCAATATTGCATATCTTACAAGGCTTGCTAGAAAGTAACCTGAACTATATGCTAAACTGTTTTCCAGAGATGGCATCTTGCAAGATTATGTTGAGGCGTTGAAGAGTTTAATTAAATACTCCATCCAATGCATATATCATTGTTACATACAACTAATACTCTATAATTGTTACTCTTTTCTCGATTCTTCTACATAATCCTCCCATATATTCCGCTCACCAAGAAAATTTCTATTTAATGCAGTATCAATCACAGATTCTGTTACATTTTTTATGTCATAATTCTTAAATTCTTGAATAAACTTCTTTATGTTGCTTTTCAATTTTTTTAAATTCTTTTTTCTCAAAATAAATACTTTATGAGAAAAATTAGCATCTGGAGCTATATTATTTGTAACAATAGCCATTATTCTTAGCACACTAGCATCATGGTATACTTCCTCAAACCATCCACAATGATTTTCCATCTGACCTACTTCTGACTTATGTATATACCGTCTAGTATCTTTCACCTCACTTTTACATTCAATCATAATATATTTATCATGCCCTACTTTCCATAAATTATCCGGTCCTTTTCTAATCATTTTATCAGGGCTCTGACAATCAAAACCTAATATTTTTCCGGCATAATCCATAGCTTGCTCAAACTTTTCCGCTCAAACACCATAAGATAAATTCTCTAACATGTCATTAACCTGTAATATTAACTCATCATATGTTCCACATTTTTGAAATATATTCTGGATATTATTTGCTCTAGAAGCGTTAATACCCGAAAACGGCTGATAACTTACTTCTCTAGCAGGTTTTAATAGCTGCCTATTTTTTTCAAATGCTGCGCTTTGAAATTTATCTGCTTCTATCCTACTTATCATGTATTTTCTTCTTGCAATTTCTTGCAAGTACCATCCTTTATCTTCTTCTCGTAATTTTTCATTATCTAAAAAATTCTGTATAATTAATGCTGATTCGTCATATTTAGAGTCAATAAAAAGTTGTTCTGATTGTTTTTCTATCATCAACATTGCTTGATTACTTATGGTTTTATCGCTTTCAATATACTCCATTTCGCTCTTATAGTATTCTTTCCAACCATCATCTCTTAAAACAGATTGTTTAATTAAATCCATAAGATATTTCTCATTTTTTTCTTCCCCATCATCTGACATCTCTACAATAGATAAACCAATCTCTATTTGTTTCCTTGTTTGTAGAGAAAAATAATTTCTTGTTTCAGAACTCATGATAAACTTCACTAAATCTGCTCCAATAATAAAAATACAACAATAATCCTTTTCTCCGCGAACACCTCTTCCCAAACCTTGTTCAATATTTTGTGCTATTTTCCTTCTAATAAATTCACACTGTATTCTTACTTTTTCTTCATATATATCACTCATACTACCAAAAAAAGGCAGTGAATCTAATATCACAATTCTACATGCATCATCTGGCAAATCTATCCCACCATACCGATTTGCAACCACTAATGTCTTTCCATATTGTCCATCTTGTCTCCTTGCTATTTCTTCAAAAATATTATTTGTGTTTAATATATTACAGTACAGATTTGAATAGTCATTTTGTTTTTCCTTACTTGGAACAATCGCACAAGTTCCAAACTTATTCCAATCAAATTTGCATAAATACTTTATTACTTTTTCTCTTGAAAAATCATCTTGGATTAAGGAAGGAATTATAATCATCTTTTCACCAGACCATTTTTTATCAGAGCAACTTATAGGTTCGCTAATTGAGTTTATTGAAAAATCCAAGTTTTTGACAAAAAACATATCATCCTGTGTTGTTGCTGACATCAAAATTCATTGTTTCGCCTTATGAAAACTACTAAAACGCTCTACATTAAATGCATGAGGAATAATTTGAATTTCTTTCCCATTCAAATAAGCATCACATTTTTCAATTTCATCTCTTATAAGCGGCCATGTAAATTTTAAATAATCCCTATCAACATTTTTTGAAAGCAAACTGATAACTTCACTCTTCCTGTCAATCCACGCCCAATACGGTATTAACATAACACTTTCATAATCCTCATTTTCCTTTATATCGGCAAAAGTACCTTCTCCCTGTTCTTTTAAAACGTCATCAAACAACCCAATAATATCATTATAAATTGATTCATTCCTTCTTCTATTAATCCTTACAGTATATGCTTGTTTGATAGCATCTAAACATGCGTGAGCATCATCCATAACCATCGTATTAACTTTCTGATATTGATTATCTAGTCCAAAAATTGTTTTTCCATTAAAAATTTTTTGAACATATGTAAGCAAAATAGCGTTTCCATCTATAAAATCATTAGGGAATGCATTATTTTCTGTTATCATGCATACTTTTATTCCAAACTTTTTTGCTTCATAATATACCTGATCTGCTAAAAACTTATTAGGACAAACATAAACACAAGGTTCCTCTCCTTCGTTTAGTTTTGATTGTAGCATTAACAAACCAATTAGCGTTTTTCCTTCTCCTGTATGCAATTTAACTATAAGATCTCTTTTGTCCCTATGTGTATCATTCCACACTCTCAATACTTTTTCCTGAGTTAGTCTCAATGGTCCTGTCGTGCTACTACTATCCAATTCGTTATATAAATCAATTGGATTTGTGTGTTTTTTACTAATCTCTTTATGTAACTTTTTCTTAAAATCAATCATTTTATTATACCTCCAATACAATACTTTCTAAACCAAAACACTTCTCATAACCCCCTTCTCCATATCATCAATACTGTATATCATATCCATAACCTCAAATGTCTCTCTTAAATTACCCCTTGCACTCTTCCATCCAATTCCATCTGTAAACCATACAAATGTAAATCCATCTATAGTATCAGCTTCCTGTGAAAGCATCTTATAACTTCTTGCAGTTTCGTTAAGTTTGGAGCCTCCACCGCCATAGAAGTTTGTTTCAATTCCATAAATCATTTTATCTGTCTTAATCACAAAATCAAATCTCTTTGCAACTTTGCCATGATTTGAAAGTGCGGATAAATTAATATTCCATTTAGTTTCAATTTCCTTCAAATACATTTCTTTGAAATAATTCACATTCTTCTTAAATCCTGCTGCCACGATATACTTTTCAACCAAATCTTCCATTTGATGTCCACCACGATTTTTACGACCATTAGAATCCAACCCTGTTTCAATTCCTAATGCATAATCAACTAAATTATTTACAAGATGATTTGCAATCATATCAAACAATCCTGTTTTCCGCATAAAGACCTTATATTGTTCAACATCATAATTCATTTTTTGAAAATTATATAAAAACGCTCCATCTTCATCCTGAGCATAAATTTCATTACCTCTAACTGCCAACAACAGTGGTATACATTTTAATGTTTCCGGATATTTTTTCACTACAATTTCAAACTCTTCCTCAATATTATTTGTACCAATAAGTGAGTTTAAAATATTCAATTCCACCTTGATTTCATCTACATTCTTTACTACTTTCTCAAAATCTATATAATAATCGTAGCTTGAAATACTAGCACGAAATTGACTAAGCCACTTATCAAAATCTCTCATCTATCAATGCTCCTTTATAGTAATATCTATTTTATCTTCATAAAATTTCCAAATTGCCTTACATGGATTGTACGAACCATCCTCAGCAATTAATCCTGATTCCTTATACAAATCTGTTACGCCTGCAAGATATACTCTATTCTTTGCTATCGTTAATTCTTTAGGTGCCAATCCATTAAATATCACCTTAAATTTATGTGCGTCATCTGGTAACAGATTCGTAATAGCTTTTGGTAATCTTAATATTCTTGCTCTAATGTCATTAGCTGAAATCTGTTTATCCACAACAAGTTTAACCCCTTCATTTGTTTCATAAATTGTTCCCTCTGCTTTTACCAAATCATCTGCTTCATCCTTTAATGCATCCATTGCATTTTTACTGAATACAGGTGTAAATACAAAACCAATCTCATTATCAATGCAGCTATCAACGAGTGATTTTCCATCAATAAGAATTATCGGACGTGAAGGGTCTGCATCTACAAATTCTTCTGTCTTTTTTGAATAATTTGCAGTTGTAATAAATATCCCCTTACTGCCCGAAAGCATCACGCCTCTAAGTGCCCTGACTTTTTCAATAGGAATTGTCGTTCCTGGTTTATTTCTCTTTGCCTGAACAAAATAATCAACAGTATCTGTCCCAGCAAAGCCACCAACACCATATCTTACAGCCTCCAAGTCAATTCCGCCATCTAAAGAACGTCGTGTGACAACAACTTCATCAAGACCAATCTTTTCAAGATACACTTTTAAAAATTCCTCAAATGCATATCCACTTTCAAAATATCCATAAAACTGTTCCAAAAACTCATTTATCTTCTCATCAGATATTTCAATATTCTTTCGAATCTCCTTAAACCTTCTCCAATCTCCTCTTAGATATCTCCAAGTATTCTTCCCTTATATCTATCCAAATAAACTCCCGCCAAAATCGTACAGCCGCCACTCCAGTGGTTCCAGAGCCACAAAACGGATCCAAGATAATTTTTCCTTCCTCCGTTGACGCTAATACGATTTTTTCCAGCAAATATTCTGGTTTCTGTGTAGGATGCTTACCTTCTGCTTTCTCCAAAGGTTTTGTTAATGCTCCTGTCCACACATCCTTCATCTGCTTTCCACCATTTATTTCTTTCATTTTCTGATAATTAAATAAATGCCGAGACTTCTTTTCATTCTTCTTTGCCCATAAAATGGTTTCCGTAGAATGTGTGAAGCATCGACATGCTAAGTTTGGTGGTGGATTAGTTTTTTGCCATGTTATATTGTTTATTATCTTGAAGCCTTCCTGCTCCAATGCCATACCAATCGAATATATATTGTGTAATGTTCCTGATATCCATATTGTGCCATTTGGCTTTAGTACTTTCTTACATGACTTAATCCACTTTCTGTTAAACTTGTGTTTTTCTTCAACACTGGTTCCACTTTCCGAAAGCCTATCCCATGAGCCTTTATTTACCGAAATCATCTTCCCACCTTGACATGTAACTCCGTCATTACTTAAGAAGTATGGTGGATCTGCAAATATCATATCCACCGATTCTGTTTTCAGTTTTGTTAGAATTTTAAATGAATCACCTAATACTAACTGCGCTTCTCCAGTCTCAAAATAAAATGGCACTTTCTTTGTAAATAAGTTCTCCATTAATTCGACTCCCTTAGTAATTACATATAATCACTTCTTCGCCAACTCTGTTAGATGCATTTGAATTAATCATACGCTTTACACTTACCACATCTATTCTGTAGCCCTTGTTACCATACAGCTCATTTATCAAGTCTGTATTATGATTTGTGAGCATACAGTAACAGCCTCTAGCTGTTAATTCATCAAAAAGGGTAGCCAGTCGTTTATGGCTTTCTATGTCAAATCCCTCTTTTGTGTATGACTCAAACGAAATAGGATTCAACGGTGCATATGGACTGTCTATAAATATAAAATCGCCTTTCTTTGCATCCTTACAAGCCAGTTCAAAATCACCATCTATAATTGTTACCCCCTGCAAGTACTTTGAAGTAGCCATTATAGCAGCTTCATCAACAGAAGCCCTACGGCTATTGTTATAAGGAACATTAAATAATCCTTTGCCATTTACACGATACAAGCCATTAAAACAATGCTTATTTATAAATACAAATAATGCAGCTAATTCAACATCATATTCTGCTTTCATAAGCTTGTCATTATAATGTTCTCTGAGAGAATAGTAGTATTCTTTTCCGTCCTCCCACATATCCGCATCAAGCTTCTTAACAGACTTCAAAAATGCTTCTGGTGAATTACATATTTTCTTGTAAACATTTATTAGAGCCTTGTTAATATCATTTATCAGAGCATTTGAAGGTAGCAATTCAAATGTGACTGCACCGCCACCTACAAATGGCTCATAATAATTATTATATTTTTCAGGCATTCTTTCTCTGATTTGTGGAATTAGCTGACGCTTGCCGCCAGCCCATTTTACAAATGGAGCTACACTTGAAACACTCATTTGAATTCCTCTTCTCTATGTCCTCAAAAGGACAATCTTTTACATATCTATTATACTTGCAAACGTGCAAAATAACAATCAAAACTTTCACTTTTTGTAAATCGTTTTACTTCTGAAATACAAATATATACTCATGCGCAATAAGTAGAAAATTATTGTTCTGTTTTTCCCAATAAGCAGTAGAACGGCAATTATGCTGCTCCTTAATTATTATTTCTTTATTAGTAAATCCTGCCTGTAAAAAACACTCCATCACACGAAATCCTAATGGAATGACCTTTCCATTTCTTCTTACATCACCAATCATTACTGCACACATTTTTCCTTTTTTCAAAACACGATATGATTCATTTGCCACCTTTTTCATCTCATTTAAAAACTCTTCTACATCAAACAATGAAATATCCCCTTCTATTCCTTTGCTATATTTGATAATATTGGCATATGGCGGATGTGTACAGATAAAGTCAATTCGACTATCTTTGATAAAATTCAAATCTGTAGCATTTCCATTTCTTATACATATTTTTGAATTAGTTTCACATTGGAATTGTAAATTTGTTTCAGAGATTGAAACAGATTGCGGATTGATGTCAACACCTACCACATGACGATTGAGTAGCTTTGCCTCTACTAATGTTGTTCCACTACCCATAAATTGATCTAAAACCCAATCGTTGGGATTAGAATAAAGGAGTATCAAATTTCTTGGAACATATGGAGACCAATTTCCTCGATATTTTCCTGAATGTGTTGCCCAACTGCCTCTGTATGGAAAAGACCAGACTGTTGTTGGTTCAAGTCTAAAATTACTTGGTTGTAAGCTTATACGCCATGCCTCCTTCTTTTTATATTGATTTATACATTGTAACTAAATTTATATGAAAAATCTACAGTATTTTACTCCACTATAAATATGGTGTAACTATATAATATTGGACTAGAAAAGTTGAATGACTTATAATCTATATCATAATGTAAAGGAACTATTCAATATGTCCAAAAATCAAAAGAAATACACACAATAACTTAAGCAACAAATTGTAGATTTATATTATACTGGTATCTATTCATTCCTACATTTATTAAGTGAATATGGCGTTGCAAAATCAATTATTTCTGGATGAATTAAACAATTAACCCCTATCAGGGTTTCAGATTCAGAAACCATTTCAATAAAGGAGTATGAAGCATTTAGTAAAAAAGTTATGGATTTCTACTTGGATAACAAATACAGATAAGTTGATGTAAAACTTCATAAGGAACTAAATGATAATGGTATACCATGTAGCATTAAGCATGTCCAAAGACAACTGCATCGGCTAAGAATACAGTCAGTAGTAATCCGAAGATAAAGATAAAACAAACCGGGGGAAGATTGCGAATAACAAATAAAATATCCTCAAACGTGATTTTACTAATACTACAATTAATGAAAAGTGGGTAACAAATATAACATATATCCATGTTTTAAACAAAGGCTGGACATAACTAGCTTTGGTAATAGCTATTCATGCCTGTAAAAATATTGGCTGGGCGCATTGAAAAAACATAACTGCTGAATTGTCATTATAAGCTGTGAATAATATAGTGTTAGATGTAAAAAATACACAAAGCATTATCCTTCATAGCGATTTGGGAAGCCAATATAAGAGCTGGCTCTTTGAAAAATATCTGTCGGAACATAAATTTAAGCACTCATTTAGCAGAAAGGGAAATCCATATGACAATGCTTGTATCAAATCGTTTCACTCTGTAATGAAAAAAGAAGAGATTTATCTTTACAAATATAAAGACTTTAAAGAAGCTAAATCAGCTATCTTTGAATATATAAATCCTAGTATAGCCGAAAAAGGATACATGGTGCACTTGGATATAAAACACCACAACAAGTAGAAAATGAAATTTTTACGACAGCTACTTCCATACATTAATGGAGCAACTTAAAATTGACCGCACACCACATGGTTGCAGACATACATGTATTTCCATGTTAACAGAATCCGGTGTCGATCAGACGATTATCAAGAAGATTGTGGGACACTTCGGAGTAATGACACTTACTGGGAAAGTATAACCCACTTTGATACAAAGGAGCTTGTAGATGCGAGAAATAGAATTTAATAAACAATCAATGCCATTCGCAGAATGTACCACTTGTAGAAAAGTGCAAAAAAGGACGTTCCCAGATGCCTCTGAAAACGTCCTATACATATCATTGATATTTGTGTTGCATGCCATTTGAAATCCAACACATCTGACAACTTTCCCAACTTCTGTAACCCTTGTAAAATTGGCTTTTCTTGGTATTTTCGTTTCTGAAAGATTATCTCTTTGAGAACTGTGGCGCTCTTCTCGCTGCCTTTAAACCATACTTCTTTCTTTCCTTCATTCTTGGATCTCTTGTCAGGAAACCTGCTTTCTTAAGTACTGGACGAAAATCTGTATCTACCTGAAGTAAAGCTCTGGATAAGCCGTGACGAATTGCACCGGCCTGTCCTGTATATCCGCCTCCATGAACATTAACAAGTACATCATACTTATCAACTGCATCAAGCGCTTTAAGCGGCTGACGAACTATAACTTTTAATGTCTCTAAACCAAAGTAATCATCAATATCTCTTTTATTAATAGTAATCTTGCCTGTTCCTGGCATTAAATAAACTCTTGCGATTGATTTTTTTCTTCTTCCTGTTCCATAATATCTTGCATTAGCCATTATTATTTCCTCCTTTCAAACCTCTTCTAAAATGTCAATACTTCCGGTTTCTGAGCTGCCTGTTTGTGATCAGGACCAGCATAAACAAAAAGTTTCTTGTACATTTGTCTTCCTAAAGGTCCCTTTGGAAGCATACCCTTAACAGCTAACTCAATAACTCTCTCAGGTTTCTTAGCCATCATTTGTCTTAATGTAGTCTCTTTCATACCACCAACATATTTTGAATGATGATAATAAATTTTCTGATCGAGCTTCTTACCTGTTACTTTTATTTTATCTGCATTTACAACGATAACATAATCACCTGTATCAATATGAGGTGTATATATAGGTTTATTTTTACCCCTTAAAACTTTAGCTACCTCTGATGCTAAACGTCCCAATGTGCATCCTTCAGCATCAACAACATACCATTTTCTTTCGATTGTCTCTGGACTAGCCATATAACTCTTCATCGATTTTCCTCCTTAAATACTTATGCACAAAACCAAAACAGATATTCCTTATCTGTCTGCCAATTGCTTATAAACACATAAAGTCTTAAGCTTAGTTATACTCCGGCGCTGATCTCTTCGTATACAACCTGTTCTCCAATGTCCGAATGAGAACAACTTAAAACTTTCTATATTGAAATATATCCCGGGGCTTTGGGACATATTTTCTTCATTGTCACAGTAAAATATTATATTACACACATATACATATGTCAATAATTTTCCAATAAAAAATTGCGCCACTATTATATTTTTAATTATACAATTTACTGAAAATAATAACTCTACAATTACCAATCAAATCAAAATCTGTCACTATATAATTCTAACATCTGATGCTAAACACTTAATCTATTAATATAAAATCATGATATAAACTCTATACTCTTTAACATAAGTCCCCTTGCCTGTGCAGTCCTGCCGGCTGTTTCCCGATTTCTGGCCATCAAAATATCAGACGCTTGTTCAACACTTTTAAATCCTGAACCAATTTCGATAAGCGTTCCCGCAATTATTCTTACCATATTATATAGAAAGCCATTACCCTCAATAGTAATAATTATCTCATGTCCAACTTTATCTATATCAATTCTATATATAGTACGTATAGTATCTTTTACATTAGTATGAATATTGCAGAAACTTTTAAAATCATGCTCACCCACAAAAAATTTTGCTGCTTCCTGCATTTTAAATATATCTAATTTATTGTGAATAAAAGTACAATAATTTCTCCTCAGTGGATTCTCAAAATTATAATTATAAATATGGTACTCATAAACCTTCCTTGAATTGCAGTGTCTTGGATGAAAATCCGACTCAACTTCATAAGATTCCTGAATACGAATATCACTTGGCATACTTACATTTAGTGCATAAGCAACTTTCTGCGCTGGGATCCTTGCATTAGTATCAAACACAGCAACATTACCCATAGCATGAACTCCCGCATCAGTTCGGCTTGCTCCGATAACTTTAATTTCTTCATTAAAGAGTCTTGACAGTTCTCTGTTAAGTATCTCCTCAATCGTTATCCCATTAGGCTGTAACTGCCATCCGCAATAATTCGTGCCATCATAGGCAACAACTAACAGAATACGTCTCATGTTAATTCTCCATTTCCAATCAAACACCTACAACAAACATATAACTCACTATAAATCAGTTTAATCTTTATCAAATTATCCACTATTTTAATAATTCTATAATAACAAATGAATAATCAAAGAAAAAACAAAATAGATTGCTAACAAAATATAAACAAAAAAATCCTGTCTTTTATATTTTAATATCCGCATTTTAGTTCTGCCTTCTCCCCCTTGATAACAACGTGATTCCATGGCAAGCGCTAAATCATCTGCTCTTCTGAGAGCTGCTACAAATAATGGGATAAGAATGGGTACAAGATTTTTAATTCTTTTTAATATATTTCCCGAAGAAAAATTCATACATCTTGAACTCTGCGCCTTCATTATTTTATCAGTTTCCTCAACAAGAATTGGAATAAATCTTAAAGCAATTGACATCATCATTGTAAGTTCATGAACTGGCACCTTTAATTTATTTAAAGGTTTAAAAACTTGTTCCAATGCATCTGTCAGCCTTGTTGGCGTAGTAGTATATGTAAGAAGTGATGAAGCAATAATTAAATACAAAATCCTCACTAAAATATGAATCACATCAATTACGCCCTCTTTGGTTATTGTGAATTTCCAAAGTTTAAACCAAACGGTACCATCTGTAATAAATAATTTCATAAATGTTGTGAAGATTAACAGTACAAAAATGGGTTTAAATCCCCTGATTAAAAACTTGACAGGAATTTTGGCATAATATATTGCCACCACAAGTAATATTGTTGCCAGACAATATGAAACTAAATTACCAAACATAAATAATGATAGTACATAAATAAACACAAAAAAAAGCTTCACTCTTGGATCCAGTCTGTGAATAATAGAATCCGCAGGATAATATTGTCCAATAGTAATATCTCGCAGCATAAGTTTCTACCTCAGCTTTCGCAAAATTTCCATTTTAGCTTCATCAATTGTCGTAACATTAGTATTTACCACAAGCCCTTTATCCTTAAGCATGTGCATTATACTCGTAATTTGCGGAACAGCAAGTCCAATCTCTTCCAAATCTCTCTTATGAGAAAACACTTCTTTTACTGAAGCATCAATTATAAGCTTTCCATCATCTAAAACCCATACTCGATTAACATAATCGGCAATGTCATCCATACTATGTGAAACCAAAATTACTGTACAGTTTCTTTCTGCCTTAATCTCAGCAATTTTATCTAAAATATTTCTTTTCCCCATCGGATCAAGCCCAACTGCAGGCTCATCAAGAATCAAAACTTTAGGTTTCATTGCCAGAACTCCTGCAATAGCAACCCTTCTCTTTTGGCCCCCAGATAAATCAAATGGTGATTGATAATATAATTCTGATTCTATACCCATTTGAAATAAAGCCTCAAATGCGGATAATTCAATTTCTTTTTTACTCCATCCCAAGTTTTTAGGACCAAAACAGACATCCCTAAACACTGTAGTCTCAAAAAGCTGATGCTCAGGGTATTGAAATACCATTCCTACCTCGCTGCGTAATTTGTATAAATTATAATTTTTTTCATGTATATCTTCTCCGTTATAATAGACACTACCGCCTGATGGAACTACTAATCCATTTAAAATCTGCATTAATGTTGATTTTCCTGAACCTGTATGCCCGATAACACCTATAAATTCTCCATCCTCAATCTTAGCTGTAATACACTTCAATGCATAATGCTCATTAATCATATCAGTCTCATATTTACAACTTATCTTATCTAATATAATTGACATATTGCATCCACCAACTCTTCCGCTGTTAATAGTCCTTCAGTAATATCAATACCTTCCTTTCGAAGTTCATTTGCAAGCTTTAACGCTTGAGGCAAATCTAACTGACACTCTTTCAAAGCTTCTTCATTTGTAAAGATTTCTCTTGGAGTCCCACTCATTGTAATCTTTCCATGATCCATTACAAAAACTTTATCTGCATAAATCACTTCTTCCATATCCTGTGTTATTAGTATTATTGTTATTTTTTCCATTTTATTTAAGGCTTTTACTGTCTGTAAAGTTTCCAGTCTCCCTTGTGGGTCAAGCATCGCAGTAGCCTCATCAAGAATGATACATTTAGGATGCATTGCCAACACCCCTGCAATGGCAACTCTCTGTTTTTGACCTCCAGAAAGTTTATTAGGAGAATAACTTCTATATTTAATCATATCTACTGCATTAAGCGCATCCTCAACACGTTTCCATATATCATCAGTCGGTACCCCCATATTTTCAGGACCGAAACCAACATCCTCCTCAACTACCGAACTAATTATTTGATTGTCAGGATTTTGAAAAACCATTCCAGTACTTTGACGAATTTTCCAAGTATTCTCCATATCATCAGAATTCAAACCGTCTATCCATAAACTTCCTTCTGTTGGAGTTAACAACCTGTTTAAATTTCTTGCAAATGTTGACTTTCCAGAACCATTATGTCCGATGACAGCAATGAATTCTCCCGTTTGCACGTCTAATGATATCCCGTCCAACACTCTGTCAATACCCTCAACATTACCCTCTTCATCTCTTCTTATATACTCATATACAATATTTTCTGCTTTAATCATGCTTATAAACCTGTTTTCCCGCACTACCAACTATAAAATTCATCATATTATATTTACAATATGTAACATTGTTAAATCCATATAAATACACTTTATTATCAATTTTCTATATCTAACGATTTGAAGCTATATCAAATCCCATCTCTTTAAACATAACTATATCCTGAGCAGTATTATTACCTACTGTAGTAAGCATATCTCCTGTAATTGTAGCATTTGCACCTGATTTAAATAATATTCTGCCGCCATCTTCAAAATAGCTTCTGCCAGCAGCAATTCTAATATATGCTGTTGGATTAATATAACGAAACATCGCAACTGAACGCAGAATTTCTTCATTCGTTAATCTATCAATATCACCCAAAGGTGTACCCTTAATAGGCATAAGAACATTTATAGGTATAGAAAACACTTCCAACTCACTTAACTGCAATGCCATATCTACCCTGTCATCAAATGTTTCTCCCATTCCAATTATCCCTCCAGAACAGACATTTAATCCAATAGACTTCGCTAACTTAATCTCATCAATCTTATCTTCATAACTGTGTGTAGAACATATATTTTTAAAATTTGCCCGAGAAGTCTCAATATTACAGTGATAAGTTGAAACTCCTGCGTCCTTTATCCGCTCAAAAGCTTCTCTAGTCAGAAAGCCGTTTGAAGCACAAAGAGATATATTACATTCTCTATTCAATACATAATATATTTCCACAAGATTATCCAACTCTTTTCCTGTTACCGCTCTTCCAGCTGTAACTATAGAGTATGCATGTACACCGGCAGCCTCTCTTTTCTTGCAATCTTCAAGTATAGTCTGTTTATCTAACATCTCATATGTCTCACAACCAGTATTATTAAATGCTGACTGTGCACAAAACTTACAATCCTCACTACATTTTCCTGAACGTCCGTTAATTATTGTACACAAATCAATATGGTTGCCACAGAAATATTCTCTTATATTGTCAGCGCCATCACACAATTCTGCTAAGTCTGCAGTCTCAAAAAAGCTTAAATCTTCTTCCCTGTTTAATCTTCTTCCTTCTATAATTTCTTTTGCTAATCTCTTCAATTTATTTCCTCTTTCCTGCTGTGATTTCGCTTTATTTTTACAAGTATAACAAAATCCTTTTTTAATGTCAACTTTTATGAAAATCGTTAAAAGCATAAAAAAACAGACTATATATTAAATATACAGTCTGTATAGCTCTAATTATTAAACAAGCTCAATTATTACTTCCATTGCAGCATCACCTTTACGTGGTCCAATTTTAACAATTCTAGTATAACCACCATTGCGATCAGCATATTTTGGTGCAATCTCATCAAACATCTTTGTTGCAAGATCAATATTCTTTGTATTCTTTTTCCTTCCGGCAGCTTCTTTAGGAACCTCTTTAATAGGATAAAAGAATTTAAGCATCTGACGTCTTGCATGAACACGTGATGGTCTGTCTTTCTTGATTGTTTTATCAACTTCATCATAGACAGTTTTTTTCTTACCATCTACTACTTCTTTCACACGTTTTCCATCAGCATCTTTACGAGCAACCTTTGCTTTTACAGTTACTTCATCATAATTATCTCTCTCTTTTACTGCCAAAGCAATATACTTCTCTGCAAATTTACGAATTTCTTTAGCTTTAGATTCTGTTGTAACAATCTTACCATGATAAAGAAGATTTGTTACCTGATTTCTAAGCAAAGCCTTTCTCTGGCTTGATGTTCTACCAAGTTTTCTATATTTTGCCATTTTCTAATCCTCCATTTGTGGAACAAGCGAATATGCTTCTTCGGACTTACTAAACGCCTGCTTTTTCTCCATAAATTATTCTTCAACCGGACTCAACTGTAAATCCAGTTCTTTCAATTTAGCCAACACTTCTTCTAATGACTTACGTCCAAGGTTACGAACTTTCATCATATCTTCAGGAGTTCTGCTAATCAATTCATCAACAGTATTGATACCAGCTCTCTTAAGACAGTTATATGAGCGTACAGATAATTCAAGTTCATCAATATTCATCTCAAGAACTTTTTCTTTCTCATCAGTCTCTCTCTCAATCATAACTTCTGCTGTCTTCGCACTCTCTGACAAATCTATAAATGGATTTAAATGCTCACTTAATACTTTTGCTGCAAGACTAACTGCATCTTCAGTTGTAAGCGTTCCATTTGTATATACATCTAATGTAAGTTTATCAAAATCAGTAATCTGACCCACACGAGTATTTGCAACCTGTAAATTAACCCTTTCTACAGGTGTATAAATTGAATCAACTGCAATTACGCCAATTGGCAGGTCAGCATTTTTATTCTTTTCAGCGCTGACATAACCACGTCCCTTAGTAATAGTAAGACGCATATTGAGTTTGCAGTCTGCTCCCCCATTCAATGTAGCAATCACTAAATCCGGATTCATAATTTCAATATCCGGACCAGCCATAATATCGGCCGCTGTAACAACACACTCGCCTTCACACTGAATAGTTGCTTCTATCGGATCATTGCTTTCACTTGTATTTTTAATTGCAAGCTTTTTGATGTTCATTATAATTTCGGTTACATCTTCTTTTATGCCCGGAATTGAGCTAAACTCATGAAGCACTCCCTCAATCTGTACCTGACTTACTGCTGCACCAGGAAGCGAAGAAAGCATTATTCTTCTGAGTGAGTTACCTATAGTGATTCCGTAACCTCTCTCTAATGGTTCCACAACAAATCTGCCATATTTGTTATCTTCTGAAATTTCATCAATTCTAAGGTTTGGTTTTTCAAAATCGAACATTGTTAAGCCCCTCCTTTTTGGGTTTTTGTCTCGCTGAGGGTAAATCTAATCTTAAAAAACAACTTGAGCCTTTTATAAGCTCTTATCAAATATTTCACTGATAATTCTGATAAATCCTGACCAAAAACACTGGCCAGGATATGATGTTTTTTATTTAGAATACAACTCGACAATAAGCATCTCATTAACCGGAACATCAATTACTTCTCTTGATGGAAGCTCTTTTACTGAACCTTTTAAATTTTCAGTATCAGCCTCTAACCATTCTGGAACAAGCCTTCCAGATGTTGACTCAAGAATATCTTTATATCTTTGAGAACCTTTTTTATTTTCTGTTATTTCAATTGTATCTCCAACTTTTACACGGTAAGAAGGTATATTTACTCTCTTGCCATTTACAAGTATATGTTTATGATCAACTATCTGTCTCGCTTCTTTTCTTGTTCTTGCAAAACCTAATCTAAAAACAATATTATCAAGCCTTGATTCAAGTAAAACCATAAGATTTTCACCTGTCTGGCCTTTCATCTTTTCTGCTCTGTAATAATAGTTTCTGAAAGGTTTCTCTAAAACACCATAAATGAATTTAGCCTTCTGTTTTTCTCTAAGCTGAAGACCATACTCACTCATCTTTCTGTTTGCTCTTCTTAATTGTCTTGTAGACTTTTTATCTATACCTAAATAAATAGGATCCAAATCAAGCGATCTACATCTCTTTAATACAGGTACTTTATTAACTGCCATCTTTCCTTACACCTCCTGATTATTAGACTCTTCTACGTTTTGGTGGGCGGCATCCGTTATGAGGAACCGGAGTCACATCTTTAATACTTGTCACTTCTAATCCACAAGCCTGAAGCGCACGAATTGCTGCTTCTCTGCCTGAACCCGGACCTTTAACCATAACTTCTACTGTCTTCAAACCATATGGGAGTGCTGCTTTTGTTGCAGTTTCTGCTGCCATCTGTGCAGCATAAGGAGTAGATTTCTTTGAACCTCTAAATCCAAGACCACCGGCACTAGCCCAAGATAAGGCATTACCCTCCATATCTGTCAATGTAACAATTGTATTGTTAAATGAAGATTGGATATGTGCCTGTCCACGTTCAACATTTTTTCTTACACGCTTTTTTGTCACTTTTTTTGTAACTTTTTTAGCCATATCTAAACTAACCTACTTTCCATTTTCATAATTATCTTTTCTGTCACACAGGATAACCACAAACCGAATACTTCAGCTTGCTTCCTCACGCTATCGTTATCTCTCAACTAAACTCGCACTAACCTCAAACTGAGTTTATCAGCTTGCTTTTGCTAAGTACTTCCGGTTATTTCTTCTTGTTTGCTACTGTTCTCTTAGGACCTTTACGAGTTCTTGCATTTGTCTTTGTTTTCTGTCCGCGAACTGGAAGTCCTTTTCTATGACGGATTCCTCTATAGCAACCTATTTCTTGTAATCTCTTTATGTTCATAGCGATTTCACGACGTAAATCACCTTCAACCATCTGAGTTTCATCAATAACAACACTAATTCTCTTTACTTCTTCATCTGTTAAATCTCTAACGCGTGTGTCAGGATTCACTTTTGCCTCAGCAAGAATACGGTTAGAGCTTGCTCTACCAATACCATATATATATGTCAATCCAATTTCTACACGTTTTTCTCTTGGTAAGTCTACACCAGCAATACGAGCCATGTGTGCATTGCACCTCCACTATTTTTTTCTTTAATTTTAATCAGAAGAGGAAATTCCTTCGTACAGCCCAAACGGAGTGACCGTTGTCTGAAATGTGTGCACGTTCTGTTTCCTACACTATTTCTTCCTGTCCAAACTATCTTCTCGGTATTAAAGACAGTTCATGAATAGGATATCTATTCTTTTATTTAAAAGCATGAAACCTTACAACTTATCCGGGCGTTCATGCTGCAGCCGCAAAATCAATAAGCAATTAAAGGCACTCAATTAACCCTGTCTCTGCTTATGTTTAGGATTCTCACAGATAATTCTGATCCTACCCTTTCTCTTAATAACTTTGCATTTTTCGCAAATTGGTTTTACAGATGATCTAACTTTCATTGTTGGTAAATCCTCCTTCCTTCGCAAAAAGTTCGTTAATTATTGTAACACATTTATTTTTACTTAGCAATACAAATTTTTCTTAATTTTACCTGTTTTTTTGTATAATTATAACAGTTAGTTATAGTTATACAAATAACAAATATATTATTTATCTCTCCAAACAATTCGTCCTTTTGATAAATCATAAGGAGAAAGCTCAATTGTCACTTTATCGCCTGGCAAAATACGAATAAAGTTCATTCTTAATTTTCCACTAATGTGAGCTAAAACCTTATGTCCATTTTCTAATTCCACCTGAAACATTGCATTTGGCAGCTTTTCAACTACAGTTCCCTCAATTTCAATAACATCTGCTTTAGACATCTTATTTACCTCCTATCTTAACGATAAAGCTTAATTGCTCTTTTAATTTGCTCATTCTCAGTCAACACTTTTGTGTTTCCTTGAATTTCATCAGCAATTGCTTCTATTGCTTTTTTATTTATTATTTGAATATGCTTTTTATTTTTTTTCTTTGGATTTTCCAACAGCTTATTCTTTCCATCAGCAACGAAGAAATAATTTTCTTCTTCCCGAACAACAACATAAATACTACCTTTATCATGCCCGGCTTTAGATATGGCGAATAACCCTTCTGCTTCTCTCTCCATAAGCAACATTTACCTCTTTATTGTCTTGTTTTTTAAGACATAATGGTATACCCTTGCGGTGTTACCTCTTTATTGTCTTGTTTTTTAAGACATAATGGTATACCCTTGCGGTGTTACCTCTTTACTGTCTTGTTTTTTTAAGACATAATGGTATACCCTTGCGGTGTTACCTCTTTATTGTCTTGTTTTCAAAAACATACCGACATACTCTTCGGGTATTACCTTTTATAAGTTCCATCAGGATTCTCCATTGATGTAAGTGATAAAATTTCAGGTTCTCCCTCTGTTATTAAAATAGTATTCTCATAATGTGCTGATAATGATTCATCTTCAGTTACAACTGTCCAATCATCATCTAACCAACATACATCTGAACGCCCCATATTTATCATAGGTTCAATAGCAAGAGTCATTCCTGCTGATAACTTTACTCCTCGGCGTTTCATTTTAAAATTTGGTATTTGCGGATCCTCATGCAATTTACTTCCAACTCCATGTCCAACCAAATCTCTTACTACTCCATAACCATATTTTTTATTATAATTATATATTGCAGTACATATATCATTTAAATGATTACCTGCTTTAGCATACTTAATTCCTTCAAAAAAACTTTCTCTTGTCACTCTTATCAATTGTTCTGCTTCTGCACTTATTTTTCCTACTGCATGCGTCCTTGCAGCATCTGAATGATACCCATTATATATAACGCCAGCATCAAGACTGACAATATCACCTTCAACAAGAACTCTCTCATCAGAAGGAATCCCATGCACCACTTCATCATTTACAGACACGCAGATTGATGCGGGATATCCATCATAATTCAAAAAAGACGGAATACATCCATAACTTCGAATTATTTTTTCACCAAGTCTGTCAATATCCATTGTTGTAATTCCCGGTTTAATTATCTCTGCAAGACGCTCATGCGTCTCTGCCAAAATTTTTCCGGCTTCTCTCATTAAATCTATTTCTTTTGATGATTTAATCGATACCGACATGCTTTCACTCTCCTAAAATCTCAACAATTGAATTAAATATTTCATCAATACCTAAAGTACCATCTATTTTAACTAAGTTACCTTTTATAGTGTAATAATCCATCAATGGCTGTGTCTGCTCATGATAAACAACAAGTCTTTTTTTGATTGTCTCAGGTTTATCATCATCCCTCAACTCTATTCTTTTGCCACAAGAATCACATATTTCTTCAATTTTTGTAGGATTGTGAAGTATATGATAAGTAGCACCACAATGAGAACAAGTTCTTCTTCCAGACATACGTTGAATTATATTTTCATCCGGCACTTCTATATCGATTATATAATCAATTTTTTCACCATCATTTTCCAAAGCGCTTTCAAATTCTTGCGCTTGCGGAATTGTCCGAGGAAATCCATCAAGAATATATCCTCTTTTACAGTCATCTCTCTTAACACGGTCAATAGTTAAATCTATTACTAACTCATCCGGAACAAGCTGACCATTATCAAGAAAAGCCTTTACACGCTTTCCTAATTCTGTTCCACTTTTTATATTTGTTCTCAAAATGTCACCGGTGGAAATATGTGGAATACAATATTTCTCAGATAACTTTACAGCTTGTGTTCCCTTACCTGCTCCAGGGGCTCCCAACATAATTATTTTCATACAATCTTCCTCCGATAAACAATCAGCAACCCCTCTGCAAACAGCGGAGCTGCAGTTAAGTAGCACAAAACGCACCAATACCAGATTTATACACTGGATATTGTATGCGTTATGTGCTCTTCTATCTATGCCATTAGTTTTTCAAAAATCCTTTATAATTTCTAACAAGCATCTGAGACTCTATCTGCTTAATTGTTTCCAGAACAACACTTACAATGATGATAATTGATGTTCCTCCAAACGAAACATTTGCCCCAAAAATACCATTGAAAACTATAGGTATTATACAAATTATAATTAAACCAATCGCACCAATAAATATAATATAATTCAAAATTTTTGTCAGATAATCCGAAGTTGGTTTTCCAGGACGAATACCTGGAATAAATCCTCCCTGCTTCTTCATGTTGTCTGCTACTTCTAACGGATTAAATGTTATTGAAGTATAGAAATATGCAAAGAACACACATAATAATACATATGCAACCAAACCAATTGAATATACCCAATTATCAGGATCACACCAATTAGATGAACTTAACGCTTTGAATACTCCTGCCCAAAAACCTTTCTGTGGATTCTTGCCAATTAAATTGGCAATCACAACAGGAAAAGATAAAAGGGATGAAGCAAAGATTACCGGAATAACACCTGCAGTATTTACTTTTAAAGGAATATGACTGCTCTGTCCGCCTACTGTCTTTCTTCCCTGAATTTTCTTTGAATACTGTACAGGAATTCTTCTGACACCATCCTGTAAAATAATAACAAGTACAACTGTTATAAAAATAACAGCTAAAATAATTACAGCTGCCAATAAAGCATTTGCCAATGGTTTACTCTTTACAAACTGCTGATACAAGTTAATCATATCGGAAGGCACACGTGAGAGAATATTAATGATAAGAACTATTGAAATACCATTTCCAACACCCTTTTCAGTAATCTGCTCACCAATCCACATAAGAACTGCACTTCCTGCAGTAAATGATACTACACAAATTACAATATTTAAAATTCCTGAATCAATATATTGTGCCCTGGAAAAACCTATAGCCATTGCTATAGATTGTATAAGTGCTAATGCTACAGTTACATAACGAGTAATTTCAGCAATTTTCTTTCTTCCCTCCTCACCATCTTTCTGCAATTCCTCTAATTTTGGAATTGCAATAGTGAGTAGCTGCATAATAATGGAAGACGTGATATATGGTGTAATACTTAGTGCAAATACAGCTAAATTCTCAAAAGAACCACCCGTCATCGCTGAAAAAAGACTAAATGCTCCGCCGGCTGTCTCACGAATCTGATCCAAATATGCCTGAAACGCCTCAATATTAGCTCCGGGAACCGGAAGCTGTGAACCTATTCGGATAACAATCAACATTAAAAATGTATAGATTAATTTTTTTCTTATCTCTTCAATTTTAAATGCGTTCCGAAGTGTTTGAAACATTAAATCACCTCTGCTTTTCCACCAAGTGACTCAATTTTTTCCTTTGCACTGGCACTAAATGCATTCACCTGAACGGTGAGTTTCTTTGTAAGTGTTCCTGTTCCTAATACCTTAACACCATCATATGCTCTTTTATAACCATTACGGATCTTGCAAGTATTTACCATTCCATTTTCAATCAGCGCATCAACTGTAACTGTTGAACCGTCATCAAACTTCTCCAAATCATCAAGTGAAATTGTTACAATTTCCTTTGAATTTCTATTTGTGAAGCCTCTCTTTGGAATTCTTCTATATAACGGCATCTGTCCGCCTTCAAAACCAGGTCTTACTCTTCCGCCTGAACGGGCTTTCTGACCCTTATGACCTCTGCCGGCTGTTTTACCATTACCTGAACCATGTCCACGGCCTCTTCTAAAATTATCACTTGTCTTAGAACCCGCTGCAGGACTTAAATTTGATAATTCCATTCTGATTACACCTCCTATTCAAATAATTATACTTCTTCTACTTTTACTAAATGTCTAACCTGTTGAACCATTCCTCTTGTTGCTGCATTATCTGGCAATTCAACTGTCTTGTTTAATTTTCTTAAACCTAAAGCCGCTACAGTTCTTTTATGCTTAGGAATAGCTCCAATTGTGGACTTTACTAATGTGATTTTTAATTTATCTGCCATTTCTTAGTTCCTCCTTAGCCTAAAATTTCCTGCACAGATTTACCACGAAGTCTAGCAAATTCTTCAGGTGTCTTTAATAATTTCAGACCTTCAATTGTCGCAAGAACAACATTCTGTTTATTATTTGAACCTAAAGATTTTGTACGAATATTTTTAATACCTGCAAGCTCGCATACTGAACGGGCTGGACCACCGGCAATTACACCAGTACCTTCAGGAGCTCTCTTTAATAATACGGAAGCACCTGTGTGCTTGCCCATTGTATCATGCGGAATACTGTTGTTATCATCTAAAGCAACAGTAATTAATTTCTTAATAGCATCTTCTTTACCTTTACGAATAGCTTCCGGAATTTCTGTTGCTTTACCAAGACCTGCTCCTACATGGCCTTTTCCATCTCCAACAACAACTAAAGCTGTAAAACGCATATTACGTCCACCTTTAACAACTTTTGTTACACGTTTGATGGAAACAACTTTTTCTTCTAATTCCAAATCGCTTGTATCAATAATTGTTCGTTTCATGTGTTATCCTCCTTATTAGAATTTGAGACCAGCTTCACGAGCTGCATCTGCTAATGCCTGAATTTTACCTTGGTAAATAAATCCACCTCTGTCAAATACAACTTCAGTGATACCTTTTTCCAAAGCTCTCTGTGCAATTACTTTACCTAAATATGAAGCGGCTTCAACATTGTTAGTTTTTTCTAACTCTGCTTTTACCTCTTTTTGCACTGTGGAGGCTGACACCAAAGTATTACCAACTGTATCATCAATTACCTGAGCATACATATGATTATTACTTCTAAACACCGCTAAACGTGGTCTTTCAGGTGTGCCACTGAAACGATTACGCAATTTTTTATGCTTCTTAATACGATTTTCTGTTCTTGAATCCTTCTTGATCATATTTACACTCTCCTTAATTATTTCTTACCGGTTTTACCAACTTTACGTCTGATAACTTCATCAGCATACTTAATACCTTTACCTTTATATGGCTCTGGTCTTCTCTTATCTCTGATTTCAGCCGCATACTGTCCAACCTTTTCTTTGTCAATACCCTTGATAATAATTTTATTACCATCAACAACTGACTCAAGTCCTTCTGGATCCTGCATTTCAACCGGATGAGAATAACCTAAGGATAATGTTAATTTCTTTCCAGCCTTTGCTGCTTTATAACCAACACCGTTAACTTCAAGTGTTTTTTCATAACCCTCGGTAACACCTTTTACCATATTGGCAATCAATGTTCTTGTAAGACCATGTAATGACTTCATTTTCTTTAAATCATTAGGTCTTGCTACAACTACCTCTTCGCCATCTTTTTTGATTTCCATCTCTTCTGGCAAAACTCTTTCAAGTGTTCCCTTAGGACCTTTTACAGTCACCTTATTATTTTCTGCAATATCAACAGTTACTCCTGCTGGTATAGCGATTGGCATTCTTCCTATACGTGACATATGCCCGTTACCTCCTTAAATTATCGGAAAAGGAAAGCGAGTAAAAAACCACATTCCTTTTCTGTTTTCAGTTATTCTTTATTTATAATCAATTAATTTTCTAACCAATACATACTTATCGCTCATCTAAGTTTAGCCTTCACCTTTGGCTTGGCTTATCTAAGGTTCGCGATGGACTTTCGCACTAACCTCATACTTCACTTTTGGCTCGTATTCGCTAAGTGCATTTATGCTTTGTCAATTTCTACTCATCGCTCATCTAAGCTCAGCCTTCACCTTTGGTTCGGCTTCTCTAAGGTTCGCGATGGACTTTCGCACTAACCTCATACTTCGCCTACGGCTCGTATTCGCTAAGTGCTCAATGTCACCATACGAAAGCTAAAACTTCTCCGCCTACATTTTGCTTTCTAGCTTCTTTGTCTGTTATGATTCCTTTATCTGTAGAAATTATAGCAATACCAAGTCCTCCAAGTACTTTTGGTAATTCTTCACGACTTGCATACACACGAAGACCTGGTTTTGAAATTCTCTTTATTCCTGTTATAATTTTCTCATTTTTATCAACACCATATTTTAAGGTGATACGGATTGTTTTAAAATTACCGTCTTCAACAATTTCATATTTTTTAATGTAACCTTCATTAAAAAGGATCTCTGCGATAGCTATCTTCATTTTTGATGACGGTACATCTACTATATCATGCTTTGCAGTATTTGCATTACGAATTCTTGTAAGCATATCTGCTATTGGATCACTCATTGTCATTTTAAGTGTTTCCTCCTTTTCTATCTTTCTTCAAAAGCTAAAGTTATGCTATTAAAGGCTTCCGGTCATCGCTCAACTAAACTCACACTTCGCCTGCGGCTCGTATTCGCTAAGTGCTTTTTCGCTTTCTCTATCTTTTCTCATCGCTCATCTAAACTCGCACTGCATCTTCGACTTGTGCTCCTTAAGGTTCGCGATGGGCTTTCGCACTAACCTCACACTTCGCCTGTGGCTCGTATTCGCTAAGTGCTTTTTCGCTTTCTCTATCTTTTCTCATCGCTCAACTAAACTCGCACTGCATCTTCGACTTGTGCTCCTTAAGGTTCG
>CATJTQ010000071.1 GCA_949743325.1 uncultured Lachnospiraceae bacterium
CCCCCTTCCAATTACTATTATCCCCATTTTGCTTATTTTCATTTTTATGTTCTGGATCACTTCTCTTTCCAGCAGCCGTTTGGTCATTATCTTCCCCTTTATCTTTTTTTGAAGAACCGTCACCCGATTCTGTAGTTTGATTATCATCATTTTCTTTTGTGCCACTACTAGGATCGCTCTATGATATATTAACTTATGGAAAGAACATGATATACCTCTTCCATATTAAGAAATTCAAAATATAGTTAATAAATATAAATCGTGTCTAAATGAAGTGCTAGAACCTCGTCTTGTAGATTTTGATTTATGAGCAGGAAACGTTTTTTAGTAAAAAGAAAGAACTATGAAATCAGCAGTATTATAGATTTTGGACACTGTTTTTACAAAGATGCATATGCGGCATTTTCTTCTGCTGTACATATATTTGATAATATCAATAACCTTATTTTCAAAATACTCCGCTGTAAAATCTGCCCATATATTATCAACCGCTTTTGAAATTAATAGTATTATTTATTTCCCGCTTTAAAATTGTAGATTGGTTTTACAATCTTAACCACCTCGACAGTGTCTTTAATATTATTAACAATATCTGTCATTTCCTTGTAAGCCATTGGACACTCATCTAAAGTATCTTTATTGACAGAAGATGTATAAATACCTTTCATCTGCTTCTTAAATTCTGATACTGTAAAAGATTCTTTAGCGTCAGATCTGCTCATCAGACGTCCCGCCCCATGCGGAGCCGATTTATTCCAATCCTCATTTCCCTTACCGACACAAATTAATGAACCGTCTCTCATATTAATTGGAATAATCAATTTTTCATCTTTATTGGCGGAAACAGCGCCTTTTCTCAAAATCATATCGTCTGTATCTATATAATTGTGAACAGTTGTAAACTGCTCAACAACATGTAATTTCATTCCTTTAACAATTTCATCTATAATAGCCATCCTGTTTAGCATTGCGTACTCTTGAACAATTCTCATATCATTAATATACTGACTAAATAACTCGCCTGATACATAAGCCAGCTGTCTTGGAATTTTAACCTCGCTTTGTACTGCTTCACTTAAAGCCTTGTACCCCATATTCTGATAATATTGGGCCACTTCTAATCCCAGATGACGGCTGCCTGAATGTACAATAATATAAATATTTCCATCATTATCTTTAGCTGCCTCTATAAAGTGATTTCCCCCGCCCAATGTTCCTAAACTGCTGTCAGCCTTTCTTTTATCTATATGTCTATAACAATTTAATTGTTGTAAATCAACTCTGTCAAGGTATCTATGCACTTTTTCCCGTACATTAAATCCAGAAGGAATCTTGCTGTAAATAAGTTTATCTAACTTTTGCAGTTCAATGTGCTTCTCCTTTATTTGTATAGTTTCCATACCACAGCCAATATCAACGCCCACTAAATTAGGTACAATTTTATCTTTTATTGTCATAGTTGTCCCAATAGTACATCCGGCTCCGGCATGAATATCTGGCATCATCCTAATTCTGCTGCCATATACAAATTCCTGATTAAGTAAAAGAAGTACTTGTGAAATAGATGCTTCATCTACAACATCTGTAAAGATTTTGGCTTCATTATATTTTCCTTTTAATTCTATCATATATTCTCCATATCTATACAATATATAGAAACAATTTAATATTTAAATATCATATCAAAATCCCAAAAAACCACCTATACAATGTACAATAAACGCAACTGCCCAAGCTATTACACATTGTATAACAACTGCCGCAGCTGCCGCTTTTATTCCTCCCATTTCTCGCTTAACTGTGGCCACTGCCGCAACACAAGGCGTATACAATAATGTAAACACCAAAAACACAATTGACGTAAATGGAGTAAAAAGTGTACTAAGCAATGAAGTATCTCCACCCAAAAGAACTGTCAGCGTAGAGACAACATTTTCTTTTGCTGTGAATCCTGTTATCAAAGCAGTGCATATTTTCCAATCTCCGATTCCCAACGGAGCAAATACAGGAGCTATAAAACCGCCAAGCATTGCCAGCAAACTTTCTTCTGCAGAAACAGCAACATTTAATCTTGAATCAAATGTCTGTAAAAACCAAATCACAATTGAAGCTATAAAGATTATTGTAAACGCCTTCTTTATAAACCCCTTTGCTTTCTCAAGTATTAAATGCAGCACACTTTTTGCAGAAGGAAGCCGATAGTTCGGAAGTTCCATAACAAAAGGAACCGGAGCCCCTTTGTATTTAGTCTTTTTTAGAAGCATTGCATATATAACAGCACAGATAATTCCTAAAAAGTATAGTCCAATCATTACAAACGCCTGATACTGTCTTTCAAAGAAAGCGCTTACCATCAATGTGTAAATCGGCAATTTTGCCGTACAGCTCATAAAAGGCGTAAGCAAAATTGTCATTTTACGATCTCTCTCACTTGAAAGAGTTCTGGTTGACATAATAGCAGGAACCGAACATCCAAATCCAATTAACATAGGAACAATACTTCTGCCGGAAAGCCCTATTTTACGAAGCAGCCTATCCATAACAAACGCAACCCTTGCCATATAGCCTGTATCTTCCAAAATTGACAAAAAGAAAAATAATGTAACAATTGTCGGCAAAAAACTTAATACGCTGCCTACTCCACTGCAAATACCATCAATAACAAGTGAATGCACCACTGAATTCACATTAGCATTGACAAGAATTCTGTCAAGCAATGCCACAACTGCGTCTACTCCCATACCCATTAAATCAGAAAGAAAAGTGCCGATAAAACTGAATGTCATTAAAAATACCAAAGCCATAATACCTATAAAACAAGGTATAGCTGTGTATTTTCCAGTTAATATACGATCTATTGACATACTGCGCTTATGTTCTCTGCTCTCATGAGGGCGCACCACTGTATTAGCACACAGAGATTCAATAAATGAGAAACGCATATTGGCAAGAGCCGCCTCTCGATCAAGTCCGGTTTCAGCCTCCATATTGGATACCAAATGATTGAAAGTTGCTTCCTTTTTAGGAGAAATTTCAAGTTTATCTGCTATTAAATGGTCATTTTCAACTAATTTAGTTACTGTAAAACGAACCGGCAATCCCTTTTCTTTTGCTTCCGGCTCCAATATATGTACCGCGGCATGTATACAGCGGTGCACTGCACCGACAGGATCATGCTCATCATTGCTGTCTTGGCAAAAATCAATCCGTCCGGGGATTTCTCTATATTTTGCCACATGAATTGCATGATCTATCAACTCTTCAATACCCTCATTTTTTGCCGCAGAGATAGGTACAACAGGAATACCAAGAATTTTCTCCAATTCATTTACTCTGACAGAACCGCCATTTGCCCTGACTTCATCCATCATATTCAGCGCTAATACTACCGGAATGCCCAGCTCCATAATCTGCATTGTAAGATACAGATTCCTTTCCATATTAGTGGCATCTACAATATTTATAATACCATCAGGATGGGTGTTAATCAGAAAATCTCTTGTTACAACTTCCTCGCTTGAATACGGCGATAGAGAATAAATTCCTGGCAAATCAGTTACTACAGCATTAGAATGATTACGAATTACACCGTCTTTTCGATCAACTGTCACTCCCGGAAAATTTCCAACATGCTGATTAGAACCGGTAAGCTGGTTAAACAGCGTAGTTTTACCACAATTTTGATTACCCACCAGCGCAAAAGTAATTTTCTGTCCTTCAGGAATAGAATTTTTTGCGTCATGTACATGATAATTTTGGGCTCTGCCAAGTTCTCCAACTCCTGGATGTTCCACTGTCGGTTTTCTTCTCTCTGTATGAGGTATAGACTCTTTCGAGTGAATATGTTCTATTGTAATTTTTTTCGCCTCATCAAGACGCAGGGTTAATTCATAACCTCTAACTTCAATCTGTATTGGATCTCCCATCGGTGCAATTTTTTGAAGTGTAACTTCTGTCCTCGGTGTAAGTCCCATATCCAGCAAGTGATGCCTAAGTGCACCGTCGCCGCCCACAGAGCTTATATATGCGCTCTGATTTGGCTTTAATTCATCCATTGTCATTTAGATCACCTCGTCTTTATCGTTACAACATATATTATTCTACATTATATTACTCATTTTACACTAACTCTTATTATATACCAAACACCGTTTTTCCTCAATCTATTTATTTTCTTTTTTCCCCGCCCGCTTAATCTCAATAATTAATAAATGTTAATGTTTTCCCTTAAATATTTGACGCCGATACAATTTAAAAATTTCATATATTAGACACATAAGTATAATATAATGATTTAAATAAGCACCGTAAATTTTCAATTTACTTTTTTAAAAACAATTTTTTATACAGGAGAAATTAAAATGACACTATATGATACCATTTTTACACGAAGACAAGTTCGCCGTTTTACAGGAACACCGCTCAGTGAAACAACATTAAAAAATATAGCTGAATATATTCAACAAGCAGACCAAATCAGCGGACAACATGTCAGCTTGGAAATTGTAGCGGCAGAAAATATGTCAGCCAACCAAGGAGCATCCCATTACCTGCTAAGCTTCTGTGAAAATAGCTTTGAATCTTATGCAAACGCCGGATATGTAATGCAAATGGCAGATTTATATATTCAGAGTCTTGGTCTTGGCAGCGGATGGTTTATGAATGCAAAGCCAAAAGAAAAAAACGAGAAATTTTGTATTGCCCTCGCCTTAGGAGAAACAACTGAACCATTTAGAAAATCAGCAGATGATTTTAAACGCAGGCCAGTTAACGAAATATGCACATCTGACAACAATATCGTACAGGCTGTACGTCTTGCACCTTCTTCAATGAATTCTCAACCATGGAAACTTACATTTGAATCGGAAAAGCTAATTATTGAAGACGCCGGAAAAGGAATCAGCCGTATAATCCTCAAAAATAAATTAAATAAAATTGATATTGGCATTGCCGCGAGACATGCTGTAACCACCATAGAACATGAAGGCAAATCAATCACGCAAATAATGACCGATCAAGCAGATAATAAATTCAAAATAAAAATTTCTTATAAATAGATAAGGAATCTACTGCAGAAACTAATACATTATATTTTCTACATCAGATTCCCATGTTATTTCTTTATATTTTATTTAACACTCTGTTTATCATTTTTTATAATTGAATACATCATACCAGACAAACCGACAGCTGAACAAATCATCACAGAAACCCAAAATAACATATTGCTTTCATCTCCTGTTTTTGGAGAATTCTTAATATTATTTGCAGCAGACTTACTAGTTATATCATGTTTATTAAATAAAGCATTTGTATTCTGTGCTGAAGAATCATTTGTATCGTCACTTCCTAAATCAGCTGACAATCCGGGAGTTATTGATGTTTCAGGTTTATTTAATGCTTCAGAAGCATTTGTAACCTGAGGTTTACTTGATTCTTTCGGTTTATTTGTCTGATCTGGTCTTTTTGATTCTTCCGGTCTTAACGTTTCATCCGGCTTACCTGTTTCTATCGGTCTCCCCGTTTCATCCGGTTTTTTTGATTCTTCTGGTTTACTTGACTCCTGCGGCTGTTTTGAATGTTCCGGTCCTCTCTTAATCTCGAACTCTGCGTCTGCATCACCGTCAATATAGTGTATAATCAATTTATGCTTCCCAACTGACAATGAATTTAAATAGATTTCTTTAATTTTTATTACTGTGCTTCCACGTTCGATGATATAACAGTCAGAAGCCAATAATTTTCCGTCAATCTCAATACCGGTAACTCTATCTGCTTCACCGTTTGCTTTAAATACAAGCATCTTTTCCTGACCATATTCCCACACGCTTCCATCGCCTTCAATTATATTATATTTAACAGGCTCATAAGGAATTTCATCCAGCTTTTCTAACGCTTTAGTAATTCTATTTATAGAGTTCTCTATTGTTTGTATCTCTTCATCTGTATAATTGTTTGCATAATCAATAAGCGCCTTTTTCAGCTCAGATTTTGCAGCCTCCAATGATAACCTATCAGAAATTTTAACATTATCTTCTGTAATATTTTCTACGGATCTTATTATCTCTGAATTTACTGCAGAAGTGACTTTTTCAATCTTTTCAAAAAGAATATTAACTTTCTCTTCTATCAATTTAAGAGCAGCCTTCTCTTCCTCTGTAGCAAATTGATCTAAACCGTCCGGCATAACACTCTCTATAACCTCTTTATCTGAAGCTTTAACATTTTCCTCTGTTATACCGTCAATTAAACTTTGGATACTGCTTATTGGCTTCATTATCACAGTAACAATGCTCTCATTACCTGCTGAATCAACTGCTTTAATAACATAATTTTTATCGACATTACCTGTAATAATTACGTCTCCTGTAACTAATTTCCCATCGACTGTTACCTCAGCCAAATTTTTATCTTCTACAGTTACAAACTGTGTAGTATAGTAAGTACTTCCTTCTTTAATGCCTGAAATAACCGGAGCAGATATATCGAACTCAGCTGCATTAGTAGAAAAATATATGCTGTTTCCTGCTTTATCTGTAACTTTTACATAGATTATATAACTCTTATCGTCTAAAGGCAAAAGACACAGGGAGTTTCCGTCAGTCCAATTATCAATTGTACTCACTTCCTCTTTAGAAAGAACATTTTCTGACTTATAATATTTAATACTGTCAACTCCGCTCAAAGTATCGTCCGCGCTTACTGTTACATCAACAGCGTCGCAAAATAAAATCTCAGTACAAGGAGCATCTATAGCTCTTAAAACTGATTTTCCGTTAAAATTAATATCAAAATTTTCAGGGCTGTTACAATCAATCTTATATTTTTCCGTAACTGCCAAAGAAATTTCACCTGTCACCATATTTTTAACATAAAACGTTACAGAACCGTCGTCTATATCCTCAGTTTTTTTCAGACTCTGCACCCACGTATCTTCTAACGTATTTCCGGTTGACAGCTGATATCCGTTCTGAGCATTTATAACAAAATCTGAATTTATCCAGCCGTTTTTATTCATCGCTGTAGCAACATAATCTTTGCCGTTTACAGGATTATAATTATTCACTATTTCAAATTCTGCCTTTCCATTTACAATATACCGGCCTCCCGGCATATCAGTTATTATTATACTTGCAGTGCCGGTATTTATATTATTTTCATATTTTACGGAATATTCATCTGACGATATTACAATATCCCCGTCTCTAACAATAATCTCGGGTGTCTTTTCTTTACCGTCATAATGTAATTCATCTGCCAATATCTCAACAGCGGGATTTGTCACCTCTTTTGGAAGGTGTATATTAATATAAAAATCATATACATATATACCGCCGTCTCTCAGCCATAATTCTGAATGAAATTTATATTCGCCCAGACCAAGACTTTCAATATAAGATTTAGGCAGACAAAATTGATATGTATTATCTCCTTCTTTTGATGTACATAAATCCGTAATTTCAACACGCTGGGATTCTGTAGAATTAAATACTCTAAAATAATATGCGTCTGCACCAGAAAAATCAAAAATCAAATCTTTAGTCTCTCCCTCTACGAACTGATAACGCTCATTCGTCGGTGCTTTAATTATACTGACAATCTGTGAATAACTGTGTTCTATTCCATTTAATTTACGGTCAACTTTTACCGCAACTTTACCGCAGCTGCTTACTCTAAGCTTATCTCCCTCTATTCTTGCATTTTCAGCAGTCGTATCCTCATCAATAACAGAGAATCTTACCGTTGGAACCGTCCCCTTATGTTCCACCATCTCGCAGCTGTTTACATAGTTCGGATCACTGACTGCTGCATCCTGCAAAACAAATTCCGCCTCAGAATCTCCTTCAGGCAGCAAGTAAAAAAGCTTACTCAAAGTAGAAGTATACAAAGCGCATGTACAAATATTTTCTTCACTATCAATTATCCACGTTTTTCCTCTCCACAATAAAACATTGTCACTATTAAATATAGAAATAGAATCATTTTTAAGACCATATCCTTCCTGAGCAGCACAAAAAACTTCTGCAGAAACCTCATCCTCTGTCTCAACAATGCCGGCACCGCAAACTTCTGACAAAGGTTCTCCTTTGACAGAATACCATTGTAATCGGGCTTTTCCCTGAATTTCAACATGATCAAATGAAATTGCCTCTTTTGAGGAAGTACGTATCAGCAACGGATTATTATTAAAAACAGTATCAGGCATATAAGATTTTTGAAGACCCACAACACGCAGAGCGCCGCCGTCTAATATAAGCTTATCTGTACAGCTCCTAAGTCCTTTATCATTATTCCATGTTGAACAATCTACAAAATTAACATAGCTATCTCTGATCGTAATATTATTAAAACTATTGTTATTCCAACTATTGCATGACATAACAGGATTCTCCGCGCCCGTAAGACCTGAGAAATTTTGTAACGCATCATATGAACCCCACTTTTTGTCTGATGAACCACAATTATTATATAACATACTTGACTGTTTTGTATTTGCAAGCACGTCCTCCGCTATATAAAAATCCTTACAGTCCGCATTATCAAATGTTACAGACAAGCTCTCGTCAACCGGCGATTTTAGATTTATATATGAAACCTTAACATTCTGCACTAAAATAGAGACGTTTTTAATGCTGCTGTGATTTTCACTATGTCCTAGAAAAATAAAAGTATTGGACAGCGTTTCTCCTTTTATATCTAATGTCAAATCACCATTTAATACGCTTTGTGAACTTTCAGGAGACAACGCATAGAAATTATTAACAACACCGCCGTTTAAATGTATTTGCGCATTTTCTACAACTGCGTCTGTACCGTTAAAACCTGCTCCTGTTGCGCATACCATATATACAGATCCGCCATTAATTACAATATCAGCCTTTCCGGTTACTTCAGACGATTCTTCTCCGCCTCCGTACACTGTACTTTCGCTGATATCACCATTATTTATCACAATATTACTGTTGATTGCTCTTGAACCCCGCCAAGCTCCGCCTCCGTAAATATTATGATAAAATATTCCTCCATTTACCGTTATATTAGTACTTCCTTCAATTTCAGTAATAATGCTGTTATTATATCCTGCGCCGCCGCCGTATACCCATCCGTTTACTTTAGCACCATCAGCGAAAATAATATTAGTATCTCCGCATATTTTTCCATAATTTTCATTACCTCCAAAAACACTGGCAACTTCAGACGATACCTCAACATTTGTGTTTCCATTTATATTTCCAAAACAACTTCCTCCGTAAATGTTTTTTATTATACGGCCGCCTGTAATGTTAACCTCTGTATTTCCATTTATCGTGCCTGCTCTCCCTCCTCCAAACAGCCAATTAATATTTCCGCCATATATATTTACACATGTGTTGCCAGCTAAAGTTCCGTCCGCATTACCCCCAAAAACTAAATTAACTGTACAGTTACTGCTTTCTCCTTCGCTCTTCCCTACGATTGATAATTTTGTATCATACTCTTCTGCGCCGTCTTTGGCCCCGCCATAAACAGAAGAATTATGAAGAAAGTATCCTCCGTATATATCAGAATAATATATACCTCCTCCATTAATTGTGCCGTCACCCTTAAAATCAGTTATCTCCTCAATATCATCTCCTACGCCGTTACCGTTTAAATCAACATATAACTTAGAATAACTTACATTGGACTCACAAGCCTCCACAATTAATGGCATACCGTTTGCATATATATTATGTACATAATCATCTGTTGTCTCAAATGTAACATTGTCTAAAGAAAAATCTTGCAATTCTAAAGACTTTCCATTTTTAGCTTTAGACAATTTCTGAATTTCACTCTGTGCAAAAACATTCAGTGAAAAACTAGCCGATGAAAACGCTGATGTCAGCATAAGAAGTACAAGAAAATAATTTATCCTTCTATTTATACTACTTTTCATAATTATAATTCTCCCTTCGCTGTTTATCAAAGTATACCCAAAGGGCATACCGTAATTCATGCCCCTTCGGGGGCGGGTAAACAGCTTCGCTGTTTATCAAAGTATACCCAAATCACAAGGGGATTTCAATAAAGTTAACTCAAGCGGTCATTTTTTAACTCTAATGGCAGGAAAAAATAATTGACAACTTATAAGTTCTTCAATATCATTAATTTATAAATCATATTTGGAGGAATCCTATGAATATAGCACTTGTAGATGATGATATTACTGAACTCAAACATATATCTTATATGATAAAAAAATATTTGTCTGACTCAGCCAACGGTCTCTCAGATATTAACTCAGTAAATATAGATAAATTTAACAATGGAAATGACTTTATGAGTCAATGGAAAACTGACAGTTATAACATTATTATACTTGATATCTATATGGATTTATCGGGTGTTGATATTGCACGTAAAATAAGAAAAACTGATAAAAATGTCAGTATTGTATTCTGCAGCACAAGCAATGAATTTGCCAGTGAAAGCTACGAAGTATGTGCAGATTATTATATACAGAAACCTTTGAACGACAAAAATATTGCATCAATGTTTGATCGTATCAATATGCAAAATAATAATAAAACGCAGTCACTTACTTTGCCTGACAGACAAAAAATTATTTTACACAATATTATTTACACTGAATACTTCAATCATATTGTAACAATACATACAAAGCAGGGAGAGAATATTCAGACCAGAATTTCACAAAATGAACTTGAAAATATATTATGTAAATATTCATATTTCTACAGCTGTTATAGAGGCATTGTTGTCAATTTCCATGCCGTCATCAAACACAACTGTGATACGTTTACTATGAGCAATGGAAAAAATATTCCTATAAGCCGCAGAAGAAAAAAAGAAGTACGAGAACAATATACTAAGTTTCTTTTTGAAAAGATGAGAACGGAGGTGTACTGATAATGCATTCTACATCTCAAATTGCAGCAATTATATGTTATGCTATGCTTAATTTTTTGCCATACCTTACTTCAGCACTATACCCGTTCAGACATAATTTTCGGTTCTCAAAACCTGTTCTTATAATATTGGTAATTATTATAACCTTTCTGCAAATAGGCTGTGGGCTTTGGGCATCGCTAATACCTCATTCAAATAAAATTATAATCAATATAATAAGTACAGGAATTTATTTAACATTCTATTTATTGGCTGTAAAAGCAAGCTTTGGAAAAACAATATTCACACTGCTGATGCTGTCCAATATAGCAAATTTTATAACAGTAAGTTCAAAATGTATTGAAGGACAGATATTTCCGGAACTTGCAGCTGAAACTTACCAATGGTCGTATTGCGTTGTAACATTTACAATACAGCTGCTTATTTTAATTCCTCTATTTTTCTACATAAAAAAAACATATACAAATGCTATTGAAAAAGAACACATTCGCTCAGCCTGGAAATATCTATGGATGATCCCTTCTACATTTTATGTTATGTGGTTCTATCATCTATATAACACAACAAACAGCAGCGTAGAGATTGCGCTACAAATTAAAAATACTATTTTCCTGCTTATTATGAATCTCGGTGCATTTTTTATATATCATACGGTTGTATGTCTAATTAACGAATATGACAAAAACTATTCGTTAGAGACTAAAAATAATATTCTTGTATTACAAAACATACAATATGAAAATTTAAAAGATCGTATTGCTGAGACGCGCCGCGCAAAACATGACCTGCGCCATCATATGACAATTATTAACAGCTATCTTCAGCAAGGAGAATTAGATAAACTGTCAGACTATTTAGAAAATTATAACAGCTCAATTCCTGATGACAATTCAGTAATTTTATGTCAAAATATTACAGTAAATCTTTTACTATTATATTTTTTGCAACAAGCGAAAAATAATAACATAGAAATAGAAATACATATCGATATACCAGAAAAAATAAATATTGCCGAATACGACTTAACTGTCCTTATCGGAAATATATTAGAAAACGCAATCGAGGCCTGTTCCAATAAAAGCTGTGGCAGCCGCTGGATTAAAATATGCGGTAAAGTAAACAATAACACATTATTATTTACAGTTGACAACACATATGAAGGAAAAATAATTCTTGACAAAAATGGAAATTATCTGTCATCTAAACATAGCGGCTCAGGAGTAGGAATTGAATCCATTAAACAGATTGCGTCAAAATATGATGGAATTTTTCAGATAAATCAAGAAAAAGGAGTGTTTTGTTTATCTTTAATGCTTAATATTCCTGAAAACAATATCAGAGATTAAATAATAACAACAAATGGGGCAGACTAAACTGCCCCAATATACTCAATATACAAGAAATAAGTATTGCGCATTTACCTTTGCTGCATACCTATTACCTCATATATTTAATGTAAAATTTTTTCATGTTTTACTTTCCATTCTTGCCCAACTCAAAAGCTTTTTTATTTAATTCTAAATATTTATCCGGAACACACACTTCTATCGCTTTTTGCCAGCTTTCCTCTGAGATTTCTGTAAAATATTTTGATAGACGTCCAAGAAGCGCAATATTTACTGCTTTTGCAGAACCGGCTTCTTCTGCTATAGACAGAAAATCTACCGCATCTACCTTAGCGCCTTTATTTTTCATTTTCTCAACAAGATATGAAGGATATTCAGCTGCACCTATAATTACAGGCATTGGCTCTATCTCCTGAGTATTTATTATCATCTGTCCATCTGACTTCAAATAAGAGAGCCATCTTGCCGCTTCCAATTTCTCAAAAGAGAGTATGTAATCGGCCTCACCTTTATCAATAACCGGAGAATAAACTTTATCACCAAAACGTACATATGTAACAACACTTCCGCCTCTCTGGCTCATACCATGCACTTCTGATACTTTAACATCATATCCATTCTCCATCAAAACATAACCTAACAATTTACTGGCAAGTAATGTTCCCTGACCGCCAACTCCGACAATCATAATGTTTTTTGTCTCCATATTGCTACCTCCTACTGTTCCTTCAGCGCATCAAATTTACACATCTGTGTACATACGCTGCAGCCTATACAAAGTGTACTGTCAATAACTGCTTTTCCATCACGGACAGAAATGGCCGGACAGCCGATCTTCATACATGCTTTACATCCTTTGCACTTATCAATATCAACCTTTAGCGGAGGATTATGTTTAGTTCCTTTAATCATTACACAAGGACGTCGGCTTATTATTACTGAAGGTTCATCAGCATTCAGTTCTTCCTTTAACACTTTATCAACCTGAACCAAATCATATGGATCAACTACCTTAACTCTATTGATTCCCAACGCTTTGCAGAGTGCTTCCAAATCAATACTTCCGGCAGGTTCCCCGCGCAGATTAAACCCTGTTGTGGGATTTTGCTGATGTCCTGTCATACCTGTAATTGAATTATCAAGCACAATGACAGTTGAATTACTTTGATTGTAAGCAATATTAGTAAGACCTGTTATTCCCGAATGTGCAAATGTAGAATCACCAATCACACCTACACTGTTCTTCTCTCCTGCTTCACCCATAGCCTTATTAAATCCATGAAGCCCTGAACATGAAGCTCCCATACATACATTTAAATCCATAGCATTTAACGGTGCAACCGCACCTAATGTATAACATCCTATATCTCCGTATACCATGCAATTGTTTTTCTTTAATGTATAAAAGATTCCACGGTGAGGACATCCCGCACACATGACTGGTGGTCTGTTAGGAATTGTATCTTCCAATGAAACTCCCTGAGTAACATCCATCTTCATGCAAGCTCTAATCAATCCCTGTGAAAATTCTCCTACAATTGGAAATTTATCTTTTCCACTAACGTTAATTCCCAGTTGCAAACAGTGATTCTCAATAATAGGATCTAACTCTTCTATAACAATTACTTTGTCAACTTTTGCTGCAAAATCTTTTAATAGTTTCTCCGGCAGCGGATAAATCATTCCAAGCTTTAAAATACTTGCCTCATCTCCAAAAACTTCCCTTGCATATTGATACGATGTAGAAGAAGTAATAATACCTAATGATTTATCTGCCATCTCCACTCTGTTTATCTGCGCTGTCTCAGACCACTCAATTAACTGCTTAGTTCGCTCTTCCACACGCACATGGGCGTTTCTGGAGTTAACTGTCATCATTACTCTTGTAGTATCTTTCTTATAAGGAATCTGCTCAAATGGTACTCTGTCAGATGTGTTGACAATACTCTGTGAATGTGCAATTCTTGTACACATCTTTACAAAAACCGGCGTATTATATTTTTCTGACAACTCAAACGCCAATTTAGTAAATTCTTTTGCCTCCTCAGAATCAGAAGGTTCCAACATCGGGACTTTTGATGCTATTGCATAATGTCTTGAATCTTGTTCATTTTGTGATGAATGCATACCTGGATCGTCTGCGACAAACACAACCAGCCCTGCGCACACTCCCTGATATGAAATGGTAAACAGCGGATCTGCTGCCACATTTAATCCAACATGCTTCATCGCACATGCACTTCTTTTTCCTCCAAGCGACGCTCCATGAGCCGTCTCCAAAGCTACTTTTTCATTTGGAGCCCACTCGCAGTATATTTCACTATATTTTGCTGTCTCCTCAGTAATTTCTGTGCTAGGCGTACCAGGATAACTGGAAACTATCTCACACCCAGCCTCATACAGACCTCTGGCAATTGCTTTATTACCTAACATTAACTGTCTCATATGTGCCTCCTATTTATCTCCGATTATTTTAGCAAGACAGCCTGTTCCCTGATTAAGCATTCTTTTTACTCTGCTTATAGTAGCTGTACTTGCATTTGTCTGTTCCATAATTTCTGTATATATTTTATTGTCTAACAGTAAAGTTGCCACTTCATGCCTCTGTATAAGAGAATTCAGTTCCGTAGGAGTACATAGATCATCAAAAAATTTCTCACACTCCTCAACTGTCTGCAGTTTTAAAATACTCTCATACATTTTAATTGCATCTTCTCTTTTTTCAGTCATGTTAAAAATCTCCCAAGTTCTAAATTATGCCATATTTTCTTTAGCCACAAGATTATCTACACCATAACGCTTTCTAAGACTAGGTTTCTCAATCTTTCCTGTAGCATTCCTAGGAATATCTGCAAAAATAATTTCTTTTGGTCTTTTATATCTTGGCATTCCTTCACAAAACGATGCAATTTCTTCTTCAGTGCACTCCATACCATCCTTAATCTCAATAATGGCAGCCGTCTTTTCTCCCAATCTCTTATCCGGCATACCTATTACAGCTACATCTTTAACCTTTTCATGTGCGCGAATAAAATCTTCTATCTGTACTGGATAAATATTTTCTCCTCCGCTTACAATTACGTCTTTTTTACGATCCACAAGAAAATAAAATCCATCCTCATCCTGCATTGCCATATCGCCAGTATACAACCAACCGCCTTTTAAAACTTCTTTTGTAGCCTCATCATCATTATAATAACATGTCATAACTCCTGGTCCTTTTACACAAAGCTCACCGACTTCTCCCTGCTGGACCTGAACTCCTTCTTCATCGACAATCTTACATTTCCATCTAAATCCCGGCACGCCAATTGCGCCAACTTTATGTATATTTTCCATTCCAAGATGAACGCATCCGGGACCTGTTGATTCTGACAAACCATAATTCGTATCATACTGATGCTCAGGAAAATATTTTTTCCATCTCTTAATAAGCGACGGTGGAACAGGCTGCGCACCAATATGCATAAGCCTCCACTGAGCAATATCGTAATTATTAAGATTTAATGCTCCGCTATCAAGAGCATCCAAAATGTCTTGTGCCCATGGCACAAGAAGCCATACAATTGTACATCCTTCCTCAGATACTGCGCTAAGTATTTGTTCCGGCTTTGTACCCTTTAATAAAATAGCTTTGCTACCAGCCACTAAGCTACCCATCCAATGCATTTTAGCTCCAGTATGATATAGAGGCGGAATACATAAAAAGGTATCCTCTCTGCTTGTCTTATGATGCATCTGTTCCATCTCCGCAGCCTGCATAAGACTCTGATGTTTATGTAATATTGCTTTCGGAAAACCCGTTGTACCTGATGAAAAATATATTGCTCCATAATCATCATCAGAAAGTACAATACATGGTGACTGACTTGAACAGTCTGCAACTAATTCTCTGTAGCTCTCCGCGAAAGAAGGACAGCCATCGCCGACAAATATTAAAAGTCTGCCCTTGCTTAATTTATCTGCTATAGATTCTATTCGTCCTATAAATTCTTCTCCAAATACTACCATATCTACTTGTGCAAGTTTTGCACAATATAAAATTTCATCTGCTGAATAACGGAAGTTAAAAGGTACTGCAATAGCTCCTGTCTTTAACACTCCAAAATATATTGGCAGCCACTCCAGACAATTATACATAATTATTGCAACTTTATCGCCCTTTTTTACTCCCCTCGACAGAAGTAAATTAGCAAAACGGTTTGCCTTCTCATCTAATACTCCCCAAGTAATTTCTCTTCTGTATGCCACAGAGGACGTTGGCTGAATAAGCTCATATTCCTTCCATGTCATTCTTCTCTTATCACTCATTTCAGGATTAAGCTCAACTAATGCGACTTCACCCCCATAGAGTTTGGCATTTCTCTCTAAAAACTGTGTAACAGGCATTCTTCAGTACATCCTTTCAATACATTTTGTCTCTATTACCTTATTTAAATAATATTATCATATTATGACCAAAATGTCAAAGAAAGCAAGGTTTAATA
>CATJTQ010000072.1 GCA_949743325.1 uncultured Lachnospiraceae bacterium
CAGATGCAGAAAAACGGCGGCAAACAAGAAAAATGGCCGGATAGATCCGGCGTTATGATGAAACCAGCTGTGTCCGATTGGAGGACAGGCTGGTTTTTTCTGTATGACGGGCATGCCGTCGTACAGAAAAAGGGGCTATCGGGAAATAGAGAGCTCTGCACAGGGGCAGGTGTGATTCATATGAATCACCCCTGCCCCTGAAACTTTACCGTAAAAAGAGAAAAAGATGGCTAACGACAACCATCTCTTCTCCGTTACATGTTATAATGGAACTATGCTAAAACAAGGTTATTATAACGAATTTTTTGAATTAGGGCAACAGATAATTAACTTTAGTTTCTTTGAATTGTGTTTATCTGACGGCGATCCAGTCTATACCCTGAAAAAAGTGATGGAGGAATTAGATTACAATCATCGAGATCGATAACTGTTCTCCGTTGGAGATCCTGAAAGTCCAGAAAAATCTGACACAGATCGCAGAGCAGGAACAGATTGAGTTTGTTTATGGGAAAGGGAAGAGAAAACCACAGATTCAGCAGCTTTATGAAGAATTAGAAGCCTGCGGCGAACGTCTAATGGAATACAAAGAATGTTTTGAGATCATGGGAACAGACCGGAACAGTTATTCAAAAACAGACCTGGAAGCCACCTTTATGCGGATGAAGGATGACCATATGAAGAACGGACAGTTAAAAGCGGCATATAATGTTCAGATTGCAGTAGAGAATTATTTTATAGTCCATACATATGTAAGCAAAGAGAGGACAGATTATAATACATTGATTCCTGTTTTAGAAAAGCATAAAGATGCGTTTGGAGAAATATTGGAAGACGTAACAGCAGACAGCGGCTATTGCAGTGAAAAAAATCTCATGTATTTAAAGGAAAATAAAATCTCCAGTTACATCAAACTGCAGGAACATGAAAAACGTAAAACACGTGCTTATACAGAAGAAATAGGAAAGTATTATAACATGAAAACGCAGGTGTTTGAGGATGAATTGTATTATATTTGTCATGACGGAAGAGAATTACATCATATCCGTACAGAAACCAAAGAACAGGCAGGTTATACACAGACTTTTGAGGTGTATGGATGTGCAGACTGCAGAGGGTGTGAGCACAAAGCTAAATGTCTTTATAAATATAATGCTGAAAAAGATGTTGAGAAAAATAAAGTCATGAAGATCAATGAGCAATGGGAAACCTTGAAAGAAGAATCTCATGCAAACATCCAAAGTGAGAAAGGAATACTAAATCGACAGATCCGTTCAATACAGACAGAAGGACATTTTGGAGATATCAAAGAAAATGATGGTTTTCGCCGGTTCAACTACCGAACATCAGAAAAAGTATATAAGGAATTCATGCTGTATGCGATTGGAAGAAATATAAATAAATACCACCGTTTTCTTCATGATGAACTTAAAAAATTTGAAGGAAAAACTGAAGAAAAGGCTGCTTAGAAAAAGAATGTATTCAAAAATACATTTGAGGGTCTTTTGCGCCCCAAAATACAAATAGAAAAGAAAAAATACGAAACTCCCGCAGAAGATCAGGTGTGAAAAACCGCGATTTTTATGGGAGATCCGTATTTTAAGATTTCGAGCCTAAAAATC
>CATJTQ010000073.1 GCA_949743325.1 uncultured Lachnospiraceae bacterium
TCTTAAGGATGCTACATTAGTACTTAAAGCAGCTCTTAATATTGAACAGCTTGAAGAACAGGCCAAACTTAATGCTGATATAAATAAGAATGGAGAAATAGATATTCAAGATGCAACATCAGTATTAAAGTTAGCTCTCAATATTAAATTATAAATATTTATTTATAATTTAAATAATATTTTATAAAAATCAGAACAAACCACCAGTTTAGCTGGCGGTTTGTTCTGTCCCTATATGGGACATTTGCCGGTTTGGACCTCAAAGATCCCTCGAAAATAAAAACATTAACTGCACCACCTTCTCTGGCTAGCCTTTAAAGGACTCCTTATTTTCTGCCTTTGTCTACTGGTTCACCCGTAAACAGGTCAATGAATTCCTTTAAACTTAACTGATCATATGCTTATTCGTCCATTAGTTGATCCTTTATATATTCTTCTATTTTCTTTGCATTTTTCTGCATGTATCTACATAATATCCCCTACACCAAAATTTTCGATTGCCATACTTATATTTTAAATTGGCATGCCTATCAAAAATCATTAGCGAACTTTTTCCTTTCAAAAATCCCATAATTGATGATATACTTGGTGGTATTCTCACAAGCATATGTACATGATCTTTTCAACATTCTGCTTCTATTATCTCCACACCTTTTCTTTTGCATAATGTACTTAAGATATTTGCCACATCAGCTTTAATCGCTCCATATATAATCTGCCTTCTGTATTTTGGTGCAAATACAATGTGGGATTTGCATTCCCACATTGTATGTGATAAAGTATTCTTATCCATTTTGGATACCTCCTTTGTTTTGTAGTGCGGTTTGAGACTCACGCTTATTATAACATAGGAGGTTTTTTAGTCTAAGGCTAAAGCCGGACGGGGAACCACCCGCATAGCAGGTGATTTTATTGTATGAGATACAAAAAGGATTACTGAAATTTAAAATATATTTATTTTTATTTAGTTGTAGCACTAACTGCCGCAATTATTACAATAGCGTTTATTATGCATGTTTTGTTAAAGTATTCCTTATAACGTCACACTACCTGCATTCAAGTATTCTAAAAACTTTTCAACATTATAGTTATTACAAGTATAATAATTAAGAATTTTCTACTAAACAGATTATGGTGATGTTTTTATTTTCATATGAATATATTTTGTATAAATTTCTGCCTTTACAATGTTCACTTGTTTTTAGTATAAGTAATTTGATTATGTTAGTGGAGTTTTTTGCACAATATAGACATACCCTATACTTAACGATAAAGGTGCTGTTGTACTAATAAATTAGTACACAGCTTTTTTCTGTGAAAAAAACATAGTCAAACTTAGATAAGTCCGACTGTTGATGTAAAATATAAGTTTGCAAGTCCTTATATCATTACACAAGAATTATAATTTGAATGAGGAAGGATATCAACTAAAATCTACTTTAAGTTAGAAACAATCATCTCAGTAAATGATTTTGTGTGGTTACTGAGTCAGTTTGTGTATGTAATGGATTTGACTAACTTATATTCCACTTATGAAAGAATAAATATAGTTTTGCCAAGAACTTTCTTGAAGATTGTTTTGTACTTCTACATGAATAGATATTATTCATCTCACTTATATGTTCAATCTTCTTTATGATCCTCGAGCAATTTCAGGAGAAACGATTTTTATTTATGGCACTAAAATCGAAGAGGGCACCAATAAATATATGTTTGTATTGAAAAAAACAGTAAAAAAATTAGGGAAACTGTTAATAAAAATCGATGACTTCATTGTGGAATGTGAGCAGCTTTATGAGATTGGGAACGTTCGTGGCGATACTGTAAAAATGAAACATGTAAAACGGTTACGCAAAAAATGTATGCATTAAAACAGGAAAGCATTTATTTCTTTAGAAAAGTGTATAAAATAAGAAAACTTAAAATTTTTTAAGGCCTATTGTTGAGGTGTGTTAAAGTATGGCATTTTTTATATTGAAACAGCTTTTCGAAACGAACAGAGTAAATATAGAAAAAAAGGAAGCTGCCGCTTTACGATTTTTTAATCGTTAATGCGACAGCTCCAAAGATTGGGTTTAATACATTTTTAATAAAAATTATCTTGTGTATAAAACAAATATATTTGTAAATTTTATACAATCTACATACAAATAAAAAATATTAAAAATTACCTATTTATTATTTTATATTGAGAGCTAACTTTAATACTGATGTTGCATCTTGAAGATCAATTTCTCCATTCTTATTTATATCAGCATTAAGTTTGGCCTGTTCTTCAAGCTGTTCAATATTAAGAGCTGCTTTAAGTACTAATGTAGCATCCTTAAGA
>CATJTQ010000074.1 GCA_949743325.1 uncultured Lachnospiraceae bacterium
ATTTTGAGGCCCTTGGATTTTCACTATCCAAGGGCCTCTGAGGTCTTGAAATCTCTCGGTTTTTTCACCAAAAATCTTTTTTGACCTCTTTTTCTGTCTTGCGTTGACAAAAAAGATGCACTCACAAATTCTTGCGGCACAAATGGTTTGCAGAATTTCTGAAGTTTTAATTAAGGATAATAATTTGTTCAGTTTTAAAAGTATCAATTAAAATAATGACGAATAAAGGTATTTAGCCTACTCATTGCAATATCAAAAGAATTTGGATTAATCCCTAATCCAAGTCGAAAGTAACCGTTTAAATCAAAACATTTTCCTGGCGTAATTAAAATGTTGCAAGTATCATACACTTTTGAACAAAAATCATAATCATCAATTGCATTTGGAATTTTTACAAGACAGCATGAACAATTCTCCGGGATTCGATTTATAGTAAAAAAGGAATTAAAACAATCATGATGTTGCAATAAAGAATTAATATTTTGGAGTACAATTCCCTGATTATTTCTAATGACTATATCTCTGTGTTTAAGTATTTCAAATGCTATTTTTTGTAATAGAGGAGGGGTACAAACTGATATCAATTCTTTTATCGCTTGGCACTCTCTTATAATCTGCTCATTCGCCACAATCCATCCAACCCTAATCCCAGGAACCCCATATGCTTTTGACATACTGTTAATACAGACACAATTATCCAAATGATAGTGTATGTTTTTTTCAATATATGTTTTATTTTCAGATAGTGCTGTTACCTCATCAAAAATAATGTGCTTATGAAATTTTTCAGAATAACTTATTATATTAGCGTAATCACCGTCCTTTAATTCACTACCTGTTGGGTTGTTTGGAAAATTTAGTATTGCAATATTGGCACACTCAAGTGAATTTTTAAACCTTTCAAATATAAAACTAAATTGTGAGTTTTGATCTAATTCAAAACGGCTTATACTACATCCGATTTTTTTTAGAAGAGGCTGTAAATCGTTATAATAGGGAAATTGACAAATAACTTTCGATTTGTCATCACACAAAGCTAACAAAACAATGAATAAAGCTTCTGATGCACCATTTGTTACCAGTACATTTTCCTTCTTACATGCGTATATAGTACTGATCATATCAATCAAATAATTCTCGCCCTCGGAATTACTATAAAAAAATATATCATCTATGCCTTTCAATATACTAATTTCATGTAGTGACCAAGAGCTAATTGTATTCACCATTCCACATTCGGAAACATCGTACTCCGGATACTTTCCTTCATACCACTCCTCTAGTCTACTCCTTTTAAACATGATGAAATTTCCCTTTTGATAAAATAATCGACATTACAAGCACCACAGGATATACATGCACTTTCACAGACATTTCTAAATGTTTTACTTCTGAAATACTGACGGATATTTTCTGATACTAAATCCAGATCTTTAGGATTGGTAACCTTCATATTTGAAAGGCTACAATTATCGTAAGGCTTAAAGGGAATAATAATAGGCAAAACGCCCATATCCAGCAATAATTTTGCACATGTAATTGTATTGTCTACTGGTTCGATTCCCACTATAAGCACAGATGCGACATTGCCATAGCCAAATCTTTTAACCGAATAACTCAAAGCGTCAAAATAACGCCCAATGCTTATTTCACTTTTGCCAGGACAGTATGATTTTCTTAGTTCATCATTGTAAAACTCTATATTTAATATAATTGAGGATGCTCCACTTGAATAAAGCAAATCAATATATGAATTATTTGAGGGAGGAGCTAATTCTACAGAAGATTTTATTTGGATATTATTTGCTGAAATTTCTTGCAGAATTGTGGAGAAATAAACCGCTCCTCGATCATCACCGTTTTTTACACCTTCACTCAAAGCTAAAGTATATTGGTTGTTTTCCTTTAGTGCTTCTACAAGTGTTTCAACAATATCCCGTTTTCTAATTTCTAAATCCAATAATTGAGGAATATTGCTGCCCTTAACGCTGCAAAAAAGACATTGATTACCTAAATTCGAATAGTAGCAGTTAATATAATGAGTCAACGCCAGTACATTTTTGTTATGAACGTTTAATACATCATACATTTTTGTACAATTTGAAGTTTCTTTCATATACCATTGAGGTGGCGGCAGAATAGTCACCGGGCCTATTTTTTGCTCGTTCTTATACAATAATAATTGTTCTGAACATAATTCAATTGTATAGGGCGAACTCTTAGTATACCTTTCATTAATCGGAACATTTACCACATAAATATCGTCTATAAGGAAAAAAGCTGAATGTACACTTTTATTAATACTTGCATAGGGGTTTATTTTTCTAATATTGTCCAACACATCTAAAGAACAATTGACCCCATAGCAAAGCAATTCGTTTTTTAGTTTTCCAATATCTATTTCTAGCATTCTTGCGCCTTCTCCTTTTTGTGCATATAGTTCAAATAATCGGCACAATATTGTTCGGCAAATTCTATATTTTCTGAGATCCTTTCAATTATGTCCTTTCTTCCATATGTTAGATCTTCTTCAATCAACATATCTCTATATTTTAGTTGACATTCACAACTTGATATAGATTTTTTGCAGAAGTTTAGTAAGGAAGAATCATGTGATTTTCTAATCTGCTGTAAAGCATTCCGAATATTTTCCGTACAACAGCTACAGGTAATCTTATGCTTATTATTAAAAAAATTAGTTGGTGGAGCTGGAGGTCCACCAAATAGATCACCCATCAACCAAAAGTCCCTATTGTCTTGCGCAATACGCTTTGTTATAGCATCGGTATTTTCAAAAATCTTAAGTGCTGTCCTCGGATCAATAAGATTATACCGCCCAGCCTGATACAACAAGTGTGGCAAAGTATATTCTTGCAAATTGGGATACATAATTATTGGCATAACTCTCTTGCTAGTCAAATACGCCACACTATTTGTAACATCGTTAATTACTTCGTTCTGTGTCATTGAATGAAAACCCGAATACAAAAATGCAGCTGATTGTACACCGAGTTTTGTGTTAATTTCAACAGCCTTTTCAAAGTCGATTAATGAGAGGTTTTTCAAATATATTAAATTTCGCGTAACATCATTTGCGCTTTCAAATCCAAAACATATTACTGCATTTAGTTTCTTTAATAAAGGGAAGATAATATCAAATTCATTACTTGATAAGAAATCAAGATAGTCTGTGACGCAAGTTTCAATGTAAGTTAAGGGACGTAAATTTCTTTTTTCTATCTCGTCCGCCAACATTTGAAATGCCTGCTTGCGAGTAGATTGTGTTGTTTCGGCATCGCTAAATAATGATCCATTGCAAGCATAACAAAAGGTTACATCAAACTTGTTCTTTAAAGAATCCTCTCTAGACTGAAAGCCGATAACAATTTCATCAAAATGCTCTATAATATATTGTGTTTGAACCACTAATGAATTGTATATATCCTCTCTCGAAAGGCTGCTCATAGGTACTTTTGAAAAGAAACACGGTGAGCAATAGCCCTGTAATGTTCTGCTGCATGGATGGGTTGGTAATATAAACTCAGGAAAAGGCCCAAGACTCTCAGTGGCCATTCCATTGACAAACTGTCCAAAAAAGGGTTTCCTGCGAATATCTGGTAATTTTTCTGATATTTTAAATAATTCTATTCTGAGTCGGCGATTAATAGCTTGAGTCCTTTTTACAAGATTTTCGTAATCGGCGTTCAATTTACTCACCTGTTATCCTTCTTGGTATCTTTCAATAATGCTTGCTGAAATAGTGTCAAGCTTTTTTAATATTTCCACATTATTCGCTACATCATTTTTTTCACGTGCATAGAATGAATATTTCCCCATAACAGCAATGTTCATTACTTCGAAATAGTTTTCGAGAGAAACACAAGCTCTCTCCCAAGATGTCTCGTCTGCTTGTCCAAATGTCAAAATATAAGCCTCTTTCCCACCAATACGACTACATAATGGATTGGTTCTATCTAATATATTCTTACATATTGCAGGCAAGCCATCAAAATACACTGGGGTTGAAATAATAATTACATCAGCAGATTCTATTTCTTTTAGTAAACTTGCCATATCGTCTTTTTGATGGCAATAGCCGACTTCCTCGCAAGCTAAACAACCATCACATAGATGAACATTCATTTGTGATACATTGAATGTAGCAACAGGGAGATGCTTTTCACAATTAGACAATACTCTAAAAAGAGCCACTTCACTATTACCGTTATGTCTGGGACTACCACTAATACCTAAAATTTTTTTCATGACGATTTCCTCCTGCTCATTTGGCGTATTAGCATTATTCCTGTGATTTATTACTATTTAGTACCACAAATTCTTTAGATGCACAAATGCAGTCATCTCGTTCAGACGTCCATATTACAGTGGCGCGGTAAACACCATTCTCCTTAAATTTCATTGTTACATCTTCAGAAAACTCTTCACCTGGATCAATGTAATGCCTTCCTTCTTGACACAATTCGTCTAATCTGATAACCCATCTCTCCACGCCTTTATATTTTTCTTCCTTTATAATGTGATCTGGGAATTTATCTAACTTGACGGATAATTTGCATATAGCGCCTAATGCACAATCTTTATTTTTGCCTTCATGGCAAAGCAAAAATGGAAACTGAGCAATTTGATTATTGTCTTTTGGCTGAACCCCTCTCTCGACAAACAAATAAATATCTTTAGGCTTTATCCTTCTAGTATCATGATTAGCAATCTTACAAGTGATAATAGTGTACCCATCATATGCTTCAATAGTTAATGACATGCTTTTCTTTGCTGCGTTGCACTTACTTAAAATATTTTTTCCAATGCCCCATACGCATCTTGCCAACGTAAAAATCAGAGTAATTATTGTGATAATCTCAACTACTGTGTAATTTGCGACATATTTTTGAACTAGAGGTACCAGCAAGAATAAAACAAATACTGCTATTGCTGATATTGCCACTATCTCTACAATAGCAAATGCTATTTTTTTGGTATTAGGCGAAAACTCTTTTTGATTACTGAAATTAGTTTCTGAAGTTGAACCGGCCATATCAAAACCCTCCCCATTCTCTTTCTTCTAAGAGCCTGTTTAAAATCTTCTAATGAGGATGGCAATGAGGGCAAAAATGAGAATCTGAGCAGAAATAAAGAGTTTGCGCTCACAATTTTTCC
>CATJTQ010000075.1 GCA_949743325.1 uncultured Lachnospiraceae bacterium
CTAAGTTTGATGAACAAGATTTCGTGGATGAATATCTTAGTGAATGCTATGCTGAGGCTTATGATGAAAAATTAGATTATTATGTAGATAAAGCTATGAATGCAGCAAGTAAAGCATTTGCTGAATTGGCAGAGGAATCTAAAGATGAAGCTGATATGTTACTTAGACAAATTGAGGAGTTGAAGACTTTAGCGAAAAAAGTACTAAAATTATTCAAATCATTACCATTGAATGATATAAGAATTGATAATACATAGAAGTAAGTGGTTTTAGCTGGGGTAAACACTATCCCCCTAAGAGGTGGTATGAACCTTTTAGCAAAAGGTGACAGTTTCGCTATTTAGTATTAAGAAGTAACTTTCACCGCATGTTGAGACGGTTGTAATGCTATCCCACAAAAAACATAATAGCATTATCAACGTAAAAGTGGAGTTTGGCGAGAGTGAGGGCAAAGTACCGCTTGATAATATTGCCAAGAGAGTTGCAGAATACAAGCCGAAAGAGCGGATTACATACAAGGAGGTATGTACGGGTCAATTATTGAGGAGCAAGGTGGCAATGAAAAAGTAGAGTTTGGTACAAGATTTTTAAAAGAATTATCAAAAACAAATAACACAAGATTTAGGTAAAGATTTTACAGTGACAAATTTGAAATATAGGAAGCAGTTTTATTTAATGTTTCCAAATGGTCACGCGATGCGTGACGAATTGAGCTGGACTCATTATAGATTATTAATTAAAATAGAAAATGATAACGCACAAGAATTTTATATGCAGGAAGCTGTAAAATCACAATGGAGCACCAGACAGCTTGAGAGGTGAATAAATTTTTTTCTATAAAAGATTATTATCCAGTAAAAATAAATAACAGATTGCGGAAGAAATTCAAATATTAGAGCCTACTAAGAAACCAGAAGATATTATTTGTGCCCCATCTTTTCTGGAATTTCTTGGTTTAAGTTTAAATGATAATTTTTATAAAAGTGATCTGGAACAGGAATTAATTACTTATTTGCAAAAATTCTTTTTAAACCTTGGGATGGGCGTTTGTTGTTAGACAGAAGCGAAATACTTTTGATGGCAGCATTTTAGAATAGACGTTGTATTTTACAATTATATAAAGTAAAATTTTAAAGTTAAAATAGATTATGAAAATAATATACAAAATCATGTTTTAAATTTCACAATCAGTTAGATAAGGCAGATAAAATAGTATAATTAAATAGAGTGTTGTATTATATCATATATGTATGTAAAATTATTTAATAACTTATAACAAAGGAGGAATATAACTTGTCAAATAATAACGAAGAGCAGAAGCATCACTTAAAGACATCAAAAAAACAAACACACTCCAATGATTTAAAGCAAATACCAGGTATTGGTGAAAATATGGAACGACATTTAAATAACATAGGTATTAACAGTGTTGCAGATTTAGTTGGGAAAGACCCAGAAGAATTATACAATTTAGATTGTATAAAAAAAGGGTTTAAAGATGATCTGTGCGTGTTGTATGTTTTTCGCTGTGCGGTGTATTATGCGGAGCACACTAATCATGATCCTGAAAAACTTAAATGGTGGTATTGGAAAGATAAAGAATATCCAGAAGATAAATAAAGGCTGTAAATAAAACGAGTATAAAAAATGTGATAAGAAATAATATAATTGTAGGAGATGATTAGAAAATGAATACAAAAGTTTATGAATTTCATGCAGTTATAGAAGCTGTTCCTGATAAAGGAGGGGCTTATATACGTTTTCCGTATGATGTAAGAAAAGAATTTGGCAAAGGCAGGGTAAAAGCAGAGATAACTTTTGACGGAGAACCATATAAAGGAAGCATTGTTAATATGGGAGTAAAAAATAATGACGGAACTATATGTTATATTATTGGAATACGCAAAGACATTCGCAGTAAAATAGGAAAACAGCCAGGTGATAAAGTATTTGTTACAGTGAAAGCGGTGGAGGGTTAATAATAGATTTTTATAAAGGCCATTGTTATATTTAAATAATATTTATTATGCATTAAAAAAATCAGCACGCTTAAAGCAAAAAATATGCTGCCATATATTGCATCCATTTGCATCATCTGATTATTGTATTTTGACAACATTTGCAGTTGTGTGTATTAAAGTCAGTAAGTTAAAAACATGCATATGTCTAACTGTCCATATACCACATTATCTTTATTTAAAAATAAGCACGAAAAATTATAAGTATCTATGAAATCAAGAAAGGCTTTAACTCTCATAATAAAATCTTCTATTGTTTATGTATAATAAAAAGTGGGCTGTCTGAAAATGGAAGCGGTTGCTCAATATATTGTTTGGATATTTGAGAAAGTAACAATATATTGTTTGCAAATTGAGTTTCCTGACAGCCCACTTTTTACTTACAGCCCCTTTCTTACAGAATAAGTCACTTTTTTCAGGGTAAAAATTCTATTCGTTTTTCCTGCTGTGTAATTTAGCTTTTGTTAAAACATACAAAAATTATAAAAAACCTCAATCCAGTAACTTTTCATTAAGCTAAAATCAGCTTGCTGAGGGGCTTTGATTTGACTTGATGACAATATCATGATTAACGTACTTTTTCATTGTACATAATACTAAATTAATTGTACAATATAAATTGATTTATAATTTATATCTGTAAGAATTGATGTACATGACTTTGATGGCATAGAAATGAGAATATTATTAGGAGTGGAGTGGTACTATGAGCTGGTCTTGGAAGACAAAACCGAGAAGTATAATAAAAACGATTCAATGGTTTCCGTACTTTGCTTCATTAAAAGGTGAGAATTGGAATGGAAAGTCAACAGCTGTAAGCAGGAAAGACGGCAAGGCTGTTCATCCGGTAAGAAGACAATATATATATTCAGCCCATAGAGATGAGGATACATGGTTATCATCTATATCTTGGAGTGATTATCTGTCAGGCAGAAAAGATAAAAAAGAAACTGAAGCCAATGGAAGGATGGATAAAGGAGCATATGAATTTTTTGGATTTGGGTATGTAAATAAAAAAGGCGCCATTGAAGTTACTGAAGTTGGAAATAAAATAGTGCAAGGTATATTTGATGATGAAGATTATTTGAAACAATTATTAAAACTCAGACTACCTAACTTTGTGTATAAAGAATCTAAAATAAAAAATAAAAGATTTATATTTCCGATGCAGGTCATTTTGCAGGCCTTTGTTCAGTATGAAAGTTTAAACAGAAGCGAGCTGGCATTAATATTTGGATGTGAAGATACAGAGGATATTCCTGACACATTGACAGCAATTGGGTTATTTAAAGAAGAATATAAAAAATTAAAAAATAAAAATGATACCACAAAGGTAAAAAAATTATTTTCAGAGATATACCAAAATACATATGGAAAAATGCAGAACAGACCTGACAGTTATTATGAATATGCAGAAGCTTTATCAAGAACTCTTATATATACAGGGTTATTTATTTCTTCCGGCAGAAGTATAGCCACAAAGATAAGAGTAGCGGAGCATTCCAAAGCTAAGGTGAAATTGCTGCAGCAGAAATTTGTATTTACACATCCTGAACATACTTCACTAGAAGAATATATGCAGTGGTTTGGAAGTTTACATAATATTATGCTTCCTTGGGAAAATATTGAAGAGAGAAAAGTTATTATAGCTGAGAAGGCAGATATTCTTTCTTCAAAAATTAAAAATGCTGACAAAGATTATGAAAAGAAAGCGGAAATATCATTAGAAGAAATTGAAAAAATTGTTGCTGATGCAGAGACAGCTAAAGATAATAATCAGCTGAAAGAATTTGAACATCTGCTGAGCGAACAGATCATCTCTCATAATGAAAATTATTTTATAAAAACGTTGTCTAAGACAAGAGATGAGAGAGATAAAATATTGGACAAATTTGACGATATTTTAGCAAATGAAGATATGAGCGCCCTTTGGTTGGAAGTTAATACATGGAAATCATTAATAGCTATTTCAGGAGAACAGATTGTAAAAAGAAACTTTAAAATAGAAGATGATTTGACGCCGAAAAGTTTTGCACCTGGGGTTGGAAATACTCCTGATATGGAATTATATAAGGATAACTATATAATTGTACCAGAAGTTTCGCTTATGACTGGTGTCCGTCAATGGGAACATGAGGCTTCAAGCGTAATAGATCATGTTTTAAGTTTTATTACAGAGTATAAAGAGAAACAAGTGTTAGGCCTGTTTTTATCATCAAAAATAAATGTACGCACACTTTGGCAGTTCTTTATATTGAATAAGGAGAGCTGGGTTGGTGAACCAGTTCCAGTGATTCCGTTGACAATAGAGCAATACGTTGATGTAGTACAATATATTTATTCAAATGAATACTGTATAGATGATTTTAAAGAGCTGCTTGTAAATATAGCGGACCGATCAATAAATTGTAAAGATTACCATGCATGGGAGGATGAAATAAGTGATTGTATACATATTTGGAAACAGAGCAAATCTGTTTAAATTACCTTGATTTAAGCGGAATTGTTGACTTTGGCAGTGGATATGATATAATTCAGGCGTCAGATTAAGAAGGGAGGCTGTTAAATGATAATAAAAGAAAAAAGTGTTAAGTTGTCTCCTATTCTAAAGTACCCGGGCGGCAAGGAGAAAGAGTTAAAATATATATTGCCTAATCTGCCGAAAAATTGTCAAAATTATTATGAACCTTTTGTTGGAGGCGGAGCAGTATATTTTGCATTAGACAGTGAAGCGTACTATATAAATGATAAATCTACTGAATTGGTGAATTTATATAATATGATAAAAACACAAAACCGAGAGTTTTTACAGAAGCTTAGCGAAATTGATCATAGTTGGAAAATTATTTTAAAGATTGCCAGTTTTTATATAGAAGATTTAGTGAAAATTTATAATAAATATAAGAATGCTAAAATAAATGAAGTTCGTTTAGATAAAGAGATATCAAAACTTATTATAAAAAATTTAAAAGAGTTTAATGTATTGTTAGAAAAGATTTATAATCGCGCAATTGAAAATTTTGAGAAGGAAATAATAAAAAGTTTAAAAAACAAAATTATAAGAATGAAAAAATTAGAAGCAGAAAAAGGAGATTTACAATTCGAAGATATTATGCATAATCTGGAAGGCGCCTTTAAAAATGCTTTTTATATGCATTTTCGTTATTTGTATAATAATATAGAAGAATTAAAGATAGACGTTCCTTTTGCAACTGCAGTGTATTACTTTGTAAGGCAGTACTGTTATGCTTCAATGTTCAGATATAACAGACAGGGAAAATTTAATGTTCCGTATGGCGGTATATCATATAATAAAAAGACAATAACCAATAAAATACAGTACTTTTCATCTTTGCAGCTTGTAAACCAGCTTAAAAATACAACAATAGAAAATATGGATTTTGAACAATTTTTCAACCTACATAAACCTGAACACAATGATTTTATATTTTTAGATCCGCCGTATGATACGGAATTTAGTACATATGCTAAAAATAAGTTTGATCAGAATGACCAGATAAGACTTGCGGACTATCTAATTAATAGATGCAATGCATACTTTATGTTAATAATAAAAAATACTGATTTTATTAGAGGCTTATATCCAGCAGATAGAAATACTGCAAATGGCAAAAAATTGTATGTAGGTAAATTTGATAAAAAATATGTTGTCAGTTTTCAGGATCGGAATGATAAAGATGCAGAACATTTATTAATAACAAATTATTTAATTAATTAAAAATATACATTATTGGTGAACAAGAACTTACAGTGTGTTGACTTGACAAATAAAAGAGAAAGTTAAGTAAAGCGTTCTAATAGTGCTGGATTAGCAGATGGGAATTTTATTATTTTTATTAAATATTATTATTGATGAACTGAAAGAAATTCATAGACAGAGAAGCGTTACAAGTGACTATATATGAACTGGTGTGCAGTTATAGAAATGGAGAGATGGTAAAAGTGGCAAAACGAAAGACTTTAGTCAAAGATTTTGAACAGCTTGTAAAAGATGGCGATATTGAAAAGATAAAAGAAGTATTTAACAAATGTGATATCAATGCATATGGAGGATATAACAAAGGCAATGCATTATCATTTCTCATATCAGAAGAATTGATGAGATGGCTTGTTGAAAATGGTGCTGATATAGATTATGTAGATGCATATGGATATACGCCGCTGCTGTATCATGCCTGTCATTCATTTGCAGAGCAGCAGGCCATCAATTTGGTAAAGCTTGGGGCCAATGTTCATGCAGTAAATAAACTATATAAAATGAATACGCTTCACTATGCAGTATCGTCTGGGAGCGTAAAATTAGTTCAGTGTCTTATGGAAGCAGGGGTTGATATTTCGGCAGTTGATTATAATGGAAATACGCCGTTGGAAAGCGCATTTTATTCAGCAAGAACATTTGATTTAATAAAATTAGAACCAGTTACTAAATATTTATTATCTGAAAATATTGCGGTGACTGAAAAACTGAGGGAGTATATGATACATACAGCAAAAGATATAGAATTTAGGAGAAGCAGTATTAACAAAGATTACATAGATGATTTGGACAAGGCTATGGACAGCCTATATACCCTTCTCTCTGTAACACCAGTTTCAAGAAGGGTAGAGTATGATGGCAAGTCTCCAATAAAATATACACAGACAACATGGCAGAAACAGCACAATGAACTTTGGAACCTGTTAGTTCCAGGTTCAGGTCATGCAAATACTGTACAAGGTGAAGTGATTCGTATATCAGGAAAACTTGGTTATGAAATACTAGATAACGGAGGAATTAATTGGGATAAAGATTATAAAATGCTGTCACACGCACTGTTAGACTATTTACATATGGGCACTCCTCTTTCGGATAAAGAATATGAAGAGTTAGATATTATAATTAAATCAATTAGAAACGTATATGAGAAAGAAATTGACCGTATGACAGAGTTATCTGTTAAGTGGGTAACATTGAACCTTAATCCGATTAAATTAGGTGAAATAAAATACAATAGGTAAACATATTAAAAACGCAATCAAGTTATAAAAATAAATGAAACAAAAGATAACAAGATGCACTTTAGTATATGAATAAATCTGTATTAATAAAGACAACTTAACAGTTGACTTCCAATTCATGTGCTAGTAAAATAGAAATTAGAGGTACAATTTAGGTGATTAGCGGTAAATGCGCTCTGTACATATAACCTGAGATTGTATAATATTGCGTGAAATAAAAACGCATTTATAAAAAATAATATCATGAGGTGAAAGCAATGGAATTACTTAACAAGAGTAAAACAAATTTTAAAGAAAGACCAATCAAAGTACTGCAGTTTGGTGAGGGCGGATTTTTACGTGCATTTGTCGATTATATGATTGACATTGCCAATGAAAAAGGAGAATTTGACGGAAATATAGTTGTGGTTAAGCCAATAGAATTTGGAAATCTTGATTTTTTCCATCAGCAGGATTGCCAGTATACACTTGAGCTTAGAGGAAAAGAGAACGGCGAGGCAAAGAAAGTGCGCCGTCAGATAACAAGTGTTGCAGATGCAATTGGCGCAGTAGAAGATTATGATAAGTTTATGGATTATGCCAAGTCAGATGATTTAAGATTTATCGTTTCAAATACTACAGAGGCAGGTATTGTGTACGATGATACAGATAAATTTGATGCAAAGCCTCCTAAAACTTATCCGGGTAAACTTACTAAATTCCTATATGAGAGATTTAAAGCATTTGACGGAGCTATGGATAAGGGTCTTATTATGCTTCCTGTAGAGCTGATTGACAACAATGGACCTGCATTGAAGAAATGTGTATTCCAGTTTATCGAATTGTGGAATTTAGGGGCAGAGTTTGAGAAATGGGTAACTGAAGCATGTATCTTCGGAAGTACATTAGTTGACCGTATTGTAACAGGATATCCTCGTGATGAAGCAGAAGCTATGTGGGAAGATATGGGATACAGAGACAACCTTCTTGACACAGGAGAGTTATTTGCTCTTTGGGTTATCGAGTCAGAGAAAGAATTTAAAGATGAATTTCCGCTTGATAAAGCAGGTCTTCCAGTTATATTTACAGATAATCAGAAACCTTATAAAGAGAGAAAAGTGCGTATCTTAAATGGCGCTCACACATCATTTGTACTAGCCTCATTCCTTGCAGGAAACGATATTGTATTAGAATCTATGGAAGATAAGACAATTCGTACATTTATGGAAAATACTATATTTAATGAAGTAATTCCGACTCTTTCACTTCCGGAAGATGAATGTAAAGAGTTTGCCAATGCAGTAATTGAGAGATTTGAAAACCCTTATGTAAAACATATGCTTTTGTCTATATCATTAAACTCAGTTTCAAAATGGAGAGCAAGATGTAAGCCGAGTCTTACAGGATATATTGAAAAGAAAAAGGCTCTTCCAAAGCATTTGACATTTTCAATCGCAGCTCTTATGGCATTTTATACAGCCTCAGAGTTTGCAGAAGACGGAACGCTTATCGGACATCGCGGCGACGGTACATATTCAATAAATGATTCAAAAGATGTTCTTGATTTCTTTGCTGCCAACAGTACAAAACCGACAGCAGAATTTGTAAAAGCATATCTTGGCAATGAAGACTTCCATGGTGAGGATATGACAAAGTATGAAGGATTGGCAGAAGCCGTAACAGCGTATTTAGATGATATTAAAACAAATGGTATGAGAAAAGCAGTTGAAAATATTATAAAATAATTTATTTACATAATACGGAGGAAATTATGCAGGATTTTATTCGCATCCATAAAGATGACAATGTGGCTGTAGCGCTAAAACCTATTGATAAGAATACAACAATAGATGTTAATGGTATTGCTGTTACAACAATAGAAGATATTCCGCAAGGTCATAAATTCGCTCTTCGTGATATTGAAGAGGGAGAAGAAGTAATAAAGTATGGTTTTCGTATTGGATATACGAAAGAAACTGTTAAAAGCGGCTCATGGATACATGTACACAATGTAAAGACTGCGTTGGGTGATTTGCTTGACTATGTCTATGAGCCAGTAGGTTCAGAACTTAAAGAAAGCGAGCATGCTTACTTCGATGGATTTAAGAGAGCGGACGGAAAAGTTGGAGTTAGAAATGAACTTTGGATAATCCCAACAGTAGGATGTGTTAATTCAATTGCACAGTCAATTGAGAAAAAAGCAAAATATCTTGTAAAAGGGACGATTGAAGAAGTTGTTTCATTTCCTCATCCTTACGGCTGTTCACAGATGGGTGATGACCAGGAACATACTAGGACAATTTTGGCAGATTTAATAAATCATCCTAATGCTGGCGGAGTTTTAGTCCTTGGTCTCGGATGTGAGAACAGCAATATCGGGGAACTTAAAAAATATATTGGTGATTATGATGAGAAGCGGGTTAAATTTCTAGTCTGTCAGGAGTCCGATGATGAGCAGGCAGATGCACTTAAGCTGTTAGAAGAACTTGCTGAGTATGCAGGAAGCTTTAAGAGAGAGAAAACAGACGCTTCAGAGCTTATTATTGGTATGAAGTGCGGAGGTTCTGACGGATTATCAGGAATAACTGCCAATCCTACAGTTGGAGCATTTTCAGATATTTTAATCTCTAAAGGAGGCACAACGATTCTTACTGAAGTGCCTGAAATGTTTGGAGCAGAAACATTACTTATGAATCGCTGTGAGAATGAACAGTTATTTGAAAAGACGGTTGATTTAATCAACGATTTTAAGAATTACTTCAAGAGACATGACCAGACTATCTATGAGAATCCGTCTCCGGGAAATAAAAAGGGCGGTATTACAACACTCGAAGATAAGTCGCTGGGCTGCACACAAAAATCAGGAAGCGCTCTTGTAAAAGGTGTTCTCTCTTATGGAGAACCAGTTTGTACTAAAGGACTTAATCTATTAAGTGCACCTGGTAATGATCTTGTCGCTTCAACAGCTCTGGCAGCGTCAGGAGCACATATAGTTTTATTTACGACAGGAAGAGGAACGCCATTTGCTTCACCGGTTCCTACTGTTAAAATATCAAGTAATTCTTCACTGTACAATAAAAAAACTAATTGGATAGATTTTAATGCCGGAAGATTAGTAGAAGAGACACCAATGGAAGAACTTGCATTAGATTTATTCCATTATGTGCTGGATGTAGCCTCAGGGCGAAAAGTAAAGGCTGAAGAGGCAGGATTTCATGATATGGCAATCTTTAAACAGGGTGTTACATTATAAATACAAAATAAATACCATGCAGATATAAATATCTGCATGGTATACCATATTATATGTGCTTTGCACGTAAAAATAAGGAGAAAACAATGAGTAAAGTATATTTGGTAAGACCAAATTCAAACAATAAGAGAATTACCTTTGGTATTGGCGAATTGGCAAAATACCTGGAGAGCGAGAAATATGAAATTGAATATATAACAGAAGAAGATGCATATGACTATCGTCGTTTTGATGGAATTAAAATATATGCAGGAAACAGGGAAGAATCTGGACTGATCCGCAGATTGGAAGAGAGTCAGGAACTTCTGTATTATGATGGAGTTGATGGAGAAGAAGGTTTTTATATAGCAACTCTCCCAACGCAGTTTTTTGTTGTTTCAGGTGTGGATTCAACAGGAACATTATATGGAATTCTTGAGCTTATTGATCAGGTTAAGAATAACGGAGGATTTCCTCATGAAATATTTTTTGCTGATGCGCCAAAATTAAAGTTAAGAGGTCCGGTAATAGGATTACAGCTTACAAAAATTGAACCTCCGAGAAAGACATACGAATACCCGATAACACCTTCTAGATTTCCATGGTTTTATGATAAAAAGCATTGGGAAGAAGTAATGGATATGATGCTGAAGAATCGCTGCAATGTTCTCTATCTTTGGAGCGGACATCCTTTTTCATCTCTGATAAAATTAGAAAAATATCCTGAGGCGCTTGAAGTTACAGACGAAGAATTTAGAATGAATAGGGAGATTTTTGACTGGCTTACAGAGGAATGTGATAAGAGAGGAATTTGGGTAGTTCTTAAGTTCTACAATATACATATTTCATACTCATTTGCTAAAGAACATGATTTAGATACTATACAAAGTTCAATTGACCCATTAGTTGCAGATTATACAAAAGAATGTATTGTGGAATTTATAAAATCATTTCCGCATATCGGTCTGATGGTCTGCTTGGGCGAAGCTCTGCGCGGAACTCAAAATAAGACAGATTGGTTTTTAGAGACAATACTTCCTGCTGTAAAACAGGGAGTTAAAGAAGCTGGTATAACAGAGGAGCCGCCGCTTATTTTAAGAGGTCATGACTGCGATCCTAATGCAATTATGAGTGAAGCGGTTAAAATGTATTCAAATATTTATACAATGTGGAAATACAATGGTGAAAGTCTGACGACATTTTTACCGAATGGTGAGTGGCAGCAGATACACAGCGATCTATGTTCTAATGGACAGACACATATTATGAATATTCATGTATTAGCCAATCTTGAGCCGTTTCGCTTTGGGGCGCCTTCATTTATTCAGAAATGCGTTAATGCAGGACAATATCGTTTAGGCGGTAATGGTATTCATCTGTATCCGTTGTTTTATTGGGATTGGCCATATTCACCAGATAAGACTGAGCCAAGATTAAAGCAGATTTACAGAGATTGGCTGTGGTATGAAGTTTGGTTTAGATATGCATGGAATCCAGAACTTGATCCGCGAACAGAGAAGTTATATTGGGCAGACAGATTATCTGCACATTTTGGCTGTGATATCGATTCAGGTAAGATGCTTCTAGAGGCGATTGAATGTGCAGGTGAGATAGGTCCAAGGATTTTAAGAAGAGTTGGAATTACAGAAGGCAATCGTCAGACAATGAGTCTTGGAATGAGAATGACACAGTTTACACATGTCAAAAAATTCCGTCCTAATATACAGTTATGGGAATCAGTATCAACTCCAGGTGAGATTCCGGATAAGCATGTTGAAAGAGAAATAAAAGGTGAAAGGCATTTTGGCGAGACACCGCTAAATATGGTTGAAGAAATACGTTATTATGCAGAGCGGGCTCAGCAGATGATTGATGCAGTTAAAGATAAAATAACTACAAATATAGAAGAATATAGTTACTGGGCAACAGATATCAAAGCAATTTCACTTATGGCACACTCATATGGAAGTAAGATTGAGGCAGCTATAAAAATTATTACATATAAGGATACAATGGATGATAATATGCATGGAGATTTGAGCCTTCTCCATGATGCTGAACAGATGATGAAAGAGAGTCTTGATTTATATAGAGACTTGGCGGAACTTACAGATAAAACATATTTATATGCAAATAGTATGCAGACTCCACAGAGGAAAATTCCATTTCCTGACGGAGATAAATATGGACATTGGATGCAGTGTCTCCCTGAATATGAGAAGGAGTACAATAATTTTGTAAAGCATCTTAATAATATGGAAAATGGCATATATCCTACAGAGGAGACAGAGGATTTAGCATCAATAAAACCTCTTCCGCAGGCTGAGTTTAAAGTTCTTACAGAGGGTTACCCTACATATGAGATAAAGAAGAAGAACAATGTATTTACTGATGTATCTTCTAAAATTCAAAATATTGCTCCTGAGATAAGAGGGTTGACAGGAATTTCAATGAGTAAAGATCATGCAATGAAGTCAGGTGCTAAATTTAAGATAGAGCTTAAAGAGGACAGTCAAATTTTAATAGGCTATTTTAAAGTAAAAGGCAAAGAAAATAAGGAGTGGATGAGGGTTCCTGATCTTGAGACTAATACTCATGCAGATGAAAGAGGCGGTCTGTCATGCGTTATAAGCGAGGCTCTCAAGGTAGACAATTCACCTGCTGTAGATATGCATGTATTTCAGTATGAGAAAGGTACTCATGAAATATATCTTGATACAGGTGCATATGCAATACTTGGAGTGGTACCAGCAGGAGTTAAAATTAAACCTCGCCATGCAGGTCTTGCAGGAGATACATTAGATATGCTTGACTGGATGTTTGATGAATAAAGAGTAGACAAGACAGAGAAGGAGAAGAACATGGGGATATCATTGAATGCGTTAAACGAGCAGTTTTCACAAAAGCGTTATGATGTAACTGCCATGAGACAGCTGTTGGAGAACGAGATTGAACAAAGCAATATAAAATTTGTAGTACTCGATGATGATCCGACCGGGGTTCAGACAGTACACGATATTACTGTTTTTACAGATTGGACAGTAGAGAGTATAAAAAAAGGATTTAGTTTAAAAGATAAATTATTTTATATATTAACTAATTCGCGCGGACTTACAGTTGAACAGACTACAAAAGTTCACAGAGAGATTGCTCAAAATGTTATGGCTGCAGCGAAGGAGCTTAATCAGGAGTTTGTAATAATCAGCCGCAGCGATTCAACTTTAAGAGGACATTATCCGTTAGAGACAAAACTATTAAAGGAATCTCTGGAAAGCGACAATAATATTACTGTACATGGTGAGATATTATTTCCATTTTTTAAAGAAGGCGGTCGTTTTACAGCAAATGATATTCATTATGTCAACTATAATGGTGAGCTTATTCCTGCTTCTAATACTGAGTTTGCTAAAGATAAAACATTTGGATATTCAAGTTCAAATCTATGTGAGTATGTTGAGGAAAAGACGTCAGGAGAATATAAAGCTGCAGATGTTGTGCGTATAAGTCTGTTTAGTTTGAGAAACGGTGAGATAAACGTAATAAAGCATCAGCTTATGGAAGTAAATAATTTCAACAAAGTTATTGTAAATGCTCTTGACTATGATGATGTATGTGTATTTTGTACTGCTCTTTATCAAGCGCTTGCAGAAGGCAAAAGATTTATGTTTCGTACAGCCGCTTCATTTGTAAAAGTTGTCGGCGGTGTAACAGATATACCGCTGCTGACAGCAAAAGATATGATTAAGGGCAGCAGTAATAATGGTGGAATAATTGTTGTAGGTTCACACACTGAAAAGACTACAAGTCAGCTTGAAGAGTTAAAAAAGTTGGATGGTCTTGAATTCATTGAATTTCAGTCTAATTTAGTTATGGAAAATAGGTTAGACGAAGAGGTTGCAAGGGTTGTACATTTAAGTGAGAAATTTATATCAGAGGGAAAGACTGTTGTATGTTTTACAAACCGTAAGCTTTTAACAGTTGAAAATGATACTCCTGAAGCTGCGCTTATGCGCTCAGTTAAAATATCAGACGCTGTACAGGCCCTGGTAGGTAATCTTAAGATTACCCCTTCATTTGTAATTGCTAAGGGTGGTATTACATCAAGTGATGTTGGCGTTAAAGCCCTCAAAGTAAAACAAGCGCTTGTATTAGGCCAGATAAGACCAGGCATTCCAGTGTGGCAGACAGGAAGTGAAAGCAGATTTCCTGGAATACCATATGTTATTTTTCCAGGAAATGTCGGGGATGTTGCGACACTGAGGGAGGCTACGGAAATTTTGCTGAACAAGTAACACTGTGTAGATTTCATAATCAAAACTAAATGGGGTGGTAATATCAAATTATCAGAAAAAAGATTCTTTATTGCTTCTGTGTTAACTTTCATTATATTTTGTGTATCAGCCTGCAGTTTAAAAGGAGAAGGCGAGTTTGCACTAAAAGATCATTTAGATGATGTTGTGTTAAAAATTAATGATGCAGAGTTTACATTTGGAGATCTTGGATATTATATAGCAAACGGGGAAGCTGCGGTTGAGGCTCAGGCTTTAGTATATAATCAAGATAATCCAATGGAGTATTGGAATAAACATACGAACGGAATATTTATTAAAGTACAGACAAGTCAAAATGTACTTGATAATTTTATCAGAGATGCTATTTTAGCAATTGAAGCAAAGAATCAGGGCTTGTCATTAAGTGATGCGGAAAAAGAAAATTGCAAGACAGCTGCCGAGGGGATGTTTGGGCAGTTATCTTCATTTCAAAAGGAGGCTGCAGGCATAACACTTGAAAGCCTTCAGAGAGATATAGAAAATGCATATTTGGGTCAGATGTATGTTACTTACAAGCTGGAAAATGATGGTTCTGATGATTATACAGCTTCAGATTGGCAGCTTGATGGGGTATGCTATAAAGGGCTTTTATCTCAGTATAAAATAAAAATTGAGAATAAGAATTGGGAAAAAGCAGAGTTTGGTAAAATGACAATAGAAAGATAAAATATTAAACATTATAAAAAATAGGAGTGAATGAGATGAAATTATGTACATTACACACAACAGACAAATTTATGGAAATGATGTCAGATCCTTTTACAAAACCATTTTTAAAAGATAATCCTGATATTGAACAGTTTGACATTACTGACAGCTCGCTTATTGTTGAGACACAGAAAGCTGGTTATGCAACACCGGCGGTTGCAAGAAGAATGTACAATTATTTTATGGGAGCAGTTGAAGCAGGTGCGGATGCTATTTTAGTGACATGTACGTCAGTAAATACAGTTACAAAGAAAATACGCGAGATGATACCTGTTCCTGTAATAAGTGTTGAGGAACCGGTTGCTGAGAAAGCAGTTGAGGCAGCAGTAAAGAAAATAGGTATATTATCATCAGTGCCTACAAGCGCGGAGCCTGTAAAACAGACGATATTGGAAGTTGCAGAAAGAGCAGGCAAAGATTTGGAAGTTTCTATTGAAGTTGCAGACGGAGCTTTTGATGCATTAAATGCAGGTGATAGAAATCTTCATGATGATAAAGTCCGAGATGCGCTTGAGAAACTTGCCAAGAGAGTTGATGTTGTTGTGTTTGCACAGATGTCTATGGCTTTAGTCGAACATCCAGAGTATGATGTTCCAGTATTTAAATTCGGAAGATTGAGTTATGATGCTGCAAAAGAGGCAATGCTTAATAATAAATAGGAGTGTTAGCATATGAGGAAGGTAATTATTTCATTGGCGCCGGTTGCCGGACCGGCTCCGGTAAATCCTGATGAATTGGCGACAGATGTTGTCAAAAGTGTTCAGGCAGGTGCGGCTATGTGTCATCTGCATTGTAAAAAAAGAACAGGAGAGCTCACTCCTGATACATGTGTAATAATTGAGAGTTTTGAGAAAATTTGTGCACAGACAGATGTTGTTGTTCAGGCGAGTACAGGCGGAATATCCAATATGACTATAGAGGAGCGCTGCAATCCCCTTGAATATTGGCGTGTTGAGAGCGCATCATTAAACGGAGGTTCAACTAATTTAGGTGAGGCTGTATATAGAAATTCTTTTGATGATATACGATATTGTGCAAAACAGTGTTATGATAGGGAAATTTTACCTGAAACAGAAGTATTTGATATAGGAATGATAAATAATGTAGAAATGGTAGCTAAAGAGATGCCGTTTAGAGACCCTGTGCTTTACAATTTAGTTTTTGGACATAAGGGTGGTATGCAGCCAACAATGGAGGCTTTGTCGGCCTTTCGTTCATTTGTTCCAGAAGGAAGACTTTGGGGAGTGACACATTTCGGAAGAGATAACTGGACTTTTTTGGCTGCTGCTATTGCAATGGGGGCGACAGTTGTCAGAATTGGTTTTGAAGACAGTCCTTATTTAGATGAAAATACAACAGCTAAATACAACTATCAGGTTGTAGAGAAACTTGTAAAGTTGATTAGGTCAATGGGTCTTGAACCGGCGACACCACAAGAAGCGAGAAGAATATTAAATCTTGCTCCTAAATCAAAAGATAATGCGGCACATTCAAAATGTAATGCGGCAGCAGGATGCGGTGGAAAATGCGTAGGTAATTGTACATGCGGCGGTCATGGACATCATAAAGAGGATAAAAATGTGCTTAATGCACAGGCTCTTTCATCAGTAGACATTGAATCAATTGTAAGGAGCGTAATTACACAGATGAAGTAAAAGCATATTTAGGGGTGACTGAATGGAACTGGATAGAGACAATATAAAAAAGATATTTGGAGTTGTATTTGGTATAGTACTAATTTATTTATGTACTAAAAATATATATGTAATACTAAAAGCTATTGGAACTTTTTTACATTTTATATTTCCTTTTTTGCTTGGGGCAATATTTGCATTTATAATAAATGTACCTATGAGGTTTATAGAAGGCAATATAAGAAATTTGGAAAGTAAAATTGATTGTAAAATACAAAAAAAGAGATTTATTAGTTTCTTGCTCACCCTGTTAATTGTTATAGGTATTTTATCGGTAATTTGTTTTCTTGTTATACCGGAACTTACAAGAACTATTAAAATGCTTTGGAATAATATGCCGGTATATGCTGATAATATTAAAGATTGGATAAATACTTTAGATGATAGATTACCAATATTAAAAGGCTTCACCTCGTCTGTTGAAGATATTGATGTCGACTGGGAAGAAGTGGGCAGCTGGATGTTAAGCTTGCAGGGAGGACATGTCGGAACTATGGTGGTAGATACATTTGATATTATTACAAATGTAGTTACAAGTATTGTAAATTTCGTAATAGCTCTAGTTTTTGCATGTTATATATTATTTCAGAAAGAACATTTGTCTGAGTGGGGAAAGAAAATATTGTATGCATCGCTGCCGGAAAAAAATGTTGCTGCTTTTTTGAATTTAGGGAAATTAATTGATGATACTTACTCAAGATTTATAATAGGACAGTGTACAGAGGCTTTAATTTTAGGTACGCTTTTTATTGTTAGTATGCTGATATTCAGAATGCCGTTTGCATTTTTAGTAGGTTCGCTTGTTGCAGTAACAGCGCTTATTCCTATTGTTGGTTCTACAATTGCATGTGTAGTTGGTGCAATTTTAATGCTTACTGTCAGCCCTATGAAAATGATATTTTTTATATTACTTTTTTTAGTTATTCAGCAGATAGAAGGGCATTTTATTTATCCAAATGTTGTTGGAAATTCTATAGGACTTCCCGCATTATGGGTTCTTATAGCTCTTACATTAGGAGCTAAACTTATGGGAATTGGCGGAATGCTAATTGGAATACCTACAATGTCGGTTATTTATGTTCTGTTAGACCAGTGGATGTATTCAAGTCTGAAAAGGCGTGGTGTACCAGATGACAAGTGGAAAAATGAAAATCGCAGCGAGGCAGAGAGAAAGAAGGAAGAGAAATTTCGTCAAAGATTTCAGGTGGTAATAAAACTTCCTGAAAAGATAAAAGAGATGGCAGAAGAAGTGACAAAAGGTGTATCAAAAGAAGATAAGGATTTAACAGATAAATCTGTTAAGAAAGAAAAAAATAAGAAATCTGGAGGGAACAGTATTGAGTAGAGTGGCAGTACTTACAGATAGCAACAGTGGTCTGACAAACAAACAGGCAGAAGAAATTGGTGCATATGTGCTTCCTATGCCTTTTATGGTTGATGGTGAAGAGTTTTTTGAGGGAATCAGTCTTACTCAGGAAAAATTTTATGATCTTTTGGCTTCTGGGGAGGCGGATGTGTCAACATCACAGCCATCAATGGAAAGTGTTCTTGTAAAATGGGATAAATTGTTAAAAGACTATGATGAAGTTGTTTATATTCCGATGTCAAGCGGTCTCAGCAGTTCATATTCCACTGCTAAAATGCTGTCTGAAGATTATGAGAATGTTGAAGTGGTAAATAACCAACGAATCTCAGTTACTCAGAGAAATTCTGTAATTGATGCTGTACAGCTGTCAAACAAAGGTTATTGTGCGAAAGAGATAAGAGAATATCTGGAGAGAGTGAAGTTTAATTCAAGTATTTATATTATGTTGGATACGCTTAAATATCTAAAAAAAGGCGGAAGAATTACCCCGGCAGCGGCAGCGCTGGGAACAATTCTTAGAATTAAACCTGTACTTCAGATTCAGGGTGAGAAATTAGATCAGTTTGCTAAAGCAAGAACTGTAAGTCAGGCAAAGACACTTATGATAGATGCTATAAAGAAGGATATTGAGTCAAGATTTGGAGGAGATCCAAATAATGTCAATCTTTCAATAGCACACACTAATAATATTGAAGCAGCAGAAGAATTTTGTGAAGAGGTAAAGAAAGTTTTTCCTAATCATAATATTTATATTGATCATTTGTCATTGAGTATTTCTTGTCATATAGGACCAGGTGCTTTAGCCCTTGCTTGTTCAAAAAAGATTTTACTTGACGAGGAGGCATAACGATGAATCTTATTGGAGCTGTAGACAGAAATTGGGCAATTGGAAAAGATAATAAACTTCTTGTAAGTATTCCAAATGATATGAAGTTATTTAGGGAGCTTACATTGAATAAAATAATAGTAACCGGAAGAAAAACAATGGATACTTTTCAGAACGGTAAACCTTTAATGAATCGAATTAATATTGTGTTATCAGAAAATAAACAGTTGGATATTAAAGATGCTAAAGTTGTAAATTCAATTGAACAATTATTTGAAGTTCTTGAAGAATTATACAAAGAAGGTTATACTTCTGAAGATGTGTTTGTTATTGGCGGGGAGAGTGTGTACAGACAGTTAGAGAAGTATTGTGATCAAGCATATGTTACAAAGATTGATTTTGAATATGATTCAGATTCTTATTTTCCAAACCTTGATGAGAAGAAAGATTGGAATCTTATTGAACATAGTGATGAACAGACATACTTTGATTTAGACTATTCGTTTTTAAAGTATAAAAGAGTATAAAAGATGATAAACAAATCCTAAATTTGTTATTGCAAATAATTTTAGGAGGATGCTGATGAGAGAAAGTTTTAAAGAAAATTTGTTTAGAGTCAGTACTTTTTTTGACGAGAGCAATGCTTTTGCAGCAGTAAGGCAGGGTTTAGTAATGCTGATACCTTTGATTGTTATAGGTTCAATATCATTGATGATAAAAAGCCTGCCTATTCCTGCATATCAGAAAGCTCTTGAAAGTTTTTGTAACGGTAAAATACTTGAAATATTAAATTATATTTATTCTGGCACATTTCAAATATTCTCTCTTGCCTTGGCAGTGACGACAAGCGTAAGTTATGCAATGCTGAATCAAAAAAGTAAAACCGACAGGGAAATCGTCAGTGATTGTACAATACTTGCAATACTCACCTTAACTTCATTGGTGGGACATATAGGAATACAGTTTGATAATTTTTCAATAACACAACTGGGTACAATAAATACTTTTACGGCTATTTTTATAGCGCTGATAAGCAGCTGGCTTTACTTTAAAATACGTGATACCAGATTATTACATATAAACCGTTTGGAAACTGATGTCGATGGTATGTATTATAACGCAGTACAAAGCATTATTCCTGCGGCTATCGTCATTATAATATTTGCAGTTGCAAATCAATTATTTCAAATATTTTTTAAAGTTGACAGTGTTCAGGAATGTCTGGAAATTGCTGTAGATGCTTTTTTAGAACTTTTTGAAATTAAAGCATTGGCAGGAATTGCAACTTTATTTTTAACTCATTTGTTATGGTTTTTTGGATTTCATGGCGGCAATATAATAGACGTTGTTGTGAAGGAAAATTTTGCAGTAATTGATTCTGCGGAAATTTACAGCAAATCATTTCAGGATGTTTTTACAATATTTGGCGGGTGCGGTTCTGTATTGGGGCTTGTCATCGCAATATTGTTGTTTTCTAAAAAACGAAGTATGAAAAATGTTGCCAAATTAGCGTTACCAAGCGTAATATTTAATATAAGTGAAGTTATAACTTTTGGATTGCCTATTATATATAATCCAATATTTTTTATTCCATTTATAATAGTACCATTTATGAATTATGTAGTCTCATATGCGGCAATTTTTTTCGGATTAGTGCCTAATATTGTGCAGAAAGTTGAGTGGACGTCACCTATTATATTAAGTGGCTATCAGGCAACGGAATCTGTAGCCGGAAGTATTTTGCAGATAGTGTGTCTGTTAATGGATGTATTAATATATCTTCCGTTTGTACGTCTGTTTGAAGAACATAGTGATAAACAGATGATTAAAAAGGTAAATCTGCTCGTAAAAGAGCTTCAATCAGAAGAGGATGCTAATAATATAACTTCGCTTATAAACAGAGACGACAGTCTTGGCGGAGTCGCAAGAAGGATGGCAAATGATTTAAAGAGCGCTATTAAAAGTAAACAATTATTTTTGCTTTTTCAGCCACAGGTCAATTGCAATGATGTATGTATAGGTGCAGAAGCGTTGATAAGATGGGTGCATCCTATAGTAGGGTTTGTATATCCACCGCTTATTATACAGCTTGCCAAAGAGATGAATATGTTGAATGAACTGGAACATTATCTCTTTGACGAGGCGGCAAAGGCAATTGCGGATATACAAAAGGAGATTGACAGAGAATTTAAAATATCTGTAAATATTACAAATGTATCTTTAATGTCAGATGATTTTGAGAGTACGATAGCTAATTGTGTTGATAAATATAAGATTAGCAGAGATAAATTATGGTTGGAGATTACAGAGCAGGAGGCGCTTTCTTCATCTATTGACATAGCAGATAAAATAGAAAATTTAAAGAAAAAAGGTCATAAGTTTTTAATTGATGATTTTGGAATGGGTCATACATCATTATTGTATTTGCAGACTAATCATTTTGAGATTGTGAAGCTGGATGGATCTTTAACAAAAAACATTATTGAAAATAAAAGGGATGCAGATATAATTAAATCTATTATATTTTTGGGAGAGTCATTAAATTTTACTACTGTTGCTGAATTTGTTGAAAATAGAGAGCAGAGGGATAAATTAAAGGATCTGGGTGTGGATGCGTTCCAAGGTTATTTTTACAGTAAACCTATTAGACTTGACGAATTTATATTATGGATGAAGCAGCATTTATAGTTAATAACAGATTTGGTCCTTGTTTTTATGTAATGATATAATATTTACATGCATATATTTAATATGAATAAGTATATACATGGAGAAATTATGAGTTTACATGCAATGCAGGATAATTCAGCACATACAGGCGAATTAAGGATTGACGTCCGCTCAGGAGAAAATCAGATTCCCATTAGAGATGCCAAAGTTCAAATTTCCTATACAGGAGAACCGGATAATATAATTGAAGAGGTATCCACATCAGATATGGGGGAGACAGATGAAATAACATTGAATACACCTCCTGTTGAGTACAGTTTGGAGCCCGGAAATGTACAGCCATATTCAGAGTATAATCTAACTATAAGCGCAGAAGGCTTTGAGACTGTTGTAATTTCGGGTGTGGAGATGCTTGAAGGAGTATTATCTGTTCAAAACATCCAATTGACGCCATTTAATAATCAGCCTGACACAGACAGGGTTGTGATTGGTCCACATACTCTCTATGGAGAGTACCCTCCTAAGATTCCAGAGGCAGAAGTAAAGCCTGTAAATGAGACAGGAGAAATTGTTTTAAGCCGTGTTGTTGTGCCGGAATATGTAGTTGTACATGATGGGCCTCCTTCAGATTCTTCAGCAAAAGATTATTATGTCAGATACAGAGATTATATTAAGAATGTTGCGTCAAGTGAAATATATGCGACGTGGCCGGAAGATACAATACGAGCTAATATACTTGCTATAATGTCGTTTACATTAAATCGTGTTTATACTGAATGGTATAGGAATAAAGGATATAATTTTACAATAACATCATCAACCGCCTATGACCATAAATGGATAAGAGACAGAAATATTTTTAATACAATATCTGCAATAACAGATGAGTTGTTTGGAAATTTTTTATCACGGCCTAATGTAAAACAGCCTATACTTACACAATATTGTGATGGCAAAAGAGTTTCTTGTCCAAATTGGATGTCACAGTGGGGGTCAAAATCTCTTGGAGATGAAGGATATGATGCAATTGGCATAATAAGGTATTATTATGGTGATAATATGTATATAAATATTGCGGAAGATATATCAGGAATTCCTTCATCATGGCCTGGTTATAATCTGGAGATAGGCAGCAGCGGAAGTAAAGTTTTGCAAATGCAGGAACAGCTCAATAAGATTTCAACTTCTTATCCAGCAATACCACAGATTGTAGCGGATGGAATATATGGACGTAATACAGCCAATGCAGTTAGAATTTTTCAGAGAACATTCGGACTTCCACAGACAGGCGTTGTTGATTATCCTACATGGTATAAAATTTCAGAAATATATGTAGGTGTTTCAAGAATAGCTGAACTTGTGTAGAATATCTTTTGTATATTAATTAATAACATATTGAAGGGGCCGCGCTTAATTATAGGTGCGGCCTTTGAATTGCAGGAGGAAATGATGAGTATTTTGATTATAGAAGATGATGTAAATATTAATTCGTTATTATCTGAATATCTTACTAAAGAGGGATATATATGCGATTCAGCATATTCAGGAACAGAGGGGGTGCTGCTTACAGATAAAAATGAATATGATATAATATTACTTGATTTAATGCTGCCAGGATTAAACGGTGCAGGAGTTCTTTCTAAGATTAGAGAAAAAAGCAATACGCCGGTAATAGCTATAACAGCAAAAGATTCTGTTGATGAGAAAGTAGATTTATTTAATTTAGGAGCTGATGATTATATTACAAAGCCTTTTGATTTAAAAGAAGTTGCCGCAAGGATTTTGGTTCAGCTGCGGCATTATAAAAAAGGCAGTGCGGACAAGCTTTATGTACATAAAAATCTTATGTTAGATTCCGTAAATTATAATATAACTGTCTGTGGAAAATTATTAAATAAAATAACAAAACATGAGTTTGCGATAATGAGACTTTTAATGTCAAATCCTACAAAAGTCTTTACGAAAGAAGAAATATTTGAATATGCATGGGAAGAAATATATATGGGTGAAACTAAGACGTTAGATGTTCATATAAGCAATATAAGAAAGAAAATAAGAGAAATTACGGATGAAGAATATATAGAGACCGTTTGGGGTATTGGCTATAAATTACAGTTATAAATTTTACTGTTTCTTTACTTTTAATTTGCTTTTTTTTAGTGATTGCCATATAAAATAAAGTTATTGAAAATTTATAATAACTTGAACAGGAGGAACGACAGTTGAAGGAATATTTGTTGGAGACAAAAAATATTACAAAACAATATGGCAGTTTTAAAGCAGTGGATGATGTGAGTGTGCACATAGAAAAAGGAGCCATTTATGGATTTATAGGAAGAAATGGAGCGGGAAAGACGACATTTTTGAAAATGATCAGCGGGCTTGCTTCAAAGAACAGCGGTTCAATAGAGCTGTTTGGAAATAAAATAAATTCATTGTCAGACATACACGGAAGAATTGGATGCCTTATTGAAGAGCCTGGATTGTATCAAAATATGAGCGCATATGAAAATATTAAGATAAAATGCATGTTGTTTGGTCTCGATAAAAGCAGTTATATTGAGGATCTGTTAAAGACAGTCGGATTGGATAAAACTGGACACAAAAAGGTAAAAAAGTTCTCATTAGGTATGAAGCAGAGACTTGGTATTGCACTTGCCTTAATAGGAGAGCCGGATTTGCTGGTGCTTGACGAGCCAATAAATGGTCTTGATCCGCAGGGAATTGCAGAGATAAGAGATACTATTTTGAAATTGAGGGATGAGAGAAATATGACAGTATTAATTTCCAGTCATATACTGGAAGAGCTGTCAAAGATTGCCACCGATTATGGAATAATTCATCATGGCAGTTTGATAAAGGAACTTACAAAGGAAGAGCTTTTGAGTAAGTGTAATGAGAGAATAGAAATTGTGTTAGATAATCCGTTAGAAGCATTACCAGTACTGGATAAAATGGGCTTTAATAATTATAAAGTAGTTGACAGCACACGTATTCAAGTTTATGAGAGGTTATCAGAAAGTTATATGATTAACAGAGAACTTGTAATGAGTAATATAAACGTAAAAGAAATATTTGTAATTACTGAAGAATTAGAAGAATATTTCTTGAATCTTACGGGAGGTGCTGCAAATGTTTAATATGGTCAAAATGGATTTGTATCGAATGTTTAATTCAAAAAGTCTTTATATTATTGGAATTATTATGGCTTGTCTGATATTTTTAACAACTGGTTTATTAAAAATGGAGTTTGATTCTTATGAAAGGAAATCTGATAAACAAATTCATGCGGTTAATGAGGATAATGTGAATTTAGGCATGAGTGTTTTTGTAGAGCCCGATGAAGATGGTGAGGTAACAGTTTTAAACGATTTTTTTGCAAATGTTTCAGCAAAATTTTTAGCTTTATTTTTAGTGATTTTTACAGTAATATTTTCGACAGCAGATTATACTAGCGGGTATATAAAAAATATTGCCGGACAGGTAAATGACAGAAGTATTTTTATATTATCAAAAGCGGTAAGTTTGTTTATATACACAATTATTTCCGTGTTTTGGTTTTTGTTTATACAGATATTAGCACATTTAATTATTTTAGGATATGTTAAGCTTGGTGATATTAGAGACTTAGTTTCTTATGTATCATTACAGATTTTACTTAACTATGCATTTTTAATAATAGTCATGATTATATCAATAATATTAAGAAATAACTTGATATCAATGATAATTGCTATTTGCCTGTGTATGAATGTTATGGTAATATTATATAATGCAATTGATAAATTATTGGAGAAAATCGGTTTGGATAATTTTACTGTGGTTAAATGCACAATAACTGGACGAATTTCAATGCTTGAAGTTGGCGGGTCAGTTAGAGAAAATATATTATCAATTGCAGTATCGGTAATATTTATTATTGTAAGTATGTTTATAGGTATTTTTGTATTTAAGAAGAGAGATATAGTATGATATATGCGTTTATTGCAACTTTATTAATTATTATTTTAATACTTATTATATTGTTATTATTTTACAGGCGGCAGATAATTGAAATCTGCCGCCAATTAAAGTTATTAATTGAACATGACAGCATACTCATTATTAAAACTGATTATAGCTTTAGAACGACAAATGAACTTGCAGAAAAATTAAATCAATTTCTGAAAAAATATAGACAGGAAAAAAATATTATAGTGAAAAAAGAAAATGCAATAGCTGATATTTATACAAATATTTCACATGATATTAGAACGCCGCTCACATCAATTGACGGATATGTGAAGCTTCTTGCAGAGAGTGACAGTGCATCTGAAAGAGAACGGTACATAGCTGTAATTGAAGAGAGGGTAGATTGCCTTAATGATATGTTGGAGGAGTTATTTACGTTTACGAAGTTGAAAAATGAGGCATGGCAGTTGAATTTAGTTAAGTGTTCATTTAGCCGGGCTCTTAAAGAGACACTTGTCTCATATTATAATGAGTGGAAATGTACAGGAATAATTCCCAGTATCAATGTTTCAGACAGTGAAGTGTATTGTATGGGAAATGAAGTAGCTTTAAAAAGGGTTTTTCAAAATATATTGAAAAATGCTCTTGAACATGGCGGTAAAGAACTGAATGTTATATTGGAAACAGATGATTGTATAAAGCTTGAGATAGGTAATACACTGTCGGACGGCAGTTTTATTGATACAGATAAAATATTTGAGAAATTTTATAAGGCTGATGAGGCCAGAAGCAGGACGTCAACAGGGTTAGGATTATCAATTGCCAAAGAGTTTGTTGAGCGTATGGATGGAAGTATATATGCAAGACAGAATGGAAGATGGTTTTATATAGGCATTGAGATTCCTTTGCTGAGAATTGATAAATAGGTGTAAAGCATTATGAAAGAAAATAAAGAAAAACAAAATTTTTTTCAAGATGCCCTCTCAAATTTTACAACTGAGGTTGCATATGGGGACGCAGTGAAAAGACTGGCAGATGAGGGTTACAGTGTCAGGCAGATATTAGATAAAATAGATTATCCGGCGCCTAAGAGTAAAGTTGAAAAGATTGTTTTTGATAGACTTTGTGAAACGAATGTTATTTTGTTAGATATTCCGAATATAAATTCATTTTTACGGATTTCGTTAAATTATAAAGTTGGCATATTAAGCGGAAAAGGAAAAAAGAATATAATTTTAGAGAAAATAAATAAAAAATGTGTGCAGAATGGGGTTGAGAATTCATATATACTATTAGATTTTGACTGTAAAGATATTAGTAATAAAAAATTGTTTCCAGCATTGGATATTAGAGCCCGCGATTATATTGAAAGTATTATTATTAGGAATAAAAAAATTTACCATCAGTTAAATTTTACGATGCGTGAAATAATGTATTGTTTGTGCGAAAGTGATGAATTTAATGCAGAATGCTGCTTTTTAAAGTCAAAAGAAATTATTCAAATATAAATTAATAAAAATAGAAGTTAAATGTTGTTTGACTTTTCCATATATTTCTTTATAATAGAAATAGAAAATATAGTGTAACTTTTGAGGAGATAATAATATGAGAAAAACAAAGATTATTACTTTAGCTTTAACATTAATATTTATACTATCTATTATAGGAGGGTGTGGTAAAGACAAGGGTCCTCTTGACCCCAAAAATCCTGTTTCTTTGACTATATGGCATTATTACCATGGTGCACAGCAGTCTGCCTTTGATACTCTTGTAAAAGAATTTAATGATACAGTCGGTAAAGAGAAGGGGATATATGTAAAAGTATATGGAAGAGGTTCTGTGTCGGATTTAGAGAGTGCCGTTAAGGATTCTATAGAAGGTAAGGTGGGTTCTGACGCAATGCCGGATATTTTTTCTTCATATGCAGATACAGCTTATGAGATAGAGGAAATGGGTAAATTGGCAAATTTATCTAACTATATTACAGATGAAGAGTTGGATCATTTTATACAGTCCTATACAGATGAAGGAAAAATAGGCAAAAATAGTAATTTCTGTATTTTTCCGGTTGCTAAATCAACAGAAATTATGATGATTAATAAGACAGATTGGGAAAAGTTTTCAGCTGAAACGGATGTTTCTTTGGAAGATTTAAGCACTATGGAGGGTGTTGTAAAAGTATCTGAGAAGTATTATAATTGGACAGATGAACAGACTCCTGATACTGCAAATGATGGAAAAGCCTTTTTTGGCAGGGATTCTATTGCCAATTATTTTAACATAGGAATGCGGCAGCTTGGAAGTGAGATATTTGAGGTTAATAATAAAGGAGAGGTTACCTTAAACACTGAAAAGGATAAAATAAAGAAATTGTGGGAAAATTATTACGTCCCTATGGTTAAAGGATATTTTGGAGCTTATGGTTCTTTTAGATCGGATGATGTAAAGACAGGTGAGCTTATAGCGTATACAGGTTCAACTACATCAGCAATGTATTTTCCTGATAAAGTTGAGTTGGACAATGACGGTTATCCTATTGATTATATAATATTGTCTGCTCCTATTTTTGAAAATGGAGAAAAATATGCTGTACAGCAGGGCGCAGGAATGGTAGTAAGCAAGAGTGACGAGCAGCATGAATATGCAGCAGTAGAATTTCTTAAATGGTTTACGAAGAGTGAGAATAATCTTAGATTTTGCTCTACTGCAGGATATCTTCCGGTGTTAAAAGAAGCAAATAGTACTAAAGCTTTAGATAATGTAATAGAAAAAGAGGGCTTGGAGATAGAGGATAAGACATATAATTGTATTAAACATATGTTTGATACGATTGATGATGTCACATTGTACACTAATAAAAGTTTTATAAACGGTTCAAAAGCCCGTTCAGTGTTAGAATATAATCTTGCAGATAAGGCAGCAGAAGATAGGGATAAGGTTAAGTCTGAATTGGCGGCTGGTAAATCATTGGACGATGCATGTAAAGAGTTTGTTTCAGATGATGCATTTGAAGAGTGGTATAATTCATTTTGCAGTGCATTAAAAGATGCGGCTTATGGAAAATAATTAAACAGAATAGCAGGGATTATATGAAACACAACAAAAAAAATCGCACAATTTTTTATATTATATGCATACCACTTATTATTATGATGTTTATTCAAAGCTGTATTGCGATTGGGACGCTTGTTGTAAAAAAGACTTCAAGAAAGTTAAATGATTATGCAGTTAATACTCTTACAAGAACAGTCGAGAATAGAAAGATAATTTTAGAAAATGATATGACTCGCAGATGGTCTTTAATATATAATTATGAGGGCAGTATGCTTGATCAAGTCACTAGTTTTGCTGAGAGTAAAAATATTGAAATAGATGAGCTTTTCTTAGATAGTCAATTAAAAGGTGAACTTTTGGATTCGCTTTTTTCAAAATCAATTAGTATATTGGAAAGTAATTCAACAACAGGAATTTATTTTATATTTACTGATGATGATTATAGTAAAGAAGGAGATTATCAGGGCTTTTATATTAGAGATTCTGATATTCTCTCGTCTTCAGATAATAATTCTGATTTACTATTGGAGAGAGGTAATAAAGAATTATCAAGAAAATATAATGTTTCACTTGATAGTTATTGGACTACGCATTTTAAAATGTCAGGCGCTGGAAATTGTCAAGCCGATGATTTTTTCTATGAGCCATGGATTGCAGGAGAGAATTTTCCTAACAGTTCAGTGAAAGATCTGGGTAAATGGTCATTGCCATTTAGCTTGGGATCGAATTCTGGTGATTCATATGAAATGATTACATATTCGATTCCGCTAAGGTATAATGAAAAGGTTTATGCAGTTATGGGTATTGAAGTGTCTGAATCGGTTTTATATGATTATCTTCCAGTAACAGAATTAAATGATGAGATGCATTCAGGTTATGTTTTGGCATTGGATAATGGCGACGGCACATACACAACATTTGGTGGTAAGGGTGTCTTATATGACAGAGTTACTAAATCTGGAAATATTATAAAATTGAGTGAGACTGAGTATGGCAGCTTATATAAAGTGTCAAATTTAAAGATGAATAAACGTCCTATATATGCAGTAAATTGTCCGCTGAATCTTTATGATAAGAAAGTCCCTTATGATGATACTAAGTGGTGTTTGATTGCTTTAAACACTGAAAAGGATTTGTTCGGAATGAGCAAAGAGCTTTATATGTCAATGCTTCTTGCAGTGTTTGTAGCGTTAAGTTTTGGAATTGTCGGAATCTATGTTTTAGTTAAATACCTTACAAGTCCATTAAAGCGGTTGGTTGAAAGTATTAGTCAGGGTATGGATGGTCTGCAGAATTATAAACGCTCAAAAATAATCGAAGTAGAAGCTATTTATGATGTTGTTGATGAAATGATAAATAAGCAGAAAGAGATAGAAAATGTGCTTATTGAGGAAAAAGAGTTGTATATGATGGTGTTGGAAACAACAAATGATTTGTTTTTTTCCTATGATTTCAAAAATAAGACACTTGAAATAGTTAATCATAATCCTGATGATGTAAGATATTATGAATATTGGAATAAGAATGTTGGTTTTTTAAATTTAGATTTTATATATTTTGAGGATCGAGATTGTGTAAAAAAATTGTGGGATGATGTTGAAGATGAAGCAACAGTTGAATTCCGCGTAAAAATGGCTGACAGAGATGAATACCAGTGGTTTTTAGTACATGGAAGTATCGTTTGCGACACAGAAGGAGAGCGCTCCAAAGTAGTTGGTTGTTTTAGAAATATTCAAAAACAGAAAATAATTGAGGAAAAAAATGAGATAAGAAGCATAACAGATAAAGTTACTGGTCTTTATACATATGAAGCTGGAATGAAAATGTTAGATGCTGCTCGCAGAAATGTTGATACAGGAGTGGTCTGTTATTTTCATATGAGGAATTTAAATGAAATAAATGAAAATAATACACTGACATTTGGTGATATGATATTGGAATCAATAGGAGAAATTATTATTAGAACTATTAAAGATAAAGATATTGCGTTCAGATTGAGCGGGGCGCAGATTGTTGTCTGGCTGAATGGTTATAATAAGACTGATGGAACTAAATTTGTTCAAAGTGTTTTTCGATCTATTGATGGAATGTTTAATAAAGAAATTTTTAAACTTTCAATCTGTGCAGGAATAGCTTCTAATGAAAAAGGCGACGATAACTCAGATATTATATGTAAGGCTAAACTTGCCGAGAATTTTACATATAAAAATATGATAAAAGATATTGTTTGTTATGATGAGCTTTCTAATGAAGAACAGCTAAATATTAAATCTATATCTTTGCAGGGAAGACAAGAAGCTACTGATTTATTTAGTGATGATGTGAGCCTTGTATCTGTTGTATTAAGTTTGTTTTCTAAAGGGGAAAACATTGCGGCACAGATGAAGCTTGTTTTGAAAAAAGTGGCGGAAAGTTATGGGGTTGACGATGTATATATTACTATTAACCGCTCGGATTTTAATTCATCCTATCTTGAGTATCAGTGGCATAGGAACATCGAAGATATAACATCTATTGTCAAAGTATATAATGGCAGAGAACTTAAAAAATATATTGAATGGATTGGTGATTGCGAAATTCAATCATACTCAAAAGAGGACAGTAAAACGGATGAGATTAGGAAATTTGTTAATATGCCCGAAGGAAGTGAGGGAGTTGTACTTCCATTGTATGATTCGAATGCATATATGGGCGTTTTGTGTCTTCAGGGATTAGATGCCTCAGTAGTTGAGGATATAGAAGAGAGACAGAATTTGTTGGAAATTGCAAGTGTTATTCAAGGTCATATTAATCAGAAAAATCATGATTTAGCTAGTAGGGCAAAATCAGATTTCTTATCAAGAATGAGCCATGAAATACGAACTCCTATGAATGGAATAATCGGAATGACAACAATCGCATTAAATAACAAAAATGATAAAGATCGAGTTATAGATTGTTTAAATAAGATTAAAGGTTCATCCGAATATTTGCTGGAACTTATAAATGATGTTCTTGATGTTTCAAGAATTGAAAGCGGTAAAATGAGTTTAGAGGCAGTTGATTTTAATATCAAAGAGACACTGGACAATGTTATTGAAATGATTGCTCCGTTGGCAGAGAAAAAGAATATTAATTTTACCCATAATATTACTCTTGAACATTTTAACTATAATGCAGATAAAGTACGGATAGGTCAGATTTTGATCAACCTTCTTGAAAATGCTGTTAAGTTTACGCCTGAACATGGAAATGTAGAACTTATTGTAAATGAGTATCAGGAAGATGAGAGCAGTAGAGTACTTTTTGCAGTAAAAGATACTGGAAAAGGTATAGATGAAAAAGATAAGAACAAAATTTTTAAGTCTTTTGAACAGTTAGAAAATACTGCAAGAACAAAGCTTCAGGGAGCAGGGCTTGGTTTATCAATAAGCAGACAGCTTGTTAGAATGATGGGAGGCGATATTGAACTAGACAGTGAAGTAGGAAAGGGTAGTATGTTTTCATTTGATTTAGCTCTTCCTGTCGTTGATAATGTAGAAAATGGCAGTCTGGAGGAGGAATATTCGTTTGATGGATATAAAGTACTTGTTGTTGAAGATAATGAACTGAATGCTGAAATTGCAGTGAGTATTTTAGAGGATGGAGGTTTTGAAGTTGATTGTGTATATAATGGCAAAGAAGCAGTAGATCAAATTAGCCAAAATCCTCCTGGTAAATATGATGTAATATTAATGGATATTATGATGCCTGTAATGGATGGTCTGGATGCTACAAGAGCGATAAGACAAATGGAAAGAGAGGATTGTCAAACGCTGCCTATTGTTGCAATGTCTGCTAATGCCTTTGATGATGATCTTAAAAAGTCAGTTGACTGCGGTATGAATGGACATCTATCAAAACCTGTTGATGCAGATAAATTATTTAAAAAACTAGCAGAGGTTATATTTAACAGTACGTTGTGATATATAACATATGTACAGAGAAAATATATAGAAAGGGATGAAATATTTTGATTAACCCAATAACAAATGAAAATTATTCTAAAGAAGAGGTTGCTGAATTAGCATACAAAGTTAAGAGCAGGGTGATTGCTGGTAAAGATTTTGCTTACACTATTACAGTAATAATACATTCATATGAACTTGCGCTTAAAGCAATTTTGGAGACAGCATATAAAGAAGGATGGAACAATGAACTGACAAGGAATAAAGAAATAGCAGAAAATATGATTTCTGTTTGGACAAAAGCATATGAAACAGTAAAAGTCATGGATGATCTTTTACTGTAATAAATTTAGTTCCTTTTTCTGGATTGTTCACCCATAGAAATAAATATATAAATATGATATGTATATTTATTCCCTTGTTTTTGCCCTTATGGGCAAATTACAAGGGGATTTTTTTCTGAATGTATCTAAACGTTGCCCGTAATCTTATCCAAAAGCATTGCAGAAGCCCGTAATCTTATCCAAAAGCATTGCAGAAGCCCGTTTTCTTTTCCTAGCGGCGTGGAAGGGTATTCTTATGTTCTTAAACTGAGCCAGACACTGTTTAAGCCGGAAAACTTTACGGACGAGAGAAGATAGTCAAACTTTATGGGGAAGTGAACCTGCGATAGACTTAGTGTTCTTAAGGGGGCGCGGATATTCTAATAAGAAAATATAACTGCTAATATTTAACTTAAAAATAATCAAATCACAAACGTAATTATTAGGATAATATTAAAACAACATATTTATTTAGGCATTTAGTTTAATTGTGTTAAGAATATGTACAATTATTCTTGCAGGTAGGAATCTTTTAAATATTGAACTATCAGATGTTACTGCATGGAGTGTAAGACTAATTAATTTACTAGCATTGCCGATATTGTCATAAATAAAAGTTAAGAAGCTGATAGATAGGAAGTAACAAATTGTAATTTGCTTGATTGTTAAGTGAGTGCAATTTCGGTAATTATATATATGAATATAAATTATATTTTAAGTTTAATATAATGGGATTATCTTTTGAAAATTTGAATAAAATTAATTCATTGTTTTTGGAATAAAAGGGACTGTTGGGAAATACTGTTTGACTACAATATTTTGTTAAGATAGTAATAAATAAAACAATATAATGATTGGTTATTATCATTATACAAAAGTCTTATTAATTTTGTGCACCTTTTTTTTAAAAAAATTGAAATTTTTTGAAATTTATTGTTGACAAATGTAAAATCATGTGATATATTGTAACAGTTGCTGGTGAGCACAACAGAAAACAGCAGCACAGAACATTGAAAACTGAACAGTAATGCAACCCTGAAAATTCTAAAAGA
>CATJTQ010000076.1 GCA_949743325.1 uncultured Lachnospiraceae bacterium
GCCTATAAGAAATACTATTATTAAATTATTAAATGAATATGGAGAGGAAGTTGAAATCGGAGAAAAAGGGGAGATTTGTATTTTAGGCGATGGGCTGGCACGTGGGTATACGAATGATTATAAACAAACTCAAAGTTCATTTGTTATAAATGCAGACAATGAATTGTGTTATAGAACAGGAGATATTGGAAAAGTAAATGAAGAAGGTAAATTAATTTGTTTGGGAAGACGGGATAATCAGATTAAAATTCGCGGGCATAGGATTGAATTGGAGGAAATTGAAAATGTTGTTATAGAAATTGAAGGTATTATTGATGCGGCTGCATGTTATGAAAAAAATACAGAGTATGAAAAAATAATTGTTTTTTTTACTGCTTCAACATTAATTAATAAGGAATCTGTATTAAAAAATTTGAGAAACAGGATAATGGACTATATGATACCGCAAATAATTATTCAGGTTGATAATCTAATATATAACAGCAATGGAAAGAAAGATAGAAAAGCATTGCTTGGTTTGTATAAGAAAAAAAGTATATATGAATTAGAGTGTAGCAATGTAAAACTGGATTTAGTGTCTGTTGTTATGGATTTAATATATAAATATATTGGCAATTATAGTTATGATTTAACATTGGAAATGGATTTCAAACAAATAGGAATGGACTCAATTGGATATGTATCTTTAATGGTTGATATTGAAAAATACTGCGGCATTGAATTTGAGGATAAGATATTAGCTCTTGACTATTTTGCTTCTGTAAGAGAACTAATTATATATATAAGCAATAAGTTGCTAATTGAGTAATTGCTATTTATACTTTGTGAACTAAGGGGCATGAATTATGGTATGCCCTTGGGTATACTTTGTGATACAGCGAAGCTGTTTATCTGCTTCACAGGGGAATGTATTATGGTGTGTGGTTGTGTATAGGATTTGAGATTTTATAAGAAAAGCAGGTGATTTTAATGAAGGCCGAATTGAAACTGGATTATTATAGAGACGGTATAGATGAAACAAAAGTAATATGTACGGATATTCCTATAGCGGCGGCTTGCGGTTATTACAATGTTGATAACTATTTTTATTTTTTACTACAGAAGTTTTTTTATAAAAACTGGAAATTTGATAAACATTATGAAAATAAGATGTTTGAAAATATGGGATTGAGATATAGAGAAATAATTGTTAAAGATACAGAAATGCTGAAAGAAAAAGTAAAAATCTTTTTAAAGGATAACAAACCCGTTTTACTGCCAATAAAATATTGCGATATGTTTTTTAGTTCAGAGTACAAAAAAAGTCAAAGCACTCATTTTATATTACTAAGCGGCTATAATGTTGATGTGGATATATGGTATATGCGATTGAGTCCTCATGTTATTTCCGATTCCGTTTTAAATGAAAATATTGGTTTATATCCATTCAGAGTTAAGGAAAAAATGGTGTTGGATATGTGGAAGCAAACTAATTATAAGTATTGTAAAGAGAAAAATTTTTTTCAAAATAAAATATTTGTTGTAGAACAAGAAGCAAAATCAAATATAATAGATATTTATCAATTGTTAAATATGTTGTTCTCTAAAAATTTCAAATTGGAAAATGAGTTTTTAAATGTAATTAAAAATTATCAATATAAAGATAAGGAAAAATTAGAATATGATATATATTTTATCAGGGCTTACTATATAAAGTATGTTATTCAGTTTTTTGAAATATTGAAAAAATATATTAATCGCAATAATAAGAAATTGTGTGAAAAAATAGACGTGTTTTTGGAGAGATACATACAAACTAGGAGTATTAATATTGCAAAACTGCAGGCAAAATGTTTAAGGGGAGAAGAATTAGAAATTGAAAGTGTCATGTTAGAAGAAAAAGCGATGGAGTGCGATTTATTAGATATAATTGCAGAAATTAAACATAATTTACAGAGTAACTATGAAATTAACGGAATTAATTATGTTAATAATTCAATAATTACCGCCAGCAGTGAAGATAAAATATATTTTGATTGTGAAAATGTTCGTAATGATGATAACGAAATATGGCGTTCTGATAATGTCAATGCACCTCATTGGTTGATGTTTGAATTTAATAAAGAGATAAAAGTAAAAAAGATGAATATCTGCCATGACTCTAATTTTAATAAAATAACAATGTGTTTTTGTATTGAAGGCAGTAAAGACATGGACAAGTGGGAGCTTTTAGATTCTGTTGTTAATAATTCAGATATAACAACAACACATTTACTAAAAGGAAAAGCTTATAGATATATAAGAATTTATATTACGGAACCTTCAAAATTATACAATCAGGCCAGAATAAGAAAAGTTGAAATTTATGGAATGGAGGATATTGTAAAATACTAAAAATATTTGTTTAGATATTTATATTTATTGAACTGCTATAATTATTAAAAATAAACAAAGACTGATTTTTAATGGAGAGTCAAGTTGAATGTACCATAGTTTCACGCAGGGTCTTTGATTTTCAAAAATTTGTCAAAAAATATAGTTGTATGGTTGACAACTTTTGGGCAAAATGATATATATATAATATAAAAGAAATAACTGCAATTTTAGTAGAGGTTGCGTCGCTCATCAGTACATTTTGTGATAAGTGCAGACTTAGCGGAGTAAAGTGGAAAGGGAATGACGCCGAAGAGAGCAATTTTCTGCAGAATTGTTTTCTGGGCATATAGTTAACAGCTGTATGACTGTCATCATAATTATATCAAAATTTTTGTTTTTTGTGATGGAGCGCTATCTGGAATTTCGTAAATTCGGTCGCAGTGCGGATTTATTATATTTTAGGGAGTGGCGTTGCTGCTCTTTTTTCTTTTTATTAAAAAGAAATGTTATATTTTATTATAGCTTTTGACGGGCCAGCACTCGTTTTCGCATTAATAATTTGCGATAGCTTTAATGTAAACAATAAATAAGTTTCTAATTGTTATTATGTAATGTTTCTAATTTATATTTTAATGATAAGAAAAAATATATAAGAGTATACTGCTCTGTTATCTACGAAAATATGATTAAAAACTACTTATTGCAAATAGGATGATATTTTCAGGAGGTAATTAAAATGGCAATTTTTAAAGGTGCAGGTGTGGCGATTGTTACACCAATGAGAGAAGACGGAACAGTTAATTTTGAAGAACTGGAGAGAATGATTGATTTTCAGATTGAAAACGGCACAGATGCGATTATAATTTGTGGAACAACAGGAGAATCAGCTGTTCTTACAGACGAAGAACATATGGAATGTTTTAAAGTTGCAGTTAATCAGACAAAAGGAAGAGTTCCTGTTATTGCAGGAAGCGGTTCCAACTGTACAGAATCTGCAATTCATTATTCCAAGGAAGCTCAGAAATATGGTGCAGATGCGGTTTTATTAGTTTCACCATACTATAATAAAGCTACACAAAAAGGTTTGAAGGCACATTACAGTGCAATTGCAAAAGAGATTGATCTGCCTATTATTCTGTATAATGTTCCTAGCCGCACAGGATGTAATATACTACCGCAGACCGCAGTTGATTTGGCTAGGGAAGTAGATAATATTGTTGCCATTAAAGAGGCCTGCGGAAATATTTCACAAGTTTCAAAACTCGCACAGCTTGCGGAGGGTTGTATTGATATTTATTCAGGAAATGATGATCAGATAGTGCCGTTAATGTCATTAGGAGCGAAGGGTGTAATTTCAGTGCTTTCAAATATTGCGCCTAAACAGACACATGATATTGTACAAATGTATTTGGACGGAGATATAGAGGGCAGCCGCAATTTGCAGTTAAAAGCGATTCCGCTTATTGACCAGCTGTTTTGTGAAGTTAATCCGATACCGGTTAAGAAAGCGCTCAATATGTTGGGCTTTGCAGCAGGTACGCTTCGTCTCCCTCTTACAGATATGGAAGAGGCGCACGCAGCAGTTCTCAGGGAGGAAATGATTAAATTTGGTCTTAAAGTTGCAGACTAATTGCGTAGTATGGAGGAACAAACGATGATAAATATTATAATGCATGGTTGTAATGGCATGATGGGACAGATGATTACCAATCTTATGAAAGAAGATACACAGGCAAAAATTGTAGCAGGTGTAGATATTTATGATGACGGACATAATGAGTATCCTGTTTTTTCTTCTATCAATGAATGTACAGTTGAGGCAGATGTAATAATTGATTTTGCTTCAGTAAAAGCTATTGACGCTTTGCTTGATTATAGTGTAAAAAATAAAGTGCCGGCAGTAATATGCACTACCGGACTGGCAAAAGAGCAGCTTAATAAAGTAGAAGAGGCGTCAAAAAAAGTTGCTGTCCTAAAGTCGGCAAATATGTCGCTGGGAATCAATACGCTTATGAATCTGTTGCAAAAGGCGGTTTCAGTCTTTGCTCCGGCAGGTTTTGATATAGAAATTGTAGAGAAACATCATAATAAGAAATTGGATGCTCCAAGCGGTACTGCTTTGGCATTGGCTGATTCTATCAATGAAGCAATGGATAACAGCTATGATTATATTTATGACAGAAGCAAAGAGAAAAAAAGACGTGATAAATCCGAGATAGGAATAAGTGCAGTTAGAGGAGGCACGATTGTTGGTGAACATGAAGTGATTTTTGCGGGAACTGATGAGGTAATTGAGTTTAAACATACTGCATATTCTAAGGCTGTATTTGGAAAAGGCGCAATTCAGGCTGCCAAGTTTCTTGCGGGAAAACCGGCAGGATATTATAATATGAGCCATGTTATAGAAGCAGAATAATATTCCGGCGAGCAGTGTGCCGGGCAGCGGAGCCTGCAAGGGTATTTGGCGGCTGCCGCGAGGGAAAATGCCCCGCAGTATAGCTGCGGGGTGTTTCATTTCCAGACAGCTTTTTTTGCAATCACAAAAAAAACACAAAGATATAGTAAATTAAAAGTAACTATTTTCAGGAGGTACGGATTTTGATAGAGGTTAATAATCTAACTAAAAAATACGGTGACCATACGGCGGTGGATCATATAAGCTTTCATGTGAAAAAGGGAAAGATATATGGTTTTTTGGGACCTAACGGCGCAGGAAAGACAACTACTATGAATATGATTACCGGTTATATAGGAGCTACAGAAGGTGATGTTAAAGTAAATGGACACGATATTTTTGAGGAGCCCGAACTTGCGAAAAAATCTATAGGATATCTTCCTGAACTCCCTCCTTTATATATGGAGATGACGCCTGAAGAGTATCTAAAGTTTGCGGCAGAGTTAAAAGGAGTGGAGAAACAGAAGATAAAATCTATGGTTGAGGATGTTATGCAGATGACTGGAGTAAGTGATATGAGAAGGCGTCTGATTAAAAATCTTTCAAAAGGATATCGTCAGAGAGTTGGACTAGCTCAGGCTCTTTTAGGATATCCTGAAATACTTATTCTTGACGAGCCTACGGTTGGGCTTGATCCTAAGCAGATAATTGAGATGAGACAGTTAATAAAGAATCTGAAGGAAAATCATACAATTATTTTAAGTTCTCATATTCTTACTGAAATAAGCGAAGTGTGTGATGAAGTTATAATTATCACAGATGGAAAACTTGTCGCAAGTGATTCTCTCGCAAATCTTTCACGTTTATCAGAACTGAAAAATAATCAGATAAATCTTACGGTTAGAGGAAATGAGAAAGTAATACTAGAGTGTGTTCGTCGTGTAAATGGTGTTAAAAGTGTTAAGGCATCAGTTTCAAGAAATGATAGCGGAGCTGTAGACATAATTGTAGAGAGAAAAGCTGATATGGATATAAGGGAATCGTTATTTTATGCTCTGGCTAATGCTAAATGTCCAATTTTATCAATGAGGGCTGATAAGAAGTCATTGGAAGATATTTTCCTTGATATGACTAAAATGCCTGACACGAGCAATGGAGAGGCAGTTTTAGAAAATCCTAAAGATAAATTACAGGTAAAGGAGGGATAAGACAAATGAATGCGGTTTTTAAGAGAGAATTAAAATCTTGTTTTAATTCCATGACGGGTTATATATTTATTGCTTTTATTATATTTATCGTAAGTATGTTTTTTTCGCTTTATAATCTTTACGCAGGAAGTTCATTGATAAGAAATTCCCTAAACGGAGTTTCATTTGCTCTTTTTATAATTATTCCAATATTAACTATGCGTGTTATGGCTGAGGAGAGGAAGCAGAAGACAGATCAACTTCTATATACGTCTCCAGTTAAGATTACGGATATTGTGCTAGGAAAGTATTTAGCACTTGAAGTTACATTTTTAATACCTGTAATATTGTTTTGTTTTTATCCGTTTATTATGAAAATATATGGTAAGACAGAAGAATCAATGGCAATGGATTTTGTTGCCCTTTTTGGATTCTTTTTATTAGGTTCGCTGTATTTGGCAATAGGATTATTTTTGTCTTCAATAACAGAAAGTCAAGTTATCGCTGCGGTTTTGACTTTTGGGATTCTGATGATTACTTATTTTATAGGCGGACTTTTAAGTTTGGTACCAGGATCGGCAATTGCATCACTTATAGGTTTTGTAATTGTGGTAATTGTTGTGGCGTTTATATTATATGCTATGACAAAACATATTGTTGTATCAGTATCAGTTGGTGCTGTGGGAGAGATTGCATTATTAATAGCTTTTTTCGCTAATAAAACAATGTTTGAAGGTCTATTTGCGAAAGTGTTCAGCGTGTTGGATTGTTCAGCAAAACTGGATAATTTCTTTTATGGAATTTTCGATTTTACAAATGTGGCATATTATGTGTCAGGCTGTGTGCTCTTTATTTTCCTTACAGTGCAGGCAGTTCAGAAGAGAAGATACAGTTAGGAGGGTATGACATTGGCTAAACATGGCACTAATTTAAAATCAAGGAATTTTAGGGGAGGTTCATACAGTTCTGTATTGACAATAATTGTTATTGCAATATTGTTTGTAGTAAATATTATTGTAAATGTGCTTCCTGACAGTATTACTAAACTAGATTACAGTGAGGAGAAATTATTTACTTTATCTGAGCAGACAACTAAAATTTTGGACGAAATTGAGGATGATATAACAATTTATCTTGTTGCACAGTCAGGAAGAGAAGATGAATCAATCGTAGAACTTCTGAATAAATATAAAGCATCTTCTGGCAATCATATTAAAATAGTGACAAAAGACCCAGCTGTCAATCCAAATTTTACGGCTGGATATACGGAAGATACTCTTAAAGATAACAGCCTTATAGTTGAAAGTGATAAGAGAGCCAAAGTTGTGTCTATAGATGATATATATGTAACTGCTTATAACAGAAGTACAACTTCTGCCACTGGATATACAACAACGCAGACTTTTAAGGGAGAAGATGCGCTTACAAGCGCAATCGATTATGTAATTACTGAAAATTTGCCGAGAATGTATATTGTGACAGGACATGGGGAATCAGCTATGGAGAGCGCATTTCAAAATGCTGTTCAGAGAGAAAATATTGAACTTGTTCAATTGAGTTTGGCTACAGTTAAAGAGATACCAAAGGATGCGGATTGTCTGTATATTCAGGCGCCTACTAATGATATTAATCAGGACGAGGCAGAGATATTAAAGAAGTATATTAAAAATGGCGGAAATATTTTTTATACAAGTTTTTACCAAAAGAAGGATACTCCTAATTTAGACAGTGTCTTAGCAGAGTTTGGTATTGCTGTTGACAGCGGCATAACATGTGAGGGAAACAGTAATTATATTATGCAAAATTTAAGGAACTATATAAGACCTATGTACGGAGAGCATGAAATAGTGAAACCGCTGTCCGCATCATCAGAGGTTATGGTAGTACCTTTTGGACAAAATATAAGAGTTCTTGATAACCGTAGGAGCGGACTTAAATCTACAACTCTCTTGAAAACAACTTCAACAGGTTATATCAAAACATTAGATTCAGAGACTTTAGAGAAATCTGAAGGTGATAAAACAGGGATGATGGTGCTTGCTATTGCAGTGACAGACAGTGAAAGTAATTCAAATCTTGTTGCAGTTACATCGCCATATATATCAAATTCACAGATGGATACTTATGTGTCAGGAGGAAATTATAATTTCCTGCTTAATTCAGTTGGATTTTTATGTGAGCATGAAAGTATGATTTCTATAAGAGGAAAGAATATTTATTCATCATCATTGGCTGTAACTTCAGGTCAGATGACAGCGTGGATTTTTGTACTGATGGTTTTAATTCCTGTGGCAGTTATCGTGTCAGGTCTTGTAATATGGCTTAGGAGGCGTAAACGGTAATGAGTAAAAAGGTTAAAAAATTATTAATTATTGTTACAGTATTGCTTCTTCTTGTTGCAGCATATTTTGTTATTACAAAATTTGTTATAAAAAAAGAAAATAAAACAGACAATAATAAGGATAATGTTGCAGTGAGTCAGATAGGCTCTGAAAATATTGTTTCTTTTTCGTATAAGTGCGAAGATACTGATTTTAAAGAAATAACTTTAGTTAAGAATAGTGATAATGAATGGCATTATATTGAAGATGATAATTTTCCTGTAAATCAAACTTATGTGACTAATATGGCAAAGAGTATCAGCGAGGTTAAGGCAGAAAGAATAATATCTTCAGAAGAGGCAGGAGATTTAAAAGAGTATGGTTTTGATAATCCTGTCGTTTCAATAAGTTTTGAGGAGAGAGACGGAACAAAACATAATTATTTTATAGGAAATGAAAATACATCAACAGAGAATTATTATTTCCGAATGGATGGTGATAGTAATGTCTATCAGATAAATGCCGACCTGAAAGTGATGTTTATGATGGGACTATTTGATTTGTTTGATATGGAGCCATTCCCTAAGGTCGAAGAATCAAGTTTTAGGGAGATTGATATAAAATGTCAGAATCAGCATATGCGAGTTAAATCAGTTATTGAGGATGATGCCGAAGAACATATAGGTACTAATGATTATATGGAAAAAGATATAACATGGTATGCTGCAAATGGTGAAGAAGAATACAAGAAGGGTAATCAGATAACACTTCAGGCAATGATTGATGAGATGGTAGACTATGCATTCTTCCGTGCAGTAGATTATAAGCTTGACGACAGCAAGAAGAAAAAGTATGGTTTTGATAAACCCACAGCTGTAATAAATGTAAAATATCAGGTTCTTGATGAGACAACGGCGGAGCTAGTTGAAGTTGCCGATGGTATTAATGAAATACAGTGTGACACTATTGATAAAGAGTATACACTATATATTGGAAAAAAATCAAATGATACAGATTATGCTGACGATTACTATGTAAATATTGAAGGTTCAGATAAGGTTTATACGATGGAAAGTTCCGTATTGTCAAGAATGGTAACTCTTGTGCCTGATTTATATTTTGTATCTAATATAACACAATAAAAATTGTTGCGAATAAAATTTTTTTTATTGCACATATTATCTCTATAAAAGCGTAAAAGCTTAAATTTGTAATTGTATATAATACATTGTAATTTTGAAAGGAGATATTATGAGATTATTTAAGAAAAGTTTTGTTACAATGCTCTGTATTGCAGCAATTTTTACATTTGTTGGCTGTGGTATGAATAATGATGCTACATCAGGAAAAGATGCATCCGCTTCACCTGACGCTACTTCAACAGCAGATGTCGACAATGATAAAGACAATAATGTAAACGATAATAATAAAGATAGTGATGTTATTGACAGAGATAACAATGGCACTAACAATAATAATGGTGCTGATAATTTGGTTGATGACGTTGAAGATGTCGGAGATGATATTAAAAACGGAGTAGAGGATGTCGGGGATGATATTAAGAACGGAGTAGATAATGCCGGAGATGATATTACGAATGGAGGTTCATCTACAAACGGAACTAATACCACAAGATAATTATTATTACTATTGATGGTTACTAAAACCCATTAAACTTAGCAGCATGGCAGCGGTATCTGACATATTGTTACCACTGTCCATGCTGCTTTTTTGTATATATCGATATGCCTCTTCCTCTGAGAGATTGTTTTTTTCCATTAGAGCAATTTTTGCTTTTAATATAATTTTATTTTTATCAGAATTATTATTCTTATTGATTTTTCTTTTTTTTCTATATTTTTCACTGACCTGAATCATCATATTCAGCGTGTTAATCAGATCATGCGCCTTTATCGGCATTTCAAGAAAAAAGATGTTGTCTCCTCCATATACTTCCCATACGCGCTTTGAGGCAAGAACAAGCATAGATATCTGAATAGGTAAATTTTCTTTTATTTCCCGGCATGTCATATCATGAAATTTACATCCGCTTATTAAAATACCATTGTCTAATTCTTCAGCCGTCTGTATAGCCATGGCCCCGTTTGTACAAACACAATACACTTGGAATCCGCTTCTAGTAAGCATACTTTTTATCCTATTTGCATCTTCTATTTTGGGAAATGCTACTATAATACTGAACATTCGTTCCTCCTGGCTGTCTGTGGTGTAAAACTATTTTTGTTGTGTCTTCTTTTTTATAATGTGTACAAATACTGTTCTAATTCCCAGTTAGACACATGGGAACAATAATTGCGCCACTCCTCTTTTTTTGCTCTGTAAAATTTCTGCGTAATATGTTCTCCTAAAACATTTTGGATAAAAATATCATTCATAAAATCTTTTAGGGCTTCGTATAAATTATCCGGAAGTAAATCAATACCTTCATTTATCATTTCTGAAGGCCGCATCTCGAACAGATTTTTTTCAATATGCTTAGGTGGTTCAATTTTATTATTTATACCGTCAAGACCAGCGGCGAGACATACTGCAAAGGCGAGATATGGGTTACAGGAGGCATCGGGACTTTGAAGTTCAATTCTTGTATGTTTTCCCCTTTCAGATGGTATTTTCATCAGTGCAGTTTTATTTGTTAATGACCATGTAATTGAAATAGGCGCTTCATATCCCCATACAAGTCTTTTATATGAATTAACAATAGGGTTAGTTATCGCAGTTATAGCTTTAATGTGTTTTATTAGACCGCCGATAAAATAGTACGCTTCTTTGCTTAATCCTAGCTTATCGTTTTCGTCAGAAAAGATATTTATGCCATCTTTAAATAGAGAAAAATTCATATGCATACCAGAACCATGGGCGCCGTGTTTGGGTTTGGGCATAAAAGATGCATGGTAACCATGTCTTTTGGCAATTGTTTTAACTGCAATTTTAAATGTCATTAGATCGTCAGCTATAGACAAGGCGTTGCCGTATTTAAAATCTATTTCATGCTGTCCGGCAGCCATTTCATGGTAGGACTGTTCTATTGTATATCCCATATCTTCTAATGTTAATACCATATCACGCCTTACATTTTCACCGGAATCTGTAGGTCCTATATCAAAGTAGCCGCCTTTTTCATGTGTTGTTGTAGTCGGATTACCGTTTTCATCGGTATCAAACAGAAAAAACTCGCATTCGGGGCCAACCATAAAGTCATAACCCATTTGTTTTGCTTTTTTTAGTTCTCTTATTAAAATATTTCTTGAATCTCCGTGAAATGAATTTCCGTTAAGGTCATTTATGTTACAAATAAATCTGGCTACTTTACCTTGCTGTGGTCTCCATGGAAATATGACAAATGTGTTTAGGTCAGGGCACAGATACATATCAGATTCTTCGATTCTGACAAAATCATCGATAGTAGAGCCGTCAAACATATATCTGTTATCAAGAGCTTTTTTTAACTGACTTGCAGTTATAGCTATATTTTTCATCGTTCCGAAAATATCTGTAAACTGCAGACGTATAAATTCTACATCTTCTTCCTCAACTAATTTGATGATTTCTTCCCGAGTATACTTTGCAGGAGTATAATATTTATTGAAGTTTTCATTTGTGGGTAAAATTCGATTGTCCATAATATTTCCTTTCTAGTTGCAGTATTTTTCTATAACAGTTTCAAATTTTAAATGGCCTCCAAATAAATCAAGCGCGCTTCCGATTGTCACATTGATTTTATTGCGACCTAATTCTTTCAGCATATTAATGTCTTCATATGAACTTACCCCTCCGGCATAGGTTGTTGTAATTTTGCAGTCTGCTAAAATTTGTATTAGTTCTTTTTCTATTCCTTGTGATTTTCCTTCTACATCTACTGCATGTACTAAAAATTCATCACAATACTTGGCTAGTTCATTTAATTGTTCAATGTTAAGTTTCATATTAGTGAATTTTTGCCAGCGGTCTGTGACAACATAGTAATCATTATTTTTTCTACGGCAGCTTAAGTCGATTACCAAATGTTCTCTGCCTACTTCAGATTTAAGTTTTTCAAGATTTGTCATATTTATAAATCCGTCTTTGAAAACATAAGATGTGACAATTACATGAGATGCGCCGGCTTCAAGAAACTCGGATGCGTTCTCAGCTGTGATGCCACCTCCCGCCTGAAGGCCGCCACGGTATGCATCGAGAGCTTTTACAGCTTGCGATTTTGTTAAGTTATAATATTCAGAGCCAGGGGCATTTAGCAAAATAACATGACCGCCTTTTAATCCAAATTTTTTATAAATTTCAGCATAGTCATCTGCCTCCTGTGTAGAGACGAAATTTTCTTCTGCAAAATTATTTTTATCTAGCAGAGATGAACCTACTATCTGCTTGACTTTGCCATTGTGTATATCAATACATGGACGAAATTCCATATAAATCTTCAACTCCTTTTTCTTCACAAAGTATACCAAATGGATGTCTTTAGCGCAATATTTTTTCATAAAATTCAGTTTTAACTTGTCTAAAATGGAAAAAGCTAGTATAATGTACGGGTGGTGTTAATAGTAAAATGAATATTGTTAGGAGGCGTTCATTATGGAATTTACTAAAATGCATGGATGTGGAAATGACTATGTCTATGTTAACTGTCTAAAGGAGACTGTTATTAAACCATCTGAAGTTTCAGTTAAAGTCAGTGACAGGCATTTTGGTATAGGCGCTGATGGCCTTATTCTTATTAAGAATTCAGAGAAAGCAGATTTTTTTATGGAGATGTACAATGCTGATGGTTCACAGGCAGAAATGTGCGGTAATGGAATTCGCTGTGTTGCCAAGTATGTGTATGATTATGGTCTTACTAAAAAGACAGATATTTCTGTGGATACGCTTGCGGGAATTAAATATCTTAAACTGCATATATGTGACAATAAGGTTGAAAGTGTAACTGTGGATATGGGAAGCCCAATATTTGTACCGTCAAAAATTCCTGCTTTATTTGATGGTGACATAATTATAGATCAACCTTTAATAATACAAGATGTAGAGTTTAAAGTTACGTGTGTGTCCATGGGCAATCCTCACGCAGTAGTCTTTATGGAAGAGATAGATACTCTTGAGCTTACTGAGTTGGGACCTCTGTTTGAGAATAATGAAAAATTTCCCAATAGAATTAACACAGAGTTCATTCAAGTGTTAGACAGATCTCATATTAAGATGCGTGTCTGGGAGAGAGGCACAGGAGAAACCCTGGCATGTGGAACCGGTACTTGTGCGTCGGTTGTCGCATGTGTATTAAATGGATTTACAGATAATAAAGTTGAAGTGGATGTTTTAGGAGGAAGAATTACAGTAGAATATAATAAAGAAGAAAATAAGGTATATATGACCGGACCTGCTGCTGTAGTTTTTGATGGAAATATACAGATAGATTAATGTACCAATATGCCGGTAAACAGGCAAGAAGGAGGAACAATTTTTATGTTTAAAATTAATGAAAATTATTTAAAATTACCAGGAAGCTATCTTTTTAGCACAATAGCTAAGAAGGTTAAAGCATATCAAGAGGCTAATCCTGACAAAGAGATTATACGTCTTGGAATTGGAGATGTAACACAGCCGATAGCTCCTAAAATTATTGATGCCATGCACAGTGCGGTAGATGAGATGGGAAAGGCTGAGACATTTCATGGGTATGCTCCTGATTTAGGGTATGATTTTCTAAGAAATGCAATTGTAGAAGGGGACTATAAATCAAGAGGCGCAGATATTTCTGCTGATGAGATTTTTGTCAGCGACGGTGCCAAGTGCGATTCAGGAAATATTCAGGAAATATTTAGTCTTGATAATAAAATAGCAGTCTGTGACCCAGTGTATCCGGTATATGTTGACACTAACGTTATGGCTGGAAGAACCGGGAATTATAATTCAGATACAGAGATGTTTGAAAATGTGATATATATGCAATGTAAAGAGGAAAATAATTTTGCGCCTCAGCTGCCTGATAAGACACCTGATATTATTTATCTTTGTTTTCCAAATAATCCGACAGGTTCAACAATAAATAAAGCTCAGCTTCAGGAATGGGTTGATTATGCAAATAAAGTCGGTGCTGTTATTATATATGACGCTGCATATGAAGCATATATTTCTGAGCAGGATGTTCCTCATACAATATATGAGTGTGAGGGGGCGAGAACTTGTGCCATTGAGCTGAAAAGTTTTTCAAAAAATGCCGGATTCACAGGTGTTAGACTTGGATATACAGTAGTGCCGAAAGATTTAAAATGTGGTGATGTCTGTCTTAATTCGCTTTGGGCCAGAAGGCATGGAACAAAATATAACGGCGCGCCTTATATAATACAGAGGGCAGGTGAGGCCGTATATTCTGCAGAGGGAAGAGAACAGATTAAGAAGCAGGTTGCATATTATATGAATAATGCAAAAATAATAAAGGAAGGATTGCAGACTGCAGGCTTTACAGTTTCCGGCGGAGTAAATGCTCCATATATTTGGTTAAAGACGCCTGATAAGATGACATCATGGGAGTTTTTTGATTATCTTTTAGAGTCAGCTAATGTTGTAGGTACGCCTGGTTCAGGATTTGGACCGAGCGGCGAGGGATATTTCCGCCTCACAGCCTTTGGAAGTTATGAAAATACTATTGCTGCAATTGACAGAATTAAGAAATTGTAATATAAATATATAAAATATTTAAGGCAATGGAGTCTGGCATTTATACCAGACTTCTTTGCGTAAAATAACTAAATTTGGAGGTAAGAATAGATGGCAAACATTATTTCTGATGAGACTATTGAATATGTTGGTATTCTTGCTAAGCTTGAGCTTTCTGACAAGGAAAAAGAGCAGGCAAAAAAGGATATGGGAAGTATGCTTGATTATATTGACAAATTAAATGAACTTGATACAAAAGGAGTAGAGCCTATGTCTCATGTTTTTCCTGTTCATAATGTATTCCGTGAAGATATAGTGACTAATAATGATGACAGAGATAATATTTTAAAAAATGCACCAGAAGAAAAGGATGGAAGTTTTATGGTGCCAAAGACAGTAGATTAATAAAGTATGTAAATAGGAGGAATACAGTTATGGGACTTACGGAACTTACGGCAGTTGGTCTCGGCAAGAAGATAAAAGCCGGGGAAGTTACAGTAAAGCAGGCTGTGGAAGCGGTTTTTGAACAGATAGAAAAGACTGAGAAAGATGTAAATGCTTATGTTACTGTTCTTGATAAAGAGACTGTTTTAAAGAGGGCAGAGGAGGTTCAGGCGGATATTGATTCACGAAAGCTTGACAGTCCGTTGGCAGGAGTACCAGTTGCCATAAAAGATAATATGTGTACAGAGGGTATTCTTACAACATGCAGTTCAAAAATATTAGGAAATTTTAACCCGACATTTTCTTCTGAGGCAGTTATAAATCTTGAGAATGCTGGGGCAGTAATAGTTGGCAAGGCTAATATGGATGAGTTTGCGATGGGAAGCACAACGGAGACATCAGCTTATGGCGAGACAAAAAATCCATGGAATTTGGGACATGTTCCAGGAGGCTCATCAGGTGGATCTTGTGCTGCCGTGGCAGCGGAGGAGTGCTTTTTTGCTTTGGGCTCTGATACTGGAGGATCAATACGCCAACCCAGTTCTTTCTGTGGTGTCACTGGTTTAAAACCTACTTATGGGACAGTTTCCAGATATGGCTTGATTGCATATGGTTCATCATTGGATCAGATTGGACCGGTGGCAAAAGATGTGACAGATTGTGCTTCAATATTGGAAATAATTGCTTCACATGATAAAAAAGACAGTACATCTGTTAACAGGGAAAGTTATAAGTTTACAGATAGCCTTACAGATGATGTAAAAGGTATGAAAATAGGTATTCCAAAAGATTATTTTGGGGATGGTCTTGATCATGAAGTAAAAGAGGCAGTTTTAGCAGCAGCAGATGTTTTAAAAGAGAAAGGCGCTGTAGTTGAAGAATTTGAATTGGGTTTGGTTGAGTATGCAATACCAGCGTACTATGTAATAGCGTCAGCTGAGGCGAGTTCTAATTTGGCACGTTTTGATGGTGTTAAATATGGATACCGTACAAATGATGCAGACGGACTTCACGGAATGTATAAGAGAACTCGTTCTGAGGGTTTTGGTGAGGAAGTTAAGAGAAGAATAATGCTTGGCTCTTTTGTTCTTAGTTCGGGTTATTATGATGCTTACTATTTAAAAGCTCTTAGAACAAAGGCGCTTATTAAGAAAGAATTTGATAAGGCATTTTCGAAATATGATGTAATTCTTGGCCCGGCGTCGCCGACTACAGCTCCAAAACTGGGAGAATCTTTATCAGATCCAATAAAAATGTATTTGGGAGATATTTATACAATATCTGTGAATCTAGCAGGTCTTCCAGGTATCAGCCTGCCATGCGGAACTGACAGTAAGGGGCTTCCGATAGGACTTCAATTGATAGGTGATTGTTTTAAGGAAAATAATATTATTCGTGCGGCATATTCATTTGAACAGTCAAGAGAATATAAGCGTCCTGAAATTGTATTAGGATAGGAAGGAGGAGAAAGAAATGGCAAAGTATGAAACAGTTATAGGACTTGAAGTCCATGTAGAATTAGCGACAAAAACTAAGATATTTTGTGGCTGCTCAACAGCTTTCGGCGGAGCGCCTAACACTCACACTTGTCCTGTGTGTACAGGTATGCCTGGGTCCCTTCCTGTATTAAATAAGCAGGTAGTAGAATATGCAATGGCGGTTGGCATTGCGACAAATTGTAAAATAACACAGAATTGTAAGTTTGACCGTAAAAATTACTTTTATCCTGACAATCCTCAAAATTACCAGATATCTCAGCTGTATCTGCCGATATGTCGTGATGGCAGAGTGGAAATTGAGCTTGAGGACGGTACTAAGAAAACAATAGGAATTCATGAGATTCATATGGAGGAAGATGCAGGAAAACTTATTCATGATGAGTGGGATGACTGTTCGTTAGTCGATTTTAATCGTTCAGGCGTACCGCTTATTGAGATCGTGTCAGAGCCGGATATGCGTTCTGCTGAAGAAGTAAATGCATATCTTGATAAACTTCGTCTTATTATACAATATCTAGGCGCATCTGACTGCAAGCTGCAGGAAGGCTCAATGAGAGCAGATGTTAACTTGTCTGTCAGAGAGGTTGGGTCGAAAGAGTTTGGAACAAGGACAGAAATGAAAAATCTGAATTCATTTAAAGCTATAGCAAGGGCGATTGCTGGAGAACGTGAAAGACAGATTGATTTAATAGAGTCTGGAGAGTCTGTTATTCAAGAGACAAGACGTTGGGATGACACAAAAGGATACTCTTATGCAATGCGTTCTAAGGAAGATGCACAGGATTACCGTTATTTTCCGGAGCCTGATTTAGTGCCTATTATAATTAGTGATGAATGGCTTGATGAAGTTAAATCACGACAGCCTGAATTTAGATATGAGAAGCTTGAGAGATATAAAAAAGAATATGAGATTCCTGAATATGATGCCAAGATAATTACAGAGTCAAAGCATATGGCTGATATATTTGAGGATACTGTTGCTATTTGCAATAAGCCGAAGAAAGTTTCTAATTGGTTAATGGTAGAGACTATGAGGCTTATGAAGGCACATGAGTTGGAGGCAGAGGAACTTTCTTTCTCGCCAGAAAATCTAGCCAAGTTAATTGAACTTGTGGATGCAGGAACAATAAACGGAAATGTAGCTAAGGAAGTGTTTGAGAAGATTTTCCTTGATAATATAGACCCAGTAGATTATGTTGATAAACATGGTCTTAAAATGGATAATGACGTTGATGGATTAAAGGTGATTTTAGAAAAAATAATATCTGATAATCCGCAGTCAGTAGAAGACTATAATAACGGAAAGAAAAAGGCAATAGGTTTCCTTGTGGGTCAGGCTATGAAGGAGACAAAAGGAAAAGCGAATCCTGGAGTAATTAATAAGATGATTCAGGAGATGCTTGATAAGAATTAATAGTTTTATTTTATATTTTGTTATGTTTAGATTAAAAAAATCTTTATTTATCTAAATAAAACAGACAAAAGAAGAAGTCCTATATTGAATAATAACGGTAAGATGCCTTGTTTCATGTGGACTTCTTCTTTATATTTGTAAAGTAAAAATATATGATTTTGTTTTATTTTAAATAATTTGCATAGTCAAATTCTGATTCTAAATAATCAACTTCATCAGAAGTTAATTTGTCATTATAGTGCATCATGTTTATACTGTCTACAAACATATAATAATATGACATTTCAAGCTGATTCATATTAGAAGTATCTTTTCCTAAATAACAATAATATACTTTAGCTGTCTCAAAATATTCTTCTTGAAAATTTAAAGCTTGAGTTAAGTATAAATATGCAGTAACACTTTCATTTCCGTTTTTAATTAATTCTTTTGTGCGGCTGATAACTGTTTCATAGTTATTTGAATTAATGTAATCAGTCATTTCTTTCCATGTAGCAGCTGAAGATTTAATAGAATCAATTCTGTTATCTGTAAAATCAGGTATTTTTTCTAATGTTGACATAAGTGTTTTGTAATGCATACTTTCTTCTCTGACGTTTTCAAGACCATCCATTTGTTCAATATAATCCAGCTGATACATTGCAGAATCATTGTAGAGTTCTTGTGCTTCATAGAACTGCACATAATTTTTATAAGTTATTAAGGATAGATTTGAATACTCATCATTTTTAAAGAAGTTATCAAGAAGCTCTTTGGCGCTGTTGTAATCTTTGTTTTGTATATAAGATTCAAATTTATCATGATTTGATAATGCTTCTTCTTTTTGTTTAATTGCTTTTATTCCAGCTTCTGCATTAGAGTTTTCAAGGATTTCATTCATGGCTTCCTCTTCTTTTGGCCTGAAAGATGGTTGTGCCGTAGGGGCTGGAGCGGATGTTGCAGGTGATATTGACTGACTTTCATCTGTATGTTCAGGCGTTGTTATAACCTGTTCAGTAGGCGTTACTGCTGCGCTTGTAGAAGGAAGCTGGATTGGTTTTTTTGTTGCTTCAGCTGTAGGGGTAGAGGGCTGCTGTTTCTTTACTGTATTATTATCTGTTTTTTTTGAATTTGCAAAAACAATACTGAGTATAATGATTAAAATAATAAATATAATTATAATACCTGCGATTACTTGTTTTTTTCTGATAAATTCAGAAAAAGAAAATTTGCCTGCAGTTTCCGGCACTTGTTTTTTTTCGTTTTTTTCTGACATAGTAACTCCTCATTTTCATATTTTTTAGTTAATAATTTCACATTTTACCTGATAATATTTTTAGTAGATATATAATAACATAATTTTTTGAGTCAATCAATAGCATATAAATGTCATGGGTTAATAAAGTTGTATCTTATGAACTTGCATATAATTTAAATTCATGATATAATTTTGTAAATTTATTGTCATGGTAAAATAATACAAATAAGATTACAATTTCTGGCGAATTTGTAATGTAAAGAAGAGGTGTATAAAGTGAATAGAGTTTTGTTGAAATTAAGCGGTGAAGCGCTGGCAGGAGATAAAAAGACAGGTTTTGATGAAAAAACAGTTATCGGCGTTGCTAAACAGGTAAAACAGTTGATTGATAAAGGTATTCAGGTATCGGTCGTGATTGGCGGAGGTAATTTCTGGAGAGGCAGGACAAGTGAGAATATAGACAGAACTAAAGCAGATCAGATTGGCATGTTAGCAACAGTTATGAATTGTATTTATGTATCTGAAATTTTTCGTTCTGAGGGGATGGATACATCAGTGCTTACTCCATTTACATGCGGAGGTTTTACTGAACTTTTCAATAAAGATCGTGCAGTTAAGGCAATGAAGGAGGGCGGGGTAGTATTTTTGGCAGGCGGTACAGGACATCCCTATTTTTCAACAGATACAGCTACGGTTCTTCGCGCTGTGGAGATTGAAGCTGATGTTATTCTTCTTGCTAAGTCAATTGACGGGGTATATGACAGTGATCCTAAGATAAATCCATCTGCTGTAAAATATGATGAGATTTCGATTGATGAAGTAGTTGCAAAAAAATTGGCGGTAGTTGATATGACAGCTTCTATTTTATGTATGGAAAATAAGATGCCTATGCTTGTATTTGGATTAAATGAAGAGAATAGTATTGTAAATACTGTTTCAGGTGATTTTAGCGGTACTAAAGTGACAGTATAGATTAATAGACTGCAATAAAAAGGAGGAAATAAAAATGGATGAAAGATTGACACAATATGAAGTGAAAATGGAGAAATGTATTAAAAATTTAATGGAGGAGTTTTCAACTATCCGTGCAGGACGTGCAAATCCACATATTTTGGATAGAATAACAATAGATTATTACGGAACTCCTTCATCTATACAGCAGGTGGCAAATGTAAATGTTCCTGAGGCACGTATGCTGCAGATTCAGCCATGGGAGCCTTCAATGGTTAAAGAGATTGAGAAAGCTATACTTACTTCTGATTTAGGACTTACACCGACTAATGACGGCAAGGTGATTCGTCTTGTATTTCCAGAACTTACAGAGGAGAGAAGAAAAGAATTAGTTAAAGATGTAAAGAAGCGAGGAGAGAATGCAAAGGTTGCTATCCGTAATATACGGCGTGATGCTAATGACAGTGTAAAGAAAGCAGGTAAAGCTGATGAAATTTCTGAGGATGAGGCAAAACAGTTAGAGGATAGAATTCAGAAGCTTACGGACAAGTTTGTTGCACAAGTTGACAAGGAAGTGGAGAGTAAATCAAAAGAAATTTTGACAGTATAATTTTAATTGCAATGGTATATACCATATAGTGCAAATACCCCGCAGTTTAAGGCGGGGTATTTAACTGGGCAAATTGTACAGTTTTTATACTATCTGTAGGAGGAAAATAAATGAACATTCCAAAACATGTTGCCATAATATTAGATGGAAACGGAAGATGGGCCAAAAGTAAAGGTATGCCAAGAAATTATGGGCATGCTCAAGGTGCTAAAAATGTTGAGGTTATCTGTCGTGAAGCTAATAAGATGGGCATAAAATATCTTACTTTTTATGCATTTTCTACTGAAAACTGGAATAGACCTAAAGAAGAGGTAGACGCTTTAATGAAGCTTCTTCATAATTATATGAAGACATGTTTAAAGACTGCGGGAAAGAATAATATGAGGGTTCGTGTTATTGGTGACAGAACCCGTCTTGATGAGTCTACACAGAAAAGAATTGTGGAGTTGGAAGAAGCTTCTAAGAAATATGATGGTCTTAATATGACAATTGCAATTAATTACGGAAGCCGGGATGAGATAATTAGAGGAATTAAAAATTATGCCGCAGATTGTGTTGACGGTAAAGAGAAGCCAGAAGAGTTAAATGAGGATATATTTGAAAAATATCTTGATACTCGTGAGCTTCCTGACCCAGATCTTTTAATTCGTACAAGTGGTGAGCAGCGTCTTTCAAATTATTTGCTGTGGCAGCTGGCCTATGCTGAGTTCTATTTTACGGATGTACCATGGCCTGATTTTAAGGAAAAACACCTTCATCTGGCTGTTGAGGCTTTTCAACACAGAGATAGAAGGTTTGGAGAGATAAAGGAGGGCTAAATAATGTTTCGTGAACGTTTGCTAAGCGGAATTGTGCTAGTGATAATTTCTTCTGCTGGTCTTTATTTTGGAGGTCTGCCCCTATTTGCAGGTTTGCTTGTTATTTCGCTTATAGGTCAGATGGAGCTTTACCGTATAATGAATTTACACAAGAAAGCAGCTGGCTTATATGGATATATAGCAGCTGGCTTATATTATATTATGTTATATTATGTTGAAAACGCTCAAAATTACTTTATTTATTTTACAATGGCTTTTTTGACAATATTGATGGTTTTATATGTATTTTCATACCCAAAATATAACACACAGGAGATTCTTCTTATATTTTTTGGAGTTTTTTATGTTGCGGTAATGTTATCATTTGTATATAGAACAAGGGTATTAGAAAATGGAATATGGTTTGTGTGGTTTATATTTATCAGTTCATGGGTTAGCGATACTTTTGCTTACTGTGTAGGTATGATAACAGGAAAAACTATTGGCAACCATAAAATGTCGCCTAAACTCAGCCCTAAAAAATCGATAGAAGGTGCAGTAGGAGGTGTGGCAGGTTCAGTTATTTTTGGCTGTGTGTATGGAAGTGTTATTGCTGGAAGTTTGAGCAGCTTAAATAATCCTGTGCTGGCGTTAGGGATTCTTGGAGGTGTTGGAGCTCTTATTTCTATGATAGGTGATTTGGCAGCATCTGCTGTTAAGAGAAATTTTAATGTGAAGGATTATGGTAAACTTATTCCAGGTCATGGAGGAATATTAGACAGGTTTGACAGTGTTATATTTACGGCACCAGTAATTTATTTTCTTGCTGCCGAAGTACTGCCGATGTTATAGTAGTAAAGGTTGGTGGACATAATGAAAAAAATAGCAATATTGGGTTCTACAGGTTCTATAGGAACTCAAACTTTAGAAATTGTAAGAGAACACAAAGATATAGAAATTGTAGCGCTTTCAGCAGGTACCAATATAAAGCTTCTAGAAAAACAGATTAGAGAATTCAGACCAAAAGTTGCGGCTGTCTATGATGAAAAGGCTGCAAAAGAACTTGCACACAATCTCAGGGATATTGATTTAGAAATTGTATCGGGTATGGATGGACTTATACAGGTTGCGGAAATTAAAGATTCACAGATGCTGGTAACAGCAATTGTAGGTATGATTGGCATTGTTCCTACCGTTCATGCAATAAGAGCTGGTAAGGATATTGCGCTTGCAAATAAGGAAACTTTAGTGACAGCAGGTCATATTATAATGCCTCTTGCGGAAGAGTATGGAGTTAATATTCTGCCTGTTGACAGCGAACACAGTGCAATTTATCAGTCAATGAACGGTGAGAACAGGTCTCAGATAGAGAAGCTGCTTATAACAGCATCAGGCGGTCCTTTCAGAACTCTTGATAAATCAAAATTCGATAATATTGAGTTAGAAGACGCATTAAAACATCCAAATTGGTCAATGGGACAGAAAATTACTATTGATTCAGCTACTATGGTTAATAAGGGACTTGAAGTGATGGAAGCAAAATGGCTGTTTGATATTGATTTGGAAAATATACAGGTTGTTGTTCATCCGCAGAGTGTAATACATTCAATGGTTCAGTATATTGACGGTGCTGTTATTGCGCAGCTTGGCACGCCGGATATGAAAATACCTATACAGTATGCATTATATTTTCCAGATAGAAAACCTCTGGGTGGTGAGAGGCTGGATTTTGCCAGTTTAGCACAGATGACATTTGAGAAGCCAGATTTTGATAAATTTAAAGGTTTATCATTGGCATTTGATGCTGCTAAATGCGGTGGTTCAATGCCTACAGTATTTAATGCAGCCAATGAGAGAGCAGTTGCAAAATTTTTGTCTCGTAAAATAGAGTTTAATAAAATTCCGGAAATTATAGAATTTGCTATGCAAAGCCATAAAGTTATGGCTGCTCCTTCTATTGATAATATATTAAATATAGAACAGGCGACATACGAAATGATAGAAAGCAGGTGGTAATTTGAAAATTATTATAGCTATTTTAATATTTAGTGCGATAATCCTATTTCATGAACTGGGTCATTTTTTATTGGCCAAAAGAGCCGGAATAAAAGTTAATGAATTTTCGTTAGGTATGGGTCCTAAGCTTTTTGGAGTGAGAAAAGGTGAAACATTTTATTGTGTAAAACTTTTGCCGTTTGGCGGTGCATGTATGATGGAGGGAGAGGATCAGGAGTCAAAAAATGAGAGGGCTTTTAATAATAAGTCTGTCTGGGCAAGGATCTCAGTAGTTGTAGCCGGACCAATATTTAATTTTATTCTCGCTTTCCTGCTTTCAATTATAATTATTTCAATTGCAGGTTATGATTCCACAACAATTCATGGTTTGATAGAAAATTATCCTGTTGCTGAGTCAGGTGTTGAAGTTGGTGATAAAATTGTAAAAATAAATAATGAGCGGGTTTATGTCGGCAGAGAGGTGGATTTGTTTTTACAATTAAATCCGGGAGAAAGTTTTGATTTGACATATGAAAGAGACGGAGAACGTAATACAGTAACTATAGATCCCAAGAAAGATGAAGAGTCTGGGAGGTATTATGCAGGATTTAGAGGTCTTACATTAAGAGAAAAAGGTAATGTTTGGGATGTAATTAAGTATAGTATGTTGGAAGTAAGGTATTGGATAAAGACGACATATAAGAGTATTGCGATGCTGTTTACTGGAAAAGTAAGTGTTAAAGATTTGTCAGGTCCAGTTGGAATAGTTGACGTTATAGGTGATACTTATGAGCAGAGTAAATCTGTCAGTGTATTGTATGTGTTTATAAGTATGATAAATATGGCAATTTTATTAACGGCGAATTTAGGTGTTATGAATTTGCTTCCGCTTCCAGCATTAGATGGAGGAAGGCTTGTATTTTTAATTTTTGAAGCAATAACGAAAAGGAGAGTTCCCGAAAAAATAGAGGGAACAATACATTTTGCCGGTTTAATGCTGCTGCTGGCGCTGATGGTTTTTGTTATGGGAAATGATATTTACAAAATTATTATGCATTAATAATTGTGTAATTTGTGTTAAAATAATAAAATAGCTTGATTTATTTTTCAAAATTTAGTAAAATTGTTGTGTAATAATTAACCTTAAAATATTTTTACCTTGGGGTTGAATTTTTACCGTACATTTTGATCACTTAATATTTGAGAACGTAAGTTTGGAAAATATGTTAGTGGTTACAGATACCATTGCAGGATATGCGAACGAGCAGCGAATTAGGTATTAAGTAAGATAAAAGCTGAGTGAGAACATATACCGTTGTGGTATACTATTTTTTGAAATGGAGGAGTAGAAATGAAGAAAAATTTTTCTAAAGGGACAAAGTCTGCATTTGCATTTGCCCTTGCGGCAGTTTTAGCTGTTCCTACAGTATCTGTGTTGACGATGCCAAGGACAGTTGCAGCTGATGCGGAAGTTCCATCACCGATTGCTGTGTACAACTTTGATGAAGGTGAGACGGTTACTTACTCAGCGACAGCAGTAGATAATCCTGCTAAAATTGTTGATGATGACACTTATGGTAAAGTTGTGAAGATGGATGCTTCAATTCATGTAGAGGTTACTAGAGAAGCAGTAGAGCCTGTAACAATGTATGCGGTGGATTATGATAAGAAACCTGAGATTGGCAGGGTTGATGAAGAAAATTCTCATAGAGATGACAGTGTATCTGGCGGCGTACTTACGGTTTATAAAATAGAAATTGATGAATTGGCCACTCATAACATCAACAGTTCTATTGAAGTGGAAAATCCTTTTGCAGGTAGAACAGATTTGGTGGAGGAACCGCTGAGCTATGAGAAAAATTGGGCTCCTGTATGGGAACAGGGTGTTTCAATTTCATATTGGATGAAGACTAACAGTTTAGCTACAGAAGAAGAAGCAGAGAGTCCTATGCTTTCTTTTAACCGTATAAAGGATGGTATGTCACATAAAGATGACCGTGATAAATATAATTTGGCGCAAATGTATTATGCGGATAAGGATAATCCTTTATTTTCAATAGGAACGATTGAGAATCTCAGTCTCCAGGAATTTCAGGCTAAGTATCCTGATGTTGATGTTTCAGCATGGGCAAACAATCCTATTCAGAGTATGAGAAAGCGTAATATTATTTCAGATTATGGTATTTTTGCATGTATGAATGAGAATTTCCCTGGAGAAAGCGTATATTATATTCAAGAAGATTCAGCAGGCAATAAGACATTAGAACTCTCAAGTACTAAAAAGATTGATCTTTCTAAGTATAAAGATGTATTTGCAGAGGGCGGCGAGGCAAGATATGGTACAGAGAAAGGATGTATGACATTCCTTGCTTCCGGCGGTTATGCATTTACTGAGACAGGTCTTGTTGAAACTGTTTATAAAGGTGGTAAAGAGTACAAAGTTGAGAAGGAATCAGAAAGACAGTTCCAGAGAAATACTCTCCATGCTTATACTTATATTACTGCAGGAAAGGATAAAAGATTCCTTCCTGTTGTTGATGAGAATTTTGATGAGAGAGAAACTCTTCTTGAATCATCAGAGTGGCACTATATAACATATGTTATTAAAAATGACAGTATTTCTTTATATGTAGATGGTGTTGTACAGGACGAGGCAATGTTTACCAATACTGTTGCTGAATCTACACTTGAGGTAGGACAGAGTTTTAACAGAGGTTTTGGTTATCACAACTCAGCATCTGACGCGGTAATTTCAGATATTATTAGTGAGACTGGCGGAGCAGGTATGTTTACACAGTTGGAAGGTTATCTGATTGGCGGAAAGAATGCTAAAGATGATGAGAAGAATATCATTAAAGATGAAGATGGCAATAGGCTAATAGGTTATAATGGAAACTGTAATGCAGATACGCTTATGGAATATCTTACAGATGAAAATACAAAATTGTTTATCGGTGAAGATGGTCCTAGCTCTGCAGCAGACTTGATCGGTACTGAGTTTGGTTCTAAAGCGGATACTTATGTTGGAACAATTTGTTTCTATGATGTACCTTTAACTCCAGAAGAGGTAACAGCAGCTTATGAGGCAGCAGTAAAAGATCCTACGTCAAACAGTCTTCCGATAAAGACGCCACCAGTTCCTGGTGAAAATACACCTCCAGCTACAGGAGATGCAACAACAGCGCCTCCAACACCACCGGTTTCAGGAGATGCAACGACAGCGCCTCCAACACCTCCAGTTGAAGAGGGACTTCCAGGAGATGCAGATTTAAATGGAACAGTGGAACTTAAGGATGCAACACTTGTTCTCAAAGCTGCTCTTAATATTGAGAATATAGAAGAGGGTCAGGCATTTACAAATGCTGATATAAATAAGAATGGTCAGATTGATTTGGAAGATGCGACAATGACACTTAAAATTGCGTTAAATATTCCTGTTTAATGTTACAGAAATTTAGCTGTTAAGAAATATAACAGGATAAAGAAGTATCCTTTTGTGTAAATACCCCGTATATTGCGGGGTATTTTACTGAAATTATTATAAGACAGGAGAGTCTGGTAATATGAACAAGAGAAAACTTATATTTGTAGTATGTATGATATGTGTAAATATGTTAATGTTATGCTATATTCCGGTTTTTGCTGATAAAGATCAAAATATAAATCCCTTTTCAATAACAGCTACAGATTTGGATGCAGACGGAAAATTTACAGTCAATATAAATATTTCCAAAGATTGTGTTATTGAAGCTTATAAATTGTGTTTAGTTTATGATTCATCTTTAATTAATATAAGTGATGGTTATAATCAATATGCCAATTATTTTTCGTTTTTAGATAAGTATAATAGTAATAAAAAAGGAATTTGTCTTAATAATCATATTGCAGAACAGTCTAAAATTGTGTTTACAGGAGCTCAGCCAGTTAAGGAGTCGGCAGCTCTGAATATAGGAGATAGAGTAGCCTATGTGAATTTTAAGGTTAGTGCAGATAATTCTGAAAAGACAATTGATGAATTGTTGAAAGGGATAAAATTTACTGTTGAGAACTGTACAGATGGAGAAGAAGATATAGTTAAAAAATACCCTGAAGAATTTGCTGATCCGATGCTTCCGGTAGGAGGAGATGATTTAAGAGGTGAGGATATTCTTATGGGAGATATTGATTTTAATGGAAAAGTAGATTTGAATGATGCAACAATGGCACTTAAGGCTGCGCTTGCAATAATCCCATTGGATGAAAAAAGTACTTTTGCTGCAGATATTGATAAAGATGGGGAAGTAAATCTGCCAGATGCAGTAGTAATATTAAAAGCTGCGCTTGACATTGTTAAATTATAGATTTTTAGTGTATTTAAATAGGTGATATTTTAATGAAAATAGATGGCAAAAAATTAATTGCTTTATTTTGTATAATTATATCAATAACATTATTTAAAACAGGGTTTGTTGTTTTTTCTGCGGCAAATCCTGTTTCATTATCATTGGCAGATAATGAACAAATGTACGAACTCAGTATTTTTCTGAGAGAAGATGTGAAGATGAATTCATTTCAATTTAGATTGGAATATAATAAATCTCATATACAAATTTGTGAGACAGATTTTGATGAACAATTCATTGCTATTTATAATAGTAATACAAATGCTCTTTTAAGAAACGGAATAAAGGATGGAAGTCCTAAGAGCAGTATTGTTTTTTTAGGCGTTCAGACTGATGACAAAGCTGCTTTACAAAAATCTGGAACAGTAATTGCAACGGTTAAGTTTAGCGTTGATTTAACAGATTCAGGAGATATTGTCAAAGAATTAGATTCTATAATATTGAATGTAGAGGTGTTGGAAGGATCTGATGGAAACATAGTAGATGGCAGTGAGATTTGGAGAGTATCTGCCGTGCGTATGGATGATAATGAATTTAATGGAAGAGATTATGTTGATGAAGATGATTTAAGGGAAGACAAGGCTTATGGAGATAATAATTTCTTAAACGATTTTGTTTCTGAAAATGCAGAAAAGGCAGAAACTTCAGTTCCATTACAGACAGATGATAATGGAATTTCTTCAAGTATTGTCAGTGATAATACAAATAATAGTGAAAATTATGTTAGTGGAAATTCTGTTGCAGATAAAAAAAAATATGGGACTGCAAGTGATGAGTCATTGACAGATAATAGTTTATCAGACAAAAATGCAGGAAGTATTGTCAGTGATACTGCTGAAAATGTTATTAAGAATAGTACGGATGTCTCTAAAAATGTTGACAAAGCTGATAAGAAACAAGAAAAACGCAGTTATTATATTATTACATTAATTTGTATGTTTGTAGTTTTAGGAGGTGTAACTGAGGGGATTTATTTGATAAGAAAAATCAGAAAAGATAAACAGCAATAATGTTTATAGAATAGCAGTAACAAAATAAATAGTTGAAATTTTTGATAAATAATTTATAATAAAAAATAAGGGTGACTGACAGTTTATTGCTCTGAAATTGTAATGCTGACAATATGATATAAAGACTTGTTTTTTGTGTTGTATTGGGGCTGTTACACAAAAAATATATGGTATAACCATAAGAATTGATGGAGGTTTATTATGAAAAAAGTAAAAATTGGATTTGCTCCAACAAGAAGAAGCATTTTTAGTGCGCCGGATGCAATAAAATTTGCTGGTTTGACAAGAGATAAGTTGAATTCTCTTGGAGTTGAGTTTGTTGATATTACAGATATCAATGAAGAAGGATTATTATATGATGATGCAGACCGCATTAAAATAGCTGAGAAATTTAAGGCTGAAAAAATAGATGGTCTATTTTTCCCTCATTGTAATTTTGGTACAGAGTATGAAGTTGCAAGACTTGCAAAAGAATTAAATGTACCAGTTCTTCTTTGGGGACCTAGAGATGAGAGACCAGATGAGAATGGAATTCGTCTAAGAGATTCACAGTGTGGAATTTTTGCAACAGGAAAAGTACTTCGTCGCTTTCGTGTACCATTTACTTATATGACAAACTGTCGTCTTGATGATCCGGAATTTGAAAGGGGTATAAAAGATTTTCTGGCAGTATGTAATGTTGTCAAAGTATTTAATAATACGAGAATTTTACAGATAGCTCCTCGTCCTTTTGATTTTTGGTCTACAATGTGCAATGAGGGTGAGCTGTTGGAGCGCTTTAATATTCAGCTTTCACCTATTCCAATGCCAGAGTTGACAGATGCAGTTAAGAAGGCAAAAGAGGAAGGCAGTGAGGTTGCAAAAACTATCGCATACTGTAAAGAGAATATGAATATTGCCATTAAAGATGATGAGCTTGAAAATGTTGCTGCAATGAAAGTCGCAATGAAAGGTCTTGCAGAAAAATATGGCTGTAATGCTATTGCAATTCAGTGCTGGAATGCTTTGCAGTCAGAACTTGGAATAATGCCTTGTGCAGCTAATTCATTATTAAATGAGGAAGGTATTCCGGTAGTATGTGAAACAGATATTCATGGTGCTATTACCGCTGTAATGGTTGAGGCCGCTGCATTGGATGATACTCGTTCTTTCTTTGCTGACTGGACTGTGCGTCATCCTGATAATGAAAATGGCGAGCTCCTGCAGCATTGTGGTCCTTGGCCTCTTTCTGTTGCACAGGAGAAACCTACAATTGGTTATCCATTAGCATTTGATCATCCGGGGGCTGTAGAGGCTTTGGCAAAACATGGAAAAATGACGCTTGCTCGTTTTGACGGTGATAATGGTGAATACTCATTGCTCCTTGGAAATGCAAAAGGTGTAGAAGGTCCTTATACGAAAGGTACTTATGTATGGGTAGAGGTAGAGAATTTGAAGAGGCTGGAAGATAAGCTTGTGTGCGGACCTTATATACATCACTGTGTAGGTATACATAAGGATGTAGTTCCGGTACTTTATGAGGCATGTAAATATATCGGCGTTGCGCCTGATCTTTATGATCCTGTTGAGGAGGAAGTTAAGGCTTATATAAGAGGAGAGTAACTTTAGATAAGGAAGGGATATTATAATGGATAATTTAACTGCATTTTCATATGATTTGCGGAAAAAAGTTGTAGAGATGATTATTGAAGGCAAGGGTGGTCATATTGGCGGCGATATGAGTGTAATAGATATTTTAATTACCTTGTATTTTAAGCAGATGAATATAAGCCCTGAAAATATGGATGATCCCAACAGAGACAGATTTGTGTTAAGTAAAGGACATTCTGTTGAGGCGTACTATGCTGTATTGGCAGCAAAGGGCTTCTTTTCTATGGAAGATGTTATTGCAAATTTCTCAAAGTTTGGTTCAAAATATATTGGACATCCAAATAATAAACTGCCTGGTATTGAGATGAACTCAGGATCATTGGGACATGGGCTACCTGTATGTATTGGTATGGCACTGGCAGGGAAAATGGATACCAGAGATTACCGCGTATATACTGTAATGGGTGATGGTGAGCTGGCAGAGGGTTCTGTCTGGGAGGGCGCGATGGCTGCTGGTCACTATAAACTTGATAATTTATGTGCAGTTATTGACCGTAACCGTCTGCAGATTTCAGGATCAACAGAAGATGTTATGCATCATGATTCACAGATTGAGAGATGGCAAAGTTTTGGATGGCATGTAATTGATGTTAAAAATGGTAATAGTATTGATGAGCTGGATGCAGCCTTTAATGAGGCTAAGGCTACAAAAGGACAGCCTTCATTAGTTTTGGCTAATACTGTAAAGGGATGCGGTTCTAAAGTTATGGAGAACGTTGCATCATGGCATCATCATGTGCCTACAGAAGAAGAGGCGAAGCAGATATTTGCTGACTTTGAAGAAAGACGGGAGGCGTGCATCTAATGAATAAAATTCCGAATAGACAGGCAATTTGTGAAGTATTGATGGATAAGGTTAAGACAGATAAGGATATAGTTGTACTTTGCAGCGATTCAAGAGGAAGTGCGTCAATGACGCCATTTGCAAATGAATATCCTGATAATTTTGTGGAGGTTGGAATTGCAGAGCAGAATTTAGTCAGCATATCAGCCGGACTTGCTAAATGCGGCAAAAAACCATTTGCTGCGTCACCTGCATGTTTTTTATCTACAAGAAGTTATGAACAGGCTAAAGTTGACTGTGCATATTCAAATACTAATGTAACTTTGATTGGTATAAGCGGGGGAATTAGCTATGGTGCGCTTGGTATGAGTCATCATTCAGCTCAAGATATTGCGGCTATGTCTGCCATACCTAATATGAGAGTATATTTGCCGAGCGATCGATTTCAGACTGCATGTTTAATAGAAAACTTATTGCAGGATGAGAAACCTGCGTATTTAAGAGTGGGAAGAAATCCTGTGGAAGATGTTTATAAAGAAGGCAACGTACCATTTGAAATGGATAAGGCGACAGTTTTGTGTGAAGGAACTGATGTTGCAATAATTGCCTGCGGAGAGATGGTAAAACCTTCTTTAGATGCAGCAAAACTTTTAAAAGAACAATGCATCTCAGCTACAGTAATAGATATGTATTGTGTAAAACCATTGGATAAAGATGCTGTTATTAAAGCGGCCCAAAATGCAAAAGCGGTTATAACTGTTGAGGAACACGCTCCGTTTGGCGGCTTGGGTTCAATGGTTAGTCAGGTGGTAGCTGCTGAGTGTCCTAAGAGAGTTATAAATATGACATTGCCTGATGCTCCTGTAATTACCGGAACATCAAAAGAAGTTTTTGACTATTATGGATTAAATGCGAAAGGCATTGCAGATAAGGCAGTGGAGTTGGTGAAGAATGTCTAAAAAATATGTTATTGGTATTGACCAGAGTACACAGGGAACGAAGGCACTTCTATTTGACTGTAATGGAGATTTAATATTGCGTTCCGATTTGCCACATAAGCAAATTATAAATGATGAAGGTTGGGTAGAGCATAACCCAGAGGAAATTTATAATAATACAATTTCTGTTGTTAAGACATTAGTTGAGAAATCAGGTATTGAAAAATCAGAGATAGCCGGAATTGGATTGAGCAATCAAAGAGAAACTGCGGTTGTATGGAATAAATCTACTGGTAAACCTGTGTATAATGCTATTGTTTGGCAATGCGCAAGGGGTGCTGCTATATGTGAAAAAATTGCATGTCAATCTGGGGCTGAAGATTTAGTGCGTTCTCACACCGGAATCCAGTTATCACCTTATTTTTCAGCAGCGAAGATAGCATGGGTGCTTCAAAATGTTGCTGAAGCTAAACAGATGGCGGATAATCATGATATATGTCATGGAACTGTTGACAGCTTTTTAATATATCGTCTGACAAAAGATCATGCGTATAAAACTGATTATTCAAATGCTTCTAGAACACAGCTTTTTAATATAGTTGATTTAAAGTGGGATAAAGAGGTATGCGAATTATTTGGAATTGATACAGATAATTTGGCTGAAGTATGTGATTCAAATTCATGTTTTGGGATGACAGATTTTGACGGTTTCTTTGACGAAGAGATACCAATTCACAGTGCGCTCGGTGATTCACATGGTGCACTTTTTGGACAGGGATGTCTAGAGAAGGGTATGATAAAATCAACATATGGAACGGGTTCCTCGGTAATGATGAATATTGGTGATAAGCCTATTTTCAGCAGTCATGGTGTAGTTACATCACTGGCGTGGGGAATGGATGGTTCTGTAAATTATGTTTTGGAAGGAAATATAAATTATACAGGCGCCGTTATAAGCTGGCTTGTAAATGATTTAAAACTTATTGAGTCTGCAAAAGATACAGAAGCCCTTGCTAGAACTGCAAATCCGGCAGATAAATCATATTTGGTACCTGCATTTTCCGGGCTTGGAGCACCATATTGGGACAGCAGCGCTACAGGAATTTTTTGTGGTATGACAAGAGTGACTGGACAGGCAGAAATGGTTAGGGCAGCGCTTGATTGTATAGCATATCAAATAACAGATATTGTTAATGCTATGGGTGAAGATGCTGATATAGATATTAAGGAGCTCCGTGTTGACGGAGGTCCGACTAAGAACGGTTATTTAATGCAGTTTCAGAGTGATATGCTTTCTATTCCTGTTCAGGTTCCTTCATCAGAAGAACTATCTGGTATAGGAGCCGCATATGCTGCAGGAATTGCATTGGGAATGTATGATAAAGAGAAATTGTTTGCCAGAATGAACAGAAAGAAGTTTGAACCTGCTATGGACAACAATGAAAGACAGGGTAAATATGACGGCTGGAAAAATGCTGTCAGCCTTGTAACTAATAACAGTTTATAATAAATTGGCTTAAAAGGCTATGATATTATAGCAGGAAAGATAGTATTCACTGCTATGACAGAAAGACAGGAGGAACAGACAATGCCTATTAAAACACAGAGTGATCTGCCGGCAAAAGAAATTTTAGAATCAGAAAATATATTTGTTATAGACGAGAACAGGGCTTTGCATCAGGATATAAGACCTATTCAGATTTTAATATTAAATCTTATGCCGATAAAACAGGATACAGAGATACAGCTTTTAAGGGCATTGTCAAATACTCCCTTACAGGTAGATATATCATTTCTGCATATGAGTACACATATATCTAAAAATACTTCCGCAAGTCATTTGAATAAGTTTTATCAGATTTTTGAAGATATAAAGGATAATAAGTATGATGGTCTGATTATAACTGGAGCGCCTGTTGAGCAGATGCCGTTTGAGGAAGTTAATTATTGGGATGAGCTTGTAAGCGTTATGGATTGGGCTCAACGGAATGTTACTTCGATTTTGCATTTATGTTGGGGAGCTCAGGCTGGACTTTATCATTATTATGGTATACAAAAACATATGCTGGAAAATAAAATGTTCGGTATTTTTGAGCATAAAGTGCAGAACCGTAAGATACCATTGGTTAGAGGTTTTGATGATTACTTTTATGCTCCACATTCAAGGCATACTGAAGTTAGAAAAGAAGATGTTGAAGCGGTAGAAGACCTGATTATTCTTGCAGAATCAGACGAGGCAGGTCTATATTTAATAATGGACAGACAAGGTAAAAATATATTCGTGATGGGTCATCCTGAATATGACCGTATAACATTAAAAAATGAGTATTTTAGAGATAAAAATAAGGGATTGGATATTATATTGCCGCGAAATTATTTTCCTGATAATGACGATGCAAAAAGGCCTCGTCTTCAGTGGAGAGCTCATGCAAATAATTTGTATTCAAATTGGTTGGACTATTATGTATATCAGATTACGCCATATGAGTTATAGATAATAGTTTTATAGTTTGACGCAAAGAATGGTCAATTGGTATTCTTAATTTTAAAATTTTAGTTTTTTTTAGTAATATAATAAAACGTGAATCTTTGTATTGGTAAAATATCAACATTAAAAATAAATAAATTAAAGTAAGGACGTGAAATAATGACAGATAGTGAAAGACTTGATTTAATATTTTCAGAAATACAAGGCATGAAATCAGATATGCAAGGTATGAAGTCAGATATGCAGGGCATGAAGTCAGATATGCAAGGCATGAAGTCAGATATGCAAGGTATGAAGTCAGAAATACAAGGCATGAAATCAGATATGCAAGGTATGAAGTCAGAAATACAAGGCATGAAATCAGATATGCAAGGTATGAAGTCAGATATACAAGAGTTGAAACAAAGCACTACAAATATTAAATTACATATTGAAAATTGTACAGACAAGAATATACAATTAATAGCTGAAAACTTTATTGAATTAACAAAAAAACTTAATCAAGCTATTCCAGTGGCAGATAAAAACTTAGCTTATGAAGTAAAGGTTAATTATCTTATTGAAAAAGTACAAGTTCTTGAAAATGAAATTACTGAAATTAAAAATAGTATAGCATAAATTAGTATCACAAATAGATAAATTAATTTTGAAAAAATATAAATAATTTATGTCATCTTTATGTAATATAAACTATTTGTCAGATTTTAAATTAAAATTTGTAATTAACTGAAAATTCTTTATAATAATAATTAAATTATAGATTCTATTTATTTTAAATATTTTTATTTATATATAGTAATTTGATTTAATAATGGAGTTGACGGAAAATAACCATATTACAATAACATTGATGTTTTTGAGTTGATAACACAATTATTATTGTAGATATACGTTATTATCCGTCATCTCCATTTTTGATTGATTTTAATTATGTTTTAATCTTTTTGTTTAAAATAAAGTATAAAAGAAGAAGTAAAAGTGTTTCATTCTTTTCCTCAAGTTCAGATTTTTCTTTTTTAAGTTCTAATATCATTTTATTTAACAAAGTTATTTGTGCTCCGATTGTATTATAAATTGGATAAAATATGTTATATTCTGTGTCTGTATCTGAATTTGAGACCGCTATTTCATGTTCATGCAATGATTTAATATAATTAGCCATCAGTCTTAAAAATTCTTTATTTGTAGGTTTGTCTATATTTTTGCCGCCGCATATGTCCATAAGAAGCCATTTGTTTTCTGTTTTCCATATAAGATTGATAACTGTTCTAATATTTCTCTCTACACAACGCCAAGAAGTGTGAAAATGTCTTGCAATATCAGGATATAAAAATTTTGTAATATACTCTAAGCAGCATGGATCTTGAATTACATAAGAAATGGCATAAACAACATAATTATAGCCAACATATATATTGTTAACACCAAGCTGTAATAAAGTGTTTTTCGTTTCTTCTGAATATTTCATATAACATGAATTCCCCCTATAGTCCTGTTTTAAATATCGTAAAAGGAAGTAAGCAAAACATCAACAATAATCGTTTGTCATTTAATGTCGAATTTTGTCAAATAATTAGATTTATTTATTTTTTTATAATACTGTTTGTAAATCTTTTTTGTATGTGATATAGTAAGTATCGTTAAAAAAATAACATTTAAATTATAGATTAAGAGGACAATATGCAAGACGAATATATAAACCAGCTTAAAATTCAATTAAATTCTTTTGTGGAGGCTTTGGCTACAGCTATTGATGAGAGGACACCATATAATGGAAATCATACTAGAAAAGTTGCTGAGTATGCTTTAATGATAGCAAAAAAAATCAATGAAAAGTATATGAATGGTGATACAAAAGAATATTTTGATGAGGAGCGTTTGGAAAAGTTAAGGCTTGCAGCTCTTGTACATGATATAGGGAAAATGGTTATTTCTAAGTCAATAATGAATCGCTCTACAAGACTGGATGGTGATATAGATAATATATTGATAAGATTTAAGCTTATAGAAAGCTGGTATGAGATAGATTATCTAAAAGGAAACATTACAAAAGAACAATTTGAAAGTCACAAAGCTGAGATGAAAAAAATAATATCTTTTATACAGGAAATAGATGGCATTGAGTATTTATCTGATGAGTTATATTTGAAGGTTCAGCAACTTAGATTTAAAGTGTATATTGGTTCAGATGGACGTGAAGAAAGTTATTTTACAGAAGATGAAATTGAACACTTAAGTATAAGAAGGGGAACTCTAACTGAAAATGAAAGGGATTTAATGCAAAGCCATGTGGAGATGACAATGAAGATATTATCAAAAGTTGAGTTTAGCGATGTATATAGTCAGGTTCCTGTATGGGCTGGACAGCATCATGAATTTCTTGATGGAAGTGGCTATCCAAATCATTTGACAGCAAAAGATTTGTCGCTGGAGACAAGAATATTAACAGTATCTGATATTTATGATGCTCTGACAGCAACTGACAGACCATATAAGAAACCAATGAGTGTGGATTATGCTTTGTCAATAATGAATGGAATGGTAAAAAAAGGAAAACTTGATTCAGCAATTGTTAAACTGCTCTCAGAAATATTAGAAGATAATAAATAAGGATATAATCCCTAATTTTCATTTATGGAGTTGCTTATAGCTTGACTTTTTATATTAAGTATGATATTGTAAATACTTGTTAGTATGTAATATTTGTATATATTGCATGTTGTTTGTGAGTGGAAGTTATGAAAATTTGCTTTGTAAATACGGGATAAAACAAATATACAAAAATTTTTTGGGTTAAATGTGCAACTGTAGCTCAGGGGATAGAGCAATGGTTTCCGGTACCATGTTAGCGGGGGTTCGATTCCCTCCAGTTGCGTTTTGTTTTCCCTAAAGTTTTTTGATAGTTTTGGAGGTACAGTATGCAGGAAATTAAGACGAAGAAAGAAAATAAAAATCTTCCTACGAATAAGTTATTGGCAATTATAACAGTTATTTTGTTGATAGTATTGATAGTTTTGATAGCACTTGCTGTTAAAGGAAATGGTTCTGGAGAGAAGAAAAATGAGAATGTATACTCATCTGATGACAAGAAAACTGAAAAGGGGAATACATTTGAAGAAAATACTTATCCAGAAGTTGCATCACTTGTAGACCAGTATTTTATTGCATGTGCGGCTAATGATTTCACTGTTTTAGATCAGATCGTCAGTGAGATGGGTGAAGAAGAGAAAGCTCTTATTCAAAGAAAGAGTGAGTATGTAGAAGTCTATAATGATGTGAAATCTTATATAAAACTTGGACCTATTGAGAATTCATATCTTGTGTTTGCAACATATAATATGAAATTCAAGAATCTTGAAACTGCAGTTCCTGGAATGGAGACATTGTATATAAGAACTGATGACAGCGGAAGGATGTTTATTTATAAAGGTCAGATAGAAGCAGAGGTTAGCTCATATATAGACAATGCAGTGAAGTCTGATGATGCAGTGAAAATTATTGAAAAAGTAAACAATGAATATTTAAATGTACTTGCAGATCATAAGGAAGTTTTGGAGTTTATTGAAAAATTTGAAGGTGAATCTGAGTTAGTTGCACAGGCTAAACAACTTGCTGAAAGTAAGGCGAGTACTGAGGCAAAAGCCCGAGAAGAGGCTGAGGCAAAAGCCCGAGCTGAAGAGGCAGAGAAAGCCAGACAGGAACAGGAAGCGGCCGCAGCAAACGCTGCACAGAATGCACAGCAGACAGATGAGAGTGTGACTATAATACAGACAATAAATGTTCGTGCCTCAAATAGTGAAGAGTCTGAGAAGATTGCACATTTGTTTGTCGGAGATGTGGTAAAACGTACAAGTGTAACGGAAGACGGATGGAGCCAGATTAAATTTAATGGTGACAGTTATGGTTATACTAAATCAGAATATTTGTCTACATTTAAATCAACAGAGGATAAAGTAAGACCTACAACTATTGTTAATATACGTTCTGAATGTAGTGAGACAGCTAATATTATCGGACAGCTTGATACTGATTTGACATATACAAGAAATGTTATATATGACAATGGATGGAGCCAAATTGCTTTGGATGGATCAGTCGGTTATGTAAAAACAGAATATTTAACTAAAGACTAATTTATGTAATATAATAGGGAATAATAAAATTTGAAAGCCAACGTCAAAAAAAACTAAAATAAACTGCTCTGAAATATTATTTTGGAGCAGTTTTTCTATAATATGAATTAAAATGTTTTTTTCGTAAATACTGAAAATATTAAAGTTAAATTCATGGTTCGTAAGAAAAATGGAGGGATAATTAATGTTATCAGTAGTTGATGAAAAATTATTGAGAGAGGCGTGCAAAACATGTACTGAGGCTGCACGTCATATAGAGTCTGTACTTAGTAAAGTTGAGGATGAGGATTTATCTGATGATTTAAACAGGCAGCTTGGAAGATATATTGGGTTTATAAGAAAGGCAGAGAAGCGGCTTCAAAAAGAAGGAAAAATGCCATATGAGGATAGTATTATAGATAAGATGAAAATATGGTCAAAAGTTCAGAGGAGTACGCTTTTTAATAATAGCACCAAACATATTGCAGATATACTTATAGAAGATAATTCTAAAGGAATAGCATATATGCTTAAAGCACTTCATGATTATCCAAAGTCATCGTGCTGTGAGTTTGCGAAAGAACTTGTAGAATTTGAAGAGCAGAATGTTGAACAATTAAAATATTATTTAAGACAAGACAGCCAATATTGACAGAAGAATTAATACTGTGGTATATTTACTATAGATATGTAATGAGATTACAAAAGTAATGTGAAAGGAGATAGGAGACGAATGAAAAAGAGGGTAGTTTTTTTATGTGCAGCTCTTATACTTGCGGTTGGTTTAACGGCTTGCGGTGAAGTTTCCAATAAATCCCAAAAATCTGAAAATAAAAAAGATGAACAAAATGTGTCAGAAAATAAGGAGAGTAAGGACTCTGATGAAGATGCTAAATATTCACCAATAGTAGCAAAGGATGTAAAAGTTGCGGACAGCGAATATCCCTATCAGATAAAAGTAAACAGGGCGCAAAACTGTATTACAGTGTATACTTTAGATAAAGATGAAGAATATACAGTTCCAGTAAGAAGCCTTATATGTTCAACAGGAGGAGAGTTAATTCCGACAGGAACATTCCAGCTGGGAGAAACTGTTGAGTGGCAGATGCTTCCAAATGGAGATTTCGGAAGATATGTAACTAGGCTTATAGATAACGTAGTTATCCGTTCTGTAAGTTATAAGGCGCAGTCAGAGGATTCATTAGATGTCGATTCATATAACTGTCTTGGAGATACTATAGAAGACAGCTCTATAGTATTAGGTGAGGCAGATGCACAGTGGATTGCAGAAAATTGTCCAGATGGAACCCAGGTGGAAGTATATGATAATAATGATGAAGCGGGTCCATTGGGTAAACCATTAGCAAGATTAATATCTGATAAGATAACTTGGGATCCTACAAATACTAACAGTGAGAACGCATGGTATGTTCCGGTTTCATTTTTTGGAGTGGAAGATAAAATTGTGGAGAAAGGAAAAACGCCCGATTTACTTGAAGGTATAACTGCGAAAGATAAGTATGGCAAAGATTTGACAGCCTCGATCAAGGTGTATGGTGAAGTGAATATTAATAAAGCCGGGGACTATAAAATAAATTACTCATGTGAAAATTCTAACGGTGAAAAAAGAGAGATTGAATCTGTTGTAACAGTTGTTGATGATTCAGAGGAGAAGCAGCCTGCAACAAGTGTACAGCCTGAGAATACACCACAGCCTACAACAGCTCCACAGGCAACAATAGAACCACAAATTACATTGACGCCTGAAACTGCTTCGGCAGCGCCTACTTTATCAGCTGCGGTACCAGCAACGGCTTCAGATTCTGATGCTTCTACGACAGTAATAACAACAATTACAACAGTTGAAGAAGTAGATGAGGAACCTCCAACTATTACGTTTACTGCTAAATCTGCTATAGTTTCATCTATAAAAGAAGACTATTTGCGTAATAGAATTAGGGTTACAGATTATGGAAGTGGAGTAGATGATGTGTATATCAATGTGTGTAGGATTCCAGATGATGGAAGTTATGTAGTCATATATGAAGTGTTTGACCATGCAGGAAACAGTTCGTGTGTATCAGAAACAGTGTATTTACAATAACTTATATAAATTAAAGTATTTGTTTTAAAAAGGGTTTCTGATAAGTATTGTTAGAAACATAATATGTCAGTGTAATATTTAATATCATTGTCTTAAATATAAATGAGATTACATATCCTGTTACTGGGATTTTCAGAAGATTTAATAATAGTTAATATAGAAAAGAGGATTATGTAAAATGGCAGAGAATAGTAGTTGTAGTAATTCAGGGTGCAGCCGTGATACTTGTGATGGATGTGATAAAGCTCCTGAAAGTATGAAAAAAGAGTGTAACGCTTTTTCTAATATAAAAAATGTAATTGGTGTACTCAGTGGAAAAGGCGGAGTTGGAAAGTCAATGGTTACAGCCTCGATAGCAGTATCAATGGCAAATGCAGGATATAAAGTTGGAATTTTAGATGCGGATATTACTGGACCTTCAATTCCTAAAATGTTTGGTTTGAATGAGCGGGCACAAGGGACAGAGGAAGGTATATTACCTGCAGTTACTGCAAAAGGTATAAAGGTTATGTCAATCAATCTGCTGTTAGAGAGCGAGGATTTGCCTGTAATATGGAGGGGTCCGGTAATTTCTGGAATGGTGTCACAATTTTGGACAGATGTTCTTTGGGGAGAATTGGATTATCTGTTTGTGGATATGCCGCCCGGAACAGGTGATGTCCCTTTAACAGTCTTTCAGTCACTGCCTGTTAATGCTGCTATATTAGTTACTTCACCACAGAATTTGGTTAGTATGATTGTAAAAAAAGCATACAATATGGCTCAGATGATGAATGTGCCTATGCTTGGATTGGTTGAGAATTACAGCTATTTTACATGTCCAGGATGTAATGAAAGATATTCTGTATTTGGTGAGAGCCATATAGATGAGATTGCTGAGCAGATGGATCTGCCAGTATTAGCTAAGCTTCCTTTAAATCCAGAGTTTGCGAAGGCGGCAGATAATGGAAAAATAGAGGATATAGAAAAATTAGATTTTGATATTATAAAAGATGCTCTTCAAAAAATATAATATCAAATGGAGGCATATATGATTAAAATAGGATCACATGTCGGTATGAATGGAAAAAAGATGCTGCTTGGTTCAGTTGAGGAGGCATTGTCATATGGAGCCAATACATTTATGGTGTATACAGGTGCTCCGCAAAATACAAGAAGAAAAGCTGTCAGTGAGCTTAGGATAGACGAGGCAGCAGAATTGATGAAAAAAAATAATATGGAACCATTTATCGTTCATGCTCCTTACATTATAAATCTGGCAAACACGATAAAGCCTGAGACGTTTCGTATTGCAGTAGATTTTCTGAAAATAGAAGTTGAAAGAACTGAGGCAATGGGAAGCAAAGTTCTTGTTCTTCACCCAGGTTCTCATGTAAATGAAGGAGTTCAGGCAGGAACAGAGCAGATTATTAAAGGTTTAAATGAAGTTCTGACAGAAGATATGACATGTAAAATAGCGCTGGAGACTATGGCAGGAAAGGGCAGTGAGATAGGTAGGACATTTGAGGAGATTGAAGCAATTATTGAAGGAGTAGAGTTACCAGAAAAGCTTGGCGTGTGTTTTGATACTTGTCATGTTCATGATGCAGGATATGATATTATAAATGACTTTGATGGAGTAATAGAAGAATTTGATAATATTATTGGTAAGGAGAGAATCTTAGTTTTTCATATTAATGACAGTAAGAATATTAGAGGTAGTCATAAGGATCGTCATGAAAATATTGGTAGAGGAGAAATAGGGTTTAAGGCGTTGCATAATATTGTACATTATAAGGACTTTATTGATGTACCTAAAATTCTTGAGACTCCATATATTGAAAATGAAGATACGAAAGAAAAAGAACCGCCATACAGGAAAGAGATAGAGGCTCTTTTATCATTTGTATAGATAAGAATATTGTTGACATGTGAACATCTTCGTGTTAGAATATATACAAACATATGTTCTGGTGCGGAGGTGTTTTGATGTTTTTAGAGCAAAAAAAGAGTGTATATGACAAACTGAAAATATTAACAGATGCAGCCAAGTATGATGTAGCATGTACATCCAGCGGAATTGAAAAAAAAGGGGATGGAACTAATATTGGAAATAGTATCAAGGCTGGAATCTGTCATTCTTTTTCTTCAGATGGCAGATGTATATCTCTGCTTAAAATATTGTTGACGAATTATTGTGTTTTTAACTGTTCTTACTGTATTAATAGAGTTTCTAATGATGTGGATAGAGTATTATTTACTCCTGATGAAATATGTACAATTACAATGGAGTTTTATAGAAGGAATTATATAGAAGGTTTATTTTTAAGTTCGGGAATATTTAAGACTCCTGATATTACGATGGAATTATTGTATCAGACGTTATATAAACTTAGGAATGAATATAATTTTAATGGATATATACATGTGAAAGCTATTCCAGGTGCCGATCCTGTTCTCATAGAGAAGACAGGATTTCTTGCGGATAGAATGAGTGTGAATTTAGAACTGCCAACTGCAGAATCTTTAAAAAAACTTGCTCCTAACAAGACAAGAAATACAATATTAAAGCCAATGAGGCAGATACAGCTTAGAAGGGATGCTAATAAGGAAGAGCTTGTATTATATAAAAGAGCGCCTAAATTTGTTCCTGCAGGGCAGTCTACACAGATGATAATAGGTGCCAGCAATGAGAGTGACTATGAACTTCTTGCAGTGACAGAGAGTTTATATAAGAAGTTTGCTTTGAAAAGAGTATTTTATTCAGCTTTTGTCAATGTAAATAATGATACGACACTGCCAATGACACAATCTGGACCCCCTCTTCTTCGTGAGCACAGATTATATCAAGCAGATTGGTTGATGAGATTTTATGAATTTAAGGCTGAAGAGATTTTGGACAAAAATCACAAGAATTTTAATGTTTTTTTAGATCCAAAATGTGATTGGGCAATTAGAAATATAGAGATGTTTCCAGTGGAGATAAATACCGCCGATTATCATAATTTGTTAAGAGTTCCGGGAATAGGTGTAAAATCAGCAAAAAGAATAGTGGCAGCGAGAAGGTTTGGAAGCTTAACATTTGAAAATTTAAAAAAAATCGGAGTTGTCTTAAAACGTGCTGTATACTTTATAACGTGCAGCGGACAATTGTATGGTTCTGTAAAGATAGACAGCGAATATATATTAAGACAGCTGTTAGGTGATGCTGATGTAAGACGGCTTAATGAGCCGCAAGTAAATTACAGACAGCTTTCCTTATTTGATGGAGGGATTTATAATGATAGTTCTAGTTTGCTCAGATAATATAGCGAGTATTTTTAGTGCTGTTTATGAGGCGTGGGCTGGTAAATACAATAGAGATGCACTGGAGCTTAAAATAGATGGAGCATATGAGTATGAATTTTTTAAGGAATATATCAAAGTAGAGACAGATGAATCAAGAGCGCAGAAAGTTGTAAATACTATAAAAAAACAGTTTGGAAAAGAATTTCTTTCTATAATTTCTTTAGTGTTGTGGTCATATGAAGAGGATAAAGCAGATGCAGTATATAAAACTATTAAATATGGAATAGAGACAAAAAAGTATGGAAATTTTTTATCTGATTTTCGAATAGAATGTATTCAGAGAATAAATAAATTATATAGAAATATATATAATGAAATTCATCACTATTATGGATTTGTAAGATTTAGCGAGTTAGATAAGGAGCGTCTGTTTGCTCAGATACGTCCAAAGAATTATTGTTTAGAAGCACTTTCAGAACATTTTGCAGACAGACTGCCATCTGAAAATTGGATAATATATGATGTAGGAAGAAATATTGCTGCAGTACATAAGATGCGAGCGCAATGGTTTATTGTCAGGGATGTGATTGTTGATAATGAACTTATAAATAATAAATTGAGTGATAGAGAAGATGAATATAGAAAATTGTGGCGATTATTTTTTGATACAATATCTATAGAGGACAGAAAAAACAAGAAGTTACAGAGAAATAATTTCCCTCTTAGATTTAGAGAATTTATAATTGAAGATACTAAGTAATAAATATCCCCCGCGTATTATAGCGGGGGAATATTATTACAATGTAGAAGTCGGAGTCGGAACAACTGTAGGAGTTGGAGTCGGAACAACTGTAGGAGTCGGAGTTGGAACAGGAGTCGGAACAGGAGTTTTTGGAGGTGGTGTAACTACTGGAGCTTTCGTTGGAACTGGAGTAGATACATTTCCTGCACCATTTGGCGGTTGCTGTGGCGGCTGCTGTTCATTTTGCTGGTTTAAGTCAACTGTGTTAGCGTTGTTAGCATTTGGATCTATAGTTGCATCTAATGGCTGTTCGCGTTCAGCAGCCAGTTGTTCTTCAGGAGATAAAGTAACTGCGGCAGGAGAAGCAGCAGAATTTAATTTTAAATCATAAACAATAACAGGCATACCAGCCGAAATATTTTGATAAATTGTTTTTGCTGCTGATAATGGAAGATTAATACATCCATGTGAGCCGCTTCGGTAGTAAATATCACCTCCAAATTTACTTCTCCATGTGGCATCATGCATGCCTACGCCTCCGTTAAACGGCATCCAGTATGTTACAGGAGAAGAATAATCTGCTCCTCTAAGAACTGCCGGTGACTGTTTATAAGTAAGTGGATAAATACCAACAGGCGTGGCGTTGCCGTTAGTAACTTTACCAGATACAAAATCAGATTCTATAACAAGAGAACCGTTTACATATAAGAACAGATGCTGTGTTCCAAGATTAATCTCAACGTAGCTGTTTCCATAGTCTTTTTTTGGATCATCTTTGCTGGCTGCTTTTATTGAAAATACAGGTTCCTTGTTTTCTGAGCTGCCGTTTTTAATTGCATCAATTATTTCAGCTGTTGTATCATTAACATTTATTTTCCAGCCATAATTTCCCGCTGTAATTTTAACTTGAGTTCCATATGAAGTATCAAGGACTTTTTCCTTACCAGAAGTATTGTATTTTTTTGCCCAGGCGGACACTACTTCTTTAACAGCATCTTCTTTAATAGAAACTTCAAAAGTATCAGATACTGTTAACCAGTCTTTAAATATTGAAGAATTAATTGTCTCTTTATTGCCTAATATGTCATATGAGATTACAGATTTACAGTAATTATTTAATTTTTCAACTGCATCAGTAACCTCTTTGGATTCAGCGGTGAACTTAGGTTCGTTATAACAGCCTTCTTTGCGCAGATTAAAAGTAGTTTTTAAATCATCCACTGCTGCTGTAATAAGCTTTGCTACCTTTGTTTTATCAATAATTGTTCCCGGCTGTTCGTCAATGATAACATATTTTTTTTCTTTGTCATTATATTTTATAGAAGCATTTTTTGCTTCTGACATATTATTTTCTTTCATACATTCAAGTTCACTGATAACTTTGCTCAATTTTTCATCATTATATGTAAGTTCAATATCAGCAGTGTAAGAATATTTTTTGAAAATACATGCTGGCCACAGGAAAGCTGATTGTTTTTTCTTTATAGAGGATAAGTCTGTTTTTAGAACAGTCTTCATTTCAATATCATCAGAACTTATAACTTCTGTTTTGTCATCAGCTTCTTCAATAGTGAGTTTATAGCTCTCTAGATTATTTAAAATTAAATTTTCTGCAGACGAAGCTGTTTTTCCTGAACAATCATTATTGTTTATTTGTGTACCAAAATAAAAATGTTTAGAAAAATAGATTGCAAAACCAAAGTAAAGCAACAGAATAATTGCAAGAGTTGCACAGCCTGCAATTGCAACTATTTTAGTTGTTTTACCGGCTGATAAAATCCGTTGCATAAAGTTTTGCTTTGCTGTAGCGGCTCTTAATTGGGCCTGTTCATCCATTTTTTTTCCTTTACTCATGTTTGACAAACCTTTCTATTTTAATTAATTTTAAATCAACATTTCTATCTTACATTAAAAAAATGAAAAAATCAACCTGAAAAATGTTAAAAATTCTTTAATTAAACTTGACATTTTAACTATAAATATATATAAATGAATCATTATTATTGAAAGAAGGGTTTGACATGGCTGCTACATCAAATCAAGAAGTTAGTAATGAAGAGGGGAAAGTTCGTATAAACAAATTTCTTAGTGAGGCGGGGGTATGTTCAAGAAGAGAAGCTGACAGGCTTATTTCTCAAGGACAGGTTATTGTTAATGGAGAAGTTGCGCCTGTGGGTCTTAAAGTTTCAGCTAAAGATACTATAATAATAGGTAATAAGACAGTGTCAGGCATAGAAAAACCTGTGCTGCTTGCATTCAATAAACCTAGGGGAATTGTGTGCACTTTTGAGAAAAAAGAAGCTCGCAATATAATTGATTACATAAATTATCCGATAAGAATAACATATGCTGGAAGACTGGATAAAGATTCAGAGGGTTTGATAATAATGACAAATCAGGGCGAGCTGGTAAATAATCTGATGCGTGCTAAAAATGAACATGAAAAAGAGTATATAGTTACAGTGGATAAACCTGTAACAGCTGACTTTATAAAAAAAATGTCTCAAGGTATATGGTTAGATGAGCTTGCAGTTCAAACACGAAAATGCAGGGTTGAAAAGGTTTCCTCACATCAATTTCGTATAGTTTTGACTCAAGGCATTAATAGGCAGATTAGAAGAATGTGTCGTTCATTAAATTATCATGTAAGAAAATTAGTGCGTGTCCGAATAATGAATATACAACTAAATCATTTGGAAATAGGAAAATATCGTGAATTATCACGAGTAGAAATTCATAAATTGTACAAATTACTAAATATGGAAGTTCCACAGAATTTAATATAATTAAAATATTTTTGTGAGGTATAAATGGATAATAATTCAAATATAAAAAAACATTATTTTATGAAAGAGTTAATAAGTAAACTAAATAAGGCGGCAAAAGCATATTATCAGGATGGGATGGAAATAATGTCTAATCTTGAGTATGATAAGTTATATGATGAACTCGTACAGCTAGAGAAAGATACAGGTGTTATTATGGCGGACAGCCCTACTGTAAATGTAGGGTATGAAGTTTTGGATGAACTGCCAAAAGAAAGACATGAAAAACCAATGCTTTCCTTGAATAAGACAAAGAGTGCGGATGATTTGAGAGAATTTACAGGATCGCATAAATCATTGCTGTCTTGGAAATTGGATGGTTTAACGATTGTGTTAACTTATCAAGATGGAAATATTTTTAAGGCTGTTACTCGGGGCAACGGAGAGATAGGAGAAGTAATTACAAACAACGCAAAAGTTTTTAAAAATATTCCAATGACAATACCATTTAAGGGAGAATTAGTGCTTCGCGGTGAAGCTCTGATAAAATACTCTGATTTTAAAAAAATTAATGAAAAAATTGAGGGGGTGGATGCCAAGTATAAAAATCCAAGAAATTTGTGCAGCGGAACAGTACGCCAGCTTAATAATGAAATTACGGCATCAAGAAATGTATATTTTTTTGCATTTTCTCTTGTAAAAGCTGAAGGTGTTGATTTTGAGAATTCAAGAGAAAGGCAGCTTATTTGGCTTAATGAGATGGGGTTTGATACTGTTGATTATAGAGTTGTCACTGAAAAGAATATAAAGGATACAGTAATGGAGTTTGAGAGGGAGGTTGAAAATAATGATTTTCCTTCGGATGGCCTTGTGCTTATATATGATGATATACAATACGGAGCCTCGCTTGGTAGAACAGCAAAGTTTCCAAGAGATTCTATTGCTTTTAAATGGAAAGATGAGACAGCTATCACAAAGTTAATTGATATTGAATGGAGTGCCTCAAGAACTGGATTAATAAATCCAATTGCGAAATTTGAGCCGGTTGAACTTGAAGGCACTACAGTGTCCAGAGCAAGCGTACACAATTTAAGTATTGTTGAGGATTTAAAATTAGGTATAGGGGATAAGATATCCGTATATAAAGCAAATATGATTATACCGCAGATAGCAGAAAATATAACAAAGAGCGGAAATATTAAACCTCCACATCAATGTCCTGTTTGTAATGGTACAGCTGTTATAAAAGAAAATAATGGAATAAAATATCTTTTTTGTACAAATGAGGATTGTCAGGCTAAACGAGTAAAGTCTTTTGAGCTGATGAGCGGCAGAAATGCACTTAATATAGAGGGACTTTCAGAGGCAACGATAGAAAAATTTATACAAAAAGGATTTATAAAAAAATATAGTGATATATATCATCTGCAGGAGTTTGAAGAAGAAATTGTTAATATGGAAGGCTTCGGAAGAAAATCATATCAAAATCTTATAGAAAATATTGAAAAATCAAGAACTACAACATTAGATAGATTTATTTATAGTCTGGGAATTCCTAATATAGGTCTTTCAAATGCACAGATGTTGTTGGCTGCATTTAATAATGACTTAGACGATCTTCTTGAGGCAGATGTAGATTCTTTAAGCGATGTAGATGGTATCGGGGAGATCATAGCAGAAAGTTTTATAAGTTATTTTAAAGATGAGAAAAAATATACGGATGCAATGTCTCTTTTATCTGAGCTTATAATAAAAGAACAAAACAACGATATACTAAATGTGTTTGAGAATATGAGTTTTGTTGTTACTGGTACAGTTGAAAAATTTTCCAACAGAAATGCTGTAAAACAATATATTGAGGAGAGAGGCGGAAAAGTAACTGCCGCTGTCTCAAAAAATACAAATTATCTAATCAATAATGATATCAATTCATCATCTTCAAAAAATAAGAAGGCTAAAGAACTTGAAATACCTATAATAACAGAAGAACAATTTCTTGCGTTAGAGAATAATATGAGTATAGATTAGATAGTATAAAAGTTTATGTTGTTTTTATGTATTATTTATTTATTTTTCATAAATACTTTTGACATTTATTTAAAATGTTGTTATAATGAAATAAACATATTTTTAACAAAATGGCTGCTACAATTATAGTTATATCTAAATAGGAAAAGGAGGAAAAGAAATGGACATTAAAAAAATATCTAAGCAGAAAGCCAAAGTTATTGCTGCCGTACTTTGTGTCTGCTTGATTGTTGGTTTGTCTATTAATCAGGCGGGTTTTCTGCATTTTACAAGGGCAGATATTTGGGATGGCAATGTTCCAAGTCCTACTGATAATGAAAAATATAGTGGTGACGGACGGAGCAATGGTTCAAAAAGCAATCCGTATATACTTGGTAATGCAAAGGATTTAATACAGTTTTCAGTAAATGTAAACGCTGGAAAATATTACGGACAGTCTATATATGTAAATTTGACTTGTGATGTAGATTTAGCCAGCGGTAATTGGATTCCAATTGGTACAACGACAAATCCGTTTGTAGGTGAGTTTAATGGTGGTGCTCATAAAATAAAAGGCATGAAGCTTACTATTGGTGAGAATAAATGTCCAACAGGCGGAGTGGGATTGTTTGGAGCAACACAGGATTCAACAGTTAATGGTATTGAGCTTTCAGGAACTATCTCTCAAGGGACACAACAGAATGGTACTAATGTAGGTGGTTTAATTGGAACTGCCACAAGAACTACAGTAAAAAATTGTACCTTTTCAGGAAACGTTGTTGGACATCAGTATGTAGGTGGTCTTATTGGAAAAAGTGAAGGTACAACTGCGACAAAATGTCAGGTGGTTGACTGTAGTGTTCTTGATAACAGCACTATAAGATCTACAAATTATAATGCGGGTGGTCTTGTAGGATATGCTGCATCTTATGTTCGAGTTATTAATTGCTTTAACAGAGCTGCGGTTACGTTGGATTCTAATAACACAGCAAATATTAATGTAGCGGCTGGCGGTGTAATTGGTGGTACTGGATCAGGTAATGTTGATATTATAAATTGTTATAATGTTGGTGATGTTACAAGTTCTTATTTGGCAGGAGGTATTGCCAATGGTTCTAATCTTAATCTTTTAGTGTGCTATAATGCTGGTAATGTGCAGAGTACAGGTAATGGAGCGATTGGAGGTATTGTTTCATCAAGTGATAACAGCAGTACTTTAAAATATTGTTTTTATAAAAGTGGCAGTTATGGAGCTTACCCACAATCTTTTTCTGGTATGACAGAGAATATTGGAACATTTTCAGATAATTATGATTATACTTGTTTAGTTGCAGAATCAACAAAATGGGATTTGGGAACAGATAAGACTCTTCTTGCAGGGCTTAATGATGGAATTTCGAAAAATGCTAATACATATGATGGAAAGCTTTGGCAATGGGGATATGCACCTCCTGACAGCTCTTATGTGGTAAATAAAGGTTATCCTATTTACACTTCAGTTGAGGCACATGTGCATAACAGGAATGGTAAGGAAGAAATAATCAAGGAAGCAACTTGTACTGAAGATGGATCAGTTCGTTATATATGCAGTATTTGTGGCAATCCTGAAGTAGTTACTATACCGAAGAAAGGTCATGCATATCAGGAAAAGATTATTACTCCTGCCGCATGTGAAGTCAGCGGTGTTGCAGCACAGGTATGTACAAATTGTGGAGATGAGCAGAATAATTGGGAAATTAAGCCGACAGGACATCGTTGGAAAGAAGGAGTAAGGCATGAGCCAACATGTGTAACAGACGGTGCAGTTAGAACAGAATGTCAGAATACTGGATGTACATCAGTACGTGAATCAGTTCCTATTCCAAAATTAGGTCATGATGCTACGCAAGAATCTGTTGCAGCGACATGTACTTCAGAGAGAAGGGTTATAACTACATGTAACAGATGTGATCTGCGTGAAGTGGAAATAATATCCGGTTCGGCGCTTGGTCACGATTGGGATAGTGTAAGTGGTGTTAGTGTTTCATCAACATGTACTGTTCATGGAGGACTGGTTCGTACTTGTAAAAGATGCAAGGTTGCTCAAAATGTAACTGATGCAGATGGAAATGAAATTATTTATCCGTTGGCTGATCATACTTATAAAGATGAAATTATAAGACCTACATGTAAAGAGGATGGATATATTCATCATGTATGTGAAGTATGCGGTGATATATTTGATGAGTATGTTGATAAAGTTGGAAATGATAGTCTTCTTAAACTTCCACATTCTTATGTGGCAACTATAGTTAAGCCTACATGTATTGATAAAGGATATACAAGACATCAATGCAGTAGATGCGATGAATATTATGATGATACCGAGACAGATGCAACAGGAAAACACAGCTACAATAGAGATGAAAATCAATCTATACTTGCAGGCTGTGAGAGTGAGGGATTGGATGTATTTGTTTGTGAATCATGTGGTCATACGATAGAGGAAGTACTTTCTAATCTTGGCGGACATCAATATAGAAAAGATGAAGAGAATAGTGTACCTCAGACTTGTGAAAAGGGTGGATATGAGTTATGGGTATGTAAGCGCTGCCTGGATGAAGAGAGGAGAAATGAGACTTATAAAGGCTTTGGACACAATTATGAGCCTACAGTAATTCCACCTAAATGTTTAGATGGGGGATATACAATTTATACATGTAATGCATGTGGAGATTCATATATTGAAGACGAGACAGAGCCAATAGGTCATACTTACAATCCGGTAATAGTACCTGCGACAACAACAGAGAGAGGATATACTGTATATACATGTATCAATGCTGATTGCGGAGAAAGTTATGAGAGTGATTATGTAGCAGCAACACCTAATGCTTCCTTTGATTATGCTACAATTACACTTGTTTTAAGTGATATGGATGAAGTTATGAAGTATTCGCTTAATGGCGGAGAAACATGGGAAACTGTTGAAGTATCTGCGGTTGCGCTTTCAGCAGAAGCTATTGATACAGAAAAAGGTATTCTTGTAGTTAGACCAGGTAATGATGTACTTCCATTAGCAGATTCAACACAACAAGCGGTTACTGTAGTGAGGGCTGCTGAACCAGTAAGTCTTAACGCAGTGCAGCCGTCAGAAGATAAACCAGGTATGATAGTTGGTGTTGATTCATCCATGGAGTATCGTAAGGAAGGAAGTGAGGAATGGCTTCCAATAACATCAGAGATATTAGAAGGATTGGAGCCAGCTGTTTATTATATTCGTGTAAAGGCTACGGATGCAGCACTTGCTAGTCAAGCAGTTATGATTGAGATAAAAGAAGAAGGTGCAGAACCAGATGAAACAACAGCGCCTCCAGGTGATAAGACACCAGGCGGTCCATCTACTCCAGCGCCAACTGTTCCAATTGTATCTCCACCAATTATAACATTCCCAGCTACAACACCTCCAAATCAGACTAAAGCGCCAAATCCAAATGTTACTCCAACTCCGAATGTAAAACCAACACCAACAAATGGAAATGGTAACAGCGGAAATAATGGAAATAACAATGGTAACAATGGCAATACTGGAAATAATGGAAATAACAATGGTAACAATGGCAATACTGGAAACAACAATAGTAATAATAACAACAATGGCAATAATTCATCGGATAATAAGCTGAATACTAACAACGGTTCTTCAGATAATTCATCAAAAACAACGTCTACTCCAAAAATTGTTGAGAATCAAGTTTACTATAGTTCTAATGGTGGAGCTTCCAGCAATGGGGGAAGTTCATCGACAAGAACCTCAACATATAGAGCTGCCAAGACTGGTGATGATTTAGACCCAACGCTTTGGCTGATTATTGCTTCGACAGCAGTGGCAGCAGTAGTAGTAACTAGAAAGAAGAAAGTTGAAGAGTAAAATATTATAAGTATATGATTTTATAGAGATATACATTTTACAAAAGAAAGGGATTTTTGTTAAAAGGAGTATCTGCTCTTGGCAAAAATCCCTTTTACATGCAAATATAATAAACATAGTTTATGAGGTTAATTCAATGAGAGAAAAATTAGAGTCATTATCAAGTAAAGCATTAAAGGATATAGCTAAGACTAAAGGATTGAAAAATATTTCTTCTTTAAGAAAAGCAGAAGTGATCGAAGAGCTTTTGAAATTATATAATAGAGAACAAAGTATAAATGAAGAGATCATAACTGAAAATATAACAATAGAAAAGGTAGAATCAGAGAAGATAGGAAAGAAATTAGAGGAATGTAAAATAGAAAAACAGGAAGAAGTAGTTACTAAAGATGATTCGGATAAGAATGTTGGAAATTCACAGACAGGATTGGACAGTGGAGAATTGGCACAGGGCATTTTAGAAGTTATGTCTGAAGGTTATGGATTTATAAGGTGTGATAATTATCTTCCTGGTGAGGGAGATGTGTATGTATCTCCAGCTCAAATTAGACGCTTCACATTAAGAACTGGGGATATATTGTGTGGTAATAAGAAAATAAAGACTCCAACCGAAAAGTTTAGTGCTTTACTATATTTAAAGTCGATAAATGGAGTATCACTTGATAAGATGGCAAATAGAATTGCTTTTGAAGAGATGGTTCCTATTTTTCCAAATCAGAGGTTGAAGCTGGAAACCTCTAAAGAAGACCGAGCGATGAGAATTCTTGATTTAGTTTCTCCAATTGGCAAAGGACAAAGAGGAATGATTGTTTCTCAGCCAAAAGCGGGTAAAACAACTCTATTAAAAAGTATTGCTTCATCAGTTTTGACAAATAACCCAGAGATGCACATGATAATTTTACTTATAGATGAGCGTCCAGAGGAAGTTACAGATATTAAAGAATCAATTACAGGAGATAATGTTGAAGTTATATATTCAACTTTTGATGAGCTTCCTGAACATCACAAGAGAGTATCAGAGATGGTTTTGGAACGTTGTAAAAGATTGGTTGAAATGAGAAAAGACGTAATAGTACTATTAGATAGTATAACTCGGCTGACAAGAGCTTATAATCTTACTGTTCCGCCAAGTGGAAGAACACTATCAGGAGGTCTTGACCCTGCAGCACTTCATATGCCTAAAAAATTTTTTGGTGCTGCTCGTAACATGAGAGGCGGCGGATCATTAACAGTTCTTGCAACTGCATTAGTTGATACCGGCAGTAAAATGGATGATGTTGTATATGAAGAATTTAAGGGAACTGGAAATATGGAACTTGTACTTGATCGAAAGTTATCAGAAAAGAGAGTTTTTCCAGCAATTGATATTGTTAAATCAGGTACAAGAAGAGAGGATTTACTTTTAAGCCGTGATGAATTGGAGACCATGGAGATAGTTAGAAGAAATCTAAATAGTATGAGGCAGGACGAATCAGTTGAAAAAGTTATTGAGCTTTTTGTTCGTACTAAAAATAATAAATTATTTGTTGACAGTATTAGAAAAAAGCGAAGTCTTTAATTCAATCATTTTAAAAGTATGCAAAATAGAAGTCCCTGAAGTAAATAATATGATAAGGGTTAATTTACAGGAGATCCCAAAATGGCAAGAGAGATATTATTTTTAGATTTTATACAAAGTATAAGAACCCCTATTGGAGATTTATTAATGCCAATTATTTCAAGTTTTGGTAATGCTGGATTAATATGGATTTTACTTACGGTTATATTGCTGATTTTTCCAACTACCAGAAGGAGTGGAGGGATTTTGGCTTTGGCTCTTTGTATTGATGTTGTTTTGTGTAATGGTATATTGAAAAATTTATTTGCGAGAACACGTCCGTTTGATGTAAATAGTGCAGTAAGTTTAATAATAGCTAAACCAGTTGATTTTTCATTTCCGTCAGGTCACACTGCTGCCTCTTTTACAGCTGTATCTGCACTGTATTTTTCTGGAGAGAAGAAAATATGGAAACCTGCATTGATACTGGCGCTATTAATTTCATTTTCAAGAATGTATTTGTATGTGCATTTTCCTACAGATATTATTGGAGGGATTTTAGTTGGAATAGCAGCTGGTTTTCTTGCTAATAAGACAGTAGAAAAATTGGAAAAATGGAGAAGTCGTAAAGATAAAAAAGAATCATAGTAGTTTCAGGAGCTTTAGGATGAACGAGACAATTTTAGTTGTGGATGATGAAAGAGAAATTGCAGATTTAATAGAATTATATTTGACTAATGACGGCTACAAAGTATATAAGTATTATAATGGTTATGATGCTTTAAGATGTGTTAAAGAGAATGATATAGATTTAGCAATTTTGGATGTAATGCTGCCGGATATAGATGGCTTTCATATATGTAGGGAAATTAGAGAAGATTTTTATTTTCCTATAATTATGCTTACTGCCAAAGTAGAAGATAGTGATAAAATAATGGGCCTTACGATTGGAGCAGATGATTATATTACAAAGCCTTTTAATCCTTTGGAAGTTGTTGCAAGGGTAAAAACACAGCTTAGGCGTTATGTTCGTTATAATAATGCAGTTAATTTAGTTGAAAAGACTATACATACAGCAGAACATGATATTAAAGGTCTTGTAATTAATAAGGAAACACATAAGTGCAGTCTTTATGGGGAGGAAATTTCTTTAACTCCAATAGAATTTTCTATATTATGGTACTTATGTGAACATCAGGGAAGAGTTATATCTTCAGAAGAGTTGTTTGAGAAAGTGTGGGGTGAGAAATTCCTTGATAATAATAATACGGTAATGGCTCATATTGGTAGGTTGAGGGAGAAACTTAAAGAGCCTGTAAAGAATCCTAAGTTTGTTAAAACAGTATGGGGGGTTGGATACACTGTCGAGTAGAAAAATACATTCAGGAAGAAAATATAAGAATATTCTTATTAGACGTATAGTAGTACAATACTTTTTTTCCTTGATAGGATTTATAATTGGATTTATTTTTACTGTTATATTTTTATATGATATTACAACAAGTATTACATGGCAGCCGTATGATCCTCTCTATATAATATTGCATTTTGTAAAAGAGTATATTTTGTTATTTATGGGTATACCTATAATAGCAGGATGGGCATTTATTACATATTTGTTTATGAGACGCCCGCTTATTTATCTTGATGAAGTTATATCTGCCTCAGAGCAGCTTGCACAGCCAACAAATGAACAAATAATTTTATCTGATGCTATGAAAAATGTTCAGGATGAGCTTAATCACGTAAGAGCGACGGCACTTAGAAGTGATTTACTGGCAAGGGAAGCTGAACAGCGAAAGAATGATTTGATAGTTTATCTTGCGCATGATTTAAAAACTCCGTTAACTTCAGTAATAGGATATTTAACTTTGCTGCATGATGAAAGTCAGATATCAGAAGAATTAAGAAAAAAATATTTATCAATTTCACTTGAAAAGGCTGAGAGGTTGGAAGATTTAATAAATGAGTTTTTTGAAATAACTAGATTTAATCTCTCAAATATTACATTACAGTATACTAAAGTAAATTTAACGCGTCTGTTAGAACAGCTTGTGTTTGAATTTAGGCCGATGCTGCTGGAAAAAAATCTGCAATGCAGTTTAATTGCTGAACATGATATTATGATATCATGTGATGTGGACAAGCTTCAGCGCGTTTTTGACAATCTTTTAAGAAATGCAGTGTTTTACAGTTATGAAAGTAGTAAAATTGAGATTAAAGTAGATAATAATGATAATTTTTTGAAAATTTTATTTATAAATCATGGTGATAATATTTCAGAAGATAAACTTAACCGCATTTTTGAGCAATTTTATAGATTAGATACTTCAAGAAGTTCAAGAAATGGTGGTGCAGGGCTTGGTCTTGCAATAGCAAAAGAGATTATTGAGCTTCATAATGGATCTATAAAAGCAAAAAGTGAAAATGAATTAATTGAATTTGAAGTGACAATTCCTATTTCGTAGGAAAATTGTAAGAATTTCCTCATTAAAATAAAAGAAAGTTATATGGCTATTTTTATAAATAACACTCTTGTTATTGATACAATTATTGTATCAGGACAAGGGTGTTTTTAATTGCCTATAAATAATTGAAAAGGAGAAATTATTATGAATAAGAAGACAATAGCAGTTATTTTTGGAGGAAATTCAACAGAGTACAAGGTTTCACTGCAATCAGCAGCCTCTGTATTGGAAAATATTAATACAGAAAAATATACAGTTGTAATGATTGGTATTACAAGGGAAGGGGAGTGGTATCACTATACGGGAAATTATAAAAATATAGAAGATAATAGCTGGATAGATGATTATGATAATCTTAGTTCTGTTGTTATTCCGCAAAATAAATCTGTACAAGGTTTTTTTGAGTTTAATGGTAATCAATACAAAGTTATAAATATTGATTTAGTTTTTCCTGTACTTCATGGGAAAAATGGTGAGGATGGTACATTGCAGGGATTGTTTGAATTGGCAGGAATTCCGGTAGTAGGATGCAGTACATTATCATCTGCAATTTGTATGGATAAAGACAGGGCGCATAAACTTGTAAGTACTGAAGGTATTTTAGTGCCAAAATCAATTACTTTTAAACAGCATGATAAAGACAAATCAATATTTAAAATTGAAGAAAATTTAGAGTTTCCTGTTTTTGTTAAACCTGTCCGTGCAGGTTCTTCATTTGGAATAACAAAAGTATCAGATAAGATGGGATTAACAACAGCCATTGATAAGGCATTTGAATATGATGATGAAGTAACTGTTGAGGAGGCAGTAGATGGTTTTGAAGTGGGATGTGCTGTTATGGGAAATGACAGTCTTACAATTGGAAGAGTAGATGAGATAGAAATTGCAGATGGCTTTTTTGATTATGTAGAAAAATACACATTACAATCATCCAAAATATATATGCCTGCTAGAATTGACAGTAATATAGAAAGAAAAGTCCAAAAGACTGCAGAAAGAATTTATAAGGTTTTAGGTTGTTCAGGTTTGGCAAGAGTTGATATGTTTCTGACACCTTCTATGGATATTGTTTTTAACGAAGTTAATACAATTCCTGGATTTACAAGTCACAGCCGTTTTCCTAATATGATGAAAGGAATTGGATTGTCTTTTAGTGAAATGTTGGACAAGCTGATAGGGTTATATATAAAATGATAAAAAAAATCATACTAAAAGAAGAAAAAATATACAGAGGAAATCTGATTCTTGTCAATGAACAATATCCTCTTAAAAACATAATAACGAATGGGCTAACAGCTTTTGATATTCGTTATCCTCAAATTTATATATTGCGTGATGCAGCAAATGTACTGCAGCTTCTATTAGAAAAAATATCATCAAACAATTCTATTGTTCCGGTAAGCGGATATCGTTCTTTAGAGGAACAGACAAAAATATTTGAGTGTTCCTTAATAAAAAATGGCGAGAGCTTTACAAGAAAATTTGTTGCTTTGCCGAATCACAGTGAACATCAGACAGGACTTGCAATAGATTTAGGATTGATGAAAACACCTGGTGATAATATTGATTTTATTTGTCCTTATTTTCCATACACAGGTTTAAGCGATAAATTTAGGAAAATTGCTCCAGACTATGGTTTTATTGAGAGATATTTGAAGGAGAAGGAAGCGATTACAGGTATATCTCATGAACCATGGCATTTTCGCTATGTAGGATTTCCACATTCAAAAATAATTCAGGACAATAGATTATCACTTGAAGAATATATAGAATTTTTAAAGGAGTTCAGAGCGGATAGCAAGTTTTTATACAAGTGTGATTGTAACATTGAGATTTATTATGTACCAGCAAAAAACAATGAGACTACTATTGAATTGCCGGAAAAATCGCTCTATCAGATTTCAGGAAATAATGTCGACGGTTTTATTGTAACAGTATGGAGGAAAAATAATGAACAATGAAAAAAGTTATACAGGAATTGATTATTTTAGGTTTATTTCATCTTTGCTTATAATAGCAATACATACGTCACCTCTTGCTTCAATAAGTGCAACAGGGGATTTTGCTCTTACAAGAATAATTGCGCGGGTTGCAGTTCCATTTTTTTTAATGACATCAGGCTTCTTTTTAATATCAAAATATACTTATAATTCCGATAAATTAAGACATTTTATCAAAAAGACATGTTTAATTTATGCTGGTGCAATTATTATTTATATTCCGATCAATGTGTATAACGGTTATTTTAAGATGGATAATATTTTACCTAACCTTATTAAAGATTTTTTGTTTGACGGTACTTTGTATCATTTATGGTATTTGCCTGCATCAGCAATCGGTGCGACTATATCATGGTATCTCGTCAAAAAATTAAATTATAGAAAAGCCTTTATAATATCTATATTATTATATATTGTTGGCTTATTTGGAGACAGTTATTATAATATTATTCAAAGTGGTTCAGTGATAGATGGATTTTATTCTTTGATATTTCAGATTAGTGACTATACTAGGAATGGAATATTTTTTGCGCCTATTTTTATGATTCTTGGAGGCTGGATTGCTGATAATCGTCCTAAAAACATAGTTAAAAGATCGGTATGTGGATTAGCTGTTAGTTTTATACTAATGCTTATTGAAGCGGAAGTACTTCATTTCTTTGAAATTCAGCGCCATGATAGCATGTATATTTTTCTGTTGCCTGTAATGTACTATTTATTTAATTTTATTTTGCAATTTAGAGGAAGACGGCTTGAATTTTTGAGAACAATTTCTCTTATTATTTATATTATACATCCACTAATTATTGTAGTGGTGCGCATGGTTTCAAAGATTCTGCATTTACAAAGCATCTTTGTGGAAAATAGTATAGTAAATTATCTAGTTGTATGTTTATTTTCAATACTCTTTTCTGTGCAGGTAGTTGTATTATATAATAAAAATAAATTAAATAGAAAAAGAGAATATATATATAATACAGACAGAGCTTATTTGGAAGTGAATTTAAAAAATTTAGAGCATAATGTAAAAGTACTGAAAAAGGCTATGCCGCCTAAATGTAAATTGATGGCAGTTGTAAAGGCTGAGGCATATGGACATGGTTCTTTTGAAATTTCTACTCATTTAAATAGAATAGGTGTGAGGGCTTTTGCAACAGCGACTATTGATGAGGCTATAAAACTTAGATTATATGGTATTGAAGGGGAAATACTAATATTAGGATATACAGATATCAGCCGGGCAATTGAGCTTAGAAAATATAATTTAATACAGACAATAATAGATTTTGATTATGCTAAAGCTTTAAATCGACAAGGCGTTAGACTTAAAGTACATGTAAAGATAAATACAGGAATGAACAGATTGGGAATAGATTATTTGGATTTACATAAAATAGAGAAAGTATTTTCTATGAAAAATATTGATGTATGTGGAATATATACTCACTTGTGCTGTGCAGATAAATTATCATATAATGAAATAACATTTACTAGACAGCAGATTGACAATTTTTATAACATGCTTAACAGCCTAGAGAGAAAAGGAATATCTATACCTGCAGTTCATATTCAAAGCAGTTATGGACTGATGAACTATCCAGATTTGACCTGCGATTATGTCAGAGCGGGTATTGCCCTGTATGGAGTAAAAAGTTTTCCTAATGATGATACAGTAATTGAGCCGGATTTGCGGCCTGTACTTTCTTTGAAAAGTAAAGTAGTGCTTATTAGACATGTGAGCAAAGGTGAAAGTGTGGGGTATGGAAGAAAGTTCATTGCAGAGCATGACAGCACTATCGCAATACTTCCTGTAGGCTATGCAGATGGCTTTCCAAGAAGTTTATCTTGTGGTAATGGGTATGTGAGGATAAATGAAAATATCGTCCCTATAATTGGGTATATATGTATGGATCAGCTTGCAGTTGATATTACAGATGTTCAAAATGTTTGCGTTGGAGATTCAGCAGTTCTTGTTGGGGAAGAATTCTCAGATTATATTTCAGCCCCTTATACCGCCTATAATGCAGGCAGCATAAGTAATGAGCTGTTATGCAGGATGGGGTGCAGACTACAAATTAAATATAAATAATATTATTTTTTTCTCTTTTTATTATAAGAAGTAAAATAATAAGAGTGATAAGTTCTGCAGCAGGAAAAGCAAGCCAGACTCCTGTCATTCCTAATATAAACGGAAGTGTAAAGGTACACGCTAAAATGGCAATTACTCCTCTTGATATTGATGTGATAAATGCCCCTTTTGCTTTCTCTATAGCACTTAATATTCCCGAACCAACAATATTGAATCCAGCAAATATAAAACCTGTAAAATATATTCTAAGTCCAGTTACAGCGTATGTAGTTAATAATTTATTACCTTCACTGTTAAATATTTTAGTAATGTAAGAGGCTGTTATATAAACATATAAAACAATAATTACTGCAAAGAATGAGGATGTAATCAATGTAAGTTTAATAACAGTTTTTAATGACTGCAAATCTTTTTTTCCATAATAGTCGCTTAGAAGTGGCTGAGCTCCCTGTGAAATTCCATTAAATACAGATACTGCGACAAGAGCAGTATTAGCAACTACCCCATAAGCAGCAACTCCTATATTTCCAGTAAGTCCTAAAATAACGACATTGAACGCAGCTGTTGTAACGCCAGATGATATTTCAGATACAAATGATGATATGCCAAGCTGACATGTCCAAATAAGCTTTTTTAAAGATGGTGGGCATATACAGAATTTAATGTTGCTTTTTTTGGAAAATAGATGTGTACAGCAAATTAAAACGCCAACTATAGGGGAGAGGGCTGTGGCAAGAGCCGCGCCCTCCATGCCCATATTGAAGGGAAACATTAGTATATAATCCATTACGATGTTAAATATAGTGCTTGATAAAGTTGCTGTCATTGAAAGGGATGGCTGACCATCGTTTCTTGTAAAAGCATTACACACATGATTCCACATAAAACAAGGGGAAAATATTAACACAATTCTTAAATAACCAGTTCCTATTTCTGCAATTTTTTTATCAGCTCCTAGTAAGTATAGAATTTTATCAGGACAAAGTATTCCAATTGATATAAAAATTAAGCTTATAATCAATGTACAACAGAGCGCGTGAAAAAATAAAGTATCTGATTTGTCTTTATCAATTTTATTAAAAATTGTAAAACGAATTGCAGATCCAACTCCGATCATCGCTCCTATTGCATATATTAGACTGTATACAGGAAGTACAAGATTTAACGCAGTAATTCCGCTGCCGCCTTGTGATTTTGCTATAAAAAATGTATCTGCAATGATATATGCAGATATACCAATCATGGCTAATATATTTTGTGATACATATTTTAAGTATTTATGTTTAACTATAATTTTTTCAGTCATTGTACAGCACTATCCTTTCTGTTATGTATATTTTTACTTATGTTAAGTTAAAAGTGCGTTGCTTTAGATTTGTTCAGTTTATGTGAAATTAAAGAATTTGTCAATATATATTAGTAAGAATAAATTATGCTAAATAATAAAAAATTGATGTTTTTTTACAAAAAGTATTGGAATAAATTGCAAAACATTGTAAAATATAATAAAATTTTATATTTTTTCAGACAGGAGGGATAGATTTGGCTTGCAGGAAGTTTATGAGAACCCGTGAATTAAAACCTGGTATGAGAATAGATCATGCAGTTGTTGACAGGATGGGGCGCAATCTTGTTCATAAAGGTTCTATGTTAGATGAATATATTATAGATTCTTTATTAAAGCTTGGGATTATGAGTGTTTATATACAGGATGGGGAAGATTTAGAGGAGAAGAAAGAAATTCCTTTATCTGCCGTTGCTCAGATTAACATTGAAAAGTATCGCACTGATGACCGATCAAAAGTGACTTTGTCGGCAAGTGTGCGTAAACGTGTATCTGAAGGTATTCAGTATATTTATAGCAATACGGGTACAAAAGAGATGGCGGATGCTTCAGACAGTATTGCCAGTGATCTTCTTGATACAATAGAGGCCAACAATGCAATGGCAATTGACATAAGTACTTTAAAAACAAGTGATGAATATACTTTTAAGCACAGTGTAGATGTTGCAACAATTGCTATGATTATTGCCAAGAGAGATTGTTTGCCAAAAAAACAAATAAGAGAAATTGGAATATCGGGATTGTTGCATGATGTTGGAAAGACCAAAATACCTAATGAGATATTAAATAAACCAGGAAGGCTGGATGATAATGAATTTGCAATTATGAAACAGCATCCGGTATATGGTTATGATATTATTAAGAATAATAAGCAATTTAACGCAGCTATTACATTAGGTGTATTACAGCATCATGAAAAAATAAACGGCAATGGCTATCCTCTTGGTGTTAAAGCAGATAAAATCTGTTCATATGCCAAGATTTTGTCTGTGGCAGATATTTATGATGCATTAGTTACAGAACGTCCATATAAGTCTGCATTTTCACAGAGAGATGCTATAGAGCTTATTATGTCTATGACTAATGAACTGGATATGAGAGCTATGCAGAGTTTTTTGGAATCTATGATATTATATCCTGTTGATACGGTAGTAGAATTAAGCAATGGAGAGATTGCAAAGGTAGTAAAGAATAATCCACATTACATATTACGGCCTGTTGTTGTCGGTGTTTTAAGCGGTACAGTTTTCGATTTGGGAGGAGATTTAAATTGTGCAAATATTATTATAAAATAGATTTAATAAAGAATGCGGATGTTTCTTGACGTCTTTACCAATAAGTGGTACAATAATTAGTATGATTTTATATAATATATACAAAAAAGAGGAGCGCTGTTATGAAAATTAAAAGTTTAAAAACTACTATTATTGTATCATGTACTTTAATAGTATTCTTTGCCATTGCAATTGTTGAATTTAATGCAATAGTGTCTATTAATCAACTTCAAAAGATATCATATGGTGATTATGTGGATTCTATGAATTCAGGCTATAATACTGAGATTAAATCACAGGTACAAAGTGTAATATCAGTTCTGCAGTCGGAGTATGATAAGTATAAATCTGGGGAAATGACTGAGGAAGAGGCAAAAGAAGAGGCAAAAGATATTATTCGTATGATGAGATACAGAGATGATGATAGCGGATATTTTTGGATTGATGATGAGAATTATAATTTAGTTATGCATCCTATTCTTACTGATCAGGAGGGAGATAACCGCAAACAGCTGGAAGATAAGAATGGTGTTATGATTACTCAGGAAGTTGTAAATGTTTGCAAGTCAGGCAATAAAGGAGGCTTTAATGAATTTTATTTTACAAAAGCAGATGGTAAGACTGTAGCCCCAAAAGTTGCTTACTCTCAAATGTTTGAACCATGGGGATGGGCAGTATCTACAGGTAATTATGTTGATGATATGAAAGTGGAGATGAAAAGTGTTGAGTCATCACTGCTTGCATTAAAAGAAGCTCTTATTTTAAGAGTATCAATTTTATTTGTTGTAGTAATAGTGTTAGCGGTTATAGGCTCATATTTATTAGGAGCAAGAATTGTGAGACCATTAAATGATATTCAAGGTTTCGCTGTAAGGCTTGCGAATTGTGATTTTACTACTGAAGTACATATTGCTCAGAAAAATGAGATTGGAAGAACTGCAGAAGAGCTTAATAAAGCACAAAATAATGTACGGCAGCTTCTTATGGAAATACGTCATGTATCAGATGATGTAAATTGCGCTTTAGGAGATTTTTCTAAATTCTTTGGTACAATGGAGGAGAATATTGGAGAAGTGTTGTCGGCAGTTGATGTTATTGCAGAGAATGTTAATGAACAGGCAAGAGTGACAGACAATGCATCCAACGATGTTGTTAATATGGCTGAGGAAATTGAAAAGACAGGCGATGAAGTGCGTGTGCTTGATGATAATTCCAATGATATGAAGAAGATAAGTATTGAGACAATGGATACTTTAAGCCGTTTGATTCAGGTTAATGATATAACTAAGAAAAATATTGATGAAATGTATACACAGACTGAACTTACGAATGAGTCTGCACAGAAAATTAAGATGGCAGCTGATTTGATTAATGGAATCTCTGATCAGACAAGTCTTCTTGCACTGAATGCAAGTATTGAGGCGGCAAGAGCAGGAGATGCAGGACGTGGATTTGCAGTAGTTGCCGGTGAGATAAATACTTTGTCGCAACAGTCAGCAACTTCAGTTGAAGAAATACAGACAGTTGTACAAGAATTACTTGGCAATGCAGCTAAAGCAGTTGACGTTATGCAGGAGATGAATGAGAGCGTAAGAGAGCAGGTTAAGTCGTTGGAGGCTACAAAGTCTATATTTAAAAAGCTGCAGGGAGAGCTTGATGTATGTGTAGTTTCAGCAGTTACGATAGACAAGATGACATCAAGCATTGAAGATGAGCGTGTACATGTGACAGATACACTAAAAACATTGAACAGCATAGCACATGACAATGCTGCCTCTACAGAGGAAACTTCAGCGATGGCTCAGGAATTGTCTGATGTACTTAGAGATTCAAATGGTATAATCGAATCATTGACAGGTGATGTAGAGAAATTAATAGAAAATGTTGACAGATTTAGATTATAAATAATAAAA
>CATJTQ010000077.1 GCA_949743325.1 uncultured Lachnospiraceae bacterium
ATTAATGGAAAGTTAAAATGATGTTCTATAGCATTATCGCTGCTATTATTGATAAAAAGAAAAAATTTTTAGAATTATTCCAGAGAATGTTTGCCACTCTAAAAAATGTGCCTGCTGATGAATTACAGAAAAAATTAATAAATAAACTATCAGAAGTTATTCACGAAGAAAATAAAAAATAAGAAATAAAAATGGTGAAATGTCTCTTTTATTGGTACAGAAAAATAGCACCGTATTTCTACGATGCTACTCTCCTGCCATTGACTACTCTCCTACTGCAATATCTTAGGCGTTTGCAATTAGCCAAATTGCGATTCTAAGACAAGGAATTTAGTCTGTGATCTCTTCTTGCTCTATGGTTTATTATACTATAATAATTCATATTGTCAAGCAGATATTTTCACCGTTTATTCTGCTATACCTTGGAAACATATGCAGACATATGATTTGTGTTTATAGCTTTGTGTAGTAGAAAATGGCTAGTTTTCTACCGTTTCCGCTAATTCACATGAATAAACGGATACTCATATCTTTGTTGCTATGTTAAACTATTTCTTTTTATTGTCTCTGTAAATCGTGTATAGTAACCCTAAAGCTGCTATACACACAGAGATGACTGAGCAAGTTATCTCTATCACAGCAATTCCTTTCTCTACCTATGCTGCCACAGATACGAGCATTATAACATTTTAAAGGATTAAAGTAAATATTAAGACTGAGAAATAACATTGTATTCCTACAATGTTATTCTCTTAAAAATACTACTGCTCTCCTATTGATAAAATTCTACTATTAGTTAATGTTATTATAAATTAATGTTTTAAATAGCCTAAATAATAAATAGAAATAAAAATATTATGGGGGGTGAATTTAATTCCTTTAAATAAACTTATAAAAGAACTAAATCCAAAAAAATATGAGACATCCCAGAACAAAATTCAAAACAGATATTAAAATATGACAATAACTTTTCTGGATGTGGAACTAATCGATCACTAATTAAAAAAGATAGAATTATGGTATTGCAGGTTCAAAAACCATTAAGCTGCTTATAAATTAATACTTACAATATAAATAAATTAAGGGCAGTCGAGATTTTATATTCTCTTCTACCCTATTTTCTACGATTTTGTTTTCAAAAGTCTAAAATATAAAAATTATCAGTAATATAAAAAAACGCTATAAACACCAAAGTTATGGTAATTATAGCATTTACTAGGGTTGGGCTGTATTAAACAGTCAACAGCTCGTAGGGGAATCGAA
>CATJTQ010000078.1 GCA_949743325.1 uncultured Lachnospiraceae bacterium
TAGGAGGAAATATGAATAATATCATAGAAAAATTACAGGGTGAAAAAGAGCTGTTGGCAAAGGAATTTGCCGGGTTATTAAAAGATAATCAGGACCCAAAAGTTTATTTTAAGAAAAAGAAATATGATGAATATTTTGAAAAGTATTGTTCACAGCATAAAGCTGTCTTTGAGCATATTACTGAGTGCTGGGAAGAAATATCCAAGCTGGATGGGGATGATATAGTATCAAATCAATCTGAATTACTGTATAAATTGGCTTATAGTATGTCAGAGGCAGCAAGAGTAGATGTGGAAGCGTTAAAAGGTTTAAAAAAGGGAAGCCGTCAGGGAGAATTAAATTTGTTTATTGTGACAAGCGTATTTCCTTGTACATTAAAGCTTGGTAAAGTATATGGCGAGGAACTTTGCAAAGAAATTGTAAATGAGTGGGGAAAAGCATTTCCTGGAACAGAGTTGGGATATGCGGACTTTGATAAATTAAAATCAGGGTTTAGAAGTTTTTGGGGATTTTTTACAGGAAGATAAAGCTGATTTGGTTGAGGTTTAATTTTAAGTATATATTAATGGGCATAAAGAAATCTGATTGCACTATGATAAAAAAAATATCATAGTGTAATTTTTTTACCTATTTTAACAAAATATTAACTTTGTTTATATAATTATTAGGTTTATAATAAATGCAAATAAAAGAAATAGGGAACACCCTATTTTAAATGATAGGAGGGATTTGAATGGACACTTTAAAAAACATTCCTATTGTTAGAAAAATAGGTTTTAACAAAATAGTTTTATGTCTGGTTTTGCTTATAATGTATGGTATGTTTTCTATATTAAGCGATTCCTTTGTAAATTATAATAGAATTATAAGTGCATTAAACTATGCGTATTTCTTAGGTTTTCTGGCATTGGGTGTAACATTTGTCATCGGAACCGGCGGTATTGATTTTTCAATTGGTCCTGTTATGTTCTGTTGTGCAATTGTATCAGGTCAGATTTTAAGTAAAAGCAGTCTGCCTGTGTGGGTGTGCATGATAATTGCAATTTTTATTGGCGTCGTATTTGGCTGTTTTAATGGATTTATGGTTGCATACTGTAAAGTACCGCCATTTATTATTTCTATGGCTAGTATGCAGATTGCCAAAGGCGCGGCTTCTGTATTTACAGGCGCACAGATTGTAAAGTGGCCTATGGCTCAGGATCAGACTAACGGCTGGTTTCGTAATCTTGTAAAGTACAGATTAATAGGGGATACGCCTAGAGATGTCACCATTATTCCTACAGGTCTGATTTGTCTTATTATTGTAGCAATTGTATGTGCTGTAATACTAAATAAGACAAAAACAGGAAGATACATACTTTGTTTAGGTTCCAACAAAGAAGCTGTTCGCTTATCTGGTGTCAATGTAAAGAAATATGAGATGCTTGCTTATGTAATATGCGGTATATTAGTAGGAATAGCTTCAATTTTCTTTGTAGGAGCATACACCACTGTACAGCCGGGTATGGGTGACCAATATAACAATGAAGCTATCGCAGCGGCAGTTATGGGCGGCACGTCTATGGCAGGAGGAATAGCTTCAATAGGCGGAACAATTATAGGCGTACTTATTATAGCGCTGCTTCAGGAGGGTATTCTAGCTATTGGACTCACAAAAGATTATCAGCTTGTAGTTACAGGATTAATAGTAATTATTGCAGTATCAATAGATATTATATCCAGAAGAAAGAAAAATTGACAGGCATGTAGCAGGGGTAAAATCCCAGAAAGGAAAAGGGAAGAAAAATGGGCGAAGTAATTTTGACTATGAAAGGCATTGATAAATCCTTTCCTGGAGTACATGCATTGAACCATGTAGATTTGGAAATTCAAAAGGGTGAGGTTCATGCTCTGATGGGTGAGAATGGAGCAGGAAAATCTACTTTGATGAAGGTTTTAACAGGCATTTATTCCAAGGACGAGGGAACTATCTATTTTGAGGGAAAAGAGGTATCTTTTTCTAATCCAAAAGAGGCTCAGACGGCAGGAATTGTAATTGTTCATCAGGAACTTAATATGATGGGGCACTTGACGGTTGCACAAAATATTTTTGCCGGACGTGAATTTAGAAAAGGAAGTTTTATTGATGATCAGAAGATGATTGAAGAATCAAATAAAATTTTTAAGAGAATGAATATAAATATTGACCCTACAGAGACAATGAGTAATCTCACTGTTGGAAAACAACAGATGTGTGAAATTGCAAAAGCCATTTCTCATGATTGTAAGGTTATAATATTTGACGAACCTTCAGCGGCATTGACAGAGTCTGAAATCCAAGAGTTATTTAAAATCATAAGAGATTTGAAAAAACAGGGAATGGGTATTGTGTACATTTCACATAGAATGGATGAAATTAAAGTTATTACAGACCGAGTTACAGTAATGCGTGACGGCACATATGTAGGTACAATTATTACAGAGGAAAGTACAAAAGATGATATTATAAATATGATGGTTGGACGCGTCATTTATGAGGATCCTAAAACAAAAAGCAATGTTCCTAAGGACGCGCCGGTTGTATTGAAAGTTGAACATCTTAATGCGGGAAAAATGGTTAAAGATGTCAGTTTTGAACTGCACAAAGGAGAAATATTAGGTTTTTCAGGACTTATGGGTGCAGGTCGTACAGAGACAGCAAGAGCATTGTTTGGCGCTGATGTAAAAGAGAGCGGAGATATTTTTATAAATGGTAAAAAAGTTGTGATAAATAATCCGATGGATGCTGTTAAAAATGGAATTGGCTATTTGTCAGAAGACAGAAAGCGTTTTGGTATTGTTACAGGAAAGTCGGTGGCAGAAAATACAACAATGGCAACGCTTGAGAAGTATTGTAAAGGACCGTTTATCAATAAGAAAAAAGAGAAGAAGACGGCAAAAGAATATGTCAAACGTCTGGCAACTAAGACACCAAATACAGAGCAGTTGGTTGTAAACCTGTCTGGCGGTAATCAGCAAAAGGTTGTAATTGCTAAATGGTTAGTGAGAGATTGTGATGTTTTAATTTTTGATGAGCCTACAAGAGGAATCGATGTCGGAGCAAAAAGTGAGATTTATCATTTGATGAACGAGTTGGTTGAAGAAGGTAAATCAATAATTATGATTTCATCAGAGATGACAGAGATACTTAGAATGAGTGACAGAATTGTAGTAATGTGTGAGGGCAGAAAAACTGCCGAGATCAATATAGAAGACGCATCGCAGGAAAGTATTATGCATGCAGCAACTCTTCGGGATTAGGAGGTGGCAAAATGAATAATAATAGTATTATTAAAAAAATAGGAATGCAAAAAGTTATTACATTAGGTATTTTGCTTCTTTTATTGATATTCTTTAGTCTGGCTAATCCCACATTTAGAAAATATACAACATTTTTAAGTTTGATGGGATATACTTATTATATAGCGTTTATGGCTATAGGAGTTACATTTCCGCTTCTGACAGGAGGCGTAGATTTGTCGGTTGGAACAGGGCTTATCTGTTATGCACTGGCGGGAGGTTACCTTGTTGTATATAAAGGATGGCCTGTATGGCTAGGATTATTGATAGCCGTATTGTTCGGAGTAGTTATAGGACTTTTTAACGGATTTGCAGTAGCGGTATTGGATTTACCGCCATTTCTGGCAACGCTATGTACATGTATGATAACAAGAGGACTTGGCTCCATATGTTCAAATGGAACAGGTGTGCCTTGGCCGAATGGAAGTGCTGAGGGAGCATGGTTTAGAAATTTATTTAGATTAAAAGTTGGCGGTGTATCTATTCCAATAGGTATAATATGGGTAGTACTGGCTGTTGTGATAATGTCGATAGTGTTAAATCACACAAGAACAGGACGTTATGTATTGTCTATCGGTTCAAATAAAGAGGCGGCTAAACTTTGCGGAATCAATGTTGTGAGGTATCAAATTACAGCTTATGTAATTTCTGGATTTTTTGCAGGTCTTGCTGGTATCGCATTTGCAGCTTCTTTTGCGACAATACAGCCTGGACTCGGCGCAGGTTTTGAATTAGACGCCATAGGCGCTGCAATTATTGGCGGTGTATCTACGGCAGGCGGTTACGGAACAGTTACAGGAACAATTTTAGGTGTATTGATTATGTCATTGCTAAAGACTGGTCTTCCATATATTGATCTTCAGGCAAACTGGCAGCAGATAATTATAGGTATTGTGCTTATTGTTGCAGTTATGATCGATATTATCCGCAGTAGAAGAGTTAGTGCATAAAATATGTTATTCACCGCAAAAGCGGCTGAAATATAACAAAATAACACAGTATATATCTGTGTATATAGCTAAAGGAGGAGTTTATATGAAGAAAAAATTATTTGCAGGGTTATTAACAGTTGCATTAGCAGTAGGTATGCTTACAGGCTGCGGCAACTCCGGATCTGATGACAAAAAATCTGGCTCCGATAAGAAAATGTCGTTTGAAATTGTTTCAAAAGGTTTCCAGTCCACATACTGGCAGGCTGTTTACAAAGGTGCAAAAGCAAAAGCAGATGAGCTTGGTGTAGAGATTAATATGGTTGGTCCTAACACAGAGTCAGATGTAGCTGATCAGGTACAGATGTTAAATAGTGCAATAAATGCACAGCCACCAGCAATTGGTCTTGCTGCACTTGATACAGATGCATGTCTTGACGGTATACAATCAGCTATGGATGCTAATATACCTATTATTGGATTTGACTCTGGTGTACCAGATGCTCCTGAAGGTGCAGTTTATGCAAATGCAGCAACAGATAACTATGCGGCAGGCAAAGTAGCAGCAGAAGGAATGTATAAGGGAATTAAAGATAAGATTGGTAATGGAAAAGTTAGAATAGGTGAAGTTAATCAGGATGCAACTTCTGAATCTATTACACAGCGTGGCCTGGGATTTATTGATAAAATGGTTGAACTGCTGAAAGCAGATGGATATAAAGTATGTGTAGTAGGTAATGATTTCTATGTAGGCAAAGCAAAAGGCGCAGACGCAAAAGAAGCAGATGCAGATGTAATTATTGAAGTTGCAGTTCCAGCAGAAACTACTACTTCAGCATGTCAGCAGGTTGCAGAGCCTGTTCTTCAGAAGAGTGATACAATAGCTATATTTGGTTCAAATCAGGTATCAGCAGAAGGTATTGTAAATGCAAATGAAACATTAAAAGTATGTGGACCAGATAAGATTGTTGCAGTTGGATTTGACTCAGGTTCTGTATTAAAGGCAGCAGTAACAGATCAGACTTTATTTGGTGCAGTTACACAGGCTCCGGTTTCTATTGGTGAAAACCTTGTGCAGCTTCTCTATGATGTATCTAATGGAAAAGATGTAAAAGATGTTGATACAGGTTGCCAGTGGTATAATTATCAAAATATCACAGATGAAGAAATTGCACAGAACTTATATGATTAATACTATAAATTTTTAGAAACAACGAACTTGTTAATTATTCCCCAAAGGGAATGAATTAAGAAATACCATCAGGTATTAAATGTGAATATATGATAAATTAACTCATCCTCAATTTGACATATATTAATAGTTATTAAAATAAAGGGATTATCAGATAATATAATTTATACACAGTATTATTTATGACTTATATAATAATTCATAATAAATATAGTGATAAATTTTAATGATAATCCCTTAAATTTATGAAGATTGTAACTTTGATATCATTAATAATTAACAATTAAAAAAATTTTTCTTATAATCAAAAATTATCTTAATCAGTTTTTTAGAAATGCAAATAGTGATTGTTGTCCCTCTCTGGTGTACATATATTCTCTGGTAATTAATTCTGTACCTGAATCAATAAATTTCTCGATTTTTTTTCCTTGAGTAATTTGATAAGCCGCTTCTATACCAAGATATCCCATATTAAAAGGTTTTTGTATCATAATACAAGGAAATATTCCTTCTTCTAACAATCTAATTGCAGATATGGAATTATCAAATCCTACAATTTTTACTTTATTAGTAAGTCCTAAATCTTTTACAGCATTTCCTGCGCCAACAGCAGAATATTCATTTAATCCTGCAATCAGTGATAAATCAGGATAACGAGTTAAAAGGTCTATCGTTACATCATATGCTGTTTCAAAGTCAGAATAGCTATAGACAGTTTCTAATATTTTTTTTTCATGTTCACCTAATCCCTCCCTAAAACCAGTTTCTCTGGCAATAGCAGTAGAAGTATTTGGCACATGTGATACAATCGCAATTTTTGAGTTATCATCTATATAGTTTTTTGCAAATTCTCCCATAGCTTTTCCGGCTGAATAATTATCTGAGGAAACTAGAGAATCCTCTATATGTTCTGAGATAATTGCGTCTACTAATATAATAGGAATATGATAATCTTGTTTAATTTCCTTAATAATTTCTGTAGATTCTGTATAGGAAATTGGTGATATAACAAGAGCGTCTGGTTTCATATCAGCAGCCTTTTTAATCAGTTTGTTTTGTTCTTCATAATCAGCTTCATGTTCAGGAGAAAAAATAGTTAAATTAAGATTATGTTCTTGGGCAGACATATTTGCACCGTCAATCAGAGTAGTCCAAAAATCATTAGTAATATCTTGTGATTTAGGAATATAAATAATTGTTACTTCAGAAGGCTTTTTTGGAATATTGGCTGTATATATAAAATAAGTGCATATACATATACAACAAACAGAGAGTATAATTTTAATAGATTTATTCATTGTTATTTTCCTCCTTTGTATACAAATTAAAAGTTTCAGTGTTATTTGCAGGAATTCTGACATAAACCGTAGTTCCATTATTTTCATAGCTCTCAAAGATTAAACCATATCTTTCACCATAATATAGTTGCAGACGTTCTTGAATATTGTTAATTCCAACACCGGAAGAAGAACTTTTATGTTTGTTGTCAAATATATGTTTAAGTTGTTCGCTGTTCATTCCAATACCATTATCTGAAATTGTAATAATGATATCTTCACCCATTATTGAACCTCCAATTCTGACAGTTCCCATATGTTCTTTAAACTTAATTCCATGATAAATAGCATTTTCTACAAGCGGCTGAAGAGTAAGCTTTACAATTGTATAATCCAGAATTTCATTATCAACATTTATTTTGAAATCCAGAGTGTCTTTGTAACGCATCTGTTGTATAGTTAAATAAGATTTAGTATACTCAATTTCACCCCTTATCGGAACAAGTTCATTATCATTACTTATACTTTGACGCAGTAATTTTGCTAATGATGATGTCATTAGTACAACATCTTTATTTGCTTCTGCCTCTGCCATCCAGATAATAGAATCGAGTGTATTATACAGAAAGTGCGGTTTAATCTGAGATTGGAGAGCTTTTAATTCACTTTTTCGTTTAAGTCTCTGCTCTTCAATGTTTTGTGCAATCAGAGATTGGATTTGGAGGGTCATTAAGTTAAAAGAGTTGCTAAGAGCGCCTATTTCATTTTTTGCTGTTTCAGGTACAAGAGCCTGTTCAAAATCACCTTTCTCTACTTTATTCATTGAATTTTGTAAAGTTCTGATTGGCTGGGTTATAGCTTTTGATAAAAAGTTGGAAATAATCATAGCGTTAAAAAATAAAAAAAGTGCAGTTAATATATATAGAATTTGAGTTTGTTTTTCATTGAGGTTTAATTCTTGAAGGTAAGCAACTCCTACAATTGTCCAACCTGTTTGTTTGGATGTTGATGCTGTGTATAGTTTTTTGCCGTCAGAATCAGAATCTATGAAAGAATTATTATTTTCATTAAGTTGCTGTATTTCGTCAATACACTCGGTTTCCAAATTACTATAAATTAATTGTTGTTTTGGGTGATATACAATATCTCCATTTTTGTCTAAAATAAATACATATCCTTTTTTGCCAAGATTAATATTTTCACATAGATTGCGGATACTGCTGTAATTTAAATCAATAAATAAAATACCTTCTCTGGCGGATGTGTGTGGATTCTTTAATGTACTGCTTAATGTGATAACCCAGTTATATGAATTATCAACAATATTTTGTACATGAGATGATGACAGGTAAGTAGCTCCTTGTGACTGTAATGTTTTTTGATACCAGTCTAGTAGAGAGAAGTTTATATTTTCATTTATTTTAGAATTATTGTAGTTGAAAATATATCGTTCATTTGAACGGTAAATACCAATATTGCAAATATCTGGTCTTGCTAGGCAGAGGGTGTGAAATTGTTCAATAATGGCATCATGGTGCATTTGTTCTTCAGCAGGGTCCGTATGGGCAGTAAACAAGTATTCTGAAACGTCAGTGTTAGTAGTCAGCATCATAGAAATATTTCTCATATATTGTATATATGAGTCAATATCAGCGTTAACTTGTTTTACAAGCTGTGATGTATAGCCAGTTGAATTTTGAATAATAGCTTTTCTTGTATAGTTTAGAGATATAAGCAGAAAAATCATTAAAGCTGCAATTATTATCATTGAAAAAGAAAACAGCATGGCAGTATGAATACTTTTAAAATTATGAAAATAATTTGTTTGTTTATGCTTTGAAAAAAAGTGAAGTTTCTTCAATTTAACTCTCCTGTTGTGATTTTATGTATTCTGTGGGTGTCATTTTAGTATATTTTTTAAAAGCAATACTAAAGTAGTGTGGGTCTGTAAATCCCACTCGTGCAGCGATTTCATATGATTTTAAAGAGGTATGTTTCATTAACGCCTTTGCATGTTCCATTCTAATTCGGGTAAGCGCTTCAATAAATGTTTCACTGGTGCTGTTTTTGAACATAGTACTGAATCTGCTGGTGCTCATAGATAAATGACTGCATATGTCTGACAGAGAAAGGTCAGCGTTGTTGTAATTCTGTTCAATAAAATCTAATGCCAGCTGAGCTTGCTTTTTATTGTAGTTTTCATGGTCTGAATGAATCGCTTCTGTTACAGAATGACAAAATGTTGTCAATGCTTCTCCCATATTGCTTAAATGTTCCATATCAGAAATTTTGTCAAACAAAAGCTGTTCCTCAAAAAAGAGCTTGTCTGAGTAAAAGACAGTATTTTCTAAAAAATTCATAATAGACATAACAATAGATTGAATATACAATATAACTTTTTGTTTTGGAAGTTGATTTTTTCTAAGTGTAGTTATAAATTGTTCTAATAGAAAATCTAATTCTGGTATTTTCTTAGTTTTAATAAAATCTAAGATTTTATTAGTCCATTCGGTACGGTTAATAGTATTGTCAGGCAATTTATCAGTAAAGTCAGAATAAAGAAGAATTTGATTGTCTCCAACTAAGAAAAAGTTTTCCATAATAGAGCAGGCATTCTGATAAGATAAAGGTAATTTATGCAGTGAATATACAGGTTTTCCAATTGCAATATTTAACTGAATATCTAAAAATCCAGTAATAAAATTATGAATCTGAAAGCATGAAGATTTGGCAAGTGATATAACTTGCTCAATATTATAGGCAGAAAAGTATATAATAGTTTTATTTGGTGATTTATGAAATACTTCTCCTGCTTTAATTGAATAGATAATATCTTTAGCCGCCGAAAAAACTGAAAAAGATGCAAGACTGTCAATAGACTTTGCTTCCATATCTATAGGGGGAATAGGTTCTAAAATAGCACAAGCGTAATAGGGACCTTCAAGTTTTGTCTGAAATTCTTCCAATTTGTCAGATATATATCCTGTAGTCATAGGGGAGTTTGAAATTAAATCTGACAAGAAACGTTCTTTAAGCGCTGGAAGGTTTTTATCATATGTATGTTTTATTTTTTTAATAAATTTTTGTTCCTGATTTCTTTTATCCAACAGTTTTTTTACTTTTTCTAAAATATCAGAAAATTCTGCTGCAGTAATAGGCTTTAGAAGATAATCATGAACTTTATAGCGCACAGCTTGTTTAGCATAGTCAAAATCATCATAGCCGCTTAAAATAATAACGACTATTTGGGGATAATTGTCATAAATATATTTTGAGAGTTCCAGACCATCCATAAACGGCATACAAATATCTGTAATAATAAGGTCTGGTGCATCTGTTTCCAGTAAAGTTACTACCTCTTTTGCGTTTTGGCAGGCTGCGATCAGCTCAAAACCAAACTGTTCAAAAGGGATTACTTTACTTATTGCATCGCGGATTAGTACTTCGTCGTCTACTAAAACTGCTTTATACATATTTTTCCTCTTTTCCTGTCTCAGACACTATATACTGTGGCATATTTTTTATATGCCCCTAATTGTCTGGGTAATCAGCTTCATTGTTTCATAGTTTCAATTAGAGCAATATTTTGCTAATTATTATCTGCTTTGGGGTATATCAGTATTTTTTTATATTATTGTAACATAAATTTGTATATTTGGTAAAGTTTATTTCTGTTATCAATGAGTTAGGTAATCTGTGCGGCGCGTTGCGGACAGGCAATCTTATTTTCTCTGTACATGTTTGTAAAGCAGGAACTTTGACAATAAACAGTTAAGTAAATTACAAATATGATACATTTTCTAATTATTATATATTATCATGTAAAAATTAAAAAAATTAATGAGTGTAAGTATTTTACAAGTTTGGAGGCAGCGTTGTGACAGATATTTTAATTGTTGAAGATGATGAAGCAATATCAAATTTAATTTATGTAAATTTAAAAGATGAAGGCTATAGGTGTACATGTGCATATGATGGCGAGCAGGGGGCTGATTATATTGAAAGTCAAAATTTTGATTTGGTTTTACTTGATATTATGCTGCCTAAAATAAATGGTTATGAGCTTTTGGAATATATTAAGACTATAAAAATTCCGGTGATTTTTATTACTGCAAAGTGTGATGTGAATGATAGAATTAAAGGTTTGAAATTGGGAGCTGATGATTATATATCGAAACCTTTTCAGATTGGAGAATTGTCAGCCAGAATTGAAGCTGTACTGCGAAGATACTTTAAAGTTGAGAATAAACTTGTATTAGATGATGTGATTATACAGACTGATTCCAGGGTGGTTTTAAAACAAGGTAATCCTGTATGTCTTACAGTGAAAGAATTTGATTTGTTAGTTGAGCTGATGAGGAATAAAAATATCTCACTGTATCGGGATCAGCTTTATGAGAAAGTATGGAAAGAACCTTTTTTAGGTGAAACACGTACACTCGATGCCCATATACAGCGATTGAGAAAAAAATTGCAGTGGGAAGATCGGATTAAAACAGTTTTTAGAATTGGATATAGGCTGGAGGTTTGAGATGAGGCTTTTTACAAAAATATTTTTATGCGGAACAATTGTGTTTAGCCTGGCATTTCTCGTTTCTGGGTATGTGTTGATTCAGTATTCTCTTCATGCTGGAATGGAGAGAGAGAAAGAATTCGCACTAAAACAGTTTCAATATGATAAGTTTACTGTTCAGTCAGGTTTACTCTCAAATTCGGAGAAAGTTAGAGGCAGCCTTAAAGAAAAAGAAAAAATGCAGAAGATATTTGCAGGTCTGACGGAAAATATAAGTGTTCCGTCAGCTTTTTTTTCAGAAATAGGAGATATATTATATTCGGAAATTAAGGAGAAAGATGACAAGCTCTGGGATATGGTTAAATCAAATTGTAATAAATTGAAGGAAAAAAATCAAACTGTATCTAATGTTTATATGTTTCAAAAGGACAGTACGGGAAGCTGTATATATACATTTGCAGAATTACCATATAAAGGTAACTTACTTACAGAATATACAGATGTTTCTGAAATTGAACAAATATATTTTATAACTAGAACAGATATAAGCGATGTACTTATCCACCAGGAAATCTTAATAAATTATTTTAAGAGATGCTATTGTATTGTTATTTCTCTAGCTACGATCCTGCTTTTTATTATATCTATATTGTTTACAAGACCGTTGAAGAAAATGGCTGAGGCAGCAGATGGTATTGCAGGAGGTAATTATAGAGGGAGGCTAAATATTTCAGGTGCAGATGAAATAGGCAAACTGGCAGATAGTTTTAATAGAATGGCTGATGCTGTTGAGGATAAAGTAGAAGAACTCTCATTGGCGGCGCGTCAGAGGGAGGATTTTGTGGCAAATTTTGCACATGAACTGAAAACACCTCTTACATCGGTTATAGGATATGCAGATATGCTTTATCAAAAGGAATTGCCGCGAAAGGAAGTTAAAGCGGCGTCATATTACATTTGGAATGAGGGGATGAGATTGGAAGCACTATCATTAAAACTTATGGATTTGATTGTGCTTGACAGGCAGCAGTTTACGCTGCAGGAGATGCGTGCGGATGAACTTCTAGAGGATGTTTCATCAGGTTTATATCCTCTTGTAAGTGAGAAGAAAATACAATTTAGTACAATGTCAGACCCGGCTTACATTAAAGTAGATTATGATTTAATTAAGACATTACTTCTGAATCTTGCTGATAATTCCATAAAGGCAGGATGTACACAAATAAAATTGTGTGGCAGATGTGACAGCGGAGTTTATAAGATAAGCATCAAGGATAATGGGCGTGGTATTCCTGAAGATGAGCTTTCGCGAATCACGGAAGCATTTTATATGGTTGATAAGTCTCGCTCTAGGAAACAGCATGGCGCGGGTATTGGACTTGCGTTGGCTGAAAAGATTGCAAAAATTCATGGCTGTAGACTTGAGTTTCAAAGTAAAGAAAATAAGGGTACAGTGGTGAGTTTTGGTCTTCCTTATGAGAAAGAGGTGTCAGAGTATGAAGAGTAAATTAATCAATTTTTGTGGGCTTATACTTGCTTTGTTTTTATCAGGCTGTGGTTTTATATTAACAGAGTATTTACTTAATAAAAAGACAGAATCACTATTGTCAGGACAAATTGGTATTGATAAGAACAGTGAAGTGACAAAAATAGTTGATATTGATAATGAAGCACAATTTTTGTCAAATGAAGAGTTAAAGCAGGTTTTAAATAATATGAATGCTAAAGAAGAATATCCGCATGAACCAATAGAGGGGCAGATGACGATGGAGGAAGCTATAACAAAAGGAAAAGAATGGATAGAGACTTTATTTGAAAAAAATTCGGTATTCAGTAATTACATGCAGCAGACGTATCAGAATATTGATGCAAAATTATGTGTTAAAAATTATAACAATGATATGTCAATAAATTTATTGAACAGCTATTGGACTTTAAATTTTATTAAACAGAATTTAAAAGTGAATTTGGTTTTAAATTCTGTTACAGGGCAGGTGTTAGATGCAAACATTTCATACTATGCGTCAATAAATTCTTCAGAAGATAATTGTGCTGTAACTGTTTCCAGTGAGTTTTTAACAATATTGTTAACGGATTATACATTATCATTTGGGTTTAAATGTGAAAATATTATGTTTTTTGGAAAAAATAGTATTTATGCAGATGTCAGTGGCGATGGACTGTTTGCAGTTGCGGTATCAGGCAATATGGGAGTTTTAGAGAAATCTTTGAAAACAGAACAACAGTATATTATATCAGAAGAACAAGCTTATAATTTTGAATATATTCATTTATATTTTACTACAGAAAATCCTCAAAATGTTTTGTATGAAAATGTCAAGCCATAAAATTTACAACTTAGTTGCAAGTATAGTGCATTAATTTTACATCTCCCTGCTATGATTATAACTATCATAGCGAGGAGGTTTTTTTATGAAGAAAAGGATTATGGCTTTTTATGCAGCAGTTATTATTGTATTAGTATGTTGTGCTGGGTGTGCCAAGAAAGATTCAAGTTCACAACCTGACATGACCGCTTTAGAAACTGATGGAAATGTATCAGGCAATGCAAATAGTGTAGTAAACGAAAGTAATGTTAATAGTGGAGAAGAACAAAAGTCAGGGAAATATGTTCAGACGGAAATGAAGGGAGAAATTACAATTTCTACTATGTATAATATGGAATTTCTAACAACAGCGGCTGAAAATTTTATGAGAAAGTATCCAGATGTGAAAGTGACTGTCAATGAGTCAATAGAGTTGTCTGATTCAGATGTAAATGGAGCAGATAAAATGGAGCAGTATCGAACAGGGCTGAATACTAAAATTATGTCAGGTAAGGCAGAGGATATTATATTTACTCAACAGCTTCCTATAAAAAAATATATGGATATGGGAGCTTTTGAAGATTTGAGCAGTTATATAGAGACAGATCCTGATATAAATAATGAAAATTACTTTATGAATGTGATTGAGTCAGCAAGAGATAAAGATGGACATTTATATATTGTTCCTTATAAAGCTAATTTCGAGGTGATAAGTTTTGAAAAGGAATTGCTAAGTGGAGAAGATTATTTTAAGGGTAAGGACAGTCTTCGTTTCAGCGAGGCTATTGAGTATGCTAAACAGAAGATGGAACAGACAAATAAGAAAAATACTTATTTGACATTGTTGGGAAGAGATGGGTATGTGTATTCACTTGTTCGTGAAAATTTTAACAGCCTTATTGATTATAATGGAAAAAAGGCAAATATTGCCTCAAGTAAATATGTGGAGTGGCTTAAAAATGCCAAAGAGTTTGATAATAAAGGATACTTTAATCCGCCGGGCTTGGATTTCTACAATACTAAATATTATTTTGTATTAAATTCTGATTTTGATGTACAGGCGGCTTTTTATAATCTATCTCCAGGAGGAAATTGTCAGGGAAAACCAGTTGCTGATTCTGAGGGGAATGTTTATACATCATCTTCAAATTTTATAGGGATAAGCAGTTCTTCTAAAAATAAAGAAATTGCATGGGAATTTATAAAATATGTTCTTTCTGATGAAATACAGAGTCATCCGTCGTTATCAACGGTAGGAACAGCCGTAAACAGAAAAGGTTTCAATACATTGGTTGAGAGATGTTTAAAATTTTATACAGATGGCACGAATCAGCAGATAAGTTTTGATGATTATAAAAATCTGCTAGAACAATGGGTAAATCAAATAAATAAATGCGATTTGTCTGATCCGACGATTACAGATTATTTTGGAGAAGAGCAGAAGAAGTTTTTTGATGGAAAGCAGACGGCAGAACAGACAGTTAATAATCTGCAAAATAAGATAACTCAGTATTTAAAGGAATAGGGGCAGTGTATATGAAATGTATTAAAAGAGATAATCTGCCCCTGTTAATGCTTGGGGTGAGTTTTTTAGGGTTTATTGTATTTTATCTTTTTCCATTTTTATTTTCTTTTTCCTATGCATTGATAGACAATCCCATTCGTAAAGAGTTTGTTGGAATAAGAAACTTTACAGAGTTATTTGAGAATGAATATTTTATGCTTGGACTGAAAAATACAATAATGTTTATTGTGATAAGTATACCTCTTAATATGGCGTTATCCCTTATAACAGCAGTGTTAGTGAACAGGAAAAACCGATTTAACCGTTGGGTTAGTCTTGTATTTTTAATACCTCTTGTAATTCCTTCAGCGGCGACAGCGTTTTTTTGGCAGAATATTTTTGGAATTCATGGTGTTCTAAATAAATTTATTTCATTGTTTGGGATAGCAGGTAAAGATTGGATGCAGAATGATACAGGTCTTGTTATTATGGTAATTATTTTCATATGGAAAAATATTGGCTATAATATGGCGCTGTTTGTAAGCGGGCTTCACAATATTCCAGAACAGTATTATGAGTGTGCTTCTGTGGAAGGAGCTGGCGCTTTATGGAAATTTAGAAAGATTACTATGGTATATCTTGCACCTACAAGTTTTCTTGTACTTATAATGTCCTTTGTAAATTCTTTTAAAGTTTTCAAGGAAATTTATATTATGACTGGACAGTATCCTCCGGATGGACTGTATATGCTGCAGCATTATATGAACAATATGTTTTTGTCACTTAACTATTCAAAGCTGGTCAGTGCTGTATATATACTTACAGTTGTTATTGTATTGGTAGTTGCATGTCTTTTTAGGGTGGAGCGAAAAGCATCTGAAAACTTAAGATTTTAATATTAAAATTTTATTTTGATTTTTTTCATTTAGTATTGTTAGTAATACTTTTTTATGGAGGATATTTGATGGAAAGAAAAAAATATAAAAAAATAATCGTCAAAGTTTTAATAATTATTTTAGTTATTATATATATTATGCCTCTTCTGGTTACTATTACTAATTCTTTCATGAGCCAGGGAGAAGTAAATGAACATTACAGCACGGTGGGAAATATCTTGCATCCGGGAGATAAATTTGTAGAGATGCATTTGATTCCGAACATGGTTTCATTTAAACAGTACTGGGGGTTGTTATTTGAGAGTCCTGTTTACCTAAATATGTTTTGGAATTCTGTAAAAATAGCATTGCCTGTAGTTATAGGAAATCTTATTGTATCGTCAATGGCAGCATATGGGTTTACCGTGCTTAAATTTAAAGGTAAAGAATTTTTGTTTTTTATTTATATTATTGTAATGCTGCTGCCTCTGCAGGTTACTTTAATGCCCAATTATCTTATGGCAGATTGGCTTAATATTAAAGATAGCTATTTGGCGATAATATTGCCCGGAATTTTTCAGCCGTTTGGTACTTTTTTATTACGGCAGTCAATGAAAATGATTCCTAAATCATATATAGAGTCAGCTCAGACAGACGGTGCCGGACATTTTAAGATTTTCATATATATTGTAATTCCTATGGTGAAATCAGGACTTGCGGCGGCAGCCATGCTTACGCTTATCGATTATTGGAACCTTATAGATCAGGCAGTAGTTTTTATTCAAAATAATGAAAAACAGCCATTGTCGCTTTTTCTTGCAAATATAAATACTGAACAGATAGGTGTCTCCTTCGCTGGTGCAGTGTTTTTTGCGTTTCCAATTTTGTTAGTGTTGTTATGGGGACAGGACTTTATCAGAGATGGAATAAATTTATCAGGAGTGAAAGGTTAGGTGTAAAATGGATAAAAGTAATCATATATATATAAAAGTTCTAGCTGTGTTTTTTTTGTTTGTATTGTTTTTAACATTTTTTTCAAAGTCTATTTATAATTATAATCTTCCTGAAGCATCAATAGCTTTTCCGATGAAAGGAGAGTTAAATCATGATGTGGAGGGCCGTGCAGAGGTAACTTATAAAAATATGTCAGATGTGTTTCCTGATTGTGAGGGAAGAGTCAGTGAGGTAAGGGCTGCTTCAGGTTCTTATGTAAATGAAGGTGATGTTATAATTGTTCTTAATAAAATTGAAGAGGACGCAAAAGTAGAAGTTAAGGCTCCAAGAAGCGGAGTGATAATTAAAATATGTGTAAGTGAGGGAATGTATGTGTCTGCTGTGCAGAATGAATCATTATTTCAGATGGCAGAGCCAAATGGTTATTGGAGAAGCAGGATGTTTATTAGTGATGAGACGGCATCAATTTTGCAAATAGGAAATACGGCTTCTATAGAAATTAAAGGTGTGCCTGAAGATATATCAGGGACGATTGTGTCAATTGATTCTGTGGAAAAAGATGGTGTAAAACAATATAGTGCAGCTATTGAGTTTGCATTTGAAAATCAGGATATTGCAGGAAAGATGGCAGATATAGTTATTGGCAGAGATGGAGAGCAGTTTGATACAATTCTTCCTGCTTATGCACTTCAAAAGGATTCAAAAGGATATTTTGTGTGGACGATCAGAGAAGAATCTAATATCTTAGGAAAACATTATGTAGTTCATAGGTTGTCAGTAGATTTACAGGATACTGATAATACGGCAGTTTTAGTTATTGGAATAAACTCTGACACTCCAATTGTCACTTCATGCACAGAAGAGCTTGAGGAAGGGGTACGAGTTGCCTATAAGGAGAGTGAGAATGATGATTAAAGGCAAAAGACTTCTCTTTTTTTGTTGTGCAGTAATTATAACGTTGATTGTATCTGTAGTTTGGGATGGACATAAGTTAATATACAGCAGTGATAATAGTGATTATGCGTTTATTTGCAAACCTTACAGAATGACTTTTACAGAAGATGGTATAAAGCAGATTCAAGATAATGGATATGATATTGCATATGCAGGGGAGGGCAGGATTAATGCACAATCTTATAGGGCGGAAAAGATTGTGACTGTAGTCGGAACTAATGAGAATTTTGCTTATCTGCTTAGAAAAAATATGAAAGAAGGTTCTTGGTTTAATGGACTTCATGCAGAGCGTGAACTAAGATGCGCGGTGTTAAATGAGACAGCGGCGCTGGAATTTTTTGGGACAACAAATGCGCTGGAAAACACAATAAATTTGGATGGAGCTGAGTATACAGTTGTAGGAGTAGTAAGTAGTGATGAAGATGAATCTCTGTTTTATATTCCATATGGTAATTTGGAGAACCTGCATTATATAGAAAATGGAATTGTTCAGCTTTTCTGTAAACTCGAAAGTTCATCAGAAGCAAAGCTTTTACTTCAGATAAGCGGAATGAATGAGCAGGATGTAGAGGTAATGCCGATTATAAATTATTTAAGAGATAAATGAAATAAATATTATTAAATAAAAAGTGGACTTGAGATTTGACACAATAATAAATTAATTGTTTTGTATTGTCATGTTTACTATCAATTTGAATAAAATATATTGAAAAATCTGTATAAACATGTTAAAATGTTATAAATAAAATTAAGTTCGGAGGACGTAATATGAAAATACAAGATTTTACAGATATGGATGCATTCGAATCTATTATGGAAAACTGGGCTAAATCTACAGGTCTTGCAACTGTTGCTGTGGGAGCAGATGGTGAGTATATTTCAGAGTGCTATAATTTTACAGATTTTTGTATAAAATATACGAGAGGAAGTAAAGAGGGCTGCGCTCGTTGTGAAAAGTGTGACCGTGAAGGAAAAGGTGTGTATCATTGTCATGCAGGACTTGTTGATTTTGGTATAGACCTTGTTGTTGACGGACAGGTACTCGGTTCTGTAATAGGAGGACAGGTGCTTACATTTAAACCTACAGCAGAAGATGAAGCGAATTTTAGAAAGGTTGCCAGAGAGATCGGTGTCAATGAAGATCAGTACATAGAAGCTCTTCACAAAGTAAGCGTTCGTTCAGAGGAGACTATCAACGCAGCGGCAGGCTTGTTAGGTCAGGTACTTAATAATTTTATTAATCAAGAGTATTCAACAAAGAAAAATAGTGTCGTTATAAGCAAACTTACAACTGGAGTTAAGGAAACTAATAATCTTGTTCAAGCTATTATGCAGAAGACGAACGAACTTAAGAAAGCACAGGAGAGGCAGAAAATACTTGCGCTTAACGCTTCAATTGAATCTGCTCGTGCAGGGGAAGCAGGTCGTGGGTTTGCAGTAGTTGCAGACGAGGTAAGTAAATTATCAGAGAGAAGTTCTATAGTTAATTCAGAAATTGTACAGTTAGTAAATCAGATATCTGGAGTTGTTTCAGATATGAATATGGACAAATAATTAAACCCCGCATTTTTGCGGGGTTTAATTATACTAGATATATTATTCAGTAGATTCATTTACAATTTCGAAATATTCATTCTCATCAAGCAAAGCATCAAAAGCTTTGGACGCAGATTCAAATTCTTCATCAGTTAAGTTATTATCTAATGTGATTTCTTCGTTTTCATCTTCGAAATATTTATAAATAAAAAATTCGCCTTCATCAGATAATTCACAGTTTTCAGGGGGAAGCAGATAAATATAATCTTGACCTTCTACATTTAATATAGATAGAATTTGGCAGTCAATTGTTTTTTTGTTATCTAGTTCTAATGTAATAATTTCAATTTCATCTTCATCATTGTTTTGCGATTTTTTCATTGTTAACCTCCAAATTGAATTTAAAAAGAAATAAATTATATAATTTTTTTATTTTTTTTAAATATAAGACAATATATGTTTAATCTATCTGGATAAGTTTAGCATTTTTTTAGAAAAAAAACAATCCAAAATGTAAAATATCAGTTGACTTTTTATGAAAATAATTTAGAATAAAAATAAAGTAATAGTTGCAGATGAATCAGTAACTGTCAGAGGCACAATATTATTTTACAAAAAAACGAGAGGAGAAAAAAGTAGCAGATTGCTTACAGAAACACAAATGGAAAACGAACATATTAACCGGTCAAATAATAATGGGTACAAAGGAAAAAGGACAGAAGGTGGAGTACATAGTCAGGGTCAGACTGGAAGAAAGAATTATGGCAATAGATCAGCCTCCGGTAATAACAAACCTGACAATGGTTATAGAAAAAATCAGAAACCGTATCAGTCAAAAAATAGCAGTGATGGACAAAATTATAAAAAACATTCTTATAATGGAAACCGTACAGATGCTTATTCAAAAGATAAGTATGATGATGAATATGACCGCGGCAATAAGCATGAAATAAAGAAGCGCACTTCAGTGGCAAAAGATAAGACAAAAGAGATACAGCCTGATAAAGCTGATATTGCTATGAGATTAGAGAAAGAAAAGAAGGTAATGCAGAAGAAAAGACAGGACAACAAAAAAAATCATCAGCAGCAAAGGCCACAGATGAAGGCAAAGAGACAAAATAATATTGATTGGACAAGAGAATATGAGAATGATTCATATGATGATGACGATATGTCATATTATTATTAAATATTAAAAATAACCTTTATGAATTATTAAAGGGAGCAGCACAAAAACCAAAGTGGTTTATGGAGTGCTGCTCTTTTTAAAGTTTAACTAATATACAAATGTTATTATTGTTTTACAGAGAACAGAAATTATCAATCTCTTTTATTATTTCTTGTAATGCATTCTGATAAAATGATTTGTCAGACGAATCATATCCTAATATTTTAAATATATCCCTAACATTGTTAGAACCTGTAGCTGTAAGCATTTGTTCAAATATAGGAGCAAAATCATTTTTTTTCTCAGCATATATTGAAGATAGGCCTTTGGAAAACAGCAGTGCAAAAGGGTACGGAAAATTGTAAAAATGAAAATCAGGGAAGTAGTAGTGTGGTTTACATATCCACATATAAGGATGTTTTTCTTCGCTTAATCCGTCTCCATATGCAAAGGTTTGTGCATTGATAAGCAGCTGGTTTAATTCTTTAACTGGTATAGTGCCTTCTTTTCTGCGTTCGAATAAATTAGTTTCAAAAGTATATCTTGCAAGAATTTCAATAAGCATCTGTGTAAAGTTCATCAAATCATTTTCCAAAATTGCAAAATAATTCTCTTTTGTTGTATTATTGAGAAGTTTTTCTGTAACAAGGCTTTGGCAAAAAATAGAAGCTGCTTCAGCCATAGGCATTGTATAGTCTGTGTTGAGAATAGTCTGATGATTCAGGCATTCATAATGAAAACCATGTCCAAGTTCATGAGCGAGTGTAGTTATATCATAAAATGTTCCGGTAAAGTTGATAGCAATGCGGCTTTCTTTAATTGCATGAATATTGCAACAGTAAGAACCGCGGCTTTTTCCATCTCTAGGCTCCATATCAATCCATCCATTTTCAAAAGCTTTTGATGCAAATTGAGCTAGATGCTGGCTGCATTCAGCAAATGTATCAACAATAAAATCTCGTGCTTCCTCATATGTGAAATGAAAATCAAAATGTCCCATTGGAGCATATAAATCATAATACGGCAGTGCGCCCTGATGACCTAAGAGAGAGGCTTTTTTATGAAGATAACGCCTAAAGTGAGGTCTGGCATCAACAATTGCTCCAAACATTGCATCAAGAGTAGGTTTGTCCACCCGTGAATCAGTTAGAGTCATATCAAGCGGAGATGAGAAACCTCGTGCTTTGGCTATAGTTATGGCCTCTCCTTTTATACCGTTTAGACATGCCGCTGAGGCGGAGGCAATTTTTCTGTAAGCTTTAAGTTCTCCTTGGTAAGCTGCTTTTCTCAATTCCTGCGACTGTGCATATGCCATATTTCTTGCAACCGACAGAGGCATTGACTGTATTCCAGCATCAAGTTTGATATCAACAAGAAGCTGCTGAGTAAGTTCTTTGTTGAGATCCTCAAATGCATATGAACCTGTGACCTGCATTTCACCTAATAATTTCTCCATATCATCTGAGAGAAGATGTGTGGCCTGCTCTTTCAAATCTAAAATAATAAATTCATGCTCTTTAAGAATATCTGTGCTGCAAAGCACCTTATCAAGCTGTTTTATTCTGTTAAGATATCTAAGAAACGGAATGTTGATTTTATTAAGAGCAGGCATTACTTTTTGTAAATCTATTTCAAAGGCTGCTGCCTCCTCATTTTCTTCATCGATGCTCTTTCGTAATCTCACATAAGAATTGAGTTTCAATATCAAACTGTTAATTTGATTAATTAAATTTATATGATACTCAATTTTTTCAGAATCTTCAGCAGGACTGTCAAGGTAAGTTTCATATTTTTTTGCTGCTGTTGATATTAAACTTTTAATAGTATTTAAATCATCATGTAAAGCTTTGCTTTCGAAAGAATCGTAAATAAGACTTAAATCCCATCTTGTTTCCATTTTTTTCACTCCTTATATTTAATGTATATTTTAAATTGATATTCTGTTAAGTATAGCTTGTAATAATATTCTAACAGATATAAACATTCTTGTAAAATATTGCGAAAAAATACATTGAAATTATTTTATATGAAATTTGGTATAAACTCAAGATATTTGTGAATGTAATTATGTCGGAAATTAATTATTATGAATTTTTATAATAAAAGCAGCAGGGTTTTTGCACCCTGCTATAATATTTCTCCTATATGTTAAAAGTGGCAATTGATATGCCTGGCATGACATTTGTGCAGTGTTTAAATATTTATATCAAAGCAGCGCATGTAATTTTGGTTTGCATTATTCCAATTTATTACATTAAACCAGTCATTAATATAATCTGATCTAAGATTGTAATGTTTTAGATAATATGCATGTTCCCAAACGTCTATATTAAGTATAGGAAACATCCCCAGTTGTAATGGAGTATCCTGATTTTGGGTAGTAATAATACTTAATTGTCCTGCCGCATTAACAACAAGCCATGCATATCCGGAACCAAATACCGACAAAGCTGCTGCTTTAAATAGATTTTTAAATGATGAATAGCTGTCAAATTCTTTTTTGATAGCATCACTTAACATGCCGGTTGGATGCGGTAAGGCAGGATTGGCAAGATTTGAAAAATAAAACTGATGATTAAAAACTCCTCCGCCGTTATTTTTTATACTTGTCTGGATTTTCTTCGGAAGACTTGGTATGTTTGTAATAAGTTCTTCAAGTGTCCAATTCTGAAATTGAGGATATTCGCTTAGTGTATTGTTTAGATTGTCAATATAGGTCTGCAGATGTTTTTCATGATGTAACCACATTGTTTTAGCATCAATATAAGGTTCCATTGCATCGTAGGAATACGGTAAAGGAGTGTTGATAAATTTGTAGTGGTTGTTCATAATTATATCTCGTTTTTTTTATTATATGTTTGATATATCTGTTGTGATAGTTATAGAATGAAAAAAATATTCAGATTAATTAGGTAATTAAGTCTATTAAATTTAGTTTAGAAATAATTAGGAGAAGTATGTGATAAAAATATCATCTTTGAACTGGAGCAACTATTTACTATGACCAGGACTTGTTGAAGATCTTTTAATCAAAGTATTTTATGTTTAATAGCAACAATAAAAAATATTATAAAGATTTTTTGTGTATATATAAAAATATAAATTGACAAAAAAAATATTATTAGTTATAATATAGTCAGTTTTTAGCATGTTAAAAGCTATGAAGAGAACAAGTAACAGTAATTTGGAAGCTACAGAAAGTAACCGGTTGATGAGAGGTGCGTGGAATATTACTGTGAATACATCTTGGAGCTTCATGCCGAAAGGTTTAACTTAGTAGGTTATGACGGTTTAGCGCTCGTTATCGCGCATGGCAATCACTGTTTATAAATTTGTTTTGCAAGACAATTTTTAGATAAGTTGCCTGGTAAGGTACAATGTGTGAGCATTGTATGAAAAAAGGTGGTAACACGGTAAATATCCGTCCTTTCAATTCAATAGAATTGAGAGGATTTTTTTATGTTTATGTTAATTGAAAGAAAGATAACAAATATCTTTTTGAATATTGATGTTTATTTATGGAGGAATGAGAATGACAGTTTATGATGAATTGGTTGCCTGCGGGCTAATTGCTCAGGTGACGGACGAAAAAGAAATTAAGGAGCTTGTAAATACTGGAAAGGCTGTTTTTTATATTGGTTTTGACCCAACAGCAGACAGTCTTCATGTCGGTCATTTTATGGCGCTTTGTCTTATGAAGAGACTGCAGATGGCTGGAAATAAGCCGATTGCGCTGATTGGCGGCGGTACTGCATATATTGGTGATCCTTCTGGAAGAACCGACATGCGTTCAATGATGACGCCGGAGACGATACAGCATAATGTTGATTGCTTTAAAAAACAGATGAGCAGATTTATTGATTTTTCTGAAGGTAAGGCGCTGCTTGTAAATAACGCAGACTGGCTTATGGATTTAAATTATATTGATGTTCTCAGAGAAGTAGGTCCGCATTTCAGTGTAAATAGAATGCTTACAGCTGAATGTTACAAGCAGAGGATGGAGAAGGGGCTTAGTTTTCTTGAGTTTAATTACATGATTATGCAAAGTTATGATTTCTATGCTCTGTTTCAGAAATATGGATGCAACATGCAGTTTGGAGGAGATGACCAGTGGAGTAATATGCTGGGCGGTACTGAGCTTATACGCCGTAAATTAGGTAAAGATGCATATGCAATGACTATTACTCTTCTTCTTAACTCAGAGGGTAAGAAAATGGGTAAGACACAGTCAGGCGCTGTATGGCTTGATCCTCAAAAAACATCGCCGTTTGATTTTTATCAATATTGGCGTAATGTTGCTGATGCAGATGTATTAAAATGCATTCGTATGCTGACATTTTTGCCATTAGAAGAGATTGATAAAATGGATGGATGGGAAGGAAGCCAGTTAAATGAGGCAAAAGATATTTTAGCTTATGAACTTACAAAATTAGTGCACGGTGAACAGGAAGCTGTAAAAGCTAGAGAATCATCAAAAGCGTTGTTCAGCGGAGGCGGTAATGCTGACAATATGCCTACTTTCGTTCTTTCAGACAATGATTTTGAAAATGAATCAATTGATATTATATCAATACTTATGCTAAGCGGTCTGGTACCAAGTCGATCTGAGGGCAGACGTGCAGTAGAACAGGGCGGTGTTTCTGTTGATGGAGAGAAAATTACAGATATAAAAGCTGTATTTGCTAAAGAGGCATTTTCTGATGGTATTGTAGTTAAGAGAGGTAAGAAGAATTTTAAGAAAATTACACTTGATTGATACAAGATAAGGATATAATTTTTGTTATAAAAAAATGTATTTTGCAAAAAAATATTCATATTCTATAATGCCAATAGGCAAAAAGAAATCACAAGTCTATGCGGACAAAGAATGAAACCCCGAATCGTGTTGCAGCACAGTTCGGGGTTCTTCTTTTTTTATAGTGGCAAAGCACCCACTAGGTTGTTGCTCTTGTCGTCACTATCTAACTATTTTATAGATTTTATCCTTATCTGGTTTCACACTTTAATTGCAACAATAGAAAAACTACAGAATAGAGTTTTATTTACTGAATTAAATAGATTTTTTTCAGTTATTTGCATGAAAATGAAAATATAGATGAATGCTCATATCTTGTCAAATTTTGATAAATGCGGTATAATTATAAAAGTTAATTTGTCATTGTATATAAAAATGATAAGCAAAAATGTATAGCAAAAATATGCTTCTGCTTTGCTGAAAAACAGATTAATTCCTAATAGTCTTAAGTTAAGTAGCTTCTTGCATCTGGGAGTTGGCTGTTTTACAGATAATATTATTTGCTTTATAAGTTTGTGGAATAAGAATTTATTTAAATGTCTAAGGGGCTAAAAAATTGAAAAAAATAATAAAATTAATAGCATCTAATTTATTTATTGTAATTACAGCAGTTATTTTGTATTCTCCGGGACTTCTGTGTCTTAGAATAACAGATTACAGTATTTTTCGTGCGGGAATGTCAATTATTTCATTGATTGCTCTTGTATGTCTATTTTTCTTTATAAATATACGATTTCTTAAAGAGCCGTCTAATAGACCGATTTTGCCGGGAGAAGTTCAGAGTTTAGAGAGTGTAAGAGATATTTTAAAGACTTTCAGCAGCAGTAAATATTTAAAAGGTATGGCATCTACTGCGGAAGAACAGGTAGAACGTATTTATAAATGCCGTGAACGTCTTTCGGTTATTTTAGATCAAAAATTCACAAAAGGTACGATGAGTTGGGATAAGTTTAATAATATTGTTATGTCAGCAGAGAACTCAGCAATTAAAAATGTAGTTTCCATGGCAAACAGGATGCTGTTGTTTGATGAGAGGGAGTTTTTAAAACTGCAACATTACCGAGAGGACAATATCCCTGATGATATTCAGGAAGAACAGCTTAATCTATATAACAAGAATTTTGATGAAATAAAATCTATGATAGCGTTAAATGAGAAAATTCTTTTAAAGTTAAATACACTTACTATGGAAGTTTCATCTTCAACAGATGAACAAAATAATAATATGAATGATGATTTAATAAATGAAATTGAAAAGCTTATCAGTGAGACAAAATATTACCAGTAATAATATTTATACATTAATTTTAGATAAAGCTTTCGTTTAAAGTTGATGTTCGTAGCTGTGAAAAATGTTTTAAAACGGAGGAAAACACAATGAGAATGAATAAGAAATCAATAGGCATTTTGGCTGTAGTTGTAATAATTGTATGTGCAGCTGTATTTGGAGGTATTTATGCGACTCGTAATATTGGTAAATCTGAGAAAGTAATTTCAAAAGAAAGTGCTGCAAAACGTTTAAGCAGAATGGTTGATAAAATTGAACCGAAGGAAGGAAAACCAGTAAAATCTGCAATTGAGTATGATGAGTCTGACAACGAGGCCGCTGAGCTGCCAGATATTGATACATGTACAGTTGGTGTTGAAGCTACAACTTCTCTTTATGCTGAGATTTATTCATCACCTGAGAAGGCAGGAACAGGAACTGACGGATGGCTATGTGAGATGGCTGAAGAATTTAACAAGGAAAGATTTGAGGTAAATGGACAGACAGTTTCTATTAAAGTACGGAAAGTGAACAGCGGACAGGCATTAGATTATATTGCTAGCGGAAAAGCAGTTCCTGAAGGTTTTGCACCTTCAAGTATGTTATGGGTTAGTATGCTTAATGCAAAAGGTACATCGACAGAGAAAATTTCAGATAGTCTTGTTGGAAATGTAGCAGGTATTCTTCTTTCAGAGAAGACATACAGTCAGCTTGTAGAAAAATATGGGACTGTAGATTTGAAAGCAATTACAGAGGCTACTGAAACAGGTGAACTTGCAATGGGTTACACAAATCCATTTGCCAGCAGTGCAGGTTTGAACTTCTTAATATGTACATTGGAGCGTTATGATTTAAAAAATCCATTGTCAGATACAGCTGTTGAGGGTTTTCAGAAGTTTCAAAAAAATGTACCATTCGTGGCTCTTACTACTATGCAGATGCGTGACGCTGCTGAAAATGGTTCCTTAGATGGGTTTATTATGGAGTATCAGTCATATGCAAATGATACTGTATTATCAAGTAATTATAAATTTGTGCCATATGGTTATAGACATGACAATCCGCTTGTCAGTATTGCAGGTATAAGTGAGGAGAAAAAAGAAATACTTTCTCTTTTTGCAAAATTCTGTGCTTCAGATAAATCGAAGAAACGTGCTGATGAATATGGATTTAACGGTATGAGTGACTATGTATGTGAGTATGATGAGGTATCAGGAGATGTCCTCACAGCCGCTCAAAAGCTTTATAAAACTAATAAGGATAGCGGAAAACCTGTTATTGGCGTGTTTGTTACAGATGTATCAGGAAGTATGTCAGGCGAGCCGTTAAAGGCATTGCAGACATCCCTGATAAATAGTATGAAATATATAAATAAAGAAAATTATATAGGGCTTGTAAGCTATTCTAATGATGTTACAATTGAGCTTCCTATAAAACAATTTAATTTGGAACAGCAGACGTACTTTAAAGGAGCAGTAGAAAATCTGTATGCTGCCGGCGGCACTGCAACATTTGATGCAGTATGTGTTGCACTTAATATGATAAATGAAATGATGGAGCAGTATCCTGACGCTAAACCAATGCTTTTTGTTCTCAGTGATGGAGATACAAATACCGGATATAATTTAAATGATATACGAGAAGTGTTAAATGGACTTAAAGTACCAGTTTACACAATAGGATATAATGCGGACTTGGAGGCTTTAGAGAGTATAAGTTCTGTAAATGAAGCGGCAAGCATTGATGCATCGACAGACGATGTTGTTTATCAGCTTAAAATATTATTTAATGCAAATATGTAAAAGGAGATATGTTATGAGTGGATTCACATTAGATTTACCAAACACAGAAAAAATAAAAGAAGAGGTAGAGGCAGAATTTACACCAACACAAGATGAAAAAAGTGTAATCTCAGATGTTGTTAAAGAAAAAACTGATCAGATTATGAAAGTTGATTTAGATTCTCTGGCGGAACGAAGAGAAGTAATACAAGTTTTTGAGACGTTTGGGGCTGATGTAGTAAGACAATCACATGCAAAAAATAATATTTTGCAGAAGAGAATGAACGAATTCAGCAGAGCTGGGGGTGAATCGGGAGATGTTGCCAAAGGCTTGGAGGATTTATCAATTAAGATGCGCGATTTAGATCCGTCGGGATTAGATTTTACGAAGACAGGTATGTTAGGTAAGATTTTTAATCCAATCCGCCGTTATTTCGAAAGATTTAAAACTGCAGATGAAGAGATAGCTTTGATTGTAAAGACATTGGATAAAGGAAAGACGATTTTAAAAAATGATAATACCACATTGGAGATTGAGCAGGCAGCGATGCGTGATCTTACAAAACAGCTTACACAAAAAATTGAGCTTGGCACACAGTTAGACTCATATCTTTCAAATGAGGTAGAAAACGCTAAGGCTTCTAATGCTTCAGAAGAGAGAATTAGATTTGTTGAGGAAGAAATTATATTTCCTCTAAGACAGAGATTGATGGATTTTCAGCAATTGTTAGTAGTTAATCAACAGGGTATTATAGCTATGGAAGTAATCAGAAAGAATAATCTTGAATTAATAAGGGCTGTTGACAGGGCAGAGACAGTTACTGTTTCTGCACTTAGAGTTGCCGTAACAGTTGCAGGCGCACTGTATAATCAAAAGATTGTCTTGGACAAAGTGCAGATGCTTAATGAGACAACAACAAATATGATAGCTGCAACTTCAAAAATGCTCAGAGAACAGGGAACGGAGATTCAAAGAGAGGCAGTTGAGGCCAGTATTTCTCCTGATACATTAAAGCAGGCGTTTACTGAAACATTATCGGCACTAGATGATATAAGTACATATAAGACAAAGGCATTGCCTCAAATGGCACAGACAATTCAGGAATTTCGTTTAATTGCAGATGAAGGAGAGCGGCAATTAACAAAAATGGAAAAAGGAAAGAATTTAGAAGTTTAGTTATTTAAAGATATAAATATTAAAATACCCATAGTAGGCCGGATGAATATTATGCTTACTATGGGTATTTGATTATTCTGACAATCTTTCATTTTACACTGATTTTTAAAAAGATTTGTCACGATAGAGAAATGTTGATTCATAAGCTGAAGCTCTGCGCCTTGCTGCCGCATATAATGAAGCAGAATGATCCTTGTAGTTGTATTCGGTTCCAAGAAGCAGCGCTTTGTTTTCTTCCTGAACTTGTATTCTGTGGTCTATAGCTTTAAGCTGCACATACGTTTTTTCAATTAGCTGTTTATGCCATTTTTGTTCAAGAATTTTCTTTTCTAATTCTTTTTTTCTCTTTTTTCTTATACGTTCTCTCTCTTCACGTTCTTTTTCCTGCAATTTTTTTTGGGTCCTGCGGTCAGGGGTTGAATGTACAGTTTCTTTATAATCAGATTTATTTGCTCCGAATTTCAAAAAAATCCATGAATCATAGCCATCCGGTGCAGATGAGTTGTATGCCTGCTGTATTTTATTTAAGACCCAAGATTCATAAGAAGGGTCTTGTTTCATTGCTGTAAAACACTCGTCAGATATAGTTAGCCATACAACATTTCCTTTTTTGGACTGCTTAGAAAAATCTTTTATTTGTTTGTAAATTGATATTTTATATTCAGACAATGACGTTCCGGTTTCCTGAGATGTATGATAGTTTACATCTGATGTCTGTTTTACAGGGCTGAATTCATACATGGCGATACCTCCTTATAAAAGATATATCGGATGTATATATGAATATTTAACCATATTATCAATATTACTATAATTCTATTATTTTCATAACGTCTAATATTGAGCCGATAAAAATCATTGCAAGAAGAATAGGAGCTATATATTTAATTATAATCACATATAACTTTTTGCTCTTGAAAGTTGGTGCAGATGATTCAATTTCATCAATAATTGTTTTTGGTTTAATAAGATATCCTACAAATATACATGTCATAATGGCGACAATAGGCATAAGTATACTGTTTGAAATAAAGTCAAATAAATCAAGTATAGTTTTATCTCCAATAGATATGCCGCTCCATATACCAAAGCCAAGGGACGAAGGTATTGCCATAATAACTGTGTAAATACCAATTGCAATAGCAGTTTTTTTTCTGCTTGTCTTAAATTTATCCACAAAGATTGACACGACAGTCTCCATTAGAGAGATCGCCGATGTCAGTGCAGCGAACAAAACCAATATAAAAAATGCTGCGCCTATTATCTGGCCGCCCTTCATGCTGTCAAATACTTTTGGTAGTGTGATAAACATTAAAGTAGGACCTTTTGCCAGCGCCTCTTCATTTCCTCCTGAGAACACAAATACGGCTGGTACAATCATCAATCCAGCGAGTATTGCTACTAATGTATCAAAAAGTTCAATATTTCTAACGCTGCTTTCAATGTTGTCTTTTTTAGATGAATATGAACCATAGGTAATCATAATTCCCATAGCAAGAGACATAGAATAAAACAGCTGCCCTGTCGCGGCGATAAATGCAGTGAAAGTAAATTTAGAAATATCTGGTTTCAAATAATATATAATTCCGTCTTTGGCACCAGGTCTTGTTATGACAAAAATTGCAATCACAGCTGATAAAACTATAAGTACAGGCATTAAAATCTTACTTACTTTCTCTATTCCTTTATTCACACCAAGCAGAATAACAAACAATGTAAATAAGATAAATAAGAAAAGCCATAACAATGGTTCTCCAGTAGAGCCTATAAAATTCTCAAAGTAATTATTATCAACAATTGCCCTGCCGTTGCCTGTCAGATATTCCCATGTGAATTTGACAACCCATCCTCCGATAACACAGTAATAAGGTAGGATAATGATTGGAACAATACTTGCAAGTATTCCGATAAATCCGCTTTTTTTGTGTAGATTACTAAAAGCATATAGAGCGCTCTTACCTGTTTTTCTTCCTATTGCTATTTCTGTTATCATCAATGCAAAACCAAAAGTAACTGCAAGAATAATATAAATTAAGAGAAAACTTCCTCCGCCGTACTTGGCTGCCAGATATGGGAATCTCCATAGATTACCCAAACCTACGGCAGAACCGGCTGCTGCAAGAACAAATCCAATTCTGCTAGAAAAATGATGTTTTGTTTCCATAACTCTTCTCCTTTAGTTAATAATATATTTTTCTATTATAACGGAAAGACTTAGCAGAAACAATACTGAATTTTAATTTTTTACTGTTGTTAATTGATTATTCTGTCGATATATAGAGAAGTACTTCTATTTATAGGTAAAAATCTTCTTTTTTTTGGAAAATATTATTGTAAATTATTTACATTTGCTGATAGGGATTGTATAATTAAAATAGTTAATTATAATTTGAAGGGTGTGAAGCTTTATGAGAGAGAAGTTATCAGACAAAAAAGTTATAGTTGCAACAGCAGCATCTATAGCGGCGGTTTTATTATGTTCGTTTGTCTTTGTTTTTGCATTTAAAAATGAAAACGGTACTTATCGTTCTATTAAAATTGTAGAGACCGACGGAACAGTTAGTATTGAAAGAGGACAAAAAGATCAACTACAGGCTTCTGCCAATATGAATTTGCAGTCAGGCGACCGTATTTCCACAGATAGGAATTCTTTTGCAGTTTTATGTCTTGATGAGGATAAATTTGTACGTCTTAATGCAGATAGTACAATAACAGTGGAGGCTGCCGGAAAAGAGAACAGCAGTAAAACTAAGATTATACTTGAAAAGGGCGGAGTTTTAAATGAGATTCAAAATCCTCTTGAGGAAAATTCTTCTTATGACATAAAAACTCCTAATGCAACAATGTCTGTCAGAGGAACAGTTTATGAAGTCCGTTTAGAAGAAATTGAGGATGAAGATTGTACAAGTGTGCTTGTCTATGATGGTAAAGTTGAGGTTGCAGTTGATGGATTAGACTCTGACATTTACAAAAAGGGTGAGTATACTCAGTTTACTAATACTGACAATCCAGAATTTATTATTAAAAAATCAGAAATTACGCTAGATGTAATGGATGAACAGATATTACAGTGGCTTGATGATATTTCTGAAACAGGACGTGAAACTATACTTGATGATATATTGAACAATTCTAAAAATAATGATAACATGGTGTCTTCAGACAGCTTAAAAGATGCTTCAGGTAACTTGAATATGCCTGAAGAATCAGCGTCTCCTTCAGTATCTGGCGCAGCTGAGACAAATAAACCGCAGTTATCATCTAATGAAAGTTCAAAAAATAAAAATAGACCAAAATCAACAGCGTCATCTGACAACTCTTCAAATGATATGAGTAAAGATGAAGATAGTGCAGACAAGTCAGATTTTCCTATTGAGAAAAATGAACCAAATATGACATCAGATACACCTGATAAAACTGAGCATCCGGATAGGATAGATGATTTTGAGAAAACGGCTGTGCCGATGGTCACTCAGCAACCTAAGAAGACTGATGCACCAAAAGTAACAGAAAATATAAAGAAAACAGATAAACCAAAATCAACACAAAATGTAAATAAAACAGATAAACCTAAGGTGACGGAAAATGTAAAGAATACAGATATTCCTAAAAAGACAGCGGAGATTAATGTTACGGAGACACCAAAGGCAACAGAAGGAATCTATAAGACAGAGCCTCCGAAGAAGACGTTAGATGCAGAAAAAACAGAACCGCCAAAGAAGACGTTAGATGCAGAAAAAACAGAACCGCCAAAGAAGACGTTAGATGCAGAAAAAACA
>CATJTQ010000079.1 GCA_949743325.1 uncultured Lachnospiraceae bacterium
AGATTATACATGAGAGCTGCTTGATTTTCAAGTGGCTCTTTATATTATTTATCAGAAATATATTGAAAGACGGGATTGTGGCTGATACAATCCGATGCTTGCTATTTTTGTAGACACTATTGCAAGACAATTTTTCTGCACATCCTACGTCGTTTCTTTACTTTTCGAGAAAGAAAATAATTGAACCTGTCGGTTGTGAGAAGATCAACATATATAATCCCAACCGTATCGTCTTAAACACATACTTAATTTTTATCCCTATCTAGTTTCATTCTAATATAAAGCTTATTATCATTTGTATAAATCTTTAATATTTTATATACTCTCTTGACACATTACTTTAAATCAATGGAACTTTTATACTGCATCAAAAACTTTTTATAAAACGTTATAATATCTCAAATATTTTATCTATCCCCTGTATATAACACATAAAATTCAGATTAATGCATATCAGCAGAAGAAATAATTTAATTAATTATAAATATTTATTGATTCTTCTTGATATTTTTCTTTCAGACCGTTACGATTATATACATAAATAATTAATATTATTTATACAAAAACTGCTACAAAAAACAAACAGCTAATTTGCTAAGCAGAAAGCTGTCAGACACTCGCAAACTCGCGGCAATCGCTAAAAGATAAAAACAAATAAATCTATTTTGCTGTTTGTCTGCGAAAATCAAAGGAGGGGTAGTATTATGAATTATCAAGAAGAGATACACAAAACTCTAATGAAACTCGGCGTAAAACAATCTTATTCAGGATATAAGTTTGTTGTGTTCGGTATCCTTAATACAATCAATGACATTGAATGCTTAAAGTATATTTCTAAGTCACTGTATATGGATATTGCATTAAAGTACAATACTACATGGCAGCGTGTGGAGAGAAACATAAGAACTGTTGTCAGTGCCATTTGGAAAACTGATGACAAAGAAATGTTAAAGACAATCTGTGGTGATAGGGTTATAAAGAAACCCAACAACAAAGAATTCTTTATAATATTATCTGATTATATTGTGAAAAATTATAAAGATACAAAGAAACGTAAAGAAAATTCTCTATACTATAATAAAAATACTCCACTCACTATAGAGAAAATATCAACACAACTGGAAGTTATAACAAAAGTCTTATTAGATATAAACGAGAAATCAAATGAGACAAACAAGCATGGTAATTACATATTAGAGAGTATTAACAAAATTGAACAGGAAGTTAAAAATCTAAAAGACCAAAAATAACTTATAACAATTAACTAAACAATATCTTAATGAAATACCTAATAACAAATTCTTTATTATAAAGCGGCTGTCGGTAAACGCGATTCGCAAACAATATATTGTTACATTCTCAGATGTTTAAACTATATATCGAGCAATTGCTACCATTTTCCGGCAGCCATTTTTTTAACTAATCTACAATAATCTAATTACAAATAATTGTTATTAAAACTTTTTAGTAAATATTATATAATATTTTAATTTATTGGAGATAATTAAGAAAGACTATAAAAAATAACTGTACAAGCTAGATACTTTACTTCTAGTTCATTAGAAAAAATAAACACTATAGTATATAGTGTATAAAACTTGCATGTACAAAGCTGTTGTATATTTAATCATCGCGGAAATCAATTTTGAAATGGAGAACTATTATGAGAAAATATGCAGTATTTTTTGATGCTGATGGTACTATATTTGATATGAGGAAAGGCGTTCCATCAAACACAGCAGATGCTATTAAAAAGTTAGTTGACAACGGACATCATGCCTGGCTCTGTACTGGCAGAAGCAGAGCTTTTATACCACAGCAATTAAAACAGTTACCCTTTACCGGAATAATCTGTGCTGCCGGATGTACAATTGAAAGAAATGAAAAAATATTATTTAACAAAGAAATGTCAAAAGAAATCGCTAAAATTTCTGTGCAAATATTAAGAAAATATAACATAATACCTGTTCTAGAAGGCGCTGACTATCTCTATTATGATACAGAAGAATATGACAATTCAGTTGACTCGTTCGCAGAATCCACTACAAATATTCTGGGAGAACACTACTTACCAATTAAAGGAAATGAAAATAATCTACAAATAAACAAAATCTGTGCGAAAATAAGATATAATTCTAAATTAGACGACGCCTGCAAAGAATTAGAAAGATACTTTGACATTATACATCATGAAAACGGAGCTCTTGCAGGTACATCAATTGAATTGATTCCCAAAGGTCACAGCAAAGCGTCCGCTATAGAAACTGTATTAAAACTTGAACAGATACCACATGAAAATTCTGTCTGCTTTGGTGACAGCAATAATGATATACCAATGTTTCAATATGTAGCATATAAAATTGCAATGGGTGACGCCTCTCCAAAAATAATTCAACTTGCAGATTATGTTACAGAAGATATGTTTCATAATGGTATTTATAATGGTCTAAAGCATCTTAAACTTATATAAAAATCATCTCACCATAAAAAACAATTGTTCTTTGGATAATTTGTCAAGACATAAAAGAAGTGCTGTCCATTAGTCAATAACCCTAAAAAGGCAGGTAACATAAATTTCTCCAAAGCATGGAATTTACATCAACCGCATTCGTCAAATATCAATAAACACATGGATATTTTTCTTATTGACTGAGGAATATACAGCACTCTCTTTTATAGTCCAATGCTCTGACTTTACTATCAATAAATAAGTATGTATCTTCATATATAGAACAATAGACCATCCCGCAACACTCTTAAATTCTATCCCTATACGCATATCTATATATTTAAAACATACTTAAAAATTAATACCAAAGCAAGAGCTAAAGAACGCAAAATATATCAAACTATCTTCTCTCCCCAGAAATAACATAACAAAAAATATCGTTTAAAACAATAATACTTGTATAAATAACAAATAGTATGTGCAAACGACATTTTTCATGTTTATTCGAGGTTAATTTTTATATAATATTACTTTTAAACAATATAAAAATCATTAATTTATTTTATTTGATTACTTTTGCTTTTTTCATAATTGTAATTACAAAATTGTATTTCTGCAAAAATAAAATTTTTTAGTAAATTAATGCATTTATATGAAATAAAATTGATATTTATAGATTAAAACATCCTCCTCCAACAAACTCTCTTAAAATTGAATTTGTCGGTATATTTTCACTTCCAACTGCAACAAAATAGCCTAAAAATTTTAATAGCCGATTAGCCTCTGTAAATTCTGGTGCATTTCTGTCTATACCAAATAAAATTGGCTCAGCATATTGTTTTAGCACTGATAGCTCATAAATCAACGCAGAGTTAAACATAACATCTGCATCCTCCTGATAAGGGAAAATATTCTGCTCTTCTCCCCGGCGTACTGAATACCATCTGGCAATTGTCTCAGCTGCAGTAGTACCTCGTGTCCTTGAATCTCGTACCATCCTGCGGATAAGCCTTCCATCTGTTGTAGGTATTCTATTATGCTCATCTATATTAAGCTGAGTCAATGCGCTTATGTATATTTTAAACTGGCTCTCTTTTGGTAATTTATATGATAATTCTTCATTCAGACAATGTATTCCCTCTATAACCAAAATATCATTTTTATCAAGCTGCCTATACTTTCCTTTGCCATATTCTCTCTTTCCTGAAATAAAATTGTATGTTGGCAGCTCAACCCGCTCACCCTCAAGAAGTTTTAGCATATCTCTGTTAAACAACTCAACATCAATAGCTTCAAGACACTCATAATTTTTATTTCCATACTCATCTACCGGCGAATCTTCTCTGTTTACAAAGTAATCATCAACAGGAATCGGATGAGGCTTCAGTCCATATGTCATCAGCTGCACAGAGAGTCTGTGTGAAAAAGTAGTTTTGCCTGAAGAAGACGGTCCCGCTATCATAACCATCTTTTTATTGGAGTCCATAGCTATTTTTTCAGCTATACCTGCTATCTTTTTCTCCTGCAGTGCCTCCTGTACTAATATAAGCTCAGCAATCCTTCCTTTTGCTATCTTATCATTTAAGGCTCCAACTGAATTAATATCTAAAAGCTGCCCCCATTCAGTAGACACTTTCTGTATATGAAACAATTTCGGAAGAGGTTTAAACTCAGGTATAGCTCTAGTATCTGCCTGTTCTGGTATCATAAAAACAAATCCATCTTCATATAATTTCAATTCAAAATCCTTTATATAAGAAGTATTAGGAACCATATATCCATAAAAATAATCTTCAAACTTTCCAATACCATATAAATTGATATTAGAACTTCTGCGGTATTTGAACAGTTTTTCCTTATCTGTCATCCCGTATTCATTAAACAGCTTAATTGCTTCACTCACTTTAACTGAACGTTTATTTATCGGAAGATTCTTATCAGCAATCTCCTTCATCTTAGCTGTAATTTTCTCAATAAAATCTTTATTGATGGTTAAATTCTCACCTGCTGTACAGTAATATCCCTTACTAATTGAATACAACACTTTAATACCGCACACAGCCTCTTTGCCATATACATCAAAAACAGCCCTAAGCATAATAAGAATTAAGCTCCTTTTGTAAATCAACTGACCTGTGGCACTGGCTGTCGTTACAAGAGAGAGTTCTGCTCCTTCCTCCACATTAGATTCCAGTTCTCTTAATCGGTTCTTATTCTGCACTGCAACAATTATCGCGCCATCATCTCTCTGATACTTTTCTATTAACTGTCCATATGTTGTTCCATTCTCACATTCTACAATTTCTCCACCAATAGTAACCTTTATCAGATTTTCCATAAATAAACAGCGCCTCCTTAATCTCTACATATAATCTAAAGCTTCAAGAATAACAGACTTATCCTGTTCCAGCTCTCTAATTCTCCCTACATGCAATAATTCCTGCTTTTTAAGGTTATTTAAAATATATTCTTTTTTTTCTAATTGATACAACAAATACTGCTTTAAGACAGGATGTTTATCTTTTAACAACAATTCCCCAAAACAGTCAAACACTTTTCTTGATTCTGTAATTTCAAGAAGCATTGGGACGGCTTTTATCATTGGATAATATTTCCCATCTTCGTAAACTATATTTTCTGCAACTATTTTATAATGATTCTCACGTAAATATTTTCTTACTTTCTCAATTTCCGACTGTGGCTGCAGAATACACTGATCCATCTCCTTAATAACCGCATGACCTTTTTCTAAAATATGTATAACAAGATTACCTCCCATTCCGGCAATAACCAAAAAATCAGCCTCTTTTTTGCCAAGCATACTAACTCCATCTGAGAGTCTGGTATCAATCTTATTTTCCATGCCATATTGTAAAACGTGCTCTTTTGCACGCAAAAGCGGACCTTTTCTAATATCCATAGCTATCATTTGTTCTGCAATATTTCTATTAATTAACTCTATAGATATATAACCATGATCGCAGCCCACATCAGCTCCACAGTAAGCAGATGAGACAAGGTCTATTACTGCATTTAATCTCTGTGACAGATTCATACTGCCTCCTAATCAAGATAATCTTTTAGCTTGCGGCTGCGGCTTGGATGTCTTAACTTTCGAAGTGCTTTAGCCTCTATCTGCCTAATTCTCTCCCTTGTAACTTGAAACTCTTTACCTACTTCTTCTAAAGTTCGTGAACGCCCGTCATCCAAACCAAAACGAAGCTTAAGAACTTTCTGTTCTCTGTCTGTAAGAGTGTCAAGAACTTCATTAAGCTGCTCTTTAAGCAATGTAAATGCTGCGGCATCTGCCGGTACCGGAACATTATCATCCTGTATAAAATCTCCAAGATGACTGTCTTCTTCCTCACCTATAGGAGTCTCTAAAGAGACAGGTTCTTGTGATATTTTTAATATATCCCGCACCCTGTCAACCGGCATATTCATATGTTTTGCAATTTCCTCAGGCGTAGGTTCGCGTCCTAGTTCCTGAAGCAGCTGGCGAGACACACGAATCAATTTATTAATAGTCTCTACCATATGCACAGGTATACGAATCGTCCGCGCCTGGTCAGCAATGGCTCTAGTAATAGCCTGTCTAATCCACCAAGTAGCATAAGTACTAAACTTATAGCCTTTTGTATAATCAAATTTTTCTACAGCCTTAATAAGACCTAAATTCCCTTCCTGAATAAGGTCCAAAAATAACATTCCCCTGCCAACATATCTCTTAGCAATACTTACAACAAGCCTTAAGTTAGCCTCAGCAAGCTTCTTTCTTGCCTCCTCGTCGCCTTCAGACATTCTTTTCGCAAGATCAATCTCCTCCTCAGCACTTAGAAGGGGAACTTTGCCGATTTCTTTTAAATACATCCTTACAGGATCTTCAATACTTATTCCATCAGGAACAGACAGGTCAATATTTTCCATCTCGACCTCGTCTTCCTCACTTAACAATATATCGGGCTCATCAACATCTTCATCTGTAATCTTAGTAATGTCAATGTTGTTGTTCTCCAGAACTTCATAGATATGATCCATCTGATCCGGGTCTAAATCCACTTCTGTAAAGAACTCCATAATTTTCTGGTTTTCAAGCGTGCCCTTCTTTTTCTTGGCAAACTCCACCAGCTCTTTTAATTTCTCCTCAAACTTTAATACATTCTCATCCATTTTCGCAACATCCTTCCAAAAGTTGTTTTTAGTTTGTCCCTAATCTATGAAAATATGCATCTGTTTTAAACTTTGCAGATTTTTTCGTTCCTTCACCAGCTCCTGAAGTCCTTTTAAATCTGTAGAATCAAGATGTTCTGAAGCATATTTTATACTGTTTTCCTTTAAACGATATATTGTATCGTTAAGCGCTTTTTCTTTTTCATCATTTGTCTCAATCTGTCCCAAGGAAGCATTAAACATTCCTGCAACCTTTCTCTGTTCTTCCTCATCTGTAAAGCAGCTTATTATAGCTGCAGGATTCAATTTATTATCGTCCAGCTGTTCATACAGCATTTCTGCAACTCTCCTGAAAAAATCTTCTGTAAAATCTTTTGGAGTAATCAAAGATTTTACTTTATTGTACAGAGAAGGCTGTTCAATCAGCCATGTTAAAAATAATTTTTGGGAAAGAATAATACCACTTTCTTCTTTTTCTTTTTTCTGGACTGTAGACTTGGGCTGCCTTGGCGCCGGACTTCCTGAAAGAGTAATGCTCACTGATTTTACTAAAGATTTAAGCTGTGCAGGCTCTATTTTATATATTGAAGCCAGCTTTTGAATATAGTTTTCACGCTCCAGTTCTTCTCTAAAATCAAGCAGTTTTATAGCTGCCTCCCTAAAAAATCTCGTCTTACTCTCTGGATCATCCATTGAATATTGCTTCTGCAGCATTTCTATTTCGAACAGAAAACTATTTTTAGCATCATCTATTCTTTTTTGAAATTCATCTGCGCCGAGATTCTTTATAAACTCATCAGGATCCTTATATGGTTCCATTCTTAACACTCTAACTGAAATATCAACACCTCTAAGCATCGGTATTGCCCTAAGAGCAGCATTAGTACCAGCGTCATCACTGTCATACACTAAAATTATCTCCCGTGTATATCGCTTTAAAAGGGCAGCATGTCTCTCTGTGAAAGCTGTTCCAAGAGAAGCAACGGCATTTGTAAATCCTGCCTGATGCATTGATATCACATCCATATAGCCTTCACAAAGAAGCATATATTGTTTTCTTGTAGTACGGGCAAAATTAAGTCCATATAAATTTCTGCTCTTATCAAAACATATTGTCTCAGGCGAATTTAAATACTTTGGCTCTCCTTCTCCCATTACTCTGCCGCCAAAACCAATAACTTTACTGTTCACATTCATTATCGGAAATATTACGCGATTCCAAAATTTATCTGAGGCGCCATATTTTTCATTATAACTTATAAGTCCTGATTCTTTTAACAGCTCGTCCGCATATCCTTTCTGTTTTAGATACCGATACAAATCATCTCTGTATTGTAATGAATAACCAAGACCAAAATGACGGATTGTCTCATCTGTAAGCTGCCTTTTTTTTAAATATTCAAATCCAACTTTTCCAGAGTCTGATTTTAACATTGAATAAAAATAATTTGCGGCCAATTTATTTATCTCTAAAACAGCTGACTTTTTATCCGCTTTTATCCGTTCCTCTTTAGAATATTCTGGATTAGGCAGTTTAATCCCACTTCTGCCAGCCAATTCCTGCAAAGCTTCCAAAAATGTAAAATGTTCATACTCCATTAGAAATGTTATCACATTTCCTCCGGCATGACACCCAAAACAATAATACATCTGCTTCTGTGGTGACACAGAAAATGAAGGAGACTTTTCATTATGAAAAGGACAGAGACCAAAATACGAATTGCCTTTTCTTTTTAATTTAACATACCCCGAAATTACATCCACTATATTATTAGATACACGAATTTCTTCTATTAATTCTTCTGGATAATGCATTTTGCACCATCTCTTTCTATAATTTAACTATAAATAATTTTATCAATGTTAATTATTATACGGCAGTATACTGTCTCACAGTAAACATTTTCTTTATCTGTATTTTCCAATATTTTTTATAATAATGGTTCTATTTCCTGCCATATTATACTAATATACAAGCCACTGTTTCGGCATATAGATATTTTTAAAAACTGTAACTGAATACTGGTCAGACATTCCGGCTATGTAATCACACACTACCCTTGCCTTATCCTCCCCATTATCTATTAAATCAATAAACTCTAAAGGCAATTTATCCATATTGTGCATAAAATGCTCATATAATACCATTATAAGATGAATCGCCTTGTCTTCCTCAGATTTTGCAGTAGGGTTTGTATATACATTTTTAAACATAAATGCCCTTAGTTCTTTCATTGCTCTTAAAACATCAGGCGACATCAATATATCATCTTTATTTTCACTATTTCTAATTATATCATGAATCAGCGTATTAATTCTTTCACGAGTAGAAAATCCAAGTATCTCACGATACTCTATTGGTATATCATCTTCTGACAAAACTTTTGCTCTTACTGCATCATCAATATCATGGTTTATGTATGCAATTTTATCCGAGAGTCGAACAATCTTACCCTCTAAAGTATTTGGAGTATTGGCTGTCTGATGGTTTAATATACCATCTCTGACCTCCCACGTTAAATTCAAGCCTCTGCCTTTATTTTCAAGACGTTCCACAATGCGAACGCTCTGTTGATTATGCTTAAAACCAAGTTCGCATACATTATTAAGCGCATACTCACCTGAATGTCCAAATGGAGTATGCCCCAAATCATGACCTAATGCAATTGCCTCAACAAGCTCTTCATTAAGCTTTAATGCTTTAGCTATAGTTCTAGCATTTTGAGATACTTCTAGTGTATGTGTAAGTCTTGTCCTGTAGTGGTCACCGACAGGAGAGAGAAAAACTTGAGTTTTTGACTTTAGTCTTCGAAACGCCTTACAGTGCAGTATTCTGTCCCTATCTCTCTGATATACAGGTCTTATATCGCACTGCTCTTCATCCCTATCTCTTCCCTTAGACTTCGAGCTGAAAGCAGCATATGGACTTAAATAATCCAGTTCCCTTTCCTCCTGCATCTGCCGAATTGTCATTAGCCAGCCTCCTTAAAAAACTCTCTAATATATTAATTCTACAAAGAAATACAAAATCCTTTATTTTTTTTTAGCTTATTATAATTTTAAATAACCTAAATAAATATATAGAAAATTCCTCTAATTCATCAAATCTTCTTTTTACAAATATCAAAAAGACAACACTTTTCACAGTATGGCTTTGTTCTGGCAGTACAAATTTCCCTTCCATGATCTACCAGTCTATGACAAAAATCACTTCCCTCATCTGGAGGAATTATTTTCCACAATTCCATTTCCACTTTCTTTGGTTCCTTAATACCATCTACAAGCCCAATTCTGTTTACAAGCCTAATACAATGTGTATCTGTGACTATGGCTGGTTTCTTAAACACATCTCCCATAATTAAATTTGCACTTTTTCTGCCGACGCCCGGAAGTTTCAATAATTTGTCAAAATCATCCGGCACCTTACCATTATATTCATCACGAAGTATTTTCATACAGGCACTTATATCTCTTGCCTTGCTTTTTCCAAGACCGCATGGTCTTACAATCTCCTCAATACTGTCTACGTCAGCTTCAGCTAAAGCATCAACATCAGGGTATTTCTCATATAATTTCTCAACTATTACATTAACCCTCTTATCAGTACACTGTGCGGCAAGTCTGACGCTTACTAATAATTTCCATGCACTGTCATAGTCAAGAGTACAATCAGAATGCGGGTACTCTTTTTTTAATCTTTCAATAACTTCTTTTGCAAGCTGTTTTTTTGTCATCTGTAACCACCCTATCATTATTTTCTAAAACAAATTGAAAATAGTCTACCATTAATTATATTAATTTTCAATCAATCATTTTTTTATATTTTACCAGTTCAATATATCAAATACAATAATACCTCCTAAGTATAATATGGTAATTTACCAATTTTACTTAAGAGGTATTATTTTAACGAATCATTTTTATAACAGAATAGTACTTATATATACTAATTATATCCTATTGTAAATAAATCTTCACCCGCTTTAATCTCACCTGTCTTGACAAGTCTTACTGTCTGGTCATCTTCAAGCTGTGTGCAAAGCACAGGAGTAACTGTAGACGGCGCATTTTTCTTAATATAGTCTAAATCCACCTTCACAAGCGTCTCTCCTTTTTTAACTGTCTGTCCTTCTTTTACAAACACTTCAAATCCCTTTCCATTTAAAGAAACCGTATCAATTCCTATATGGATAAGCAATTCTATACCATTGTCAGTAACCATTCCGACAGCATGTTTTGTGTCAAACACCATTGAAATTTTTCCGTTTTCAGGAGCTTTTATTGTTCCATCTGTTGGAGTAACTACAGCGCCTTTTCCCATCATTTCACTGGCAAATGCTTCATCAGGAGCTGTTGATAAATCTGCAGCAAAACCTGTAACCGGACTGGATATTGTAATAGTATTTACAACCTTTAATCCATCATCTTCTGGTAGATTTCCCATATAATCCTCAAGGTTTGATTTTATTACAGTAACTTTCGGACCATAAATAATCTGCACGCCATTACCTTTATGAATAACACCAGAGGCTCCAGTCTGTTTTAACATATCATCTTTAACTAAATCTGACTTATACACTGTACATCTTAAACGAGTAGCACAGCAGTCCACATCAGATATATTAGACATGCCTCCCAAACCTTCACATATTTTTGCAGAAATCTCATCGTTTGCTGATGCACCTGACTTTTTAGCATCAACATCACTTCTACGATATAATTTTACTTCCTCAGAATCATCTCTTCCTGGCGTTTTAAGATTAAGTTTTTTAATCAGTATCATAAATAAGAAATAGTAAACTATGAAATATAAAATACCTATAACTATAATCCATACCCAGCTAGTCTTTGCATTTCCCTGTAATATACCAAACAGGAACAAATCAATAAATCCACCCGAGAATGTCATACCTACGCCTACACCAAATATATGCATCAACATATAGGCGGCTCCGGCAAATACACAATGTATTCCATACAATAGAGGAGCTACAAAAAGGAATGTAAATTCCAAAGGCTCTGTAATACCTGTTAACATTGAAGTTAACGCTGCTGATAACAACAAACCTCCGACTATCTTTTTCTTTTCAGTTTTTGCTGTCTGATACATTGCCAGCGCTGCTCCCGGAAGACCAAAAATCATAAGAGGGAACTTACCTGACATAAACCTTGTTGCAGATACTGCAAATTTAGTTGTATTCGGGTCAGCGAGCTGTGCAAAGAATATATTTTGAGCACCCTCTATAACCTGACCTCCAACTTCCAAACTGCCTCCAACTCCTGTCTGCCAGAACGGAATATAAAATACATGATGCAGACCAAATGGTATTAAAAGTCTCTCCATAAAACCATACAGCCATGTTCCCGCATAGCCTGAATTTAACACTAAATCACCGACTGCATATATTCCATTTTGAATTGCCGGCCATATAAAAAACATTAATATTCCTACTAATGTATACACTACTGAAGAAATAATAGGTACAAATCTGCTTCCGCCAAAAAATGACAGCACCTGCGGTAATTCTATTTTATAAAATTTATTATGCAGCGCCGCTACACCAATACCCACTATAATACCGCCAAAAACGCCCATCTGCAGTGAAATTATTCCACAGACATCTTCCGTAGCGCCTCTAAGAAATGCATCCGCACCACCGTTAAGTTTAATCAGCGCACCGATAGAAGCATGCATTACAAAAAAAGATACTGCCGCCGCAAGCGCTGCAACTTCTTTTTCTTTTTTTGCCATACCTATTGCAACACCAATTGCAAATATAATAGGCAAATTTGCAAAAACTATATTGCCCGCATCACTCATAACGAGAAAAATTGCGTTTAAAATAGTTCCCGGACCCATTATTTTCATAAGTCCGTAAGTTTTTAACATTGTCTCATTTGTAAATGATCCTCCTATACCAAGCAGCAAACCCGCAACGGGCAATATAGCTATAGGAAGCATAAATGAACGTCCAACTCTTTGCAGAATCCCAAATAATTTATCTTTCATACTCTTCCTCCTTTTTTATTTTAAATACAAAAAGCACATAATACATACTTTTCTAATTTTGTATATATTATGTGCTTTTTTTTATATAAAATTCAGTTTTAATTATTTTAACAATGTATCACTGTTCCGCATCTTCCCTCAACAGCCTTTTTTGCATTTGACATTGATGTAATAACAGCACGGGATCCAGATACAGCATTACAAAAATCACAAGCTGCCTCAATCTTTGGAAGCATTGTATTTTTCTCAAATTGACCTTCATCAATATATTTCTCTGCTTCTAATGTAGTCATATTGTCAATTAGCTTTTCATTTTCACTTCCATAATTAAGATAGACTCCATTTGCCGCAGATAAAATCAGCAGTTCATCCGCTTTTATCTGTTTTGCAAGCAGTGCGCTAGCCAAATCTTTTTCAATAACCGCGCTGGCGCCCTTCAGCGAACTAAGCTGTTCCATAACAGGAATTCCGCCCCCGCCGCATGCTATAACGACCTGACCTGAGTCTGAAAGAAGTTTTATAGAATCAAGTTCAACAATATCAATTGGCTTTGGAGATGCAACTACACGCCGATATCCTTTTCCTTCTATCTTAGTTACATAATTGCTCTTATCTTCCTCCAGCTTTGCCTCTTCATCTGTCATATATCGTCCGATTTCTTTGTTCGGCTGTCCAAATGCATCATCATATGCATCGACAATAACTTGTGTAAGAATTGTACACACAGGCTTATATATTCCTCTGTCTAAGAGCTCGCTTCTCAAAGTATTTTGTAAATCATATCCTATATATCCCTGACTCATAGCCGAACATACACTCATCGGAGAAACCGTATATTCAGAATGTTTTTTGCTAAGCTCTGTCATTGCTGTATGGATCATACTTACTTGCGGACCGTTGCTGTGTGTCACAACGACATTGTAATCAGCTTCAACAATATCAGCCACTGCTTTTACGGCATTTTTCAAAGCTTCTTTCTGCTTTGGCAGCGTCTCCCCCAACGCTTCATGCCCCAACGCAATAACTATCGTTTTTTTCATAGGAAAATCACACCCCTTTTAATTTATAAAAGTGAAAGTGCATCTCCTACATGCTCTGCACTTACACATTCTATTCCTTCTGTCTCATCCTGCCTTAGTTTTACATAGTTTGCCTTTGGAATTATGCATCTGGCAAACCCTAGTTTTTTTGCTTCCTGAACTCTCTGAGAAGCCATACTGACACTTCTTATTTCACCGTTTAGTCCAACCTCTCCAAACACTACAGTCTCTTTTTTTACTGAAATATCTTTTAAACTTGAATATACCGCTAAAACTACTGCTAAATCCACCGCCGGCTCAGTTACTTTCATACCTCCGGCTATATTCAGATATGCATCATAGTTTGACAAATGTACAGAATACTTCTTTTCTAAAACTGCCATCAAAAGATTAAGACGGTTATAGTCAAACCCCGTCGCTGTCCTTCTAGGCATACCAAAGTTTGTATTGCATACAAGTGCCTGAACTTCCATTAATACTGGTCTTGTCCCTTCCATTGAACATGCAACAATTGAACCAGAAGCGTCTTTTTTTCTGCCTTCAAGCATATATGCCGACGGATTAGCTACCTCTGCCAATCCGTCGGACATCATCTCAAAAACACCTATCTCATTAGTTGAGCCAAAACGATTTTTTACACCTCTTAGTATTCTGTAAGCTGCTGAGCGGTCTCCTTCAAAATACAACACTGTGTCTACCATATGTTCCAAAACTCTAGGGCCTGCCACCATACCTTCCTTAGTGACATGTCCGACTAAAAACACTGGTATATTCGTTCCTTTTGCAATCATAAGGCAGACATTTGCAGCTTCCCTCACTTGAGAAACACTGCCTGGCGCTGATGATATTTCGTCTTTATACACTGTCTGAATAGAATCAACTACAACTAACTGGGGTTTTTCTTTATAAATAATATCTTGAATTACTGCGAGATTTGTCTCACAAAACAGATACATCTCGTTTTGAAATACTCCTAAACGATCTGCTCTCCCCTTTATCTGCTGCAGAGACTCTTCACCAGATATATATAGAACTTTATATCCATAATTGCATAAATTCCTGCACATTTGCAGCAGGAGTGTAGATTTTCCAATCCCGGGGTCCCCTCCTACAAGAACAAGGCTTCCGCCTACAACTCCTCCGCCCAAAACTCTGTCCAGCTCTTTTATTCCTGTGGAAATTCTGCTGTCCTCAGAAGTTTCTATACTTGATAGTACAGAAACTTTGCTCTCTGAAAGTCTGATTGGACTGCTCGATTTAGATGATGATCTTGTAACAACGGTTTCTTCCACCAAAGTATTCCACTCATGACATCCAGGACATTGTCCCATCCATTTAGGAGCCTCATATCCGCAATTTTGACAGAAGAAACCCGTACTCTTTGATTTTGCCACTATTATTTCCTCATATTATTTTGCAACTATCTCTACTTCTACAGCTGCACCCTCTTCAAGTTCAACACTCAAAGATAATTTACCGCCAAGGTTGGTTTTCATAAATCCGGCATCCTCACCGCCTACAAGAACCTTGTATTCTGTATCCTCCTCAAGTCCAACAGTAATTTGAGCATCTTCTGGTCCTTCGACATTAAAAGTCATCCCAATTTCTGTCTCTTTTAAATGTTCAACTGCTGTTCCTGGAACTGATTCATAGACAAAAGAACCGTTTTTCTCAAGCTTTGTAATTTCATTAAATGTCTTTACTTTGTACAGATCACCCTGATACTCAAAATTATCAAGTTTTGTCTTTTTGTCCAATGTAAAATCTCCGAAACTGATTGTGTTATCGCTCTCTTTGCGAATTAGTTCTTTTACTGCTGCCATAATGATTATCCTCCTGTTTATTTATTTTTATCATCAACTGTAAAAACTAATTTGTCTTTCTTTCTGCCAACAAACACTTTATCACCTGATTTAATATTACCGCTTAATATCTCCTCTGCCAATTCATCTTCAACTTTATTTTGAATAGTCCTTCTAAGCGGTCTTGCGCCATACTTCATATCACTTCCGGATTCTACAATAAGCTGTTTAGCAGAATCCCTAACTGTAAGCGTAATATTAAGCTGCTCTTTACATCTTGCTGTTAAGCCTTTTAAGAGCAGAGTGACAATTTTCTTTAAGTCATCTTTAACAAGCATTCTAAATACAATTGTCTCATCTATACGATTTAAAAATTCCGGTTTAAATATTCTTCTAACCTCTTCCATTACATCAGATTTCATTCTCTGATAATCATTCTCCTCACTGGTATCTGTTATAAAACCTAACTTTTTAGGTTCCACAATTGACATTGCCCCAGCATTTGATGTCATTATCAGCACTGTATTTTTAAAATCTACTTTTCTTCCCTTAGAATCAGTTATATGTCCATCATCCAATACTTGAAGTAATATGTTAAATACATCAGGATGAGCCTTTTCTATCTCATCAAAAAGTATTACAGAATATGGATTTCTACGCACTTTCTCACTAAGCTGTCCGCCATCATCAAATCCAACATATCCTGGTGGCGAACCTATTAATTTAGATACGCTGTGCTTTTCCATATATTCAGACATATCAACCCTAATAAGCGAATTCTCATTTCCAAACAATGCCTCAGCCAAAGCTTTTGACAGTTCTGTCTTTCCCACACCGGTAGGTCCGAGAAACAAAAATGATCCAATAGGTCTGCTCGGAGATTTTAAACCAACTCTGCTGCGCCTAACAGCTTTTGCAAGAGCTGTAACTGCCTCATCCTGTCCGATTACTCTTCTGTGAAGGACCTTTTCCAGTTTCAGAAGTCTGTCATACTCCTTCTCCTCAAGCTGTGTAACAGGAATTTTAGTCCAATTAGATACAACCTGAGCGATATCTTTCTCAGAAACAATTAAAACTTCTTCTCCGTTTAAGACCATCTGACGCTGTTTATTGTTAAGTTTATCTAATTTCTTCTCTGCTTTTTTCTGTTCTGTATTAAAAACTTTCGCTTCTTCAAATCTGTTCTCTATTAATGCAAGTTCTTTCTGTGATTTAAGAGCAGCAATCTCCTCTCTTAAATTCTGTACTTGAGGAAGTGCATGAAATCCTTCAATTCTAACTTTTGATGACGCTTCATCAATTAAATCTATCGCTTTATCCGGCAGGTTTCTATCGTTTATATATCGCATTGACATAACAACCGCTGTCTCTAACGCCTCATCAGTAATATTTACATTATGATGCTGCTCATATTTTAAACGTATACCTTTTAAAATATCTATAGCTTTCTCTTTATCCGGCTCATGTACATCGACCGGCTGAAAGCGCCTCTCTAAAGCTGCATCCTTCTCAAAATATTTTCTAAACTCGCTTATTGTTGTAGCGCCGATCACCTGAATCTCACCGCGCGCCAATGCAGGTTTTAAAATATTAGCCGCATCTATAGCTCCCTCTGCGCCGCCTGCGCCAATTATCGTATGAATCTCATCAATAAAAAGAATTACATCATCTGATTTACGAACCTCTTTAATTACTTTCTTAATTCTTTCTTCAAACTCTCCTCTGTATTTTGAGCCGGCAACCATACCAGACAAATCTAATGTTACAACTCTCTTATTTAACACGGTCTGAGGAACAGTACCATTTACAATTCTTTGGGCCAAAGCCTCTACAATGGCGGTTTTACCTACACCGGGTTCGCCAATAAGACACGGATTATTTTTTGTTCGTCTGCTCAAAATTTGAATTAATCTTCTAAGTTCATCATCTCTTCCAATAATAGGATCTAACAATTCTTCTCTTGCCATCTTTGTCAGATCTCTGCCGTAATGCTCAAGTGTTGGAGTTGTACTTGAGCCATACTTATTACTTTTCCTAAAATCTTCTTTAAATCTATTCGGATCCTCACCAATTGCCAGCATCAGATCTGAATACAACATCTGAATGCTTACAGCCATTGTTCGAAGAAGTTTAGAAGCAGCACACTCAGTATCCTTTAATATAGCTATAAGTATATGCTCTGTTCCAACTTCTTCTTTTTTAAATCTTTCTGCCTCTGATATACTTTCATTTAAAATTCTTCTCGCTCTCGGAGAAAAATTATCCTTTGAGAGTAATTCCACCGTTCCCGGACTAATTAATTCTTCAATCATAGAACGAACTTTGTAAGGTTCCACTTCAGCTGTCTTTAAAACAATAGCTGCAACACTGTCCTCTACTGCCAATAGTCCGAGCAGTATATGTTCAGTACCAACATAACCATGTTTTAATTTCTTCGATTCTTTACTTGCTAAGTCCAGCACCTGCTGGGCCATCTTTGTATATCCCTTACGCATTTGGTAATCCTCCTGCACTAATTTTAAGTCAGCCTATGCCTCATCAATAGCTTTACCTATATCATTACGCATATATTTATTTTCAAAGTCAATCCATTTGACTGCCTCATATGCATTCTTTCTTGCCTCCTGCAGTGTAGAACCTTTTGCAGTTACACCAAGAACTCTTCCTCCGTTTGTCACAATACCTTCGTCAGTTCTCTTTGAACCTGCATGAAATACATAATATCCATCTTTATTCTTAAAATTCTCTAAGCCATTTATAACAAAACCTTTTTCATAGCTTACCGGATAACCGTCAGATGCAAGTACTACACAAACTGCAGCGTTATCTTCAAACTGTAAATTAATTGTATTCAAATTTCCATCAATACATGCCTCTATAACATCTATAATATCATTTTTCATTCTTGGCAATACAACCTGCGCCTCCGGATCTCCAAAACGAGCATTGTATTCTAAAACTTTCGGTCCTTTATCCGTAAGCATAAGACCAAAAAATATAATTCCCTTATATTCTCTGCCCTCTTTTGCCATCGCATCTACTGTTGCCTGATAAATATATTTATTACAGAATTCATCAACCTCTTCAGTATAGAAAGGACTAGGAGAAAATGTTCCCATTCCTCCGGTATTTAAACCTTTATCACCATCTTTTGCCCTCTTGTGATCCTGCGCTGAAGTCATAGTTTTTATTGTCTTTCCATCGACAAAAGAGAGAACTGATACTTCTCTGCCTGTCATAAACTCTTCTATAACAAGTCTATTACCTGCATTTCCAAACTGCTTATCCAACATAATTGACTTAACGCCTTCCTTGGCTTCCTCAAAGGTGCTGCAAATCAACACTCCTTTTCCAAGAGCTAAACCGTCCGCCTTCAATACAATCGGATAGTCAGTTGTCTCTAAATATTTAATTGCCTCCTCTGCTGAATCAAAGTTTTCATATGCAGCAGTAGGTATATTATACTTTTTCATTAAATCTTTTGAAAATGCTTTTGAACCTTCCAGTACGGCCGCATTTTTCCTTGGTCCGAAAACTCTAAGCCCTGCCTCTTCAAAGGAATCAGTAATACCCCCGACTAATGGATCATCCATACCTACGATAGTCAAATCTATCTTTTTTTCTTTTGCAAAACTTACAAGTTTATCAAATTCCATTGCTCCAATTGCAACACATTCTGCATATTCCTCAATACCAGCATTACCCGGCGCACAGTATATTTTATCAACTTTAGGACTCTGAGCAACCTTCCAAGCAATAGCATGTTCTCTTCCGCCGCTCCCAACTATTAAAACCTTCATTTCTTCCTCCTATATATTTACGCAACTGTTATTACCCTTCCATCTTCTACATGTATTTTACCATTAGCTATTAAATTCACTGCTTTCGGCAATATTATCCACTCTGCTTGTTCCATAACCCTTCTCTGTAAAACCTCAGGCGTATCACCCTCATATACATCTACGGCTTTCTGTAATATAATAGGACCTGTATCTGTCCCAGAATCCACAAAATGGCATGTAGCCCCAGTTACTTTTACTCCCCTTTTTAACACCTCTTCATGAACTTTTAAACCATAAAAACCTTTGCCACAAAATGATGGGATTAATGAAGGGTGTATATTTATTATGCGATTCTCATAATTTTCAGTCATTTTTTTTGGCAAAACTACTAAAAATCCTGCCAATATTATTAAATCTGCACCGCTTTCACCAACTGTCTTTATCAGCGCATCATTAAATAAATCTCTATTTTCAAAATCCTTTGGTGAGATACTTATTGCATTTATACCGCTGTTTCTTGCTCTCTCCAAAGCAAATGCATTTTTATTATTGCTTATTACAGCAGTAATCTCTGCATTTGTAATAGTACCATTATCAATTGCATCTATAACAGCCTGAAGATTAGTTCCTCCCCCGGATACTAACACTGCTATTTTTAACATATCGTAACTCCCTTTTCTCCCCTGTCAATTCTACCAATAATATAAGGAACCTCGTCAGCTGACTTTACAGCCTCTATAGTCTTATCCGCATCAGCTTTATCTACTGCAAGAACCATACCAATACCCATATTAAATGTATTGTACATCATCTGTTCGGCAATGTCTCCATCCTTTGATAACATTCCAAAAATTGGCAAAACTGGGTAACTATTTTTCTCAATTACAGCATGTGTGTTCTCTTTAAGCATACGCGGAACATTCTCATAAAAACCGCCTCCTGTAATATGACTGCAGCCTTTAATCTTAATCCCGGCATCTTTAACCGCTTTTAATGCTCTAACATAAATTTTAGTAGGAACAATAAGCGTCTCACCTAATGTCCTTCCAAGAGATTCATAGTATGTATTAAGCGCTTCTCTCTTCATATTAAAGACTTTTCTCACAAGTGAAAAACCATTACTGTGAATTCCGCTTGACGCAATACCAATCAGCACGTCTCCTGCTTTTAAGTCCTTTCCTGTTATAAGCTTTGACTCATCAACAATACCTACCGCAAATCCGGCAAGATCATATTCATCAACTGGATAAAATCCCGGCATTTCTGCAGTTTCCCCGCCAATAAGAGCTGCATTTGACTGCTTACACCCCTCAGCAACACCACTTACAATAGTTGCTATTTTCTCAGGCTCATTTTTACCGCATGCTATGTAATCAAGGAAAAATAATGGTTCTCCGCCGGCACATGCAATATCATTTACACACATTGCAACACAATCAATTCCGACCGTATCATGTTTATCTAATATAAACGCAAGTTTCAATTTTGTTCCGACACCGTCCGTACCTGAAACTAATGTAGGTTTCTCCATATTTTTAAAGGATTCCATTGAAAAAGCTCCTGAGAATCCACCAAGATTTGTTAAAACCTCCGGTCTCATAGTCTCCATAACATGCCTTTTCATTAAATCAACAGACCTGTAACCAGCCTCGATATCAACACCTGCATTCTTGTAGTCCATTTTCATATCCTCCCATTACATCTGCTCTAAATAAGCTTTATATTTGATTTTTTCTATTTTTTCTGCTTTCGCCTCAACCTTTGCAGCCATATCCTGTGAGTATTTTACTAACTTTTCATTTAATTCATCATCTTCTACAGCCATAATTTTAGCTGCCAAAATAGCTGCATTTGCAGCGCCATTAATTGCAACGGTTGCAACTGGAATGCCTGAAGGCATCTGTACAATTGAATACAGAGAATCCAAACCTCCGAGCGCCTTTGTCTCAATAGGAACTCCAATTACCGGAAGAGGTGTGAGCGCTGCTGCCATTCCCGGAAGGTGTGCCGCGCCTCCTGCGCCGCCGATAATAACTTTCAGCCCCCGTTCTTTTGCAGTTCTCATATAATTTAAGAACTTGTCCGGCGTGCGGTGTGCGGAAATTACAGTAAGCTCATACTGAATATCCATACTGTCAAAAAACTCTGCCGCCTTAGCCATAATTTTTAAATCTGAATCACTACCCATTACAATACCAACTACCGGTTTCATAATATCCTCCTTTTAATTGAAAGCATCGTTAAGACTTTCGGTTCCAGCCAAAACAAAACGCCCGTTTTTTATAACATCTATTTTCTCTGCTGCCTTTGTGACAACAGACAAATTTCCAAGTTCATCATATGGAATAGTTATATCCGTATGACAATTAAAATAAGCTTTTCCTGAATCTTCTTTTCTAATAAGTGTATGTTCATTATCCTTTGCTATAATTTCCTTACCGTCAGGATTATACACCTTTGTGTCTTCCTGCCAACTGTAACATGTATCTCCAACTGCAAAATGCGGCCCCATTTTCTCTGCAATTAAAATAGGAAGTTTAGCAGCAAGATTATATTTACCAGCAACAACATAAGCTGTTGTATTTGTTCCAATAGCAAACTCTCCCAAAGGAAGCGTATCATGATGATATAATACATTTTCTTTTACATACTTCTTATTCTCTTCTTCTCTTACAAAATTTTTACAGTTATAATCGATAATCATTCCATCTTTAAACTGAATTTCTAAATCTTTATACTCAAGTTCATTTAAAAAAACTTTTTTTACATGAAGGCAGCCCTCAGTGCCTTTTAACTGCGGCGAAGTGAAGACTTCTCCAACAGGTATATTAACATCAGCCACACAATTTTCAAAAATTGTTTCCTCATTTGGATTATTCAACGGATGCAAATATACATTTAAATTAGTTTTATTGCCGTTCATTCCTTCAATATGAACATACTCTCCCAAATCTAACGTATCTATAATACACTGCTGTATCTGCTCATATTTCTTATAATCAAGAGTATTTATTTCCACTACCGCATCAAAGATTTCTCTGAAAGACTCTCCGATATCCGGTGTAGGAAATGAAATTATTGTAAAACTTCTTTCTTCCCCATGAATATATTTATTAACAATCTGACTAGAGCTGTTTGCAAGCTCAACCGCAAGCTTCTGCTGAGACTGCGACAGACTGTAATTTTCCTCTTTATTCTCAGGTGAAAATGGTTCTTCACCAAAAACCTCCATTACTGCCGGACCTGCAAACTGTGAAGCTTCTTTTTCATACTTTTCATATGTTGATCTCAAAACGCCAAGACGTCTGTCAATATATGCTTTATCGAGAAAGAGAGCTCTGTCATTTTTATGATCATAAATGTACTGTCTGTTTGCCTGTGCCCCTTCATATCCTATCCTGCTGTGTACTGCAGAACCTGAAGCTCTATAAATTGTTGACTTTAGTCCAAGTTTCTCAAAATTTTTAATAGCTTTTTTAATTATCCGTTCAAATCCCAGATGGTAACGTATATTAACTATACTTTTTATAGACAAATCTTTATTTGTATTAACAAACCCAAGACGATAACCTTCCGTAAACACAGTGGCAAGACGCTCAATCTCATCTTCAGACATTGAATTTAAATGTCTTGCTGTTCCAATCTCATTTTCGGTAATATATTCACCAAATCTGAACAAATATCTTAAATCATTCAAATCAGAATCTGTAATTATATCATTTGCAAATGTTCTGTTTACATCTAACTGTTCTGCAATTCTATCTTCAATCATATAGTCAGAATAATCACTGACAAACCAATATAATATATGTTTTATCTGCTCCTCTGTAACCATTACGTCCTCAAACGCATTATACACTTCAACAAACAATTCAGAATAGAGTACCAACGGAGTAAGATTACATTCAAATACACTGCCAATTACACTTCTAATCTCACTTACCAGAAATGATAATAGTCTTCCATATCCCTCACCTAATTTTCGGCATGAAAATTTAGGATTTGCATAACTATTCTCATAATTATCAGCAAGTATATCATTGTATAATAATTTATTAACTGACTGAAGTTTTTCAAACGGCATATTTTCAATTTCACCTGATTTTACTAACTGAAAAGTGTCTTTTAAATTTATCAAAAACCCGGCTGTCTTCTTAAAATAGTCTGCATATATCTCAGCAACTTCAGGCTTGTGCTCAATCTGCAATATCCTGTCAGATATAAGTTCCATTCTCTCTCTAACACTTTCATTTTCTTCTGCAAACCTCTCACGGTAATCCATTTAAGGTCCTCCTATCTATAATTAAAATATTAATCCGCCCAAAAAATTTTAAATACCTATTGAAAAAATACATCCCCATGCAATTGTTATTATTAAATTGATTATAAAACCTATATACACTGGAATCTTCTCAGTGTCTTCCTCCTTTGCTCCCAGTACAGAAAAAACTACTCCCAATACAGAGGTAACTACAGCAACAATACCGCACGCACCGATTACTTCTCCAGCTTTTCCATAACTTATACCTGAAATAATTATTAGTACAAAACCCGCTGCAGCTGAAATTACACCTAATATTATTGAAAAAATTCCTTTCTGGGAAATCTTTTGTCCACCAAATGATAATGCGCTCTTTTTTCCCATGTGAACCTCCCTGAAGTACTTTTATTCCCGCAAACTTTCACCTTTATGCTTTTTGGCATCGTAAACATCATATATAAGCCGGCTGATTTTATATAGTATATATCCTGCGCTTCCGCCTAATGTATTAAGCAGCAGATCATCAACGTCAAAACTGCCTAACCTTGTAAATAACTGCGTCAATTCAATAATCAAACTAAACTCAAAGGACAGAAGTGTTAAAAAAATAAAATTATATTTGTATCGAGTAAGTGTGGGCAGTAAAAATCCAAAAGGTATAAATACTACAAAATTACCGACAACATTTGCTAAAAAAGCTTTATATCCCACTATATGACGATATTTTATAAATCGCTTAATCTCACTAAACAACACAAGATTATAATTATATCCGCTGCTTGCCATTCTGTCGGCGCCAAATACTAAAAATAACAACACAACCAGATATAAAACAAACAATAATCTCGAAATTACTTTTCTTAATTTTCTTTTTTTCATTAATTAAAACCACCCAATTCTATAATTGGCTAGAATAACATATCTGACTTATTTTTCAATAATTTAGCTCCATTTACTATCATAAGTATTCCGCATACAACACCTGAAATAATTGAGATAACACCTATTGCAATATTACATCCTCCAACTTTTTTCATAGTCTTATAACTTTTCTCCTGCATATATAAATCTCCTTTCAATTTATAGATATTTTAAAATAATATTAATCTGCACCATACTGCTTATAATAATCATCAATCTTCATCTTTAACGCCTCATCAATAATTATATTATCTTTATAAGGCCTCATGTATAAATGTTCTATAACCTCTTTCATTGTAACAATCGCAGTAGTCTTAAAACCATAATTATCTTCTATCTCTCTAAGTGCACTTTTAGTACCCTGACCTCTCTCCATACGGTCAACAGAAACTACAAGACCAGCAAGATTAACATTTCCCTGCTCTTTTATTATTGGCAAAGTTTCCTGAATTGATGTACCAGCTGTAGTGACATCTTCAATAATTATAACTTTATCTCCATCGTTTATTGGACTGCCAAGTAAAATACCCTTATCTCCATGATCTTTAATCTCTTTTCTGTTAGAACAGTAACGAATATCTTTGTTATAATGCTCACTTATTGCCATTGCAGCCGCAACAGAAAGAGGTATACCTTTATATGCAGGACCAAAAAGAACATCAAATTCCAGACTAAACGCTGTCTTAATAGCTTTTGCGTAATATTCTCCTAATTTTCTAAGCTGTGCTCCTGTTCTATAAAACCCTGTATTTATAAAAAATGGTGTCTTCCTTCCACTCTTAGTAACAAAATCCCCAAATTTTAAAACTTCACAATCAATCATAAACTCAATAAATTCTTCCTTATATCTTTCCATTTTCCATATTTCTCCTTATTATCTGACTTTGTTAGTTATTTTATCATAAATACAGCAGCTTTTCAATCGCATTGTTTCGTCGGGTTAAAATGTCCCGCAGCAAGCTGCGGGCAACATTTATTTTACCATTCCGACCAAATCATTTATGTTGTCTAAATTATATTTACTCATATATTCTTTAATGCCTTCTATAACATCAACAGTTGCCGTTGGATTCATAAAATTGGCCGTTCCTACTGACACAGCAGATGCGCCAGCCAAAATGAACTCAATTGCATCCTCGGCATTTACAATCCCACCCATGCCAATAACCGGGAGTTTTACAGCGTTTGCCGCCTCATAAACCATTCTAACGGCAACAGGTTTTATCGCTGGACCTGACAAGCCTCCAGTCCTATTTGCCAATGCAAACGTTTTCTTATGAATATCTATTTTCATTCCTGTTAGAGTATTTATAAGTGAAATTGCATCTGCACCACCTGACTCGGCGGCTCTTGCCATCTCAGAGATATCTGTTACATTTGGACTTAACTTCATAATGACAGGCTGTTTTGAATGTTTTTTAATTTCTTTAGTTATATCCTCAACTGACTTCGCACTTTGACCAAAAGCAATGCCGCCCTCTTTTACATTTGGACAGGAAATATTTATCTCCAGCAAGTCAACTGCCTCGTCTGATAAACGCTCTACAACCTCGCAGTAATCAGCTGAAGTTTTTCCACACACATTAACTACAACTTTACAGTTAAATTTTTTTAAATAAGGAATATCTCTTTCGATAAATAAATCAACGCCCGGATTCTGAAGACCAATAGCATTTAACATACCGCCATATGTTTCTGCTATTCTTGGCGTAGGATTGCCAGACCATGGCACATTAGAAACCCCTTTTGTTACAACCGCACCAATTTTATTTAAATCAACAAAATCTGAATATTCTTCCCCTGATCCAAATGTTCCCGATGCTGTCATAACAGGATTGTCAAGTTCAACACCCGCAATATTTACTTTCATATTCATTATATCTCCACCTCCTGCGCCAAAAATACAGGACCATCCTTACAAATCCTTTTATTATTAACATTACTGTGAGGATCTTTATCTTTAGATTCACATACACAGCCAAGACATGCACCAACACCGCATGCCATTCTCTCTTCTATAGATATCCATGTCTCAATCTGATTTTCTTCCCCATAAGCCTTAATTGCTTTTAACATTGGCGCTGGTCCGCAGGCATATATTATATCTGCATTTAATTTATTCTCTCTTATTGCATCTATTACATTTCCTTTTGTTCCCACTGAACCATCTTCAGTTGCTATAAACTGTTCACCATGTTTCCTGAACTTGTCCGCAAGAAATATCTGATTATCCCGATAACCTAAAATAATCTGCTTATCACATTTTAACTGCTTAGCCAACTGAAGCATTGGAGGAATACCTATACCGCCGCCAATAATAAACGCCTTCTTATCTTTAATAGGAAATCCATTTCCAAGCGGTCCCATAACTTCTATATGCCTGCCTGAACGAAATTTACTGAACTCACTCGTACCCTTTCCCGCAACACGATACACAAGATGTATAGCACTGTCTGTTTCATCAATCTCACATATACTAATAGGCCTTGGCAATATTCTGCTGCCGTCTCTGCTGTAAAGCGCAACAAATTGACCCGCACTAGCCTCTCTAGCTACTTTATCAGCCCTAACCCATAAACTGTACACATCATTAGCAATTTCTTCCTGACGAATAACAACTGCATTTTGTTTATATTTTCCTTTCATCCTCATCTGCTCCTTATAATGCTGTCTTCAATGCATTGTCAATATCTTTTATCATATCCTTAACCGCTTCTCTGGAAGCATCTGCAAAATTTTCTGCACCGAACTTTACATATTTATCCTGTTTATAAGCTGCTATAATTCCTCTTGATGAATTAACAATCGCACCAAGACCATCTTTATTAAAATAATGAACTAAATCTGCTCCCTTTCCTCCCTGGGCACCATAACCTGGTACAAGTATAAAGGATTTAGGCATTATATTTCTTAGAACTTTACCCATCTGAGGATACGTTGCACCTACAACAGCGCCAATGTAACTGTAATTCTCTCCCATATGTTCCTCACCCCATTGCGCAACCTTTTCACCGACAAGTTCATAAAGCGGCTTACCGTCAATCTCTTGATCCTGAAATTCCCCGCTTGAAGGATTAGAGGTCTTTACCAGTATAAATAATCCTTTTCCTTCCTTTTTACAAACATCAATAAAAGGTTTAATTCCATCACTGCCCAGATATGGATTAACAGTTGCAAAATCTTCATCAAATAATGAATACTCTTTAGAACCAACTGTAATCCTACCAAGATGCGCTGTGGCATATGCGGCGGATGTAGATCCTATATCACCTCTTTTCACATCTCCAATTACTGTTAAATCCTTCTCTTTACAATAATCAACTGTTCGCTTATATACTTTAAGACCTTCAATACCTAACTGCTCATACATTGCAATCTGTGGTTTTACAGCAGGAATAAGATCATATATAGCATCTACTATTTGTTTGTTATACTGCCATACAGCTTCAGACGCGCCAAGAAGAGTCTCGCCATATTCATTAAAAGACTTTTCAATAAGATGAGGCGGAATATAATCGAGCATCGGATCAAGCCCAACTACAATCGGCGCCTGTAGTTTCTTAATTTTTTTACATAGTTTATCAATCATTTTTAATCCTCCTGATATACGATTTCTCCACCGCATATAGTACATTTAACTTTACCTTTAACTTTCATTCCCACAAAAGGACTGTTTACCGCTTTTGACTTAAAATTCTTTGCATCTATTATATACTCTGCATTTGGATCAAACATAACTAAATCCGCAGTTTTTCCTTCTACTATCATACCTTTGTCCAGATGAATGATTTTTGCCGGATTATAGCTCATCTTCTCTGCCATCTGCATCCTTGTCAGATAACCGCCCTCAACCAGATATGTGTATGTGAGTGATGCCGCTGTCTCCAGCCCAATTATTCCAAACGGAGCATTGGCAATTGACTGTTTTTTTTCATCTATATGATGAGGAGCATGATCGGTTGCAATAACTTCGATTATATCTTCTTTTAGTCCATTTCTTAAAGCCTCAACATCCTTTTTGGAACGAAGTGGCGGATTCATTTTAAAGTTAGCGTCATTCCCCGGAATATCATCTTCAGTCAGCACAAAATGATGAGGACAAACCTCTGCGGTCACCCGCAACCCTTTTTCTTTTGCTATTCGAATCTCCTCAACACTCTCCTCCGTTGAGCAATGGCATAAATGAAGGTGTACGCCTGTAGATTTAGCAAGAATAATATCCCTTATTATAATAACATCTTCTACATCATTGCATATTCCTGCAACTCCCAGTTCCGCAGCCTTAGGGCCGTCATTAACAGCGCCGTCCAACGCAAGTGTTTTATCTTCACAATGCGCCATAACAGGTATATCAAGATTATTGGCAATTTTCATAGCTTTGACATACAAGTCAAGATTCATTACTGATTTTCCATCCTCACTAATAGCAGGACTGCCCGCTTTAACCATTTCTTCTATATCAGCAATTTCTTTACCTTCCTGTTTTTTTGTTATTGCTCCTATTTGCAGCACATTAATAGGAGCAACATCAGCCGCTTTATTATGAATAAAATCCACCCTGTGTTTATTATCAATTACAGGCTTAGTATTTGGCATTGCACATATTGTTGTATAACCTCCGCATGCCGCTGCCTTTGATTCTGATTCAATAGTTCCTTTATGCTCAAATCCCGGTTCTCTCAAATGAACATGCAGATCTATAAAACCAGGCATTATGAAACATCCTTTAGCATCAATAATCTTATCAGACAGATCTTCAATTGTTTTGTCTATTTTTTTTATTACTGAATCCTCGATTAAAATATCTGATATTTCTTCTGTTTTAGTTTTTGGATCAATTACAAGACCGTTTTTAATTAATATCTTCATTTCATACACCCTCTCTTTCTTATCTGGTCTGCAAAAATTCACTTTCACGCAATGCTTTCTCATCATCTGGATATGCTGATAAATATTGCACCATCTTTTCCTTAGCCTCTTCAAATTCTCCCATTTTCTCCAATGCCACAATCTGTTCAAATTTCATTGACTGCAGCTGTGAAGGAGCGGCGTTAGTAACTGCCTTTTCACAATCTGCCTTAGCCCCGTCTTTGTCACCTGACTTAATACGGCAGTTTATTATTTGAACATATTCTGGCACTGATACATTAGAGACTTTAATGTAATCGTCGTAATTTGATATTGCTGAAGCTAAATCTCCTCTGTTTTCGTATATTTGACCCATTAAAAACGAAGCCTTACCATACCCTTCTTTCTTACTCTTCAACAAAAGCTCCAATGCTGATTCTGTATCGCCTGAAGCATTATATAGGCATGCCTTCATATAAATATCTTCAGCACTGTCCCCTTTACAAGCAAGACCTTTTTGTAAATAATCTTGTGCGTCTTCATCCTGGCACCCTGCAAGAGACTGATATATATGATAGTAATAACTTATAGAATCACTATTCGCATCTGCAGCCTTTTTAAAATCTTTCTTTGCCTTATCTGTCTCACCTTTGCTTACATATAAAATGCCTCTGTATAGCCTTGCATCATTCTGTGAATTGTCATAATCTAAAATATTAGAATACACTTCAAGAGCTTCATCATTTTTGCCCTGACATACATAACATTCTGCAAGATAGTAAGATAAATCCATCTCTACATCTCCAACTATCCCTTTTGACTCCTGCAGTGACCTGACAAAAAATTCTTCTGCTTTTCCATAATCTCCCTCCATAAAACTGCATATCCCAGCTCCTCTGTATGACATGCCAAGCTCCTGATCTTCCATTATTGCCTTGTTATAATTATCATAAGCATCTTCAAAATTTCCGTTTTCTAACTCTTTCTGAGCTTTATCAAAATAACTCTCTCCAGATCCGCAGCCTGACAATAATAACGCTGCTGTTATTACAACTGCAACAAAATATTTTTTCAACAAATTCACCTCCACTCAATATTTGACTATAAATTATAGTATGTACTAATAGGACGGCAACCTAAGATTTATCCTATGGCTGTCGCCCTAACATATTACAACTGTAATTATTCCCCTAAACTCTTTGTAGATAATACTTCTCTTGGTTTTTTTGCTTCCTCTTCTGTCCATGGAAGTACATCGCCATCTTCTTTTAAATACTCCAAAATCTGCCATATTCCCTCTCCGGTATAAGAACTTACCAAAAAAATATCTTTACAACCTGCAAGTTCAAGCCATGATTTGGCTCTGTCAACATTTGCCTCACTGTTGTCTATCTGTGTTACTATACCTATAACCGGTCTTGTTGAAGCCGCTGTTACACACGGCGGAAACAAACAATATGGTTCAATTGCGGAAACTAACAAACCTACTACATCTGCCTCAAATGAATAAAGTGCCAATGCTCTGCCCAATGTATTATTCTCTGCATATTCACCAGGAGTATCAATTACTACATCATAATGATTTATATATTGTGTTTTCTGATAATAAATTTTATTCCCCTTAAGCGCCTGACGAAGAGTAGTTTTACCACACTCACTTCTACCCATAAGTATAATTTTTTTCATGTTCTTGTCATCTCACATGTTGTAAATCCTAAAACCTCTTTAGTATATTTCATAATTGCCTGCATTGCAGCCTCAACTTCAGCAACCAGACCAGTAAAAATTAATGTACCGCTGAATCTGTCAATAAAACCCATTTCAACATTCGCAGTTTTAAGTGCAATATCACCGGCTATTACTGAAACTTCACTTGGCGATATTGTAAGAATCCCAATAGCGGAACGCCGATAATCCTGACTTGGATCCAATCCTAATTTCTTGTAAATAATTTTATCTGGACTGGCTATTACATGTGCTAATGTAATTTGTTTGCCAGGAACTAACTCTTGTACTATACGAAGCTTATCTCCTTTATTTAAGGACTGCCCAATTATATTATCAAAATCCATATAGTCACTCCTGTCACATTTCTTAAGTATAGAATTTTACTATCTTTCTACTTATATAATGATACACCAACTACCAAAATAAAGCAAATTATTTTTGAATTATTTTAATATCTGTTAAACACGCTGTCTTCACCGAATAAATTGTAAACTTGCTGTTAACGCCACACCCTATTCTTTATCATATTTTTTAGACATATTTATCACAAATTAAACATACATTGTACAAATCAACCTTCTGGAGTTATTTTTGAAAGCATATATTGAAGAAAGAGCAATTAATATTGCCAATTATATTATTGAACAGAACGCCACTGTCAGAGAGACAGCAAAAAAATTCGGTATCAGCAAAAGCACTGTACATAAAGATGTAGCTGAACGACTTTTACTAATTAATCCAAGCCTTGCAAAAGAAGTACGAAAAGTATTAGATATAAATAAATCCGAACGGCACATTAGAGGCGGATTGGCAACTAAAGAAAAATATCTTCATCAACACGAGATATCCGCCAATATATAAATAACTTATAACAATCAATATAGATATTTACCTATTCATTTCAAACTTCCTTACAGGCATATTTTGCCGGACAGAATTTCAGCAGGAGCTTAACTCCTGCTGATACATTTAACTAATTTTTTTTGCATAATTATGGGACTTGCTTACAACATTAAATTTAATATATTAAACACCTGTTATAATTTAAATTTTTTCAGTAAGAGCCTTTAACTCATTTGCAATATCCATTACTTCACCCAATGTATCTGTATTTGAACTCTGTGACTCAAATGTTTCATTTGAATGGGCTGAAACTTCCTCAGAAACAGCTGAAATAGTCTGAATAGACTCAGCAATTTCCCTGTTAGCTTCTGTAAGTTTACTTATATCGTCAACCAACCCTCTAACTCTGTCATTAATTTGATCTGAAGACGATAATATATCGTTAAAATGCTTCTTTGTAGACTCTGTAAGTTTCTTTTCATTATTTATCGCATCAATCATTCCTTTTACTACTTCAACTACACTTGTTACAGCAGAGGCAACATTGTTTATTAAATCTGTTATCTCCTTTGTGGCGTCTGTAGTCTGATTAGCCATAGCAGAAATCTCTGTGGCAACAACCGAAAACCCTCTGCCCGATTCACCGGCTCTTGCTGCTTCAATACTAGCATTCAACGCAAGAAGGCTTGTCTGTGAAGCAATATTGCTAATAATCTCGACTATCGAATTCATTTGTCCTATGTATGAGTCAAGATTTTCCAAATCTTTAGCAGCCTGCTGACCCTCTTTTACTGAAGATTCCACCTGACTTACAAGCTGATCCATGCCTTTTGAGCCCTTTTCTATCACATTCATTGTATGATTCATATTATCTTTAATTGCTAAAACAGCATTATCTACATTCTCAGTCTTCTCTTCTATTTCATGAGTCTGCATAAGCTGAAGCTGCACGGCATCAGCTGTCTCAGTGCTTCCTTTAAGCACCTCTCCCATAGCCTCCTGAGTCAAAACAGCAGCATTTTGAAGGCGCTGCACTTTCTCATATATTCTATCAATTCCTTCTGTCATTCCACCTGAAATCTGCATAACGTTATTTAGCAGCTTATCAGACTTCTGTCTCTGCAACAGTACTTCGTCAAGATTGCTCTGTTGATTTTTCCTTATAACGTCAGCAGAAAGATAGCTATACAACGAAACAACTACCATAACAAGAACCTGAATTTCTGCCGCTGCCATTCCTCTCCAGTCAAGTTTTCCACTCATCCCTGCTACAATCTGCATAGCAAGATTTAAAACGCATATGCCAATACATATTTTCATAGTAAATTTAGTATCACTGTACACAGATATAAGAAGAAGAATAGGAAGTACATATACAAATACTACATTTACATTGGCAGTAAATAATACTACAGAGTAAAAAACAGCAAAACCATATCCCATAATATGCTTAACCAGTTGAGTTTCATGGTCTCTCCTATAAAATATATATTCCAAAACTACCGGTGCCAATCCTAAGACTGCTATAAGAAGCACATATGATAATGTTCGTGAACCTTTAAAAAATTCAACAAAATATGCAACTGTTATAATAAATGCTTCTAATCCATGCCCAAAAATCGCAAGTCTGTTATTTCTCTCCATCTGTGAAATCTTTTTCGCCAAGCCTTTATTCGCCGCCATATAAATCATTTTCCTCCTTATATTATTTAAATTTTAATATATTTTACAACATATTTTTATATTTGTAAACTTAAATTAAATTAATGGAACTGACCGAAATATGCAATTGCCATTTACTTATTTTTATGATAGCATGTATTTATAGATTTTTCAGTTCGAACAATGATACATTTTAACAATGTATATATGGAGGTATATAATAAATGCATATTTACGAATCTGCTGAAGATTATTTAGAGACAATTCTTGTATTGTCAAAGAAAAAAGGTAATGTACGTGCAGTTGATATTGCCAATGAGCTTAACTATAAACGTTCAAGCGTCAGTGTTGCCATGAAAAATCTCCGCAATGAAAATTATATAGAAGTAAATGAAGCTGGTTACATTACACTAACTGAAAAAGGGTCACTTATTGCTCATAATATATATGACCGACATACAATGCTTACTGATATATTTACAGCAATAGGCATCAGCTCTGAAACAGCTGCAAAAGATGCATGCAAAATCGAACATGATTTAAGCAGTGAAACAATTGAAGCACTAAAAAAAATACACAAAAAAATAAAAGAGCAGTAAACTGTTCTTTTATCTTTTCTGTCTCCTATATTGTTTTGGAGTCATATTTATATTCTTTTTAAAAACTCTGTTAAAATAGTTTACACTGTTAAACCCAGATGAAAGCGCAATCTCCATTATGCTTTTATCAGTTGTCTTTAAAAGATAACAGCTGTACTGAACTCTCATCTGCTCGATATAAGCAAATGTTGTTCTTCCAGTAACTTTTTTAAAACATCTGCACAAATAATGAGGACTGAGCGAAACTTGTTTTGCAAGAAGGTCTAAAGTAATATCCTCTCGAAAATTGTTTCCTATATATTCCAGCACAACTCGTATCATTGAATATATTTTCTGAAATTCACTGCTGTTTTCATCCAATTCTTCCATATCATTATATGCCCGATAAATAAGAGTAAGCAGATACATTAACAATGACTCTACTGCCAGCTCCCAGCCATTATCTCTATCACTATATTCTATATATATTTTGTTAAATACCTTCACCATCTCGTGATAATTTTTATTATTAATTACTATTTTATGTGAAAATTCTTCTTTTCTCGCAAAAAATGGCGTCAAATATTCACTTATCCCCTTATTGCGCCAAAGCAATTTTATATCAAATACTATGACGCTGAGATAAAAATCTTTATCATGAACCGCCATATGCGGCTCTTTATTATTAATTACAAATATATCCCCTTTTTTTATATCATATCTCTTACCATTTATTAAGTAACATCCACAACCTTCTTCAACTATATTTAATTCCAAACAATCATGATAATGCAAAAAAGATTGTCTATCAGATGTTCTAAAAAAAGCAAAAGGAAAATTATCATCCAATTTTAAATTTTCATATACAAGATCATACATATAAATTTACACCACAAAATCAACATGCGACACTGTACCCACGCCGCCGCTCTCCTTCATATATATTCCGGTACTCCTAAGCTGGGCATCGGCTTCATAATAATGGCTTCCCCTATATGTATATTCTGTAGAAGCAGAACCTAGGTATATAGCGCCGACATCTGCGTCTTTTAAGCTTACAATTTTATCTTCACCATTTTCATCTTTAGTCCAAACTACAAGGTCTTTAAAAACAGAATCCGCCTCATCAATCCAGCCGTTTCCATCTTCATCATAAACGCTTAAATCAGCAAATCCATCACCGCTTTCAGTCCCAAATAATTCTGAACCATTATTAATTTTACCATCATGATTTTTATCTAGAGCAAGGAAACCGCTGCCTTTTCCAAGAGTTGAGATTTCTTCCTGCTCTCCATCATTATCCAAATCAAACAAAAATTTAACGTCTGAAATATCTGGTGAATTCCCGTCAAAATTGATTACAAGCGGATCTGCAACAATAATCTCTTTCTGTATAACTGTCTCATAACTTTCACAAAATTTTCTTGACATTTCCATTGTCACATCAAAACTAAATTCTCTTCCATCAGCACATTTTACAGTACCTGTTGATTGATATGCAACATTTTCTTCTTCTCTGTAAAAATAAGAATTGACTACAGTTTTTTTCCAAACTCCATTTGGAAGCGTAAATTCATTTTCATCTCCATCATATACATTCTGAGGAACAGTATTATCTATCCCCTGCATTTGGTTGACATAATCTTCTCTGTTGTTATAATCCGAAGAAAATGGGCTGCAAAAACCCTTTCCACTTAATATCCTTTGAATCATATCCATAAACTGATGCATAATCTCAACTTTTAGTTCCTGTTTATTCTTAATACACTTAGGTTTTTTACTATTTTTAGCTGTTTCCAGACTCTGTTTATACTCCTTCATCTGCTCTTCCATCTGCTCTCTCTCAAGCTCAGTCCTATGCTCACACAACTGATCGTACAAACTTTTCTCCGTTTCATCTGTTTTGAATTGAACTGCCTGGCTTGATCTCTCAATAATAGCAATACTTCTTTTGCTTTCATGTGACTTATATCTATGTTTAGAGCTCATATCAATTGTACTGTCAGTAATAATCATAATAATGCTCCTTTCAATATATGTAAAAATTTCTACTAAAATTTTCCTACCTTGTAATATTTATCGGAGCAATTTTACATTATATTAACTGCATCTGCCTATTCCTTCTTTTGCAGGAGCATAATCGCCGCATCTATTATAATAATTCAGAGCATTTTTTTTATCGCCTAAACACTCAAAAATAACTCCAATATTATAAAAAGCCGCACAATTATCAATTTCGCTATTTTGTGATTTAGGACAGCTAGCCGCTTTTAAAAACGTCTCAATTGCCAAATTGAATTTTGCATTTTTCATATATATAAGCCCCATCACAAAAAGGTAATCTGCATTATTACAAAAATCATTATATAAGGCTTCAAGTACCATAGCCTGATCAAATTTCTCGGTATTTATTAATGAATATCCAAAACACACAACCAAATCTGCTACATAATCAAGCGATGTGTCAATCTGTTCTTCCATCGCCAGACAAAAATATTCTATAGCCTTATTATATATCTTTAAATTATAATATATCTTTCCAATACTATACAGCAAATAGGGGTCATGTTGATTTGCATCTATTTTATTCAATAAGACATTTAAATTATTTAATGCTACAATCTCATCTTTAGTATCATCATCTATTCCTACATAACGAAACGCTCTAAAAGGCACATCTGAAGAATTATAAACTGCACCGTCGTTTCTAGTTACATGTCCATAATTTTTTTCACCAAAATAGCTATAATACCTTCTATCAAAAATACGTTCCAAACGTTCTGTCTCTATCTTTTGCTTGCTATCATCCATATAAACACTTTTTATCTCAATTTTCCCAACCATTTCTGGATTTTTTGCAAAAAAACGCTCTATCTGTAGCAATTCACAGCTATCTAAATATTCATCTGCATCTAAAACAAGAATTAAATCATTACAAGCTCTCCCAATTGCATAACTTCTTGCGTCAGAGAAACAATCTCCCCAATCATAAGTATATACACTATCTGTATATTTTTTTGCAACTTCAATAGAATTATCTGTTGAATAAAAATCAACTACCACAATCTCAACTTCTGCTTTATATAACTTATTAAGTGCCTCTTCTAAATATTTTTCACTATTATTTGCAACTATACATATAGAAATCATACAAAATCCCCTTTTTATTTAACTCTCAATATCTTCTCCTCTAACTCTCTTATTTCTTCTTCCTTTATTTAAACTTTCTTTTATTGCCGCTTGTCTCTCTTCCTCAAATATTTGAAACATCTTTGTCTTAAAAAATCTCCTCCTATGACAATAGTATAACATAACAAAATCAAATCTACAATAAAGCTTTTCTCCTATAAAAAGACAAACCGAACATATGCAACAAAACATATGTCCGGTTAAATCAACTGCTCACAGCAATAACTTGATTAACTGTGCACGAATAAATTAATAATATAGGAATGCATTACATTGTCCTCTATGTTAAAAATCCTATCCAATTAAGTTGGCATATAAAATTTTGACATATCCTTTCCCTCAATAGCCAATAGCTGCGCTTTCTTATCAATACCTCCTGCATACCCTGTAAGATTGCCGTTCGCACCAACTACTCTATGACAGGGAATGATAATAGATATAGGATTATGGGAAACAGCGCCTCCGACCGCCTGAGCAGACATCTTTGATTCTCCTGTCTGTCCGGCTATTATTTTTGCAATTTCTCCATATGTCATTGTCCTGCCAAAAGGAATTGTAAGAAGTATTTCCCATACAGTTTTGCGAAATACCGTTGCTCTCATAGATAATAACGGTGTAAACTGCGGCGCTTTTCCACTGAAATAACAATCCAGCCACCTAACAGTTTGCTGAAAAATCGGCAATTCATTTTTTACAATATTATCTGTAATAGAAGCTGCAAAATATTTTTGACCTAAAAACCATAATCCCTCTAAAGCATATCCGTCACTTGCCATCATCATTTCTCCAAGAGGAGAATTATAGTAGAAGACATATTGAACTATATCCATTTTTCATCTCCGTATTTCTGTTCCATAATTATTTTACACTATGAAATATATATGCAGAGTAATAATTTGTCAAATATTTTCATTCTTTAACGCATCTATAGGATTTTCTTTTTTTATTTTTGCCATCGAGTACATCATTGTCACAAAGACTACAATAAATACACTTAAAACAGAAATACCTATAGCGCTCCAAGGAAGTCTAAAATCCGCTTCATATCCAGCTGAAACTGATTTATATATCAATATTGCAAAAAAAGCTGATACCGGAAGACCATACAACAAAGCCTTGGAGCCATAAAGCATACATTCAAAATTCATCATTCTGTTAAAACCTTTTCCTGCCATACCCACAGATTTTAACATTGCGAATTCACGACGTCTAAGACTTATGTTAGTTGATATAGTATTAAATACATTTGCTGCCGCAATTAATGAAATCAGAATAATAAATCCATACGCAAAAACTTGGATTATTATAATAATGTTTCTTTCTTCTTCTACCCGCTCCTCATAGTCAAAAAGCTCTTCTCTCCTAAGTCCATTATCATCTAATAATTTTTTCAAGGCATTATAACTTTTTTTGTGATTATCTGAAAGCATATAATAATATCCTCCCTGTCTCTCCATTTCAGGACAGGTATATTCCAACATGCTATACGGATATATAATTATCAAACCTGATACTGCGCTGCTATAGTATGGAGCTTCATAAATGTTCTTGCCTGTAGATAACGTATAAGTAACGCTTGCCTCAGTCAATGGAATTTCCAAAACATCTTCTGAATTGGAATTATTAACATAGCGACTAAATTGATTACCATTTTCATCTTCTTTATAATCATACCAGTAATATCCCTCAATCTTTTTCTCAACATTGAGTTCTAACTCAGATTTATCAGAATTTAAATATTTTAATTTTACATATTTCTCTTCTTCAGAATCAAACATTATACTGCAATCAACAGCAATGCCCAGCGGTGAATCGGTATTCATATATTCTTTCTCACTTAAATTATTATTTTCAAGCAATTTTTTAAATTCCGCATCATTAATAAAATAAACATATGAATCAACCAGCAACGCAGAACCTTTACTTCTGTCTTCACCTAATCCCTGAATTTTCTCTATCGCTTCATCTGTCAAATAAGATTTGTCAATTGCAATCTGCAAAAAATAACTTTCTAAAAACATAGCATCTGTAATACTATCAGTATTTTCAACTTTATTTAGAAAATCTTCTTTATCAATATTTCTAAATTCTTCATTGCTGTAAGAAAGGCTTAAATCGTAAGTTCCATTTGTAAAGACACTCTCAACTGACTCTGTTAAATAATCTGTAAATGATGCGGCCGAGACAAATAGAACAATACTCATAAACAGGCTTATAACAGTGGCCCTATACCTTCTTCTGTTCCTCTTATAGTGTTTACTTGCCAACATACCTGGTAACCCAAATACTTTATAGACAATCTTTGATGTTTTTATTGGTTTACTTTTTATTTTAATATCAGTACTTTGTCTTATAGCGTCTATTGCAGAAACTTTCGTTGCTCTTTTAGATGGAATCCATGCCGAAATAAGAACCGTTACAACCGCCACAACACACGCAATCAAAACAGCCTCAAATGATACACTTATATGCATTATAATTGGAGTACTTAATATTGAAGCAAACTTCTCTCCTATTATTAAAAAAGTGATCCATATTCCTCCTATTCCAACTAAAATTCCTAAGGGAATTCCAATAAAACTTACCGTCAACGCCTCAAATAAAACCATTTTCCTAAGCTGCCTTTTTGTAGCTCCGACAGAAGATAATAAACCGAATTGTTTTGTCCTCTCTGAGACAGAAATTGAAAATGCATTATAAATAAGCGAGATTGAACCTAGCATAATCAAAACTATAATTATTGCAGCAAGACGATACAGCACTGTATAAAATGATTGATAACGCGAAGTACCGGAAGCAGTGAGAAGACTGCTGTTTATTTCACCTTCTAATTCGTATTCCTTAACAAAACTATAGACTTCCTTAGCATTATTCATTTTAAAGTACACATCATACAAGTATTCACCATCTTTATCTGCCAGTGTTATCGCTGTATATCCCGGTGCAGAATAATCTTCAAAACTTGGACGTTCATAAAATCCAACAACGGTAAACTTCCTTGTCTCACGTACAGTTATTTCTTCATCCAATATCTCTGTAACACCATTATCTGTCACATTGTAACATGGATTATTCTGACCAAGAGAAATACCATTGATATTACGCTCGCCAAGCTCAAGAGTCAATATATCGCCAATATTATATTTAGCGCCTCCATTTTCCCATAAATGAAGGGGCAGAAGTATTTCATTATCAGATTTTGGATATCTGCCTGAAGTAATGTGTACCGGCATTACTTTTTCGAAACCAGTTTGTGCTCCTATAACGTATAAATAAGGCTTATATTCATTCTGTAATGTACTCAGCTTTGCATATCCAAGCTGTTGATTGGCAACTGAAAAATCAACCTGCTCTGAAGAATTAATATCTTCATATAATTTCTTATCAGCATTGGCCGCTTGTGCATGCCATTCACCAACACTATAAACCGCATTTTCGTAAATATAATTTTGAAAACTTGAAATTGATGTTGTCACAGCACATATCAGCGACGCCGACAACACTATCCCTATAATAGTAACAATTGTACGTGTCTTATTTTTTCTAAGAGACTGTAATGTAACTTTATTAAAAATATTCATTTGCGAATCACCTCATCTCTTATGATTTTACCATCCTCAATCGCTAAAATACGATCCGCCTGCAGAGCAATATTCTCATCATGCGTAATGATAATAAGCGTCTGATTATATTTCTGATTAGATATCTTTAACAACTCCATAATCTCCTGACTATTCTTGCTGTCAAGATTGCCTGTCGGTTCATCTGCAAGAACAACTGCCGGAGTATTCATAAGTGCTCTTCCTATTGACACTCTCTGCTGCTGTCCGCCTGAAAGCTGATTTGGCAGATGATTTTCACGTCCCACAAGCTTTAATGTATTTAAAAGTTCTTTTAAATGGTCGTCATTTACCTTATGACCATCCATTAAAACCGGTAATGTAATATTTTCAGTAACATTCAAAACTGGTATAAGATTATAGAACTGATATATTAAACCAACCTGTCGGCGTCGAAAAATGGCGAGCTGTTCATCACTCTGTTTATAAACGTCACAATTATCCATATAAACTTTTCCCGAAGTTGGTTTATCAACACCACCCAAAATATGCAGTAATGTAGACTTTCCTGAACCTGACGGACCAATTATAGCTATAAAATCACCTTTATTTATAGAAAATGATACATTATCAAGCGCTTTTACTTCATTTTCGCCTTTGCCGTAAGTTTTACAAAGATTTTCTACTCTCAATATTTCCATTATTAATTCTCCTTCCAACAACTTCTATATAATTATAACATTGTGAAACATGTTCATTTCACAATACTCAAATGTTATTTTATAATATACTCAATGAAGATGACAACGCAGTGACTATACTATAACAATATTGTCACTTTAAAATTTTTAAAGAGAAAAAGAACTGTCATCAAACAGTTCCTTTATAAAAACGTATTGTAAATTTCGCGCCTTGCTGAGCGTTATTCTCTGCTTTAACAGTACCATTCTGACCTGTAATAATCATTCTTGATAACGCAAGTCCTATTCCAAAACTTGTATCAGAAGAATTTTTTCCTTTATAAAAACGTTCAAAAATATAAGGTAAATCTTCTTTCATAATTCCCTTCCCATTATCTTCAATTATAATTTCCGTAAATAAAAAATTGTCACCAGCACTTATTGTTATTGTGCCGCCATTCGGAGTATGTTCCATACAATTTTTTACGATATTTAATATTGCTTCACAGGTCCAGGAAACATCTATTGTAATATCACCATCCGCATGTAATATCAAATTTTGATTGCGCAGTTCCATAGCTACCAATAACGGAGCCGTTGCCAAATCAATAAGTCTATCTGCTGAAATATTTTCCTTTTTAAATACTATCGTTCCCGCATCTAATTTTGACATTTTCAACAATGTTGTTATAAGCCAGTCAATACGTGATAAAAGTGAATACAATTCCTGTATTAACGTCTGATGCTTCTCATTTGATATATCTTTATCTGAAAGAAGTGTCAGAAGAAGATTTATAGATGTTAGCGGAGTTCTAATCTGATGAGATATATCAGCAATAGAATCAGCAAGATATACTTTATCATCTATAAGCTTTTTCTTCTGCTCCCGCAAACGAACTGTCATCTTATAAATTTCACTCTGCAAAATTGCAAGTTCTCCTTCAGAATATTTTTCAAGTGAAATATTTTCTTCATCATGTAAAATACGATTTATATCCATTGACAATTCTGCTATTCGCTTATATCGCCTGTAAGTGATCAAAAAATTTAACACTAAAAATAATATACATAATAGTAATGTAAATGCCCCAAAATCTTTGTCCCAAACCCAACTGACAAATACAGCAGGCACTGAAATAACAATAAATATTAATAATGAATGAAAAACTTCTGGATTTCTTAATAATTTCATTACACATCCACCTTATACCCAAGTCCGCGGACTGTTTTAATAACTTTTGGATTCTGAGGATTATCCTCAATCTTCTCTCTCAGCCTCTTAATATAAACAGTCAATGTGTTATCATTGACAAATTCTCCTGCTATGTTCCATATAGCTTCCAAAAGCTGAGATCTTGTAAGCACTGCTCCTCTGTTATTTACGAATACTAAAAGAAGCCTATATTCAAGAGCTGACAAAAATAAATCTTCTCCATTTTTAACTGCAGTACCTTTAACTGTATCTACAAGAACATCTCCTAATTGTACTGCTGTACTGGTATTTCCTGTCAGTCTCAGAACATTTTTTATCCGTGATACAAGTTCTCGAGGACGAAATGGTTTTGCGATATAATCATCTGCTCCAAGATTAAAACCTGTTACAGTACTGTATTCATCTCCTGACGCCGTTAAAAAGATAACAGGAATATTATAATCCGCTTTGATTGCTGAACATACAGCAAATCCATTACCATCAGACAATGATATATCAAGCAGTACCAAATCAAATTTTTCATCATCAATTAGAGTCAGGGCACTCTTCTGACCTGAAGCATTTTTTACTAAAAAACCTTCTGTATTCAAGAACTCTGTTAAATTAACTACAATACTTTTGTCATCTTCAATCAATAATATTTTTGTCATATAAGTTTCTCCCGTATTAATTTTTGGGCAATAAGTCCAATATCTAAGAGTCAGACGTTCTTAATAAAATATAAATTAATTTATACTGCAAGTCAACATAACTACGCAATAATTTTCTTAATCATGTGAAAACTTATATAATACTTTATTCTTGTATTCTAAAAAAATTTTTATTTACAATTTTATCTTATTTTTGTATAATACATTATCATGTCTATAATATAATACTAAAGGTAAAAATAGTAGGAGGTAAACAAAATTGAAATCTATTAAAACTAAAATTCTGACCAGTATGCTTTCTGTTGTTTTACTTGGTTCAGTGCTAATCGGCGTTATAAGCGCCTTAATGAACGCTAAAGGTATTGATTCTCAACTAGAATCTACTATAGGTCCATCTACACATATAGCAGCTCATGCTATTGGATGGAAACTGGAAAATTATTGGACCCCTCTTAAAGAAGCCGCTGCGTTGGATGTATTTCGCAATTCAACACCAACAGACGAAACCTTAGGTCAAATAACTGCTGACATTGCATCCAGAAATGGTTTTATTTATGTCGGAAAGATGGATATATCAGGAACAGCCTCTACCGGAGAAAATTATGGGGATAAAGACTATTTTCAAAAGTGTAAGGAATCTATGAAACCATACATATCTGATATAATGAATGACGGAAGTCAAATGGTATTTTTATTAGAAGTACCAATTATAAAAGACGATAAGTTTAATGGTCTTGTATATGGAGCTATTAATGCCGATTTCCTTACTGAAATAGTAACTGATTTAAAAATGGGAAATGATGGCGTGGCATATATTTTAGATTCACATGGAAATGTTATTGGACACCCTGACCGTTCATTTGTAGAAGACGGTTCAAACATGATAGAATTGGCTAAAAATGATGAGAGCGTATCCGATATTGCTGAAGTTCATCAACATATGCTGAACAACGAGTCCGGATTTGGTAAATATCAATATAACGGTGACAACAAACTTCTTGGATATGCACCTATCGAAGGAATAGAAAACTGGAGTTTAGGAATTGAAGTCAGCCAGCATGAATTTAAATCATCTTTAGACAGAAGTATATTGATGACTATTATTGTAGTTATAGCTGTTATAATTGTATCATTTATAATTACTGTAATATTGGCACGCTCTATTTCAAAACCTATCAGATCATGTGTAGCACGCCTAGAACAATTGTCAAATGGGGATTTACAATCAATAATCCCTCATTTCAAGTCAAAAGATGAGACAGCAAGTCTTACTCAATGTCTAGAAGTTACAATAAACAGGCTTAGATATATTGTTGATGATGTTTCCAATAATCTTGGTAAAATGGCTAATGGTAATTTTCAAGAGCCCCCAGCAAACACTTATTATGGAGATTTTATAGCAATTGAAACATCTATGAAATCTATATTTAAATCACTCAATAACACTCTGTCTGATATAAGCCAATCTGTACATCTTGTAAATTCAAGCGCGGAACAGGTTGCAACCGGATCCCAGCAATTGAGCCAAGGAGCTACTGAACAGGCTGCGTCCATTGAAGAATTAGCTGCAACTATAAATGATATATCTTCACATGTACAATCTAATGCGTCAACAGCGCAGACCGCTAATAATAACGCACATCAGGCGGGAAGCGATATGAAGCAGAGCAATGAGAAAATGAACGAATTAATAAATGCTATACATGAAATTAACTCTACTTCTGATAAAATAAGTGTAATTATCAAAACAATTGAAGATATCGCTTTCCAAACTAATATTTTAGCATTAAATGCCGCAGTAGAAGCATCACATGCCGGAGAAGCCGGTAAGGGATTTGCTGTAGTTGCAGATGAAGTGCGCGAACTTGCTTCAAAGTCATCTGAGGCATCGCAAACTACAATAACACTTATTGAAGAATCTATTACAGCAGTACACAAAGGAAAAAAACTCGCAGATGAAACAGCTCAATCATTATTATCAACTGTAGAAGAAGTTAATAATGTTATAGGTATGTTGGAACAAATTTCTGTATCATCACAAGATCAGTCAGAATCAATACAACAAATCAGCTTAGCAGTAGAACAAATTTCTCAAGTTGTACAAATGACATCTGCTACATCAGAGGAAAGCGCCGCAACAGCAGCTGAATTATCAAACCAAGCTCAAATAATGGATGAGTCAGTTAGTAAATTCCATTTAATGAGAAGCTAAACAATAACTTTAATTACGTTTTACTTTTGAATGTTGCAATTATATATATTATTCACATAGAAAAGAAGCTCATGGAAATCAATATATTTATCAATTGATTTTCCCATGAGCTTCTTTATTTACTAATAACATCACACATCAGAATACAATATATTTGACACTCAATGTATGAGAAAAAAGTCTATCGCTTCATCCATGCTAAACACCTGAGGCAATATAAGTTTATCCTCTTCTGCGAAGTTTAAATTTATGAACAGAAACCTTTAATTCCTCTGCCTGATTTTTCAGCTCTATCGCTGAAGCTGCTGTTCTCTCTGCAGTGGAAGCATTTGTCTGCACAACCTCAGCAATCTGATCCATTCCCAATGATAACTGTTCAATAGACTGTACCTGCTGATTTGCAGAATCTGCAATACGTTCTACCATTTCTGCTGTCTTTTTAGTTGTCTCAACAGCTTCTGAAAGAGTATCTGTTGCATCTGCTGACAACACTGAGCCATGCTCAACAAGTTTAATTGAATTCTCAATAAGTTCAGTAATATCTTTCGCTGAATCTGCACTTTTATTTGCCAAAGTCTGAACTTCATTAGCTACAACTGCAAAACCTTTGCCTGCTTCACCTGCACGCGCTGCCTCAACAGAAGCATTTAACGCTAATATATTTGTCTGAAAAGATATATCCTCAATTGTTCTAATGATTCCTCCAATTTGACTGGAAGCATCAGATATTGATTGTATAGCAGAAGTCAATTCTCCCATTTTCTGATCGCATATACTTAGCTGCATTGCTGCATCAGAGGAATACTTTTTAGCATTATCCGCATCCTTAGATGTATAAGATACCTGCTCTGATATCTCATGAATTCCTGCAGTCAACTGTTGAACTGCTGCTGACTGTTTCACTGCGCCATCTGATAAAACCTGTGCTCCGCTTGCCATATTATTTGATTCTTCTGATACTTGTTCCGCAGATACATTGATATTCATCAAGGCATTATTAAGCGCATCCAATATCTGCCTCATTGCATTCTGGATAGGCATAAACTCGCCTCTATAGTCACTTCCTATAGTAATATTCATATTACCCTCAGCCATCTCTGCCAATTTAAAATCAATATCATCTATATATTTCTTTAACTCTCTCTTAGTCTCATGGATAGATTCTACCAACATTCCAATTTCAGATGTATCGGACTTTAATGGAAAGTCCATTGAAAGATTACCCTGAGATATTTCACCCATCTGATTTTTAACTGAAATTACAGGACGCAAAACTCTCCATCTGATAGTTATCATATTGAAAAGCTGCATAAAACCTACTATAATTACAGCTATAATTATCCTCACTTCTATCTCATCAGATTTATTAACTAACTCACTTACTTCTTGTGACGTTCTTTCATTAAGAATATCAAGAAATTCCTCTTTATAAGAGTTAATTTTGGCAATTTCAGAACTGTACTGACTGCCATACACATAATCAATCGCTTTCTCAGTCTCGCCATTCTGTACTTCTCTCATTGCCTCCTCCTCAAGAGGAACAAGTTTATTAGAGATAGATGACATATCATCAATCATCGTCTGCTCTTCTGAAGTTATACCAATCTCCTGCATTGCAGCAACGCCTTGATCACGGTTTTTTAAATTATTAACTTCATTCCAATAATTATCAAAATGTTTCTGATCGCCTGTTGCCGCAAACGCACGCACCTCATTAGTCAAATATGAAGACCCATTCATAAAGCGATTCGCATTATATGTAAGCTGATATCTTTCCTCATTTGCTTTATTTACCTGATTACTGACTCTGCTGAAAGATAATATAGAAAACACCATAAATAACAATGCAACAATTGATACGCCGTTTAATATAAATGTCAATATAGATTGATTAATTGCCTTTTTCATTTGAACACTCCTTTTTTACATAAACTTAGCTATATATCCCTGAACAAAAATAAATAAAACAATCAATGGCAATATGTATGATACATATACACGCATCCATTTTGGGAATTTAACACCACTTCCGGTATCAGCTTCCTTAAGAAAATTATTCCATCCCCATCCATACTTACTTGTACAGAAAAGTAAATATACAAGGCTGCCCAACGGAAGAAGATTATTGCTTACAATAAAATCTTCTAAATCAAGTACATTAGTACCATCACCAAACGGAGTAAAACCACTCCACAGATTAAATCCCAACACACAAGGCATTGATAAAACAATAATAGCAATTATATTGCCTATAACCGCCTTCTTCCTGCTGCATCCTGTTAAATCTATAGCAAAGGAAATTATATTCTCAAATACTGCTATTATTGTAGATACCGCTGCAAAAAGCATAAAAAGGAAAAACAGAGTTCCCCAAATTCTGCCGCCGCTCATTGCATTAAATACATTTGGAAGTGTAATAAATATTAAACTTGGTCCCTCTCCAGGGTCCACACCATATGCAAAACATGATGGAAATATAATAAGTCCGGCAATTAACGCCACAAATGTATCTAATGATGTAACACAAATAGCCTCCCCTGTCAACGAACGTTCTTTTCCAATATAACTACCAAAAATCGCAATAGCTCCGATACCAAGACTTAATGTAAAAAATGCCTGCCCCATTGCAGCAAAAATAGTCTCAAACAAACCATTTTCTACTAATTTCCCAAAATCAGGGTACAAATAGAACTTTAGACCTTTATCAGCATTAGGAAGTGTAAATGATCTAATTGCAAGAATCAGCATCAATGCCAGAAGCATAAGCATCATTATTTTAGTAATTCGCTCGACACCTTTTTGTAAACCAAGACCGCATACTAAGAAACACGCGACAACAACAATAATCATAAACAGAGCCATCATAGACGGCTGGCTTAACATCTCACCAAATACATTATTAACCCCTTCGGTATCTAACCCCTCAAAACCGCCTGTAAGCATTTTAACAAAATATTGCAGCATCCATCCGCCAATTGTTGTATAGAACATCATCAGCAAATAATTCCCTGCCATGCCAAAATATTTGTACAAATGCCATTTTTTGCCTTTCTCTTCCAACTTATCAAAAGAAAGCGCAACACTTGTTCTGCTTGCACGACCAACAGAAAATTCCATAACCATAATCGGAAGTCCCAGTATTATAAGGAACAGCAGATAAATAAGGACAAACGCTGCACCGCCGTATTTTCCGACAATATATGGAAATCTCCACACATTCCCCAAGCCAATTGCACATCCCGCTGATATAAGGATAAACCCCAGCCTTGAAGAAAACTTCTCTCTCTTCATTATCCATAACCCTCCTGTTATATTATGAAACCACCTTCCCAATCCAACTGTAATTACATTTTCATTACAACCCGGACTCAAAAAAACAAATACCACTATTAAATAAATATATGAAAATATTATTATTGTAAACCTTAGGGTATTTGCACGCATAAGGCATATGCTCTCAAGAAAACAATTGCACCTAATTAACTTATTTCATGAGATTAAAAATTAAGCATTGTAACAATAAATGCAAAATTAAATTATAATCAATATTCTAACATAACTTATTGCCTGTTACAACTTTTATTTATATATAAATACATATTCTTTAATAAAATATTAATTTTCTTCACAAATCATTATAAAAATACATAAAAAACCATCTGCAGCTGATACGAGTACTTTTCAAACTACAGATGGCTATTTTAACACAATAATTTAATATTTAATAAGTTAACGATGATGACCATGTCCACGATTTGAATGATGACCTGAATTGCTATTGCCATTATTATGACTATGTTCTTCCATTATTCCGCATCCGTTATAACCACAACTATTATGTGTATGATTCCTTGTCTGGGTACATCCTGCTACTCCGCAGTGCTGATGATTTCCTGTCTGAATACAGCCTGCCACATCACAGTGCTGATGATTCCCTGTCTGAGTGCAGCCTTCCACTCCACAGTGCTGATGATTCCCTGTCTGGGTACATCCTGCTACTCCGCAGTGCTGATGATTCCCTGTCTGAGTACAGCCTGCCACATCACAGTGCTGATGATTCCCCGTCTGAGTGCAGCCTTCCACTCCACAGTGCTGATGATTCCCTGTCTGAATACAGCCTGCCACCTCGCAGTGCTGATGATTCCCTGTCTGGGTACATCCTGCCACCTCGCAGTGCTGATGATTCTCTGTCTGGGTACATCCTGCTACTCCGCAAGTGTGATATGCATGACCGTCGCCGTTACTGTGTGCATAGCAATAAACTCCATTATGCTTATGAACAGAATTCTCTGTACAGCCTGGTATGCTGCAAACCGAATGCTCATGTATTTCAGTTCTTGTACAGTCTGCTATATCACAAACAAAGTTCTGCTTAATATCACCACCTGCTGCAATTTGCTCCAGTCCAGCATCTGAATTATCTGACGCTGCTACTGTTGGAACCGAATTTTGCTGTAAAACATTTGATGGAAATAATAAAACGGCTTTTGTTGTTCCAAAAGCAATCCCGGCAACCAAAAAAATCGCCGTTATACATTGTCTGTACATAAATATTACCACCCTTCTTTCTTTTATAAGCTGCTTTTTTCTTTATATTATTATATAGTATAACTAAAGTCAACAACTTTCCAGTAATATTAACTACAATTATTATTTCTATGTAATTTGATAATCAAAACTCAACACCAATCTTATAATTCTTAGCTTGTCCCTCTTATTACAAAATATAAAATCATCCGTTATTTACGACTGAATTTTTTCTAATATTTTCTAATTAGTCCGTTATTTACGGGTGAATCTTTGTGCCTTCTAGGGCAAATAAGAAATTTTAACTTTTTCTGTCCCAAAATTCAATTACTCATTGGGGTAATTTATATTAGGAGGATAATTTTATGACAAATCAAAACATGGCTAACAGAGAAGTCTGCGATCTTATTTTCGTTGATTACGCCACCAAGAAACCTTTTCTTAACCTGGATTTCGCAAATGTGACTACAACCGAACTTACTGGCGAATCAGTTTTTGCCTATGGCGGCAAAGGTCACCCAAAGCGAGTTCAGTATTCGGGTGAGAGAGGAGGAACACTAACAATTGAAACACAGCTGCAGTCAGTTAAACTCTGGCAGCTGATTACCGGAGGTGAGATAGAGGATTGTGCCAAAATAATCACCAGAACAGAAACTGTTGTTGAAAATGACGGTTCTACAATAATACTTGAGGAAACACCTCTGCCGGAAACAGTATTTGTATATCCTGCTGATGACGACTGCGGCAATGAGCTTAAATGTAATTCCGCCGGGCAGACAGTAACTCTAAAAACACCGCTTAGTGGAGGAGAAAAAGTAATTGTTTACTATATGAAAGAAATTAAAGAAAGCATACAGCGAATTAACATTAAATCCACAAGCTTCCCTAAAAATTTCACTGTTTATGGTGACACAATCATGAAAACAGAAAATGACGAAATCATACCTTACAGGATTGTAGCCGCAAAATGTGCTCCACAGACAACAATGAACCTGTCATTTACAAATAACGGAGAGCCAGGAGCAGTTACTATCACCTGCGATTTAATGGCAGATGATGAGGACAATATCCTTGACTTAATATTGATTGACGACTAATACAAATTGTGATGAAATTCGTTAAATATCATACAGGCATGTCTATTTTCCTCGCTGATCTCAGCAATAAAAACTTTTGGCAGCTGCAAAAGTACTGGCGCTATAATAAACAAAACTTATAATTCACCAATTGACACCAGACGAACAGCTGCTGAAATTTATTAAGAAACCCGCTTAATCAATACATAATTCAAATAACAGACAGGAAGGATGATGAAATATGGCAGATACACCAAATACTAAAATTATATTAAGTCTTGATCAGCAAAAAACCGCAGCACAGATAAATGCTGATATAAAGAAATTACAAAATAAATTAAATAAAGTAATAACAACTGGAGCGCTTGATTCAGCCGCAACAGTAAAACAAATTAACCGCCAAATAAAAGAACTTGAAAAACAGCTTAAAACATACACATTAGAAGCAGACAAAAGCACAACAGCAAAACAATCAGTAAAAAAAGCCGACAGCAAAAAAGAATCTGCTGCTGACAATACAATTGTTACAAATGAAACTCATAATTCTGCAAAAAATTCTAAAATAGAAAAGCCCCGTTATAAACAAACACAAGTTTCAAAAGAAGCAATAACTGAAAATGAAACATATGCCTCAAGCCTTAATAAAATAAATACACAGATTGATAAAATGCAGTTTAATACACTTACAGAAGGCTTTAACCAAACTTACAGCTCAATAGAGCAGACCGGAGAAATCGGTTCTTCATTAAAGCAAATTTTTTCAGATGCTTCCCAAAGCCTGCTTTCATTCTTTTCCACAGGCTCAGCAGTTGATCTGCTTATCACAAAGACAAAAGACGCCTTGTCTGAATTAAAAAAAACAGATGAAATGCTGACTAAAATCAGTAAAACTAACAGAAGCCTATCTAAGTCAGAACTTGAAAAAATAGGAAATGAGGCATACAAAACGGCAGATAAATATGGAATATCTTCAAACGACTATCTGTCAGAAGTATATCAGGCTTCGCTTTCAGGATATAAAAATCCGGAAGAAATTGCCGAACTCTCAATTTCTCTGCAGTCTGTGGGAGGAATAACATCAGAACTTGCCAACAGTTACATAAATGCAACCGACAAAGCTTACAAGCTTGACGGCTCATCTGAAAAACTGAAGGAAACTCTTGACGGAATATTTAACATAACAAAAAACAGCACCGTCAGTCTTGATAAACTTGCTGAGGGAATGTCACTCAGCAGCTCAAAAGCGGCTTCATTAGGAATCAGTGCAAGTGAAACAGCCGCCGCGCTGTCGACAATAATGACATACTCACATGAAGGAGGTTCTGAAACTGCCAATGCTTTTAACAGCATACTTTCTGGTCTGGAACAGATAAAGAATAAGGAATCTGAAATAAGCTCTGAGGGCATTTCAAACTACGAAAAAGCATGCAATGCACTTAATGTTTCACTTACAGAGACTAAAAATGGTATAACTTCACTGAAAGACCCAATGCAGATAATAAAAGAACTGTCAGCAGAGTATGTAAACCTTGGAGAAAATGATATACGCAAAGAAAACTTTTTAAACGCCATAGATGACGAAACATCTGTGGACGCCATTGATTCCCTTTTTAGCAACTATGACACATATGAGAAAATGCTAAACGACTATGCAGACGGAACATACTCAGTAACGCAGGCAGCCCAGCAATCGGTTAATACATGGGAAGGCTCTTTAAACAGATTGTCAAACACATGGTCTGACACAATTGGAAACGTTGCAGATTCCGGCAGCATAACTACAATAATCAACGCTCTTAACAGCCTGCTAACTGTTGTTGACAAGATAACAGAGAAATTTAGTTCGGCTGAATTAATAGGATTGGGAGCCGGATTACTGTCTGGTTTCAAGAACACTGGTAAACGCCGTATAAGTGTACGGATTTCATAACTGTTAATATTGTTTTGAATATGCCCTTCATACCTAAGAAACAAATAGTTTCAAAGGCAGGAATGTGCAGGTTTAGTCACCCTGCGGTGTTCTATAAAATAAATCGTAATTGGGGGATGCTGTCTCCCAGTGCTGGAAAGCTAATTTATAGTGAATAAATAGTATCGTATGGCTACAACGCGGCTGGAAACGGCGAACGTGATATGCACTCCGAAAGGATACCAGTAATGGTAAGAAAATATACGACAGGTCATATGGGAAACCTAAGTGACAAGCCCTATATCTAAGGGATAAACCACCAATCAGCAGCGGAAACCCTAAGTCCAATCAAAGACCACGCAGCAAGCTGCGGGGTATTAGACCCTAGCGGCATTCGTCAAATATCCATGCAAGCATGGTATTTTCCTTATTGCTCGCGGCAATAAAACGGATATGGAAGTGTTCACAGAGTATAAACGATTTTGAGTCAGAAAAGGCTTGTAAGAGGTACTCGAAACCAAGAAGGAAAACTTGCCCGTGACTGGGTAAAACCAACCGAGTAATGCTGCTCTGCTGCTTCTTTACAGCAACTATATTTATAGGAAGAAGCAGCATAATGCAAGGAGTTCTCCTAGCCGTAGTGGAAGAAACGGAGAGAAAGTATTATAATTTTTAACTATTGACCCTTTTTTCTAAATTACATTTATAAACAAACAGTAAATTAACAAGTACATCTCTACCAGAAATATAATATGTAATTAAAAATCACTTTTACAATTATTACAGTAGAAATTTTTACTGTTCCTGCCTATACTAAAGATACCAAATAAAGCTGTATGCGCGGCTTTTGAAACACCGCTTATCTTCTTTACATTTGTAGAATGACAATATGGGCATTCTACCGCTGTTTTTACTGCACTGCCGCTTTTAGAAGAAAAATCTATTTGACTTATTACCGATTCGACCATTTTATCATCTATTAATCTTTTTTCATATAATTGCTGATCGAATTCAGGAGATGTTTTTACAAGCTCTTCCAAAACAAGTTTTTTAGATTCAAGTGAAATCAAATACTCAATTCCATTTAACCAATACTTTTCAGGTACTGGCAATGTTATTGATTTACAATAATAACAAACTTCACTTTTATGAGCAAAAGCAACGCTTCCACACCTTTTACAATACCGAACACACATAAATACCCCTCCATTTAAATATATTTTATATAATAATATATTATACAAAACAGTATATGTCAATAAACTGTAAAACAGATTCCCACAATCTGAAAATAACTAATGTTAAATATTCAAACTATTTAATATAGAGTAGGAAGCAGTGGCATTATGCAAGGAGTTTTCATAGACGCAACAGAAGAAAAGAAGAGGTAATATTATACACAACATAAAATTTATAGAGATTTGCCTTTTGCAATAGTAGAATATGTATTGCATTAAAAATCACTTTTACAATTATTACAGTGGAAATTTTTACTGTTCCTGCCTATACTAAAGATACCGAATAAAGCTGTATGTGCGGCTTTTGAAACACCGCTTATCTTCTTTACATTTGTAGAATGACAATATGGACATTCTACCGCTGTTTTTACTGCACTGCCGCTTTTAGAAGAAAAGTCAACTTGACTTAATATCGATTTAATCATTTTATCCTCTATTAATCTTTTTTCATATAATTGCTGATCGAATTCAGGAGATGTTTTTACTAACTCTTCCAAAAGAAGTTTTTTAGATTCAAGTGGAACAAAATCTTCATCTGTTCCATCTAACCAATACTTTTCTGGTACAGGCAATGTTATTGATTTACAAAAATCACAAACTTCACTTGTGTAAAAATGAGCAACCCTTCCACATTTTTTACAATACCTAACTACCATATTTACCCCTCCATTTAAATAAAGTCTGTATAATAATATATTATACAAAACAGTAAATGTCAATAAACTATAAATCAGACATAAACTATAAATCAGATTCCCACAATCTGAAAACAACTAATGTAAGATATTTAAAACATTTAACAGTGAAATAGATAATATAAGTTCTAAATGGGGTGTTTTTGGAAAATCATTTAATGAAATTGGTTCTGCAATTACTGGAAGAATAAAGGATATCTCTAAATCATTTGATGCAAATTATGACATTATTGCCTCTATTAATAATTCAGACAGTATTTTAAAAAGATTATACCCTGATAAAGCATCCGACAAACCTCAGTATATAGACGTTGATAGCAAAATACCAAAAATAAATAACGACAACTTTGATTTTGACTTTTGGTTAGAAAAATTAAATAAAGTTGATAAAAACATAAAAAAAGGTAGTATGTCTTGGCAAGATTATTATAATCAATTAGATGAAAGTAAACAATGGATTGCAGAATGGGGACAAGAAACAGAAGGTCAAATTCGTACGCAAGAAGGCTTAATTAAAGCTAATGAAAAAGGCAGAGAAGCGATTAAAGCACAAAATGAAGCGATTAAAGCACAAACCAGCTCTGCCAAAGCAGGAAAAGCATCTCTTCAGGCATTTGCAACTGCTTTCAACATGATTGCTATGTTGGGGATATCAGAAGGGGTACAATTTTTATTAGCTTGTGTGACTGCTACTGATAGATTGAGCAATTCAGCTAAAGAATTTGGAAAACAGTTTTCTTCTACCAAATCAGAAATAATTGACTACAAATCAAAAATTGAAGAATTGTATTCAATAATAAATAACAATACATCTTCTTATGAGGATGCATATAATGCTAGACAAAACTTATTATACATTCAAGATGAAATGATTGATAAATTTGGTAATGAAGCCAATGCTATTGGTCTTGTCACAGATGCTATAAATGGACAAACAGACTCTTTAGATATTTTAACAGAATCAGCTTGGCAAGAAACTATTAACAAATTCAACTCCAAAGAAGGTAAAAAATGGTATGAATGGGCGGCTGATAGTTTTATAAATCAATTTAGAGGATATTCAAATAATTTTGAGCGTATGATAAATGACATGGAAAGTTATGGTATTTCATTTCAAATTTCAATTAAAGACACCAAAGAATACGAAACCTTTATTGAAAAACTAAAAAAAAATTATGGCGCTGATATAACAAAAGTAGATGTATCGGGAGACGTCAAAACTAACGCTTATGTAAACGCAGTTGAAATTACAGGTAATATGAAAGAAGTCTATAATAAAATATTAGGTATACAAAAATTATTAAAAACATATGGATATGAAAACTATACTGACAAAGATCTTACAGATAAAATTACATCACTGAAAAAAACCTTAAATAATTATGAAGAAATCTATAATCAACACATTTTATATGACAAAATATTAAAAGATCCTACATATAAAGATTATTTAAATGATATCAGAGAGGCATATAAAAATTATCAAGAAGCATTTAGTCAAGGTGACGCAAAATCAATTGAAAATACAAAGAAAAATTTTGTAAAAGTCGTTCAACAATCAACAGAAAACATTGATGATAAAAGCATTGTAGATTTTTTTAATACTATGTATCTTGATTTACAAGAAGATATAGGTAAATGGAATTTTGAAGTAAAATTTAATGCTGCATTAAATGACAAAAACGATAATTTTGAAAAAGAAATACAAAATTGTATTAAAAAATTTAATACCTCTGATGAAATTCTTAATTATAACCTTTCAACAGCTAGTAATGAACAAACAGATGCTTATGAAAAATTAGAAATTATCGCCCATAATTATGGATTGGAAATTGACCAGCTTATTGAAAAAATGAAAGACATGGGATTAATCCCCTCACAAGTAAAAGAAGATTTATTTAATAAATTAATTCCTGACAAAGATTTAAATGCTGGTATTAGTTCAACACTTAATAACTTCTTTAATCAGGTAGATGTCAAAACTGTAACAGATTGGATTGAAAATCTTACAGAAGAAGAAGCAAAACTAGCAAATTCAAAAGAATTTCAAAAAGCGCTTGAAGAACAAAAAAACAAATTAAATGGTGCAAAATTATCTGCTGAAGATTACAGTTCTGTATTAAATGTTTTAAAAAACAAGCAAATAGCATTAAATAATTCTTATTCTCCTTCCGACATTTTCTCTCTTTTAAATTCCGAAGGAAACTCAACAAAGCTTGGTAAATTAAATGACGAATTAGATACCATCCAAAACGCATACTCAACACTCTCAGATATTGTTAAAAGTTATGATGAAAGCGGTCTTATTTCTATAGACCAGCTTCAAAGCCTGATGGCATTAGGCGATAACTTCTTAGATTACCTTGTCGATGAAGAAGGAAATTTAAAGACAGATGCAGCAGCAATGGAGCAGTTAGCCTCTGCCCGTCTATATGAGATGAAAATCAAAATACAGCAGGGTATTATTGACAATGTGATGGGAATAAAAAGTGAAGCTGACGCAACAAAGTATCTTGCGTCAACAAATTATGCACTTGCCAACAGTATTCATGAAGTTGCACGTGAAGATTTAGCGCGATGGAAAGCCGATGCTATTGTAAATAGAGACATATCAGCTGAAAAAGCTGACGAAGTTTACAATAAAAGTATTGCTGATTTTGATAACACAGAAAAAATATTTAATAATATCCAGGTAGAAACAACTTTATCGAACATCGAGACAACAAAAGCAGCTCCAAGTTCATCTTCTACTTCCAAAACAACAAAACAGATTGACTTTATTGAATACCGCCTAAAGGAACTTGACAATGCAATAAACATTACTGAAGCTCACCTTAACAGCTTTACCGGCGCA
>CATJTQ010000080.1 GCA_949743325.1 uncultured Lachnospiraceae bacterium
GGATATGTATGTCAGAATGTTTGATGACTTAAAAAGAAGAGAGGATGATAATCCGACAATAGGGATTATCTTTTGTACAGATAAAGATGAAACGATTGTAAAATATTCGGTGCTTCATGAAAGTCAGCAGATATTTGCTTCAAAATATATGACCGTTTTACCTACAGTGGAAGAGTTGCAGAAAGAATTGGAAAGGAATCAGTTGATTTATGATAGAGGAAAATAAAGATATTGTTAATTAAAATAATATAGAATACGAAACAGGCTACTTTGTAAACAGTATGACTACAAATTTGTGACTTTCATTCGTGTAATCACAAAAGTTCGTCCATAGACTAACCCAAAAACGAAAATTTACACGAATTTTATGGCTCATAGTAGTCAAAGTGAATTTTTGAAAGAGAGGTTTTAATATGACGGAGTTCAAATTACAAGCCACATATAAGCCCACCGGAGATCAGCCACAAGCCATAGAAGCCCTTGTAAATGGATTCAGAGAAGGCAATCAATTCCAGACTTTACTGGGGGTTACAGGTTCCGGCAAGACCTTCACGATGGCAAATGTGATTCAGGCACTGAATAAACCAACTTTAGTAATAGCGCACAATAAGACCTTAGCCGCCCAATTATACGGGGAATTCAAGGAATTTTTCCCGGAGAATGCAGTGGAATATTTTGTCTCCTATTACGATTATTACCAGCCGGAGGCCTATGTCCCGTCAACCGACACATATATTGCAAAGGATTCATCCGTTAACGATGAGATAGATAAATTAAGGTTATCTGCTACAGCTGCGCTTATTGAGAGGAAAGATGTAATTATAGTCTCAAGTGTATCTTGTATATACGGATTGGGAAGTCCGGTTGACTATAAGCAGATGATGCTTTCATTAAGACCAGGGATGGAAAGGGATAGAGATGAAGTTATTCATCGGCTTATAGATATGCAGTATATAAGAAATGAGATGGATTTTAAGAGAGGTACATTCCGTGTAAATGGAGATGTTTTAGAAGTTTATCCGGCAGATTATACGGATATGGCTGTTCGCGTTGAATTTTTTGGTGATGAGATAGACAGAATTACACAGATAGATGTAATGACTGGAGAGATAAAGGGAAGATTAGAGCATATAGCAGTTTTTCCAGCGTCACATTATGTAGTTCCGCAGGAGAAGATAAAGCAGGCTGCAAAAACTATAGAAGTTGAGTTGGAGGAGAGAGTAAAATATTTTAAGCATGAAGATAAGCTGATTGAGGCGCAGAGGATCGCGGAGCGAACAAATTTTGATATAGAAATGCTTAAGGAGACAGGTTTTTGTTCAGGGATAGAAAACTATTCAAGGCATCTTTCACAGCTTCCGGCAGGAGTTCCACCACAGACGCTTCTTGATTATTTTCCGGAAGAATTTTTAATAATAATAGATGAGTCACATATGACACTTCCGCAAATCCGCGGTATGTATGCAGGCGATCAGGCTAGAAAAACTTCTCTGGTTGATTATGGATTTAGGCTGCCATCGGCAAAAGATAACAGACCGCTTAATTTTGAGGAGTTTGAGAGTCATATTGATCAGATGATGTTTGTATCGGCAACACCGTCTGTATATGAGGCTGAACATGAGTTAAAGCGGGTTGAACAAATAATAAGGCCTACGGGATTGTTAGACCCCAAAATAGAGATACATCCTGTTGAAGGTCAGATAGACCATTTAATAGGTGAAATAAACAAGGAAGTAGCATCTAAAAACAAAGTTATGGTTACAACATTAACTAAAAAGATGGCGGAGCATTTAACAGATTATATGCGTGAATCCGGTGTTCGTGTCCGATATTTACATTCAGATATAGACACTCTGGAGAGACAGGAAATAATAAGAGATATGAGGCTGGATGTTTTTGATGTATTAGTTGGTATTAATTTATTAAGAGAAGGACTTGATATTCCTGAAATTTCTCTTGTTGCGATAATTGATGCAGATAAAGAAGGATTTCTCCGCTCGGAGACATCACTTATTCAGACGATAGGAAGAGCTGCGCGAAATGTAGAAGGACATGTAATTATGTATGCGGATATAATGACCGATTCAATGAGGGCTGCTATTGATGAAACGAACCGCCGGCGTGTTGTTCAGGAACAATATAATAAAGAACATGGTATTACGCCTCAAAGTATAAAGAAAGCTGTGAGAGATTTAATTAGTATCTCCAAAGAAGTTGAGAAGGAAGAGCAAAAAATAGACAAAGATATTGAATCGATGAGCAGGAAAGAACTTGAAGATCTTATTAAAAAATTTGATAAAAAGATGAAAAAAGCTGCTGCAGAGCTTGATTTTGAGACTGCTGCAGAGATTAGGGATAAACTTATAGAAATGAAAAAGACACTGCAGGATTTTGACTGAAATTATGGAGGAAGGATATGGCAAGCAAAGAGATAATAAAGCAGTATATTAAAATTAGAGGTGCTGCTGAAAATAATTTAAAAAATATTGATGTAGATATTCCAAGAGACGAGTTTATAGTTTTTACTGGATTAAGCGGTTCTGGAAAATCGTCATTGGCATTTGATACAATTTATGCCGAAGGCCAGCGCAGATATATGGAGTCTCTGTCTTCATATGCCCGTCAGTTCTTGGGACAGATGGAAAAACCGAATGTGGAAAGTATAGAAGGGCTTTCACCGGCTATATCAATAGATCAGAAATCGACCAACCGTAATCCTCGTTCGACGGTTGGGACAGTAACAGAAATTTATGATTATTTTCGACTTCTCTATGCAAGAATAGGAATACCCCACTGCCCAAAATGCGGAAGAGTAATTGAGAGACAGACAGTTGATCAGATGTCTGATAAAATAATGGATTTGGAAGAGGGTACAAAAATACAGCTGCTTGCTCCTGTTGTCAGAGGTAGAAAAGGAGAACACGCAAAAGTTTTTGAAAAGGCAAAAAAGAGTGGTTATGTGCGTGTAGTTGTCGATGGAAATTTATATGAAATTTCAGAGGAAATAAAGTTAAATAAAAATGTAAAACACAATATAGAAATAGTCGTTGACCGTCTTGTAATAAAGCCTGGTATAGAGAGAAGACTTAGAGAATCTATAGAGAATGTACTAAATATAGCAGAGGGACTTCTTATTGTAGATATAGTAAGAGGCGAACAGATGACTTTTAGCCAAAACTATGCATGTCCTGATTGCCAGATTGCTGTTCCGGAGCTTGAGCCAAGAAGTTTCTCATTTAATAATCCATTCGGTGCGTGTCCGGTTTGCGCAGGTATTGGGTATAGAATGGAATTTTCGGAAGAATTGATAATACCTGATAAATCTCTTAGTATTATGGATGGCGCAATTACAGTTATGGGATGGCAGTCATGCAACGATAAAACATCTTTTGCTTATGCAATATTAAAGGCTTTGGCAGAAGAGTATAAATTCAGCCTGGAAACACCTTTTGAGGAATATTCTGATAAGGTAAAAGACATTTTAATACATGGTACTAATGGGCATAAAGTAAAAGTTCATTATATTGGAAAAAGAGGAGAGGGCATATATGACATAGAGTTTGAAGGAATAATTAAAAATGTGCAGCGTCGATACCATGAGACCTCTTCAGATACAATAAAACAGGAATATGAGACATTTATGAGGATAACTCCGTGTGCAGAATGTAAAGGAATGCGTTTAAGCAAGACAAGCCTTGCAGTAACAGTTGCGGATAAAAATATATATGAAATGACAGTAATGTCTCTGCAAAAACTTCAAGAATTTTTTGAAAAAATTGAGCTGACTTCTTCTCAGCAGCTTATAGGAGCGCAGATAATAAAAGAAATAAGGGCAAGGGTAGGTTTCCTAAATAATGTCGGTTTGGATTATCTTACCCTTGCCAGAAGTACAGGAAGTCTCTCTGGTGGAGAATCACAGCGTATTAGGCTTGCAACACAGATTGGTTCAGGGCTTGTCGGTGTGACATATATTTTGGATGAACCTAGTATTGGTCTTCATCAGAGAGATAATGACAAACTGATTGATGCTTTAGTAAATTTAAAAAATCTGGGAAACACACTTGTAGTTGTAGAGCATGATGAAGACACAATGAAAAGGGCCGATTTTATAGTTGATATAGGTCCGGGCGCAGGTTCGCATGGAGGTGAGGTTATCGCCTGCGGAACTGCAGAGGAGATAATGGCATCAGAGAAATCAATAACAGGTAAGTATTTAAGTGGTGAAATTACAATACCTGTTCCCAGTGAGCGCAGAGAGCCTACAGGGTTTCTTACGATAAAAGGAGCGGCAGAAAATAATTTGAAAAATATAGACGTCAATATACCGCTTGGAATAATGACATGTGTTACTGGTGTTTCAGGCTCAGGCAAGAGCTCGCTTGTAAATGAAATCCTGTATAAATATTTAGCTAAAGTTCTAAATAGGGCAAGGACAATAGCTGGAAAACATAAAAAAATTGTCGGAGCAGAGAACCTTGACAAAGTAATTGCGATAGATCAAGCTCCGATTGGCAGGACACCGCGCTCAAATCCTGCAACTTACACAGGAGTCTTTGATATAATTAGAGATTTGTTTGCATCAACATCAGATGCAAAAGCTAAGGGATACAAAAAGGGAAGATTTAGTTTTAATGTAAAGGGAGGCAGATGTGAGGCCTGTTCGGGTGATGGTATAATTAAAATAGAAATGAATTTTCTTCCTGATGTGTATGTTCCTTGTGAAGTCTGTCATGGAATGAGATACAATAAAGAGACATTGGATGTAAAATATAAGGGGAAAAATATTTATGAAGTATTAGATATGACAGTGGAAGAAGCATTGCCATTTTTTGAGAATGTTCCGTCTGTAAAAAGAAAAATGCAAACGTTATATGATGTGGGCCTGTCATATGTTAAATTGGGACAGCCTTCCACAACACTTTCGGGTGGTGAAGCTCAAAGAATTAAATTGGCGACTGAGCTTGCAAGAAGAAGTACAGGAAAGACAGTGTATATTTTAGATGAGCCGACGACAGGGCTACATTTTGCCGATGTACACAAGTTAATTGAGATTTTGCGAAGACTTTCTGCAAATGGCAACACTGTAATTGTAATTGAACATAATCTTGATGTTATTAAGACAGCAGATTATATTATTGATATAGGTCCGGAAGGCGGAGACAGAGGCGGTACAGTAATTGCGGAAGGAACGCCTGAAGAAGTTGCAAAAGTAAAAAAATCATATACTGGAAAGTATATAAAGAAATATTTAAAATAAATACAAACGTATAAATTATAAAAGATTAGGGGAGCCTTTTTAAATATTTTATGTCGCTTTATAGAGTACATTCTAATTGACAGTCATAAGGTTCTAACTCAACATGCTGTTGATTGTACACTTGTGCCTCAACGCATCCCATAGCTTTATAAAAAGCTTGACTTTCAACTGCAGAGTGTGCTGAAATATATAATTTACAGGCTCCTTTGTTTCTGGCCCATTCTTTGGCATAGTTAAATAATTTTTTTCCAATTCCATGACCTCTCATATCTTCGGAAACATGTATGCTGGAGAGGTCAAGATACTTTTGCTCTTTGTTAAATAATTTTGGTTCAACAGAGACAAAACCTTTTAATACATCATTATTAAATGCTCCAAATACAAAACCTCCTGTAGAAACAGTGTTCTTTAAACAGGAAATTAATATTTCATAATCTTTTTCAGACCAGTCGTCAATAAATGGATCGCTTTTAATAATCCATTCATTATTTATTCTTCTCCAACAATCATTAACGATTTGGTGACGAATAAATTTATTAAATAAATTACGATTAATTTCATTTAAATTAATATTTCTATATTCTATCATAAAGTTTACCGCCTTAGAATTATATAATAAAATAACAAAGCGCTTATTCCGAAAAATAAGAGAGATTGAAAACGGGATAAGCGCTTTGTTTATTCAAGAGGGAGTGCTGTACAAATAAATAATACTTGTACAGCATGAGTTATGAAAATTTACACTAGCAACTGCTAATACAATAATATAATAATTAAATAAGATGATATTTATATGATGAAAATGTGAATATATTGTGAATTAAGTAAAGACATTAAAATAGTGACATTATTTGTAAAATGTTTCAAAATAGTATCGGATTTGTAATAGAATTGTAATAAAATATTAAAAAAAGCTTGAAAAATATAAAATAATTATGTATTATATGTTTATAAAAATTATATAGTCTCTAATAACTGGTGAGAATAAAAAAAATTATATGTTTTTTTAAGTTAGTACATAGAAATTAATTTTCTTATAAAATTTACAAATGAATTGAGGAATAACATTGAAGAAGATACGAAATACAATAATTGCTAATTTATGTGTTATATTTGCGGTAATTGGATATATCAGTTTAGTAATAGGTCCTGTAAATGCACAGCCGCAGGAATATTATCAGATTGTCGCTGATGGAAAATCATATGGCTGTTATACTAGTGAGAAAGAAGCAGTACAAGCAGTAGCAGATGCTAGGAGAAAAGCAAATGAAGAGTCAGAAAAATTGATTTTATCAGATTTTTTATATGAAATTAAGCAAATTGATAAAAAGCCTAAATTGTCAAATAGAGATGACGTTAAAGAAATATGTCAGGTAATGTTGGACAATAAGCTTGAAAATATTGTTGCTGCTTATGTTTTAAAGACTGATGGATACAGTGTTGTGTTAGAGGATAAATATGCGGTTTTTTGTGTGTTGGATAAAGTAGTCAACATGTATGACACTTATGATGAATTCTCAATTACAATGGATGATATAGTTAAAGAGGGACAGAATATTATTATGACAGGAATTGCGCCAGTAACAGCTGATTTAACCGGAAATATTACCTCAATGTCGTTTGTTCAGAATGTTACTGCAGTACAGGCACATGTTAACGCAGATGAAATTGTGTCAGTAGATGATGCGGCTGCAGCAATAATTGCCGAAAACAGAATTAATATATTTGTTACAGAGAGACAGCAGTATGTAGAAGAATATACATTTGAAACGGAATATATTGAGATTGATGACTGGTATACATCAGAGAAGGAAGTTGTACAAGAGGGAAGTACAGGTGTTCATGATGTAACAGCGTTAGTTACATACATGAATGGAGCTGAAGTTGGCAGAGAGATTATTGCAGATAATATAATATCAGAGCCTGTATCTAGAATTGTTAAAATAGGGGTAAAAGAACGTCCGACATTTGTAAAACCGATACGTGGAGGTTCATTTAGCTCAAGCTTTGGCAGCAGATGGGGAAGGAAACATGAAGGTGTAGACTGGTCATGTTCAGTAGGTACTGCAATATTGGCTTCTAGTAAAGGGAAGGTGTCATTTGCAGGATGGCAGAATGGTTATGGCAATACTATTGTAATAAACCATGGAAATGGATTGAGGACAAAGTATGCACATTTAAGCAGAATAGCCGTGTCAGCAGGACAGGCTGTGGAACAGGGTCAGAGTATAGGGTATAGTGGAAATACAGGCAATTCTACAGGACCGCATCTGCATTTTGAGATACTTTTAGATGGGGAGCCCGTTAATCCCATGAACTATCTGTAATAAAATTTAATAAGAGAAGCCTTATTTTTTGTGAGAATTTTTGATTTACTTTTTGAGAAAATGTGTTATAATAAAAAAATATTATTCTAATTTTTGATGATTTTTTAAATTTTTGTATCAATAAAATATGATAAATGATTTGGTAATACATAGATTCTTAGAATTTGAGGTGCGCTTATGGATCAGTTTGTAAAAGATAGATTAGACAATGTTCCGACGCAGGAGCAGTATATTATAAAAGGTGGTACACCACTTGTTGGAGAAGTTGAGATTGGAGGCGCTAAAAATGCGGCGTTAGGAATTCTGGCAGCCGCTATCATGGCAGATGAACCAGTATTAGTTGAGAATTTACCTGATGTTCAGGATATTAGATATATGCTGCAGGCAATTGAAGGTATGGGAGCGATTGTTGAACGGATTGATTCACATACTGCTCGAATCAATGGCGCTACTATTGAAAATTTATGTATAGATTATGATTATATCAAAAAAATTCGCGCCTCTTATTATTTATTAGGTGCATTACTTGGAAAATACAACAGGGCAGAAGTTGCCAGACCGGGCGGATGTGAAATTGGCAGCCGGCCTATTGATTTACATATAAAAGGATTTGAGGCGTTAGGAGCAGAGGTTAACTTAGAGGGCGGTCTTATAATGGCAAGGGCTGAACGCCTTGTAGGACGTCATATTTATCTTGATGTAGTCTCAGTAGGGGCTACTATTAATATAATGATGGCTGCTGTTATGGCTGAGGGAAGGACAGTAATTGAAAATGCTGCCAGAGAACCGCATATTGTAGATGTTGCAAATTTCCTGAACAGTATGGGAGCTAGTATTAGAGGTGCAGGAACAGATGTAATTCGTATAAAAGGCGTGGAGAAGCTTCACAGTTCAGAATATTCAATTATTCCCGATCAGATCGAAGCGGGAACATTTATGGTTGCAGCAGCAGCAACTAAAGGTGATGTTGTTATAAAAAATGTAATCCCAAGGCACTTGGAGGCTATTAGTGCTAAATTGATTGAGATAGGATGCGAAGTTGAAGAGTTTGATGATGTAGTGCGTGTTGTAGCGTCAAAAGGACTTAAGCATACTAATATTAAGACTTTGCCGTATCCTGGATTTCCAACAGATATGCAGCCTCAGATGTCTACTATTCTTTCAATATCCAGCGGAATAAGTATTGTTACAGAGAGTATATTTGAGAATCGTTTTAAGTATGTAGATGAATTGACACGAATGGGGGCTAAAATAAAAGTAGAAGGAAATTCTGCAATTATCGAAGGTGTGAATAGACTTACAGGAGCCACTGTATCAGCGCCAGATTTAAGAGCGGGTGCAGCCCTTGTTATAGCAGGATTGGCTTCAGATGGCATAACTATAGTGGAAGATATAGTCTATATTATGAGAGGGTATGAGCGTTTTGAAGATAAACTGAAATCCTTAGGCGCTCAGATAGAGAAAGTGACTACCGAAAAAGAAATACAGAAGTTTAAGCTGAAGGTAGGATAAGATTGCCATTCTTTAAATATGGAATGAATAACGTAACCTTGTCTATATAATATAAATAGCCAAACAGATCAATTCTGTCTGGCTAATTTTTGTGTTTCTAAGAAAAAGAACCTTATTTAAATAGATATGTAACAATGCTGACTAAAGATTTAAATAAAAATAGTAAGTAATTTATAGTTAAATCTTAGATAATATCTGAAATTTCTATATCAACGTTTTTAGCAAGATTCACATACTCTTCTCCAATTTTGATCATGGGGCGGGACAACGTATTGCTATTAATCATCACAACTTCACCAACTCTACCGTCAGATAGACGTACATTATTGTTGATATAAGCCGAACCAATTCGTTCAAGGAAAGTAAGTATGTATTTGGGATCATATTTCTGAAGACCCTCTTCTTCAAAAATTGAGATTACTTTAAATGGACATAGTCCTTTGCGGTACACTCTGGCAGATGTCATAGCATCATATACATCGGCAATAGCAATTAATTTAGCAAACTTAATAATATTGTCGGAGTGAAGAGTGCTTGGGTATCCAGAACCATCACATCGCTCATGGTGCTGAAGAGCGGCAAGTTTAACTCTTTCATCAATATTTTTGTTTTTTAAAATATCATATCCTTTTTGTGAATGGCTTTTCATAATATCAAATTCTTCAGAAGTAAGTTTTCCTGGTTTATTTAAAATATCATCAGAAATTCCGACTTTACCAATATCATGGAGAAGACCGCTTAATGTTAATATGTCAGTATCCTCATCAGAAAGATGAAGCCATCCGGCCATAACCCGGCAAATTAAAGCGACATTCAGGCAATGTGCATAAGTAGAATCATCAAAGGATCGCATATTGTGAATCATATCAAATATTTCAATACTTGTCGCGCCTACAGGAGTCATTTGATTAATTTGTACAACTAAGTCATTAAGATCGGCTTGCTGATTATTTATTATGTGTGACATTGCAGTTTCTAATTGTTTAGAATTACTTGAAAATTTCTCTTTAAAAATGCGGAAGTTTTCACTGCTGGTTACTTTTTCTGAATAACTTGCATTTTCAGATGAAACAGTAGTTATATGTCCTTTTACGTCAACTTCAGTTATAGAATTCAGCTTTAACTGTTCAATGAGAAAATCGGTTAAAGTAGTATTACTAGCTATAATAAGTTGGTTGCTTGGAGTAATAATATCAGAAGCAACAATCATACCAGGAAGCAACTCTTTTGTATAAACTATACCCATTTAATATCCCTCACTTTGTTAAGTAATAATATCCCTATGTTTCAGTATAGAAAAAATTGAAACTATTGTCAAGTGGGCTTATAATAAAATGTATCTGATAGAATATTATAATATTTGCAAGCTAATATTCACTTTGTTAAAATTAATTATTGTATCTCAAGGCAGAGATTATATACAGTTTTTATGAGCATCATGCCTATATATTTAAAAACAGGAGATTTTTTATGAAAAAAATAGAAATTTTGTATGAGGATAGTCAGATAGTTGTATGTCATAAAGAAGCTGGAATACCAGTTCAAACTAGAAGTATAACTAAGATTGATATGGAGAAAATGTTATTAAATGAATTTGCATTTAGAGGGGAGAAGGCAGTAGTTTATGTTGTGCACAGATTAGATCAGCCTGTTGAAGGAGTGATAGTATTTGCTAAAACTAGCAAAGCAGCGGCAGATTTAAATCGTCAATTTCAAACTGACTGTATTATAAAGGAATATTTTGCTGTAGTTGAGGGGTATTTTAAGAAAGATAAAGTTCATTTGGAAGATTATATTATAAGAGATGGTAAAACAAATTTATCAGCTATAGTACCTAAGGAAAACAAAGCTTCTAAAAAGGCAGTGTTAGATTTGACGGCAGTTGATTCATATAATAATACACAGCTTGTCCTGATTTCATTGAAAACAGGAAGACATCATCAAATTAGAGTTCAGTTATCCAATTCAGGACATCCAATTGTAGGTGATTTAAAATATAATCCTAAATATGTAAATTATAATGGATATGTGCAGACTGCACTGTGTTCATACAGGATTGTATTTAAGCATCCTGTAACAGGATTAGAGATGGAGTTTAAGGTTAAGCCATCTGCTGAGGCTTTTTTGCAGTATAATAATAAGCTTGAGAAGTTTGTATAAAAATAAATAGAAGAAAAATTTCCAGCCTTTAAAACAGTATGTCATACTTTTGTGTTTTTTTTCATACATTTAAATGCAACGCTGAACATAAATGATGGAAAAAACCATTTTAATGTAAGGCAAAAAGGAGGGAAATAATGAACGAGAAAGATTTGAAAGTCCTTGAACAATATAGCTTGAATATAGATAAGACATATCGCGGACGGGGAAGTTATCTGTGTGAAAGCAATGGAAAAGTATATTTGCTTAAGGAATATCATGTGTCTGAAGAAAAAGCTGCCGTCATAGCAGAGATAGTTGATTCATTGAGAGAGGATGTCTCTCTTTTGGCGGATAATTTTGTAAAAAATAAAGAGGGTAATTACATAAGCAGAGACAGAGATAATGTTGGATTTATTCTAAAAGAATGGTGCAGCGCGAAAGAGTGTGATTTGAAAAATACAGAGGAGTTAATGCTTATCGTGAAACAGCTCGCAAGACTTCATATTCAGCTTAGGAAGAAAGAAAAAGTCACTTTTATTAGCGATGCAAAAACATGTCTTGCTGAATTTGACAAAAGAATTAAAGAAATGAAAAAAATACGCAATTATGTTATGAATAAAAAGGGAAAGACAGAGTTTGAACTATTATATATAAATAAATTCGGAAATTATATGTCATTTGCTGAAGATGCATATAATGGAGCTTTGGCTTTGGATAACAGCGACAATTTTTTGTGTCATGGAGATTTTACACAGCACAATGCTCTTGTAAGTGAAAAAGGCATATATATTGTTAATTTTGATAAATGCCATTATGGTTCGCAAATGGAAGATTTATATCTGTTTATGCGTAAAATATTAGAGAAATATGATTGGGAGATTGAAATAGGCGAAAAGCTGTTAAATAGTTATGACAATGTTAAGCAATTGTCAGTAAATGACAGAAAAGAATTATATTATCGATTTATGTTTCCAGAAAAATTTTGGAAGATATCCAATCACTATTATAATTCCAGAAAAGTTTGGGGAATTGAAAGAAATCTGCAGAAACTAGAGAAGTTAAACGGACAGATGGAAAAGAGACATAAGTTTTTGGAAAAGTTAATGTAAGTGGTTCAAAACGGTAGTATGAATTTTAAATGTCTGCTTTACATAAATGGGCATTTCCTGTATAATAAATCATGTATACAAAAATAAGAAATCCCATAAAGAGGTGAAATCGTGGATAAACGAAAATTCATGCATATCGGCATAATTTGTCTGTGTGTTGCCGCGTTGTCAGCGGGCTGCGGGGATGGAAAAAATTACAATGACGGCAAGAATTATTATTCTGCGAAAAAGACAGAGGAAGAGAAAAAAGCTGAAATAGTAAATAGTTATGATGCTTCGATGACTGCGGTAGTCAAATATAATAATACTGAAATTGGTATTGTTATCTTGCTAGATGCGGACACCGGGGTGGAATATACAATGACCTACAATGATGCTGTTCAGATTATTGATAGATATGGTAAGGAGAAAACTATTTCATATCTAAAAAGTGGAGATGTTATAGACGCATATTATTTGAAAAATGCAGTGCAGCTCACGGGAGTTTTGTACAGTGATGATGTATGGGAATATAAGGATGTAAATAATTGGAAATTTGACACTTCGAATACATCAGTTGTTGTCGGAGAAAATAAATTTTATTATAACAAAGATAAAGTTTATGTGTTGTCAGAGGGCAATATCATTGATTTTCAGGACCTGAACAATCAAGATATTGTATCTGTCAGAGGTATAGGCAAGAAAGTTATCTCAATTACAGTAGATAAAGGTCATGGTTATATCAATCTTAAAGGAATAGATAAATTTATTGATGGATGGGTACAGGTTGGAAAGGTTATTAAACCAATAACAGAAAATATGCTGCTTGTAGCACCAGAAGGTACTTATGATGTAAAAATTGTAAAAGATGGTTATGGAGGTTCATTAAATGCCACTATTGTCAGAGATCAGGAAATAACATTGGATTTTTCAGATGTAAGTGCAAAGATTGTTCAATATGGAACTGTAGAATTTACAATTTTACCAAAAGAGGCAAATGCTACGCTGAAGATTGCAAATCAGGTTACAAATTATAACAGTCCGGTTCTTCTTGAATATGATACTTATAATGTAACTGTCGAGGCAGAAGGGTATCAGACTTATAAGGGTAAACTTAAAGTTGCACAAAATCTAAGTCAGATAACAATTAATCTTACAGAGTTAGATTCAAAGACTACTAAGCCAAGTGCAACAATATCACCAACACCTTCATCAGGGGCAACACAGACACCTGAGGTTAAGTCAACTCCAAGTTCAACGTCTACAGTAATTACAACTGCTACGGAAACTCCGCAGGAAAGTGGCACATATACAATTACTGTAACTGATCCGGAAGGTGTCAATGTATATTTTGATGATGAATTCAAAGGTACAGCTCCGGTAAGCTTTTCTAAAGTATCAGGAAATCATACGCTTACCTTAAGTAAGGACGGATATCAGACAAAAAGTTATACACTTGATGTGAGTGATTCTAATGAAAATGTAACTTATTGTATGCCGGCATTAGAACAGCAATAGAAATATAATATAAATATACAGGAGGTAATTAAAGATGGATTACAAGAAAATTTATGATGAGTGGCTGGCAAATCCCTATTTTGATGAGCAGACAAAAAAAGAATTAAAAGGGATTGCCGCAGATGAAAATGAAATCAAGGAGCGGTTTTATACTGAACTTGAATTTGGAACAGCAGGACTTAGAGGTATTATAGGTGCTGGTACAAACCGTATGAATATATATACTGTCCGTAAAACTACTCAGGGGCTGGCAAATTATATTGCAAAAGTAAATGGACAGGCAAGGGGAGTTGCAATAGCATATGATTCACGTCGCATGTCTCCGGAGTTTGCAAACGAGGCAGCTCTTTGCTTAAATGCAAATGGAATTAAAGCATATGTGTTTGAATCATTGAGACCTACTCCTGAACTTTCATATGCAGTGCGTAAATTAAATTGTATTGCAGGTATTAACATTACGGCAAGCCATAATCCTCCAGAATACAATGGATACAAAGTTTACTGGGAAGATGGCGCGCAGATTACACCTCCTCATGACAGTGGTATAATGGCAGAAGTTAAAGCTGTGACAGATTTCAATATGGTAAAAACTATGGAGCTTAACAAAGCTAAATCAGATGGACTGTATGTCAGTATTGGTGCAGATGTAGACGATCCTTATATTGAAGAATTAAAAAAACAAGTTATTCATGGTGATATAATAAAACAAGTGCAGAAGGATATTAAGATCGTGTATAGTCCTCTGCACGGAACAGGTAATATACCAGCTAGAAGAGTTTTAAAAGAACTGGGATTTGAAAATGTATATGTTGTTAAAGAGCAGGAGCTTCCCGACGGAGAATTCCCAACAGTTAGTTATCCTAATCCTGAGGCGGCCGAGGCCTTTGAATTGGGACTTAAACTGGCAAAAGAGGTAGATGCAGACCTTGTGCTGGCGACAGATCCTGATGCAGACCGTCTTGGTGTGTATGTTAAAGACAGCAAGAGCGGTGAATATATTACACTTACAGGAAATATGTCAGGCTGTCTTCTTGCTGATTACGAGATTGGACAGAAAAAAGCAGTTAATGGTAAACTTCCTGAAGACGGTGCGCTTATTAAGACAATTGTTACTACAAATATGGCTGATGCAATTGCTAAGTATTACAATGTGAAACTTATAGAAGTACTTACAGGATTTAAATATATAGGGCAGCAGATTTTAGGGTTTGAGAATTCTGGAAAAGGCGAGTATCTGTTTGGATTTGAAGAAAGCTATGGATGCCTTATAGGAACACATGCAAGAGATAAGGACGCAATTGTTGCTACAATGGCACTCTGTGAGGCGGCAGCATTTTATAAGAGTCAGGGAAAGACTTTATGGGATGCAATGATTGAGTTGTATGACAGATATGGCTATTATAAAGATGATATAAAGTCTCTTACTAAGAAAGGAATCGAGGGTCTTCAGGAAATACAGAATATTATGGAGAATCTTCGTAATAATCCTCCTGCAGAGATTGGCGGTTATAAAGTTACAAAGTTCCGCGATTACAAGAAAGATATAGTTAAAGATATGGAGATCGGAGAGGTTACTTCCACAGGACTTCCAAACTCTAATGTACTGTATTTTGATTTAACAGATGATGCATGGGTATGTGTAAGGCCTTCAGGAACTGAGCCAAAAGTAAAATTCTATTATGGGGTAAAAGGAACTTCACTTGAGGATGCAAATGAAAAGTCTGCTAAGTTAGGTGAAGCAGTTTTGGCTTTATAATCGACTCGATAAGATAAAAGAAAATATAGTTACTATTCACAAAATTTAGAATTCATAGAAATAAAAAATCTCCTAAAAATCGTTAAAAATACCATAAAATCATGAAAGTGAAGTATTTTTCTTGACAAACAGTGGGAAAATATGTATAAATAAATAGACGGTCCGAAAACGAGCTTTTTTAGGACACGCTATACTATTTAAAAGGAGGAGAATTATCTCATGAAGAAGGCAGAGTTAGTGGCTGCAATTGCTGAAAAGACAGAATTATCTAAGAAAGATGCTGAAAAGGCAGTAAAAGCTTTTACTGAAGTTGTAGAAGAAGAATTAAAAAAAGGTGGGAAAATTCAGTTAGTAGGATTTGGTACGTTTGAAGTTGCAGAGAGAGCTGCAAGAAAGGGTATTAATCCAAGTACAAAAGAGGAAATTGATATCCCTGCTTCCAAAGCACCTAAATTCAAAGCTGGTAAAGCATTTAAGGATAGTATAAACGCATAATGAGGCTGGATAAATTTTTAAAAATTTCGCGTCTGATTAAACGTCGTACAGTGGCAAACGAAGCATGTGATGCAGGTCGGGTAATGATAAATGATAAAGTGGCAAAAGCTTCACAGAACGTTAAAGTAGGCGATATAATAGAGATTGGTTTTGGAAATAAATCTGTGAAAGTTGAAGTGCTTGATGTGCAGGAGACTGTGAGAAAAGACGAAGCGAAAGAATTGTACCGTTATATTTAAATGCGGTACAGGATAAATATTATTTAGGTATAAGTTATACCTGGTGTAGAAAAACAGTAACTATATAAATATATAAGAATCGCGCGGTTCTCCGCGTGGTTCTTTTTTTAATTATAATATATGTTTCCAGCTTGCCATGGCATGTAATTTTAAGCGTTTTGAAAGATTAGATTTTTAATAAATATTTTTATAAATATTTAAGTAATAGTTTGTCTGACTGACGCATATACTGAAAGGAAAGCAGGAGGTGAAAGTGTATGGAGGAAGCTGTAAAGCAAATACATAAATTGATTGTACACAATCGAAAGTCTGCCACTATAAGCGGTGTCAATGATGTATTGTCATTTGATATAGCAGAAATATTGTTGGAGACGGAACAGGGAATGCTGCTTATAAAAGGGAATGACCTTCATGTTAAAAAGCTGACATTGGAAAAAGGAGAGGTTGATATAGAAGGGAAGATTGACAGCTTTACATATTCTGAACTTATGTCTGAACATAAAGGTGGAGAGTCATGGTTGGGACGCTTATTCCGCTAAGTATGACGGAAATTAGCATTAATGTCAGTGAAGAGGCAAAGCTTTTTATTTATGCGGCGTTAACTGGGGTTTTCCTTATTGTAGTATATGATATTTTAAGAATATTCAGGCGTGTTTGTCCACATGGAACAATATGGATTGGGGTTGAAGATTTTTTTTATTGGCTATTTTCAGCTATAGTTATATTTGGTGTACTTCTAAAGGAAAATAATGGTATATTTAGGTGGTTTTTTGCAGTTGGTATGCTTCTTGGTATGATAATTTATTATTTTTGTGTTGGTCGATATTTTGTTGTAATAATTGCAATGGTAATAAATAAGATACTAGATATTGTAAGAAAAATTCTGCGTATAATATTGAAGCCTTTTAAGAGAATGGTCATTTTTTTTGCAAATTCTATTAAGAAAAGGATTGAATTGTCGAAAAAGAGGACAAAAATTAAGAAAAAAAACATTGAAAAAAAGCAGGATACAATGTACAATAATAACACTTAGCTTTAATATTTTAGGAAATCGGGGTCAGTGTTTTGGCAAATGTAAGAAGTAAAAGATATAAAAAACGAAATAGAAGAGGCAGAATACTGATAACGATAATGGGAGTGCTGTTAGTATCTGTTTTTGCTGTCCAAATTGTTGAACTTGGAGCAAAAAATAGTATGTATGAGAAGCAGATTGCCTCATTGCAGGAAGATTTAGATGAGCAGAATGAACGAAAAGTTAAACTTCAAGAAAAAGAAAAATATATGCAGACAAAAAAGTTTGTTGAGGAATATGCTAAGGAGAAACTTGGATTAATTTACCCGAATGAAGTTGTATTTAAGGCAGATTAATATATATAAGTAATTGAGCGCATCAGTTTGGACAATATTTTAGATCACATTGTCTCAAGTTGATGCGTTTGTTATAACTACAATAACGGTCTTTCTTGCTTTTTTTGTTATTACAAGTTATAATAGAAAAAAATTATACTGGAGGAAATATAATATGTTAAAAGGAATTCCAAAAATTTTATCACCTGAGTTATTAAAAGTTTTATGTGAAATGGGACACAGTGACAGGCTTGTTATTTCTGATGGTAATTTTCCTGCTGAGTCGATGGGAAAAGACGCTATTGTAATACGTTGTGACGGACATGGTGTGCCTGAGCTTTTAGATGCCATTCTTCAGGTGTTCCCGTTGGATACTTATGTAGAGAAACCTGTTAATCTTATGGAAGTTATGCCTGGGGATAACGTTGAGACACCTATATGGGATACATATAAAGAAATAGTGAGCAAATATGATGAAAGAGGAGCTTACGCTGTCGGAAATATCGAGAGATTTGCTTTCTATGAAGAGGCAAAAAAAGTGTATGCAGTTATTGCCACAGGAGAAAGTGCACTCTATGCAAATATTATGCTTCAAAAGGGTGTGGTTGTTGACTAATGAATTAAAAAATGGGAAAACTAATTAAAAAGTAACGGGCAGGAGGGCAGAAAACTAATGAATTATGGTAAAAAAGGAGCTTCAGATAAATACAAAGCTGCAGTTTCTAATTCTGCAAAAATGTACCGGAAAGCCTTTGTAGTTACATTTAAAGTTATTTTAATTTGTATATTGGCAGTTATTGTGCTTGGAGCAAGCGCTGCATTTGGACTTGCCAGAGGTATAATAGACAGTGCTCCTGATATTTCTCAGGTAGATGTCTCTCCAAGCGGATATTCTACGAATATATATGACAGTGATGGCAATGTTATTACAACTCTTGTAGCATCCGGTTCTAACCGTATATATGTTGAAATTGAGGATATTCCAATTGATCTGCAGCATGCATTTGTTGCAATTGAAGATGAGAGATTCTACACTCATAGCGGTATTGATACAAAGGGTATATTGAGGGCGGCAGCTATTGCGCTGACAAGCGGCAGATTTTCACAGGGAGCCAGCACAATTACTCAGCAGCTTTTAAAAAACAATGTTTTTAAAGATTGGACTGAAGAGTCTTATCTGCCTGAGAAGGCAAAGCGTAAAATACAAGAGCAGTATTTAGCTGTTCAGCTTGAAAAAACCATGTCAAAAGAATTGATTTTGGAAAATTATTTAAATACAATAAACCTTGGACAGAATACTTTAGGAGTACAGGCAGCTGCAAAAAGATATTTTAACAAAGATGTTTCTGAGTTGAATTTGGCAGAATGTGCTGTTATAGCTGCGATTACTCAAAATCCATCAAAGAACAATCCTGTAACCCATCCGGAATATAATGAAGAGCGACGTAATAAAGTTTTAAGGAAGATGCTTGAGCAGAATTATATTACAAAAGAGCAGTATGATGTGGCTATGGCTGATAATGTATATGAGAGAATTCAAAATATCAATGATGAGACAGAGAGTGCATCTCCATATTCATATTATGTTGATGCGGTTATAGATCAGATAACAAACGATTTGCATGAACAGAAAGGATATACACAAACCCAAGTGTATAACTTGCTTTACAGTGGTGGTTTAAGTATATATACTGCACAAGATACGTCTATTCAGCAAATTTGTGATGAAGAGTTTAACAATCCTGCTAACTTTCCCGATGGTTCAGAGGTGAGCCTTACTTACAGACTTACAGTTACTCATCCTGACGGTTCATCAGAAAATTATAATGAAAAATCTCTTCTTGCATATTTTAGTCAAACTAATGCAGATTACAATCTGATTTACAAGGATAGTGAAGCTGCACAGAATGCTGTGACAGAATATAAAAACTCCCTGTTGTCAGAAGGAGATATTGTTGATGAAAAAGTGACGTTGACACCTCAGCCACAGGCCTCACTTGTTATTATGGATCAGCATAATGGTTATGTCAAAGCGATTGTGGGCGGAAGAGGAGAGAAGCAGGCAAGTCTTACTCTTAACCGTGCGACTAATACTGTTAGACAGCCCGGATCAACATTTAAGGTGTTAGCAGCATATGCGCCTGCGCTTGATAGTGCTGGAAAGACTTTGGCTTCTACTTATGTAGACGAGCCATATAACTATAGTAACGGAAGGCCGGTAAGCAATTATTACAGCGGTTATCTAGGTACACAGACTATAAGAACTGCGATTGAGAAATCAATGAATATTATAACAGTTAAATGTCTGACAGAGATTACACCTCAGCTTGGATATGATTATCTTGTTAATTTTGGATTTACTACACTTGTAGAAAATAGGACTTATACAGATGGCTCTTCTAAATCAGATATTGGACAGCCGCTTGCTTTGGGCGGACTTACTGATGGGGTTAAGAATATTCAGCTTACCGCGGCATATGCGACAATTGCAAATGGCGGTGTGTATGAGAAACCAGTATTTTATACAAAAATAGTTGATCATGACGGTAATGTTCTTATGGACAATACGAAAACTAAAACACGTACTGTTTTAAAAGAATCTACAGCGTATCTTCTTACAAGTGCAATGGAAGATGTTGTTAAAAGTGGAACAGGAAAAATGGTTAATTTTGATTCAATGAGTATAGCTGGCAAGACGGGTACAACTTCTCAGACATATGATGTATGGTTTTCTGGATATACTCCATACTATACCTGCAGTGTATGGGGAGGCTATGATGTAAATACAAGTATGTATGATGCTTCATATCATAAAGGTCTGTGGAAGGCAGTTATGCAGAGAGTTCACGAAAAACTTGAATTTAAAGAATTTCAAATTCCTGATAGTGTTACAAGTGTACAGATTTGCAAGACATCGGGTAAATTAGCAAATAAAGGATGTCCAACTGCGGCTGAATATTTTGAGAAGGGTACAGAGCCAACTGAGACATGCGGTATGCATGTGTCAAATTACAGCGAGCAGGAGCAAAATACTCTTGAGGAGGGAGAAAATTCTCAAGAAGGACAGCCTGCGGAAAATGAAGACGGTTCAGGAGTACAGACTATAGAAAATGAAGAAGGATCAAGTACACAATCATCAGAGAATGAGAATGCATCAGGAAATGAGAATGCATCAGGGAATTAAATATATAATGGGATGTTATGATGAAAAAAGGTAGATATCCCTTAAATAATAGGGCTGGCAGTACAGTTAAATGTGCTGCCTGTTTTAACTTTAAAACAGGTTTATAAGGTTAGAATACAGATGAGGTATACAGATATGAAAAAATCTTATAAAATTTTATATGAAAGCGGACAAGATGAGATTGTTGAAAAGAAATCAAGATTTATTGGAATTTCATTTCCGGTTGACAGCGAGGATGAGGCAGTTTCCTTTATTGAAGACTGCAAGAAAAAGTATTGGGATGCCAGACATAGGTGCTTTGCCTATACGGTCGGCGATAATATGGAATTGCAGAGATTCAGTGACGACGGTGAACCGCAGGGAACTGCGGGAAAACCTATTCTGGATGTTCTGTTAAATTCGGATATCCATAATTGTCTAATTATAGTAGTGAGATATTTTGGCGGAACTTTGCTTGGAACCGGAGGTTTGGTTCGTGCATATTCACAGGCGGCAAAAGCTGCACTTGAAAAAAGCGAAGTTACTGAAAAGATTAAAGGTTTTATACTTAATATAGAAACAGATTATAATAGTATTGGGAAAATCCAGTATTTACTTGGTAACAGGAACATTGATATATGGAGATCAGAATATTCTGAAAATGTAAATTTGCAGGTGCTTGTTCCGACATTACAGATAGAAAATATTATTGATGAAATAACAGAAGCAACATCTGGCAAAAGTAAATTTGATAGGGGCAATGAGATTTATTTTGCAAAATGCAGTAAAGATATTTTAGTTTTTGATAAATAATAATTAATTACTTCTTTTAGTATTTTTTTTACTTATACGGAGATATTTTTTTATATATTGTATACTTGAAAATAGTGAGAATAATATAATAGAAATTAATAATACGAAAAGTATAATATTTTTAACAATATTAGGTTGATGCTGACATATTAAATAGGGTGAAGTTAGAGAAGAAAGACCGTCACTTGTCCAGCCTATTTGTTTTGACAAAGAATTTGTAAGGTCGGCTATAAGTTTAGAGTCTGTCTTTATATGTGCTGTAAGATTTAATTCAGAAATTTTCTTTTGTACAGATTCTGAATTGTCTGTATTATTAAGTAGAAAAAATGTGCACTTGTTATCATGCATTGAATAATAGTAGTGTCCTTTAATCTTATTATTGTGTACATAATCAAATCCAGTATAATAGAGCGTTTCAGCTGTAAGATTTACATAATCTGTTTCTGAATAATCTGATATTTGAGAAATAGTTTTAATTTGTTTAGGATTAAAAATATTAAAAAAGGGATAAACTGCTAAGACAAAGCATCCCCAAATAAATAATAAAGCCATAATAATTCCATATATTATGTATCTGCGTTTTTTTCTAGTTACAGCTGCCATGTTTATTAGTTCTCCCATTTCATCATTTAATCCTTATTATATATTATTTATTTGAAATAGTCAAATAAGTGGGTGTAATATTAGATTTGGTACATTTTTTGCTGTGAACAATATTTTTTGACAAACTGGAGGGAAGTTTTAATGGAAGCCTATACTGAATTTGCAAAAGTATATGATGAGTTTATGGAAGCGACTCCATATGAAAAGTGGTGTGATTTTTTGTGTAAATATTTAAAATCAGAAAGTATGAACAAAGGGCTTGTATTGGACTTGGGGTGCGGTACAGGAAGTCTTACAAGATTGATGTCCAATGAAGGATATGATATGATAGGTATTGATTCTTCTGTTGAAATGCTTGATATTGCCAGAGGATACGGGGGCAAAAATATTTTATACATAGCTCAGGATATGAGAGATTTTGAACTCTATGGAACCGTCGGGGCAATTATTAGTTCCTGCGACTGTATAAATTATATATTAGAGGAGGATGAACTTGTGCGGGTGTTCTCTCTTGTAAATAATTATTTAGATCCTAATGGTGTATTTATTTTTGATTTTAACACTAAGTTAAAATATGAGAGGATTGGTGACACAGTAATTGCTGAAAATCAGGAAGACGCCAGTTTTATTTGGGAGAATTTTTATTTTCAGGAAGAAGAAATAAATGAATATGATGTAACTTTTTTTCTGAAAGAAAAGGGGGACATGTACAGAAAAGTAGTTGAAGAACATTATCAGAGGGCTTATACGCTTGATGAAGTTAAGAATTGTATTCAGAAAGCAGGTTTAAGATTCGTAGCTGCGTTTGATGATTATGAGGACAGACCTGCTGACAATTTAAGCGAGAGAATTTGTGTTGTGGCGAGAGAATTTGGAAAGTGAATGGAAGGATAATTAATATGGAAGATTATATTGTAAGGGGAACAGCGGCTGACAATCAGTTTAGAGTGTTTGCAGCGACAACAAGAAATATGGTGGAACATGCAAGGGAAATTCATAATACAAGTCCTGTGGCAACAGCGGCGCTTGGCAGACTGATAACGGGCGGGGCAATGATGGGATGTATGATGAAGGGAGAAAAAGATTTACTGACACTGCAGATAAAGGCTGGCGGACCTATAAACGGTATAACAGTTACAGTAGACAGCAGTGCCAATGTAAAGGGGTATGTCGGAAACCCTAATGTTGTTATTCCAGCTAATTCAAAGGGAAAGCTTGATGTTGCAGGCGCAGTTGGAGTAGGTATTTTAAATGTTATTAAGGATATTGGAATGAAAGAGCCATATGTGGGACAAACTGTACTTCAGACTTCAGAAATTGCCGAGGACTTAACTTATTATTTCGCCACATCTGAGCAAATACCTTCTTCCGTTGGGCTTGGGGTTCTAATGGATAAAAATAATACAGTCAGACAGGCAGGGGGTTTTATCATTCAAGTGATGCCTTTTGCAGAAGATAAAGCTATTACTGAGTTGGAAAAGAGATTAGCTGATATTAGTTCTGTTACGGAAATGCTTGACAAGGGAATGCTGCCTGAAGATATTTTAAAAGAGATATTTGGAAGTATACCGCTTGATTTAATGGATAAGATAGCAACCAATTTTATGTGTAATTGTTCTCGGAGCAGAGTTGAGAAAGCGCTGATAAGTGTTGGAAAAAATGAGCTTGAGAGCATGATTGCGGATGGTGAACCTATAGAGATGAAATGTCATTTCTGCAATACTAATTATGTTTTTGAGATTGATGAATTGAAAAAAATATTAAAGAAATGCTATTAATATAATATTGTCAAACTGTTTATCAAGTTGATTTTGTATTATTTATAAGCTTCTTAATTACCTAGAGTATATTAATTATATAGAAGGGAGAAAATCATGAAACATGGATTTATAGATGTTGCTGCAGTTACGCCGACAATTAAAGTGGCGGATACAGAATTTAATAGTGAGATGATAAGAGCTAAGTTAGAAGAAGCAGTTTCTAACAAAGCTAAGATTATAGTGTTTCCAGAATTATGTATTACGGGTTATACATGTAATGATTTGTTCCGTCAGCAGCTATTATTGGATCAGGCAAAGAATGAACTGAAAAAAATTGTTGATTCAACAAAAAAATTGGATTGTATAGCTTTTGTTGGACTTCCTTTAGCCGTAGGAGGAAAAATTTACAATTGTGCCGCCGCAGTCAGCCGCGGTAAATTATTGGGGATTGTGCCTAAAACGGCAATTCCAAACTATTCAGAATTTTATGAGGCTAGATATTTTTCAAAAGGTATTCAAGAGGCTCAATATATAAATATGTTTGGTGAAAATGTGCCGTTTGGAACGAATATATTGTTTAAGTGTGAAAATATGTCTCAATGTGTGATATCAGCGGAAATATGTGAAGATTTGTGGATTCCGATGCCTCCTGGAGCAGCACATGCTCAGGCAGGAGCTACAGTGATTGTGAATTTATCAGCAAGTGATGAATTAACCGGAAAAGCGGTTTACAGAAATCATCTAATTAGCAGTCAATCGGCCCGTCTTGCATGCGGTTATATTTACAGCAGCGCAGGAGACGGAGAGTCAACGACAGATTTAGTTTTTGGCGGGCATAATATTATTGCTGAAAACGGATATGTACTTGCACAGTCAGCCCGTTTTAAAAACGAGGCTGTATATGCACAGCTAGATTTAAAGAGATTGTTAGCAGAGCGGGAAAGAATGAATACTTTTCATATTGAAAATATACCACAATATAAAATTGTGAATTTTAATTTGGAGTGTACAGATATTAATCTTACAAGATATTTTAATCCGGCTCCATTTGTTCCTAGTAATAAGAAAGAGCGTGATTATCGATGTGAAGAAATTATGTCAATTCAGGCTATGGGATTGAAGAAAAGGCTTGAACATACTTCATGTCAAAGTGCGGTTGTCGGTATTTCAGGTGGATTGGATTCGACATTGGCATTACTTGTAACTGCAAAAGCATTTGATATGCTTGGAATTGACAGAAGTAAAATAACAGCTGTGACATTGCCTTGTTTTGGCACAACGGACAGAACTTACACGAATGCCTGTGAAATGACAAAGTGTCTTGGTGCATCGCTCAAAGAAGTTGATATAAAAGAGGCTGTAAATATTCATTTTCGTGATATTGGACATGATTCTAGTGTTCATGATGTTACTTATGAGAACTCACAGGCTCGTGAGAGAACGCAAGTTCTTATGGACATTGCAAATCAGACTAATGGTTTGGTTATTGGTACAGGAGATATGTCAGAATTAGCTTTAGGGTGGGCTACTTATAACGGGGACCACATGTCGATGTATGGTGTAAATGTATCAATTCCTAAAACTTTAGTCAGGCATTTAGTTAGATATTATGCAGATGTATGTGAAGACAATAATTTAAGAAATGTCCTTCTTGATGTGCTTGATACGCCTGTAAGTCCCGAACTGCTTCCTCCAAAGGAGGGTGAGATAGCTCAGAAGACAGAAGATATTGTTGGTCCTTATGAGCTTCATGATTTTTATTTATATTATTGTCTAAGATTTGGATATGAACCTGACAAGATATATAGGATTGCTCAATCAGCATTTAAAGGCGTTTATGAAGATGAAGTTATATATAAATGGCTGAATATATTTTATAGAAGATTTTTTAGCCAGCAGTTTAAGCGTTCTTGTCTGCCGGATGGACCTAAAGTAGGTACAGTAGCTGTATCGCCGAGAGGTAATTTAAGAATGCCTAGCGACGCTGCTTTAAATATATGGAAGAAAAGCTTAGAAAATATAAAAGTGTAAAAAAGTTTATGCATTTTTCCGTTGTATTTAAGTGGAGAGATTACAACGGATAAATGCATATTTTTTTAGTCTATGTGTTTAAGGAGAAGCTTTTTCTAGAGATTCATTTATGGCCTCAATTAGAAGGGTACTTGTATACCTGCTTTCTTCCGGATATGTAATATCTTTTGTAGACTGTTTTTCGCAGACTTGCGCTGCAATGTTGTCAAGCGCCGGTTGTAAGAGTGGATACATTGTAGTAATACTGTCGCTTAAGTTAACAAATTCAATAGAATTAATGTGGTCAGAATCTACAGTGACAGTCACATCAATAGGTGTCTGATTTAACATAATTGAAGTTTTATAGACGCCTGCTACATAGGAACTTGAAGTCTCTTCAGTTGGGATATCATCTCTCTTTTTCGTATTAAGCATTAATATGATTAGAAAAATAAGTAAAATAGCAAGCCCAACGAATATTCCGGTGTATATCAATTCCTTGGCACGCAGGACAACGATTTTTGTTCCTTTTCCCATAACAGCTCCTTCGTGGCTTTTTTGTTATATTTTATGAAGTGTAAATTAACTTTATGCCACAGACTGATATTGAAAAGTAAATTAAAGAACTTTAATTTCTTAAAATAAATTAAGTGCCTACATTCGCCTTAAATTTTCTTTTGAAAAGAGATTTTGGCGAATGTTTTTTTGTTTTTTGATTGCAGTTTGACAAATATTTCCGCATCAGTTTCCTATAATAGCACATGCACCTATAAAAGAAAAGCATAGATAAGGAGGATAAAAAGGGTATGAGTAAAAAGAAATTAAAAGAATTGCTTACATATTTTATTGGGGCGGGGGCAGGCTTTATTAGTCTTTATGGATTACATCCTATCGGTTATGGTTATTTTTGCGGAATGTTCTCTTCGGTTAATTCACTAATAATGATGGCGGCTGTTATGTGGGGAATAATTTTGACAAACGGCTATATTGATGGGTTTAAGTACTGTATAAGTATGATTTTATTTATGGTAATATATGGATTGTCAGCAGATCATAAGAAGAAAAACACAGCAAAAAATTCTATTATTGCGGCTTTATGTCTTTTTACTATGAATTTGACAAAATATTTGTTAATTAAGACAACATATAATGAGTTGATTATGGGAGCGCTGGAAAGTATTCTGGCTGCAGCAGTAACAGTTTTTGTGTCATATGGAAGTGAAATGCTGTTTAGAACGCCTGTAAGGAAAGAAAAGACAATAAAGGCTGCGGGTGAGGCCAGGCTAAATGAATCAGCATATATGCTAAATAAGTTGTCTGGATGTTTTGAAGGTCTTCCAATTAAGAAGGAAGTTCTCAACTCACAGGATGTAAATGATATGTTTGATGAATTGATGAATAAATTTTGTAAAGACTGCGAAGGATATGAGAATTGTTGGAATAAATTTTATGAAACTACATGCGACGGCGCTTATGATATGTTCTGTCAGCTTGATAAAAATAAAGGTATAAGGGAGTTGGCGGCAACATCAGAGCTTGCACAAAGTTGCCCTCATTTTCCAATGTTAATAAATAAAGCCAAACAAATATTTGACCGCACTAAAAATAATTTTCTCTGGTATAATCGTCTTATTGAAAATAGGCAGGCAGTTGCGCTTCAGTTGACTGAGGTAGCTAGGATGATGAAGGAGGCCTCAGAAGAAATATGCAGTCAGAGAGAGGTTGAAGGCGAACAGGCAATGCAAATAAGAAAAAAGCTGAAACTTCATTTTGTTGATGTGCAGTCTATAATAGTAAGAACCGGAAGAGGCGGAAGAGAAGAGTATGTTCTAACTATGAATACTATGAGAAATAAGTGTGTTGCGGTTAGAGATATTGCGCTTTATTTATCAGAAGTATTGGACAAACCATACAGAGCGGATAAGGAGAGCAGGCTTATTTTAAATCAAAATGAAGAGACAATTTTATTTGTTGAAGAGCCTAATTATCGTGTTGTACATGGGTGCGCCAGGGCGGCAAAGGCGGGAGAGCGTGTTTTGGGTGATAATTTTTCTTTTTGTTATTCAAATGGTCAGATGGCGGCGTGTCTGTCAGATGGTATGGGTAGCGGACTTATTGCAAGTCAGTCCAGCGAGCTTGTCATTGAACTGCTGGAGAGTTTTCTTGAGGCGGGATTTTGTAAAGAGACTGCTCTTAGAATGATGAATGCAACTCTAATAATGAACAGTCAGAATGGAAAATATTCTACAATAGATGTTGCGGAAGTTGATTTGTATGCAGGTGTATGTGAGTTTGTAAAGATGGGTGCGGCAGTGTCGTTTATAAAAAGAGAGAATACTGTTGAAGTTGTAAAACTTGAGAGTCTTCCGGTCGGAGCGTTTTATGATCAAAGTTTTGAGTCTGCGACTAAAACTCTGTATGATGGAGATTATGTTATTTTAATAAGTGACGGAGTGTTGTCGCCGCTGCCAAAATCTATGACTGAGCAAGTGATGGCTCAGCTTATTTCACAGATAGAGAGTCTTAATCCAAAAGAGATGGCAAACGAAATCTTGGACAGCGTATTAAAGGAATGTGATTATAAACCAGTTGATGATATGACAGTGCTTGTGTTTGGCTTTATAAGAAACTGATGAATTTTAACATTGTTATTTTATGGTACATCTGATAAAATATAGAATAGTTATAAAAAGGATATTAAGGGATAAAAGGTATGTTAGAAGATTTTAAAGTACGTTTTTTAAAATTAAATTTTAGAATTAAATTTATGGAGAGCGGGGAACTTCCACAATATAAAGTTTCTGCAATCAGGGGTGGTATAGGTGAAATGCTCCTGAGGCAGAATTGTATATATGAGCGTGACTGCGAGGCATGTTCTTTCAAAGATGAGTGTTTGGTGCAGAGAATTTATTATCATCCGTTGAAAATTGTGCCTGAATTTGTTAAGGATAAAAGTAATATGGGATATCTGTATGAGTGCAGAGATTTTAGAACTAATATACAAAAAAGTGATATACTTCGATTTTCAATGCTGCTTCTTGGTGATGTTATAGTCCATGCACCACATATATTAAATGCGATTCAAAAATTTGGAGAGATTGGATTTGGAAAAAATAAAATAAAATTTATTTTAGATAAAGTTGAGAATAATGGAAGAGAGGCTGTATTTGATAAAAATGTTATTAATAACCGAATGTTTGCTCCACAAAGTCTAAATGATTATATTAATAGCAGGTTAAGTAGAAATTATGCAAAAAAAATACAGGTTTGTTTTATGACGCCATGGACGCAGAAATATAAAGGTAAATTTATAAAGCAGTTTGATGGCGATGCTTTTGTGGAGTCGGTCTATAGGCGGGTTTATCTGGCAAATTGTATGGAGGGAAATGAAATAAGCTCATACTATAATATGTCTAAAAATATTGAGGTGTCTGATCAGGAAGTAAAACATAGAGAGATATCAAGATTTTCAAGTACTCATAACTGTAAAATTGATTTAAAAGGACTTATAGGAAAGTTTACATTGTCTAATGTGCCAAAGGAATTTATGCCATATATATATGCGGGAGAACTGCTGCATATAGGTAAAAATACAAGCATGGGTTTTGGACAGTACAAGGTAATTTAAATGGAAAAAAAAGTTGTAAATTATATAAAAAAATTTAATATGTTAGATGAAGGTGACAAGGTACTTGCGGGCGTCTCTGGAGGGGCAGACTCAATGTGCCTTCTTCTAGTTCTCTTGAAAATCAAAAATTTATTCAATATAAATATTTCTGTTGTACATGTGAATCATGGTTTAAGAGGGAAAGCGGCACAATTAGATGCTGAGTTTGTAGAACAGATATGCGGCAGATTTAATGTGGAGTGTATAGTCAGAAATGTTAATGTTAAGGATTATGCGGCTAGAGAAAAGCAGTCTGAGGAAGAAGCGGCAAGAAATCTCAGATATAAAATGTTTGCTTCTGTGTGCAGGGAATTACAATGTACTAAAATAGCTGTTGCCCACCATGCGGATGATCAGGCGGAGACCGTTTTGTTTCAGATGTTTAGAGGAAGCGGATTAAAGGGATTAACAGGTATGCTGCCTGTTAGAGATAATATAATTAGACCTCTTCTCTGTGTTAGCAGGGCTGAGATAGAGGATTTTTTAAAACAAAGTCATATGGAGTACTGTACGGATGCAACTAACTATTCTGTTGATTATACTAGAAATAAAATTCGTTTAAATATCCTTCCATATATAAAAGACAATATAAATGAAGGCGTAGTTTCACATTTAATTTCTATTGCCGATGATGCCAGGAGGGCTGATTTGTTTTTGCAGAGAGAGGCACAGAAAATTTTTAATGAGAATTCAGTAATTGAAGACGGGGTGCTGAAATTAAATTTGGAAGTACTTAAATATGAAGAAATAATTGTTTCTTATGTCCTGCGAATGTGTATTGAAAAAGTTAAGTCTGCTATGAAAGATATAGGAAGAAAACATATAGAGGACATTTATAATATAGCGCATATAAAAGGGAATAAGGAGATTATGCTTCCTTATGGAATTAGGGTTTATAAAGAATATAGTACTTTAATATTTAAGCGTCAAGAAACTGAAATATCTGAAGAACAGCCTTGTTTTACGTTGTCAAAAGAAAAAATTTTGAATAGTATAAATGGCATATCTATAGAATATGGAAATAATAAAATCGTATTAAAAATAAGGCGATACGAAAAAAATATAAAATATACAAAAACAAAATATACTAACTGCTTTGATTATGATAAAATAGAAGATGTTTTATCATTACGGGCTAGAGCACCTGGAGATTTTATTGTAATACACAAGAATGGCGAGAAGAAAAAACTGAAAAATTATTTTATAGATGAAAAGATTCCTAAGAATGAGCGGGATAAGCTTCTTATTGTGGCTGATGGTTCTCAGGTAATATGGATTGTGGGATATAGAATGAGTGAGAACTATAAAGTTACTGAGGATACAAAATATGTTCTGCAGATGGAGATAGACGGAGGATAATGTTATGGACGACAAGATTAGTGTTATGTTTTCTGAACAGGAGCTTGACAAGAGGATAAGAGAGCTTGGAAAACAGATTAGTGATGATTATGCCGGACAGTCGATTCATATGGTTTGTGTCTTAAAGGGGGCAAGCACATTTGCTTGTGAGCTTGCAAAGAGGATTACAGTTCCGGTTTATTTTGATTTTATAAAAGTTTCCAGTTATGGAAATGATACTATATCAAGTGGAAATATTAAGATTAGTAAAGATGTTGATGATGATGTCGAGGGAGATAATGTTCTTATAATTGAAGATATAATAGATACCGGAAAGACGCTGGCTAGTCTTATGGAACTTTTTAAAGAGAGGAATCCTAAGTCATTAAAGCTTGCGGTTCTTCTTGATAAGCCAGACAGACGCGTTACGCCTGTAAATGTTGATTATACATGTTTTGTGATTCCTGATCAGTTTGTTGTAGGATTTGGGCTGGACTATGCTCAAAAGTACCGCAATCTGCCGTATGTTGGAATTGTAGAGCAATAATAATATATAAAGGAAAATAGGAAGGAGGTTCGTGCTTTGAATAAAAATAATGGAAACAGCAAACGGGTGGGCGGAATTAGTATATTTGTACTTTTGATGCTTGCAGCTATTTTGTTTGTGTTTATTTTAAGTGACAACAGTGCGAAAAATAAGTATAATTTAAGTGATTTCAAGGAAGATATTGTTGAAAATAATATCAAATCCGTTGAAATAAGACAGAATGAGGCGGCTCCGACAGGACGTGTTATAGTAACATTTAGAAGAGAGAGCAAGGAAAATAAAACATTTTATGTTCCTGAGACCCAGAAAATTATAGATTTATTAGAAGAATTAAAATTCGACGATTATTATGTGAAAAACATTGATAAGGAGAGCTGGCTTATTTCAATACTTCTTCCTTGTCTTGCCACATTTGCAATTGTTTTTGTAATATTTACATTTATGACAAACCGTACCGGCGGCGGTGGCGGCGGTGGGAAAATGATGAATTTTGGAAAGAGCCGTGCCAAGTTGTCTACTGAGGAAGCAAAGAAATTTAATTTTAACAGTGTTGCCGGACTTAATGAGGAAAAAGAAGATTTACAGGAAATAGTAGATTTTCTTAAATTTCCGAAAAAATATATTATGGTAGGAGCGAGAATACCGAAAGGTGTTATATTAGTAGGTCCTCCGGGTACTGGTAAAACATTGCTTGCCAAAGCTGTTGCCGGTGAGGCTGGAGTTCCGTTTTTCAGTATTTCAGGTTCCGACTTTGTAGAGATGTTTGTAGGTGTTGGTGCTTCGAGGGTAAGAGATTTATTTGAGGAAGCTAAGAGAAATGCGCCATGTATTATATTTATTGATGAGATTGACGCCGTGGCTCGCCGGCGTGGTACTGGAATGGGCGGCGGTCATGATGAGAGAGAGCAGACGCTCAATCAGCTGCTTGTTGAGATGGACGGTTTTGGTGTAAACGAGGGTATTATTGTTATGGCGGCGACTAACCGCGTTGATATTCTTGATCCGGCTATATTAAGACCAGGTCGTTTTGACAGAAAAATAGGTGTTGGAAGACCTGATGTTAGAGGAAGAAAAGAAATTCTTGAAGTTCATGCCAAGAATAAACCTCTCGCTGAGGATGTTGATTTGGAAAATATAGCACGTACTACGGCAGGGTTCGTAGGTGCTGATTTGGAAAATCTAATGAATGAGAGTGCGATTATTGCAGCAAAAAAAGACAGAGCTTTTATTGAGCAGGAAGATATTAAGAAAGCATTTATAAAAGTTGGAATTGGTGCAGAGAAAAAGAGCCGTGTTATTACGGATGAAGAAAAGAAGATTACTGCTTATCATGAGGCAGGTCATGCTATTTTGTTCCATTTGCTTCCTGATGTTGGTCCTGTGTATACAGTTTCAATTATTCCTACAGGTGTTGGTGCAGCAGGATACACTATGCCTCTGCCAGAAAAAGATGAAATGTTTAACACAAAAGGCAAGATGCTGCAGAATATTATTGTAGATTTGGGCGGACGTGTAGCTGAGGAACTTGTATTTGATGATATTACAACAGGTGCATCACAGGATATTAAACAGGCAACTGAGATTGCCAAAGCTATGGTAACTAAATATGGTATGTCCGAGGAAGTTGGTTTAATTAACTATGGCGGAGATGATGATGAGGTATTTATAGGCCGTGATTTGGCGCATACAAGGAGCTATGGCGAAGATGTTGCAACTAAGATAGATAATGAGGTAAAACGAATAATTGATGATTGCTATAAAA
>CATJTQ010000081.1 GCA_949743325.1 uncultured Lachnospiraceae bacterium
AAAATAATATAAATGATGATTGTAAGAAATTAATAATTAAAATTTATGATCATTGTCAATTGGTAATTCATCAAATAGAAAATGTAAATAATATTTTTGCAGAAGGAATTGATGAGACAAAACTTACACTGCAAAAAGACATAAAAGGCATTGAGAGGGAATATATTACTATTCTTGGAATATTTGCGTCAATAATTTTAACTTTTGTCGGCGGTATTACATTTTCAACGTCAGTTTTACAAAATATTAGCGGTGTAAGTATTTTCAGATTGCTTTTTGTTATAGATTTACTTGCGTTTATACTAATAAATGTGATTTACATATTAGTAAAATTTATTTTTATAATAAACGATAAAGAGTCGGCATTGTTAAATGTGAAAATAATGAATATATTTTGTTTAGTGTTTGCAGTGTTATTGATTGCAGGCTGGTTATTAAATTTCAATACTTTATCAAAATTTATAGTTTCTGTATTGCCTTGGACTATTTAAATATAAAAAAATTAATACTTATATTGAATTATTTTCCATAAAGTGATATAATCTTTTGTATATTATAAAAATTTAATAATAAACAATCGGTGCCTTTAATTTTATTCTCGATTTTTATACCGTGTGATTTGTCTAAAATTAAGGGTTAAAAGGGAAACAGGTGTGATACCTGTACGAACTCGTCACTGTGATTAAGGAGTATAAGGCTTTTGTGCAAAGCACAGTCACTGAATATTTTTGGGAAGGCGGCCTTATATGATATTCCCGCGCACAATCAACCAAAGACCTTGCAGCTTGCTGTTAGGCCTATGATTTAAGAATTGTCGTGAAGTAAATATGTCTTTGCATCAATTTGCTGTGGGATACAGACTTATAAGTCAGGAAACCTGCCGATTGTTTGGTACCGGAACTTCACATTCCAAATCACGAGTAACTGGTTGTACCGTAGCTTATACATTTAAAATAATTGACTTTGCAGAAGTTATATTCTGTTGTTTTTTTAGTATGTAAAAGTGATGATTACGCTGGAGAAACTTTATGCTTGGTTAAGTATAGAGCTTTTTTGAGTGTGTTTTTTCGGACCTCTTAAATTCGGTATCATTCCTGAGAATTGAATCTTTAAAATATGCTTGGTTAATATAAGCATATAATTATATCTTTATATTAAGGGTATTGTTTCTTTAAATAATTAATTCTCGGATTGCTGCAAATATACATAGTTTAAGAATGAATTTATTCATTCAATTTTAAGGAGGAAACGAAAATGAGAAAAAAATCACTTTGTAAAATGCTTCTTGTATCATGTGCAGCGGCGTTTATAATGACAGGATGCGGCTCAGATGAGAAAAAAGACAATAATGAATCTGGCAGACCGCAGAAGACAGCGGATGTATCCGCAGATAATGCCGGTGAAGATGATGAAGAAAATTACGAAACGGGGGACGCTTCTTTGGATAATACGAGAAATCAGGATGAGATAGGTGAAAACGAGATTCTTGTAGTTAGTTTTGGGACAAGCTATAATGACAGCAGACGTCTTACAATCGGAGCTATTGAAAATGCTATTGAAAATGTCTTAACAGATTTTTCTGTTAGGAGGGGCTTTACAAGTCAGATTATTATTAATCATGTTAAGAAAAGGGATAATGTGATTATTGATAATGTTGAGGAAGCGCTTAACCGTGCGGTAGATAATGGTGTTAAGAAACTTGTAATACAGCCTACACATTTGATGAATGGTCTTGAATATGATGAATTGATGGAAGAAGCACAGAAGTTTTCTGCAAAGTTTGATAAAGTTGCAGTTGGGGAGCCTTTGCTTACTTCGGAGGAAGACTTTGATAAAGTTGTCAAGGCAATTACAGAAGCGACTAAAGAATATGATGACGGAAAGACTGCAATCTGTTTTATGGGTCATGGAACAGAGGCGGAATCTAATTCTATATACTCCAAAATGCAGACAAAACTTAAAGACGGCGGATATAACAATTATTATGTAGGTACTGTTGAGGCGGAACCAACATTGGATGATGTGCTTGCATTAGTGAAACAAGGAAATTATGAGAGAGTTGTACTTCGTCCTCTTATGGTTGTTGCAGGGGATCACGCTAATAATGATATGGCGGGAGATGATGATGACTCTTGGAAGTCGGTTTTTGAAAAAGAAGGATATAAAGTTGAATGCGTAGTTGAAGGTCTTGGTCAACTGCAGGATATTCAGAATATTTTTGTAGATCATGCAAAGGCAGCGGCAGATAAAGTTAAATAGTTAAATATAGAAACAATATATTTATCGGATTGGCAGGTAATGTTTAATGAAAAATATAAGATATATGACAGTTTTATCAATTATGGCTATAGTCTTTTCGGCAGGATGTAGTAATAAGAATGTAGAAGAAAATATTAAAATAGAGTCTGATAAAATAATTGATGAAAAAGCAGAGGATAATAATAAACTTGCTTCATCTGATGATATGTCAGAACCAGTAGAAATTGTCAGCGGTAATAGTATTCCCATTACCGCTGACAATATAAAAGATGGGACTTATAATATTAATGTTGATTCTAGTTCTTCGATGTTCAATATTACAAAGTGTGACTTAACTGTAAAAAATGGCAGCATGTCAGCAGTTATGACAATGAGCGGAAAAGGGTATTTAAAAATATTTATCGGAACAGGAAAAGAGGCGCTTAATGCCTCAGAAGACGATTATATTGGTTATGTAGAAAATGAAAATGGAGAACATACATTTGCTGTTGCTGTTGATGCGTTGGATAAAGAAATAGATTGTGCAGCTTTCAGCAAAAAAAAAGAAAAATGGTATGATAGAAAATTGGTTTTTAGAGCTGATTCAATACCATTGAATTGTTTTGAGGAAGGTGTAATAAAGTCAGTTGACAGTCTTAATTTAGAAGACGGTGTATATTCTGTTGAAACTTTGCTCACCGGAGGTTCAGGAAGAGCAGATATCATATCACCTGCAATGCTGACTATAAATGATAAAAAAGCTATGGTAAAAATTGAGTGGAGCAGCAGCAATTATGATTATATGAAAGTTGATGAACAGATTTATTATCCTGTAAATACGAGCGGTAATTCAATATTTGAACTACCTGTTACAGTTTTTGATTGGAAAATACCTGTTATTGCAAATACGACTGCAATGAGCGAGCCGCATGAGGTAGAATATACACTTTTATTTAAATCTGAAACAATAAAAAAAGTGGATTAGAGAAAATGAAAAGAAAATATAAAATTATTACAATAAGTATTACATTTATTATTGTTATTCTGTTTGTTTATTGCATATATGGAGTTAAAAATAACAATGATAATAAAGCATTAAGTGAACATGAGGTTATTGGCAGTTTAAAATTAGATTATGCTGAACAATTTTCCGTAGACTATTACAAAGGCGGTTACGCACTTATTACAATATCAGATAGTGACCGTTTTTTAGTCGTGCCTGAAAATAAAGAGATTCCAGAACGTATAGATAAAAAGATTACTGTTTTAAAACAGCCGCTTGATAATATTTATATGGTGGCAACTTCTGCAATGGATCTATTTACTGTAATTGATGGAATTAAAAATATTCGTCTTTCAGGTACAGATGAGAAGGGATGGTATGTTGAGGAGGCAGCGGAGGCTTTACATTCAGGAAAAATGTTATACTCAGGAAAATATAATGCCCCTGATTATGAGATGATATTGGAAAATAATTGTGATCTGGCAATAGAATCAACAATGATATATCATACTCCCGAAGTGAAAGAACAGTTAGAAAAGTTTGATATTCCTGTGTTAGTAGAGCGCTCAAGTTATGAGAAGCATCCGCTCGGCAGGTTAGAATGGATAAAATTGTATGGGGTACTGCTTGGAAAAGAAGATATGGCAGAGAAGTATTTTAATCAGGAGACAGAGAAGGTTAAAAATATAACAAGTGATGAAAATACAGGGAAGACAGTGGCATTTTTTTATATAACTTCTAACGGTTCGGTAAATGTAAGAAAATCTTCTGACTATGTAGCAAATATGATAGAGTTGGCGGGAGGAAAATATATTTTTGATAATATGGAGGATGATAAATCTCTTTCTACTGTAAATATGCAGATGGAGAATTTTTATGCTGCCGCAAAAGACGCTGATTATATAATCTATAACAGTACAATTGACGGCGAGCTTAATTCAGTCGAGGAATTATTTAAAAAGAGTGAGCTGTTAAGAGAATTTAAAGCTGTAAAAAATAATAATGTATGGTGCACTGAAAAAAGTATGTTTCAGGAAACTGCAAGTGTAAGTGATTTTATAATTGATGTTCATAAAATATTGACTGAAGATAATGTAAAGGAAGATACACTGAGCTATCTGTACAGATTGTAAGAAAAAAGGAGCTTATATGGTAAAAAAATATCATTTAAGGTATGTATTATCTTTTATTATATTATCAGTGCTGTTATCAGTGCTGATTTTTATAAATATTAATAATGGAAGCGTCAAGTTAAGCTTTTCTAAAGTTATTAACATACTTATTTTAAATAAAAAGGATGATATAACGTCATATCGTATTATATGGGATATAAGGCTTCCTAGAGCGATAGCTGCGATACTGCTTGGCGGTGCATTATCAGTGTCAGGATTTTTGCTGCAGACTTTTTTTAATAATCCGATTGCGGGACCTTTTGTGCTTGGTATATCATCAGGAGCCAAACTTGTTGTATCAGCAGCAATGATTTTTTTTATCGGGCAGGGTATGGCAGTTAGTTCAGGAGTTATGATAATTGCAGCATTTATCGGAGCAATGCTTTCTATGGGATTTATACTTATTGTTTCTAAGAAAGTAAAACAGATGTCTATGCTTGTGATTTGCGGGGTTATGATTGGCTATATATGTTCTGCAGTAACAGATTTTATCGTTACATTTGCAGATGATTCAAATATAGTAAATCTGCATAATTGGTCGCTTGGCAGTTTTTCGGGTATTAGCTGGGATAATATAAAAGTAATGTCAATAGTAGTTATTGTTACTCTGGTGATAACATTTTTAATGTCTAAGCCTATAAGTGCATATCAGATGGGAGAGGAATATGCTTCCAATATGGGAGTGAATATAAAAACATTTCGAATTGTGCTTATTTTATTGTCTAGTATTCTGTCTGCCTGTGTTACAGCATTTGCAGGTCCAGTTTCATTTGTAGGAATTGCAGTGCCACATTTAGTGAAAAGTATGTTAAAAACTGCCAAACCTATTTTGGTAATTCCAGCTTGTTTTTTGGGTGGTTCAGTTTTTTGTCTGTTTTGTGATTTTGCTGCGAGAATGGTATTTATGCCCGTTGAACTTAGTATTGGATCTGTGACCGCAATTTTCGGAGCCCCTGTAGTTATTTATATGATGGTAAACAGACAGAGACAAAAACTATATTGATATGTATAAATAAGGAATGGTTTATTTGAAAAAAGATTATATAATAACTAAAGATTTAAGCGTCGGATATAATAACATACCATTAATTGAGAATATTAATCTGAAATTAAGGCGCGGAGAAATATTAACTCTTATAGGAGCAAACGGATCAGGAAAGTCAACAATTTTAAAAAGTATAGCAAAGCAGCTGTCTCTTATTAACGGCTATGTATATTTGGATGGAAATTCGCTTGGAAAAATGAGTGAAAGTGATATCTCAAAAAAGATGTCTGTTGTACTGACCACAAGAATTAATCCCGAACTTATGTCTTGCTATGACATTGTGGCGACAGGGCGATATCCATACACTGGTCGCCTTGGTGTATTATCTGACTATGACAGAAAAAAAGTTATTGAAGCTATGGAACTTGTAAATGCAATTGAGCTGGCTGATTGTGATTTTTCTCTAATAAGCGATGGTCAGAGGCAGAGAGTTTTGCTTGCAAGGGCAATTTGTCAAGAGCCAGAAATAATTGTGCTTGATGAGCCGACTTCTTTCTTGGATATAAAACATAAGTTAGAGTTATTGTCGATTTTAAAAAAAATGGTAGATGAGAAAAATATAGCAGTTATTATGTCTCTGCATGAAATAGATTTGGCACAGAAAATATCAGATTATGTAGTTTGTATACACAATAATAAGATTGAAAGATATGGCGCACCAGAGGAAGTGTTTAATACAGATTATATTACAGAACTATATAATATTAAAAACGGCAGTTACAATGCAGAACTTGGATGTCTCGAACTTGAGAAAAATGCATCAAATCCGAAAGTGTTTGTTGTTGGAGGTAACGGCAGCGGTATCAATTTGTACCGCAAACTTCAGAGAGATGGCATACCGTTTGCTGCGGGCGTTTTGCAGGAAAATGATATTGATTATTATGTAGCACGGGCTTTGGCCTCTAAAGTTATAGTGGAGAAGGCCTTTGAGAGCATTAGTGATGAGAAGATAAGAGAGGCGGAAAAGATTGCATTGTCATGTGAAAAAGTCTACTGTACCTTGAATGAATTTGGTTCAGCCAATATTAAAAACAAGTATCTTTTGGAAAAAATACTTGCATTGGGAATTGAAATATGTTATGATATGTACTCGTGAGAGTAAAGAAGAGATGGTCCTCTGTTACTAATAAATGTATTAAGAACATCGAAATCAAGGAGGAATATTAAATGAACGATATTATTAAAAAACTCGAAGCAGAACAGATGAAGGACGAAGTGACTGATTTTAGAACAGGTGATACAGTTCGTGTACATGCTAAAGTTAAAGAGGGAAACAGAGAAAGAATCCAGGTTTTTGAGGGCACTGTACTTAAAAAACAGGGTGGAAGCAATCGTGCCACTTTTACTGTAAGAAAACTTTCTAATGGCGTTGGAGTTGAGAAGACATGGCCATTACATTCTCCTATTGTCGAGAAGATTGAAGTTGTCCGCAGAGGTAAAGTAAGAAGAGCAAAACTGTTCTATTTAAGAGAACGTTCAGGTAAGAGAGCAAAAGTAAAAGAATTAGTAAAGTAAAAGAAAGGGGACAAGTACGGTCGGCGTAGTTGTCCTTTTTTAACATTATAAAAAAAATTATGTAATTTAATATAAAAATCCAAATTATAAATTACTACAGATAATGGAGGTTTTATGGGCAATTTCAGTTTATATGAAAAAGAAAAATTATCTAAAGCTAAATTGGTTAAAGAGATTGCAGTGTGGACATTTCAAATTCTATTAACAGTTGTTATTGCATTTGTTTTTGTATATTTTTTTGGACAGAAGACTACCGCTGTAGGACAATCAATGGAGCCGACACTGTTAGAGGGTAAAAAAGTGTGGATTAATAAACTTTCATATATGTTATCTACGCCCAAAAGAAATGATGTCATTGTATTTAAACCTAATGGAAATAAGAGTGCACATTCTTCTATAAAGAGGGTTATTGGTATTCCGGGAGATACAGTGAAAATAACAGACGGCATTGTATATGTAAATGGTGAAGAGTTAGAGGAAGATTGGGATAAAATAGCTGATGCGGGAATTGCCTCCGATGAGCTTACACTTAATATCGAAGAGTATTTTGTGCTCGGGGACAATAGAAACAATAGTGAAGACAGCAGATTTGCAGATGTCGGTGTAGTTAATTTAGGAGATATTGAAGGTAAAGCGTGGCTTTTTAACGGAAGAGGTATATCCTTTGGTATAATTAAATAACTAAGTAAACATTACAATTCGAAATTAAATAAAGTATTGAAAGGTAAGGAAAAGAGATGAATTTTCAATGGTATCCGGGCCATATGACTAAGACCCGACGTATGATGCAGGAAGATATAAAATTAATAGATTTAGTAATAGAAGTTTTGGATGCAAGAGTTCCGATGGGAAGCAGAAATCCGGATATTGATAACCTTGCAGCGAATAAATCAAGACTTATTTTGTTAAATAAAGCAGATTTGGCTGATGAGAGAGCTACGCTTCGCTGGAGTGAATATTTTAAAAGTAAAGGTTTTTTTGTTGTAACTATAAATGCACGAAATAAAACAGGATTTAAAGCTATTCAAAGTGAGATTCAGAAAGCGTGCAAGGCAAAGATAGAGAGAGATTTAAAACGAGGCATAAAGAATCGTCCGATTAGAGCAATGGTGGTTGGAATACCAAATGTCGGCAAGTCTACATTTATAAATTCGTATGCTGGCAAGGCTTGCACTAAAACAGGCAATAGACCAGGTGTAACGAAAGGAAAACAGTGGATTAGATTAAACCGTTCGGTTGAGCTTCTCGATACGCCAGGAATTTTGTGGCCTAAATTTGAAGATCAGACAATTGGATTGAGACTTGCGCTTATAGGTTCAATAAAAGATGAAATATTAAATATTGAAGATTTAGCTCTTGAGCTTATAAAATTTTTGAGAAAAAATTATCAGGGTATTTTAGCAGAGCGTTATGAAGTGGATGAGGAAGGCACTGACGCTGAATTATTAAAACAGATTGGACTGAAACGTAATTGCATACAGAAAGGAAATGAAATAAATTATTTAAAAGCTGCTAATCTTATTTTAGAAGAATTTAGAAATGGAAAAATTGGGAAAATTACACTTGAATTATAAACAGATGTAAGGGGTTTTCTTATATATGGAACTTATTGACTTGGATGAGCTGTTTGCTCCAAATGGCTCACCTGATAAAAAACCGCGAAATAATAATAACTCATTAAAAAATCAAAATAACAAAAAAAATAAAAAAAAGAGTGTTCTATCTGAACTGCTTCATTTTATTATTACTATTTTGACTGTTCTTTTTGCGTCCTATTTTATTGTTGTCTTTATAGCTCAGAGGACGGAAGTGCATGGAAGTTCCATGGAAACTACATTGTCTGATAAGGATAATTTAGTTATTGATAAAATTTCTTATCGTATATCAAAACCTAAACGGTTTGATATAATAGTTTTTCCACATGAAAATAATGGGGAAACAATATATTACATAAAAAGAGTGATAGGACTTCCCGGAGAGCAGATACAAATATCTGACGGTGTTATATATGTTGATAATGTTCCGCTTGAAGAAAATTTTGGATATGAAGTTATGGAGGATGCTAAGTTGGCAGCTTCCCCTATAGTACTGGGCGATGATGAATATTTTGTACTGGGGGATAACAGAAACCATAGCTCTGACAGCAGGGAAATCGGTGCTGTAAAAAGAGATAAAATTGTAGGAAAAGCTGTTTTTCGTGTTTGGCCGCTTGATAAGCTGGCAATTCTTAAATGATGGAGGTTTGTATGAAAACTATACAGGAGATAAAGTGTGAGTTAGAGGCAGCTAATGAAGAGAAGCTGCCATTACTTATATCTGAATATGATAAAGATGAGAGAGCAGGAGTAAAAAAGCTTATACAGTCATGCATTAAGAAGATTGAAAAGCTGAAGCTTGAGAGAGAGAGAATATATAATATGTCTGTGTATGAAAGACAATATTCAGACAGAGAGTATATATGCGGTATAGATGAGGCTGGGAGGGGACCGCTTGCAGGACCGGTAGTTGCAGGAGCGGTTATTTTGCCAAAAGACTGTGAGATACTATATTTAAATGATTCTAAACAGTTGTCTGCTAAAAAAAGAGAAGAATTATATGATGAGATTATGAAAATGGCGGTTTGTGCCGAAGTAGGAATTATAGATAACAAATGTATTGATGAAATTAATATTCTGCAGGCTACTTATATGGCAATGCGTCAGGCTGTCTCTAAATTGGAACATAAACCTGATATTTTATTAAATGATGCTGTAGTTATACCAGAAGTAGATATTGAACAGGTTCCAATAATAAAAGGTGATGCAAAGAGTGTATCAATTGCGGCTGCCAGTATAATTGCCAAAGTTACGAGGGATAGAATTATGCAGGAATACAGCGAAAGTATGCCGCAGTATTGTTTTGCATCAAATAAGGGATATGGTTCAGAAGTTCATATAGAAGCTATAAAAAAATATGGTCCATCCTCAATACATAGGAAGACTTTTATAAAAAATATATTTTGATAGATATTTTAAATTTTGTAAGTTGTATTATATAAGTATAATAAATGACGGGAGGCAGAAATGAATTTTGAAAGTAATATAAATAACAACAGACAACCGATTAAAAATAATACATACACAGCCCCTGTTAAAGATACAGCTACAGGGCAGGTGTCAAAGCTTTCAGTAGGAGAAAAATTTTCAGGTGAGATAACAGATATTTCTAAAGGTACAGTTACAATTCGTCTGGAAAACGGACAATCGATGCAGGCAAGGCTTCAGGAAAACTATCGTTTTAATGTAGGTGAAAAAATTACTTTTGAAGTCAAATCGAACAGCGGTTCCGTAGTAGAGATAAGGCCTATAACACCGGGGCAGGAGAGTATTAACGCTACTGCGATGAAAGCTTTGGAGATGGCGGGGCTTCCAGTGAATGATAAGACATTAGAGCTTTTAAAGAGCCTGATGAGTCAGCAGATGCCAATAGATAAGGCTACTCTGTCAAAAATGTATAAGATGGTACTTTCAAACAGCAACGCAGATCCATCGACTTTAGTTGAGATGACAAAATTAAACATTCCAATTACTAAAGAAAATGTTGCTCAATTCCAGAATTATAAAAATTTTAACCACCAGATAAGTTCACAGATTGATATGTTGTCTCAAGAACTTCCAAAGTTGTTGGCGGAATTATCAAAAGAGGGAAATGTGAATACTGATGAATTTCATGCTAAGCTTCTGTCTATTATTACTCCTGATGCAGTTGATGTACAAGATGAGCATAATTCAAATATAAAAATTATAATAGACGGCGGAGCAGGTGCTGAAAATGAAGAAGTTGGCTCTAATATTGCAAATGGTAAGAATATGGTTGACATAAATAACGGTTTATCTTCTTCCGACAAGGCACAACAGACAGGTATATTAAATGCTAATATATCAGAAGATATATTAAAAACGTCTGATAATTCAGGTAAGTCACATGTAATAATTGATGAAAATGGTTCTGTTGTCAATCTTGACAGCAAGGAAAATATGCTGTCAGAAAAGAATTTACTTGGAAATAATACACAGAATATTAAACTTAATGATGTCTTAAATAAAGATATGCTTAATGAACTGACATCTTCACTAAAAAATATTTCATCATTTAAGGGGACTTTATTTGGTGATAGTACACTGTCAATGTTGAGTGAGGGCGAACTGACAGTAAAAGAATTTTTTGACACTGTGAAATCATTTGTAAATTCTGGTGAAAATTTACACTCTTTAATGCAGAATAAAGTTTATCACAGGCTGATAGGTATGCAGTTTGAAAATAATATGTTGATTAGTCCTAATGAAGTCGCTGATAAGGAGCAGGTTGAGCAGTATTATTCAAGATTAAAACAAATGACAAATGATGCAGAAAGTTTAATGCAGATGGTTGGAAAAGAAGCTTCAATTCCTGCCAAACAGATGTCTGGGTTATCAGAAAATATAGATTTTATGAATCAATTAAATCAGATGTTCAATTATATACAGCTTCCGTTAAAGCTTGCGGGTAGGGCAGCGCATGGAGATTTGTATGTTTTTACTAAAAAGAAAAATCTCCTTGAAAAAGAGGGCAAAATTAGTGCCTTGCTGCATTTGGATATGACAAATTTAGGTAATATGGATGTTTATGTAGAATTGGAGAAAAAAGTTGTAAGTGCGAGTTTTAGAATGGAAAATGAGAATGGTTTAAGATTTCTTGAGAATAATGTAGAAAAACTTAAAAAGAGGCTGATTGAGAGGGGATACAGCCCGACAGCGGAATTTTTGATTCAGAATAATAAACCTGATTTTGTCGAAGATTTTCTTCAACATGAGCAGAGCAGACAAAATGCTCCGATGCAGAGATTTTCTTTTGATGTAAAGGCATAATGATATTATAAAGATTGTTTATCTTTCAGCATTGCTTTTTAAGGAGATGTTTTATGGATAAAAGATTATTAAATGATAATAAAACAGGAAAAAATAAAGTAAAAACAGCGGTGGCTTTATCATACGAGGTAGAGCAGGGTGCACCTACAGTTGTGGCATCAGGTAAAGGATATGTGGCTGAGAAAATTATTGAAAAAGCAAAAGAGTCAGATATACCTCTGCATGAAGACTCAAAATTGGCGCAGACATTGTCAAAGCTTGAAATCGGTGATGCAATTCCGCCTGAACTGTATGGTGTTGTTGCGGAAATACTTGTCTTTGTAGACGATATGGAGAAGTTAAAGAAGAAGATAGGAAGATAAGTAAGTATATTAACTGTACAAATATAGAGGGGATATGAAAGAAAACAAAAGAAAATTAGGTTCAAAATATGAGCAGATAGCGGCAGAGTATTTGCAGAAAAAGGGATATAAAATATTATATACTAATTATTATTGTCCTATGGGAGAAGTTGATATAATTGCAGTGAATGATAATTATTTGGTTTTTGTTGAAGTTAAGTATCGTAAAACCATAAAATACGGTTATCCACAGGAAGCTGTTACAAATTTAAAGCAGAGAAGAATTATAAATGCAGCACAATTTTTTATTATGAAAAATAATTATTATGAAAAACCTGTACGGTTCGATGTAATATCTATATTAGAAGATAAATTAACATTAATTAAAAATGCCTTTGATGCAGATGGCTGTATATAAAAATTATCTTGAAAAAACGTGTATATTGCTATATTATATATAATAATATTACATTTGGAGGGAATAAGATGAAGATAAAAGGCGTTGATGTATTAGAAGGGTTAGAGCACGCTAATAATGATGAAGAACTGTATGGTGAGTTACTGCAGATTTATTATGAGGACAGTGAAGAGATGCTGGAGAAACTTAGAGGCGACTTACAGCATACAGATATGAAATTGTTTATTACTTATACCCATGCAATGAAAAGTTCAAGCCGTAATATAGGTGCTGTTGAATTGTCAGAAATGTTTAAGGAAATGGAGTTTGCGGGTAAAGACAATGATATTGATACTATTGAGGCAAAACTTTCAGGATGCCTTAATGCTCTTGAACAGCTGCAGAGTGAATTGAAAGATTATCTTGAAAATGGTTGCGGCAGTGAGGACGATGATACACCTGATGTACTGTTTATTAAGAAAATGCAGAGTGTTTTGGATAATATGGATACAGATACATTTGATGAGATGCTTAATAAAGCGCTTGCAAGCCAATATAATGAGAGTGTGATGGCTCAGTTTGCAAAAATACAGAAAGCTTATGATGATTTTGATTTTTCCAAAGTTGATGAGCTTCTTTCAGAACTTATTGAATAAATAGAATTTACATATAATGCCTATTCTGTAGCTGGATATTAAAAACTATAGAATAGGCATACTTTTTTAATGAATATTATGCTGTGTTTATATATCAGGAAGTGAATTTTTGTTATTATATTTTTTTAGAATGCTATGAATTTTTTCAGTAGGAGTCATAACTACACTTATGGAAACATCATGATTTAGAGCATCTATAATTGAGGCTAAAAATTTAGACATATTTGCTTCAGTGTAGTAAGGACGTTTTTTAAGTTCATCTGTGCGGTGTATTAGGTTTGTTGTTATTACACGGTCAATATATTTATTCTCATAATACTGATCAAATTTAGTAAGACCATCAGAAAATAGACCAAATGTAGTACAAATAAATACTCTATTTGCCCCGCGTTCTTTTAACATTCTTGCAGTATCCAGCATACTTTCTCCTGATGAAATAATATCATCAATGATAATCATATCTTTTCCTGAAACATTAGATCCAAGAAATTCATGCTCAATTATAGGATTTTTTCCATTTATTATTGTTGTGTAATCTCTTCTTTTGTAAAACATTCCCATTTCAATGCCAAGTACATTTGAAAAATATATTGCTCTGTTCATAGCTCCCTCATCGGGACTTATAACCATTAAATGTTCATTGTCAATACATAAATCAGGTTCGTCTTCTAACAATGCTTTAATAAATTGGTATGACGGCATAAAGTTATCAAAACCTTTTAGAGGAATGGCATTGGAAACTCTAGGATCGTGGGCGTCAAAAGTTATTATATTTGATACACCCATATCAACAAGCTCCTGAAGTCCGAATGCACAGTCAAGGGATTCTCTTTTTGTACGTTTATGCTGTCGGCTCTCATATAAAAACGGCATAATTACATTTATGCGTTTTGCCTTGCCGTTGGCAGCAGATATCATTCTTTTTAAATCTTGAAAATGGTCATCGGGTGACATATGATTAAGTCTGCCGCATACTTTGTATGTCAGACTGTAGTTGCATACATCTACAAGAATAAAAAGATCACTTCCTCTAATCGATTCATGGATAAAACCTTTACCTTCACCGCTGCCAAAACGCGGGCATGAGGAATCAACTATAAAATTATCTTCCTGATAACCGCTCAAATTGATTCCTACGTCCTCTTCGATATTATCTTTTTTTCTGTAGGATACTAAGTGAGTGTTCACTTCTTTACCTAAATCTTGGCATCCTTTAAGTACAATGAGTTTTAATGGAGCGATAGGTATAGCTTTTTTTAGGGTTTCAATATCTGCCATATTCAACGTCCTCTCTATCATTATGTATATCTTTTATCATGTGTCATTTGGGACAGGCAGTTTCAGAGATAACAAGAATGTTGTCAAAAACAACTGCCCATAATGTTTATAACATTTTAGCATATCTATCGTCAAGAATTAATTGCAATTTAATTCAAAATTTAGTATGATAATAAATAGTTACTGAATTAAAGTATCTATAACATGTAAACGGGTGGAAATATCAATGGGTAAAAAACATAAAATAGATTTAATAAAACAGGGAAGCATCGCAGAGGAAATGGAAATTGAATCGGGAGATTTCCTTCTGTCAATTAATGGTCAACAGATGGAAGATATATTTGATTATCAATATCTGTGTGAGGATGAAAATATTGTACTTGAGATAGAGAAAGTAAATGGCGAATTATGGGAAATTGAAATTGAAAAAGATGAAGATGAGGATATAGGGCTTATTTTTGCAGACGGACTGATGGCTGATTATAAGTCATGCCGAAATAAATGTATTTTTTGTTTTATTGACCAGATGCCGAAAGGCATGAGAGAAACGCTTTATTTCAAAGATGATGATTCAAGGCTTTCTTTTCTGCAGGGGAATTATGTGACATTGACAAATATGTCTGAACATGATATTGACAGAATAATTAAATATCGTCTTTCGCCAATTAATATATCATTTCATACGACTAATCCGGAACTTAGATGTAAGATGCTGAATAATCGTTTTGCAGGTGATATTTTTCCGTTTGTTGAGAAGCTGTACAATTCAGGAATAACGATGAATGGGCAGATTGTTTTATGTAAAGGTATAAATGATGGAGATCAACTTAACAGAAGTATAGATGATTTATCAAAGTATGCACCGGTTTTGCAGAGTGTTTCAGTAGTACCTGTAGGCCTTACTAAATATCGGGATGGGCTTTATCCGCTTGAGCCCTTTTCAAAGGAAGATGCACTAAATGTCCTCTCTTTAATTCATTCATGGCAGGACAGACTGTTTAAGAAGTATAATAGTCATTTTATACATGCAGGCGATGAGTGGTATATTCTTGCTGAGAAGGATTTTCCAGATGGGTCTTCATATGACGGCTATCTGCAGCTGGAGAATGGTGTTGGAATGGCAAGACTTTTTAAAGATGAGTTTGAGCAGGCATTAAATGAACAGACAGGAGATAGCAGGAAGGTAAACTGTTCAATAGCGACGGGCGTGCTGGCCGCGCCTATGATGAGAGAGGCTGCAAAGCGGATAAAAGTTAAGTTTCCAAATGTAAATGTAAAAGTGTATACAATTAAGAACGACTTTTTCGGTGATAAAATAACTGTTGCAGGTTTAATTACAGGGCAGGATTTATTGGCACAGTTGAGTGGACAAGATTTGGGAGACAGGCTTTTGCTTACAAAGAATATGCTTAGATGGGGCGAAACAGTTTTTCTGGATGATATGCTAACAGAAGAGTTGGAAAATAAATTGAAAACACCGCTGCAGTTTATTGGGCTTGGCGGAGAAGAGTTATTGAATTCAATAATAGAAAATATTTAAGTGGATTTTTAAGTGAAACAAAATAGTTTTTCTGTTCCGAAAAGGTATGAGTAAAGGTATGCCATTTAGGGATGTATGGTAAATTTTAATAGAGACAGAGAAGGAGACAAAGAGATGTCAAAACCAATAGTAGCGATAGTAGGAAGACCGAATGTAGGCAAATCAACTCTTTTTAACGCACTTGCGGGAGAGAAAATATCGATTGTAAAAGATACGCCCGGAGTGACAAGGGATAGAATTTATACAGACATAAATTGGCTTAATATAAATTTTACTCTTATAGATACAGGGGGAATTGAGCCGGAAAGCGACGATATTATACTGTCGCAGATGCGTGAACAGGCGCTTATTGCAATGGACACATCAGATGTGATTATTTTTCTTGTAGATGTAAGACAGGGGTTGGTTGATGCAGATTCAAAGGTTGCAGATTTGCTTAGACGTTCAAAGAAGCCAGTTGTTTTAGTTGTAAATAAAGTAGATGATTTTGAGAAGATGATGCCGGATGTATATGAGTTTTATAATCTTGGCATTGGTGAGCCAGTTCCTATTTCTGCTGGACAGAAGCTAGGCATTGGAGATATGCTTGAGACTGTAACAGCACATTTTGATTATACGTCTCTTGATGAAGACGACGACGGCAGACCAAGAATTGCTGTTGTCGGAAAACCGAATGTAGGTAAATCATCTCTTATCAATAAGCTTCTTGGTGAAAATCGTGTAATTGTTTCAGATGTGGCGGGAACAACAAGGGATGCAATTGATACCGAAGTTATACATCAAGGCAAACCATATGTGTTTATTGATACGGCAGGTTTAAGGAGAAAAAGTAAGATCAAGGAAGAGCTTGAGCGTTATAGTATAATAAGAACTGTGTCGGCTGTTGAGAGATCAGATGTTGTTATTGTAATGATAGACGCTGAGGAAGGCGTAACAGAACAGGATGCTAAGATTGCCGGTATTGCACATGAACGTGGAAAAGGTATAATTATAGCAGTTAACAAGTGGGATACAATAGAGAAAGATAATAAAACTATTTATGAGTATACTGATAAAATAAGAAATACATTGTCATTTATGCCATATGCAGAGATGATTTTTATATCGGCTGAGACAGGGCAGAGAGTAAATAAACTGTTTGAAGTTATTGAGGCAGTAATAGAAAATCATGCTCTTAGAATTGCCACAGGAGTATTAAATGAGATTGTATCCGAGGCGGTTGCGATGCATCAGCCGCCTTCAGATAAAGGAAAACGTCTAAAACTATACTACGTGACACAGGTTGCTGTAAAACCGCCTACATTTGTAATATTTGTTAATGATAAGAAATTGATGCATTTTTCATATTTGCGGTATTTAGAAAATAGAATTAGAGATGCATTTGGTTTTAAAGGAACATCATTAAAATTTTTTGTTAGAGAACGAAAGGAATCTTAAAAATGTTGTATAGAATAATTTGTTTGATTATAGGATATATTTTTGGTCTTATTCAAACGGCATATATTTATGGGGAGATTAAGCATATAGATATAAGAGAACATGGCAGCGGTAATGCAGGTACTACTAATGCTCTTAGAACATTGGGAAAAAAGGCAGGATTAATAACATTTCTTGGTGATACTTTAAAACCTGTTGCTGCTATGGCAATATGTTATTTTATATTTAGAGACAGAGCGCCCGAATCTGTTAAGGCGTTAATATTATATGCTGGGGCAGGCGCAATGATGGGACATGTTTTTCCTGTGTATTTAGGATTTAGAGGAGGAAAGGGTATTGCTACGCTTGGCGGGGTGGGAATTTTCTTTTCATGTCTTTCTGGTATATGGTTTGCATTACCGATAAGCATAATTATATTTATATTAATAGTTGCTGTTACAAAATATGTTTCATTGGGTTCAATTATTATGCTTGTAAGTTATTTGGTTCAGCTTATAATATATGGACAGCTTGGTATCTGCAAAGTTGAAGTTCCATATTTGTATGAATGTTATGGAATATATTTTATTATATGTGCAATAGCTATTATAAAACATTCTGCTAATATAAGGAGACTTTTGTCAGGTACTGAAAATAAAATTGGAAGTAAAAATAAATAAAAAGGGAGAATAACATTATGGCAAATATTGGAATAATCGGAGCAGGAAGCTGGGGAACCGCACTTGCATGGCTGTTAAATAATAATGGACATAAAGTGCAAATATGGTCAGTTGTCGCAGAAGAGATAGATATGTTAAAGAAAAATCATGAGCATTTGGACAAATTACCAGGAGTAAAGTTATCTGAAGATATGGAATTTACAACTGATCTAAAAGAGGCTATAGAGGGAAAAGAAATACTTGTGACAGCTGTTCCGTCGCCTGTTGTACGTTCTGTAGCACAGCAGATGAAGCCATATGTGGTTGCTGGTCAAATAATAGTAAATGTTGCCAAGGGTATCGAAGAGTCAACGCTGATGACATTAACCAGTGTTATAGAGCAGGAAATACCTTGTGCAACGGTCGCAGCTCTCTCCGGCCCAAGTCATGCGGAAGAGGTGGGAAAAGGAATGCCTACTACCTGTGTAGTTGGTGCACATAAAAAAGAAATTGCCGAAAAACTTCAGGCTATATTTATGAGTGATGTGTTCAGAGTATATACAAATCCTGATCTTATAGGCATGGAAATAGGTGCATCGCTTAAAAATGTAATTGCATTGGCAGCAGGAATGGCTGATGGTTTGGGATGTGGAGACAATATAAAAGCAGCGCTTATTACAAGAGGTATTGTTGAGATTTCTCGTCTTGGAATGGCTATGGGAGGAAAAGCAGAGACTTTTGCAGGTCTAACGGGAATTGGAGATTTGATTGTAACTTGCGCCAGTGTTCATAGCAGGAACAGAAGGGCAGGTATTTTAATTGGAAAAGGGTGTACCGCTGACGAGGCAATGAAAGAGGTTAAGATGGTTGTTGAAGGAGTATATTCTGCCAAGGCCGCAGTCGCTCTTGGCAAGAAATATAATGTCTCACTTCCAATTATTGAACAGGTCAGTGAAGTATTATTTGGAGAAAAAAAAGCAAGAGAAGCTATGAAAGATTTAATGTTAAGGGATAAAACATCAGAAAACAACAGTCTTGAGTGGAAATAAAATATTTTTGTTCATTTTGTAGAAAAAGCTGGAAAAATACTTCTGAATTTGATACAATAATAACAAATAGTTGTTATCGTGTTGTTCTGTATTGTTAAACGGTTTAAGCGAGTTATAACTTTATTCTTACAATTGATTAGATAAGTGACTGTGAAAATAAATCAGTGGAGCTCGCTGCATTGCAAGTTGGACATTATTTTTAGTAGCATATTTAAGAAGTTAATATTTAGGGCAGCACGGGAGAAGGAGGAGCAGTATGAAGAGCAGAAAAGGTAACAAGCTGTTGAGTATATTGAGTACAGGTGAAAAAAAAGGTGAATTTGTCAGTATTGAGAAAAAAATTTCTGTTAGATTTGCACAGATTATTTTGTTGTGCTGTATTGTATTGGGAATTATCACATCTGTTTTAAGTTATATTTCATCTATTAGTGCGGTTTCTGAAACGATAGATGATACTTCGGATGTTGCTGCCGATTATGTGTCCGCAGCATTACAGCAGTATGTTGCGGTTGCATATGAGACAGGAAGTATTGCAAGGCTGTCGGATCCAGACAGATCAGCGAAAGAAAAAGAAGATATTTTAAAAAAGAAAGTGGAAGAACATAATTTAGACAATGCGTTTCTTCTTGACAGTGATGGTGTTGATATAATTACTGGTACAGACCTTTCTGACAGAGATTATTTTAAGGAAGCAATTAATGGAAAAACATTTGTTTCCACTCCTGTATACAGTGATGTTACAAATGCTGTTTCATTTGCTGTGGCAGCGCCTTTGTGGGAAGGCGGAAATCCAGGTACTAAAGCGGTTGGCGTTGTTGTATATATTCCTAATGGAGAATTTCTAAATGATATCATGCGTTCAATAAAGGTTGGAGAAGGCGGAACAGCTTTTATGCTTGATGCTGATGGAATTACAATTGCAGATATTGATTCTTCTCTTGTAGGAGTGGAAGATAGTATTGCATTGGGTGATAATAATTGGAAACTTAGAAAATATAGTGCAATATGTAAAAAAATGATTGCCGGAGAAAACGGAACAGGTACATATTCATATGGAGGAGTAACGAAGGTAGTTGCATATTCGCCGATTCCTGATCTTAATGGATGGAGTATTGGTGTAGCTGCTGTGCGTAACGAATTTCTTGGAATGTTCTATTTGTCTCTTGTTGTTACCATTATTATTGTAATAGTATTTACAGTATTTGGCATAAGAAATGGTGTTAAATTAGGAAAAAAAGTTGTTAAACCAATAACAGTTGTTGTTGATCGGCTTAAACTTTTATCAGAAGGAGACTTACATTCAGATGCGCCTCACCCGGAAACTAATGATGAAACAGCGATATTGATGAACAGTCTTGAACAGACAATAAAGGATTTAAGAGTAGTTATTTCAGATATTGACAGCCATTTGGCAGAGTTGTCAGATGGAAACTTTTTGATAACTGTTGGCACTGATTTTAAGGGAGATTTTTCACAAATCAGTCAGTCGTTTGACGGAATTATTAAATCGTTAAGCGCTGCAATGAGAGAGATTGACGGCAATGCCGGAAGTGTACAAAATGGTGCTATGGACTTAGCTGGGGCTGCTCAAATGCTTGCAGAAGGCGCAACTGATCAGGCAAGTGCAATAGAAGAATTGACAGCAACAATTGCAAATATTTCAGAGAAGATTTATGTGAATGCTAGAAATGCAGAAAAGGCAAGAGATATAGTTGTTGGGATGAATGATCAGATTATTGAAAGCAATGAACATATGAAAAAGAGTACAGAAGCAATGAATAATATAAAAGATGCTTCGAATAAAATTGCAGAAATTATCAGCAGTATAGAAGAAATTGCTGATCAGACCGCATTGTTAGCGCTTAATGCGTCTATTGAGGCAGCAAGGGCGGGAGAAAACGGACGTGGATTTGCAGTTGTTGCCACACAGGTTGGAGTTCTTGCAGATCAAAGTTCAGAGGCTGCAAGGAATACAAAAGACTTAATACAAAATGCTATATCTGCAGTGGAAGATGGAATGCAGCTTGCCAATTCTACAGCCGAATCATTATTGGCAGTTGTTGACAATGTGAAAGTAGTTAATGATTCTATGACTGAGATAGCAGAAGCTTCAGATAATCAAGCTGTAGCAGCAGCTCAGATATCAGAAGGAATAAATCAGATTGCAGGTGTTGTTGAATCTAACTCAGCAACATCAGAAGAGAGTGCTGCTGCTTCACAAGAATTGTCGGGTCAGGCAGATAATTTAAAATCCTTAGTCGGCAGATTTAGATATGAGGCTTAATAAATAGATATGAAGAGGATTCTGCTCTTGTATTGGATAAGAATTGTAATACAAAAGAGTTAGAATTGATTTGAGTGAGTTGCAAGATTATTTTAAGAAGATTTTATGAGAATACGCGTTGAATGATTAATTAAAATGGTCTGTCAAATTATCGGTTGTTGCCGGATTTGACAGACTTTTTTGATTTTTGTTTATAGCAAAAAAATCAGTGGATTATTAAAATATTATACTGCTCTAATTGCTCCAAATATACCTGAGCCTGCAACCCCCATTATAATACCGGCCAGAAGTACTCCAAGCATAACGGCTAAAATACTTGATTTAAAATCCATATCTAACAGACTGGCTGCTAATGTTCCTGTCCATGCGCCTGTACCTGGAAGCGGAATACCAACAAATAGTAAAAGTGCGATAAAAAGTCCGCGTCCTGCTTTGGACTGTAATTTCTCTCCACCCTTATGTCCTTTTTCAAGACAAAATGAGAAAAATCTTCCGATATACGGTTTGTCAACGCCCCATTCAAGCACTTTTCTGGCAAATAAGTAAATAATTGGAACAGGAAGCATATTTCCTATTATACATACAATGTATGATGATATAAGAGGAAGATCGGCTCCTGTCGCGTAAAGCATAGCGCCGCGCAGTTCAATAAGCGGAACCATAGAGATAAAGAAAATAATTAAATAGTCTAGCATAATAAATCCTTTCTTAATTAAATTATATAAGCGATTGTCTAACAGATAACTTGTTAATATAGTTTTTTAAAAAATTGATCATAGTATTCATCTCCTCGTCTGTTCCTATAGTTATACGAAGAAAATTATTTATTCTTGGTTTGTCAAAATATCTTACAAAGATATTATTTTGTTTTAAGGCTAAAAATAATTCTTTTGCTGGTATATCTTTGTGGCGGGCAAAAATAAAATTCGCCATAGAGTCGGGAAAGGAAAAACCTATTTTTGCCAGTTGTTTTTTTGTCATCTCTCTTGTATCAATTATTTTTTTAACAGTTTTATTAAAATGTGCTTTATCTTTTATACAGGCAGCGCCTAAATTTAATGCCGTCTGATTCATTGTGTATGAATTAAATGAATATTTTGCATCATTTAGATATTTTATAAGTATTGGACTGCCAATTGCAAAGCCGATTCTCATTCCTGCCATAGAGCGGGATTTAGAAAAAGTCTGAACTATAAGCAGGTTATCATATTTATCTATTAGTTTAATTGCGCTCTCACCGCCAAAATCAATATATGCCTCATCAATTATGACTATTACATCCGAGTTGTATTTGACAATATCTTCTATTGTTGAGAGCGGCTGATAAAGTCCTGTAGGTGCATTAGGATTTGGAAATATAATACCGCCGTTCTCTTTTTTATAATCTTCGGGATTTATAAAAAAATTATTGTCAAGTTCAGGAGTAAGGTATGGTATTCCAAAAAGTTCTGCCCATACATCATAAAATGAATATGTTATGTCAGGAAATAAAATAGGTTTGTCTGAGTTGAAAAATGTTAAAAAAGCCATGGCTAACACATCATCAGAACCAATGCCAGTAAAAACTTGATTATCACTAATGTTATAATATTCAGCAATAGCTTTAACTAATATATTACATGTTGGATCAGGATAAAGTCTTAAATTATTATAGTCAATTTCCGAAATTGCCTTGAGTACATTTTCAGAAGGTGGATATGGGTTTTCATTGGTGTTTAATTTAATAATATTAATGTTGTCTGGCTGTTCGCCGGGTACATAAGGAACAACCTTGCGAACATTTTTTTCCCATTTGTTCATTCTAGCCTCCAGATTTATTTGAAATATTTTTGAGCAAGTTCTTTAAATTTAGGAAGAGAGTTTTTAATTGTTTCATAAGATACACAGTAAGCAATTCTTACATATCCAGGACAGGCGAAAGCAGAGCCGGGTACAAATAATATATTGAATTGTTTTGCGGCTTCACAGAATATTTTTTCGTCAGCTACAGGTGATTTTACAAAGAGATAAAATGCTCCTTGCGGTTTAATACACTTAAAACCATATTCAATAAGACTGCTATATAGTAGTTCTCTGTTTCTGTTGTAATAAGATACATCTGTTTTTGCGTCAACGCAATCGGCTACTGCCAGCTGCATAAGAGAAGGCGCATTTACAAAGCCGAGTATTCTGTTAGCTACAGAAGCGGCAGCAGTTATGTTTTCAAAATCATCTAATTCATTTGGCATTACCAGATATCCTATACGTTCTCCAGGAAGAGAGAGAGATTTACTGTATGAATATCCAACTATAGTATTTTTGTAATATTTGGTTAGATAAGGTACTGTAATACCATCATAAGCAAGTTCTCTATATGGTTCATCAGCAATTAAGTATATTGAAGTTCCGAGTTCTTTTTGTTTGTTTTCTAAAATTTCAGAAAGATTTTTAATTGTATCTTCTGAGTATACTACACCTGTAGGATTATTTGGGTTATTGATGATGACAGCTTTTGTTTTTGAAGTTATTTTCTGTTTAAATTCTTCTAAATTAAGCTGAAAGCTGTCGGTGTCAGGAGAAACGGCGACAATTTTTCCGTTAAAATTAGATACATAATTGTTATATTCTCCAAAATATGGTGCAAATGCTATTACTTCATCATCAGGATTCAGCAAGACTTTTAATATAACATTAAGCCCTCCGGCTGCTCCTACTGTCATTAAGATATTGGCGGAGCTGAAGTTTGTTTCATGTAGTTTGTTAAGATGTGCCGCTATTTTTTCTCTTACTTCCATATAACCTGCGTTAAGCATATAGCCATGTATTTCAACAGGGTCTTTTTTTTGCAGTATATTAATAATAGCTTCTTTTACTTCAGCAGGTGCAGCTACATTTGGATTTCCCAGGCTGAAATCAAATACATTTTCTGCCCCATATTTAGCTGCCAATTTTTTTCCTTCTTCAAACATAGCTCTTGTCACAGAAGAGTTGGCGACAAGTGTTTTCATTTTTTCTGATATCATATTAGTCCTTCTTTCTATATATAATTAGGTAATCATTTAAACTAAAAAATTATTTTCGGTATGCAAAGTAAGGCAGTCCATTTTTCTTAGGAATATCTACAGAACCTTGTATTAGCGGCAGAGCATAATTAATAAATTCTTGTGATATATTAGTGTTATTATCTGTAATCCAATATAGAGGCACACATTTTTCCTTGTTGCACACCTCATTAACATCAACAGTGCCATAAGCTGCCTCATATATATCCTGATCTTTTCTAAAACATGCTATCATACATCCGGTTTTTTCTGCTAAAGCTGCTGTTACAGCAAATCTTCCTGATGCTTCTGCCTCATTGACATCTGTTTCTGACAGATATTCAGCAGCGCAGCGCTGGGAAACGTTTAATTCCACAGAACGGACTTTTACGCCGAGACGTTCTTTAACTAAGTTTTCTAAATATTTTGCACATCCGTTCATACTTTTATGACCAAAATTGTCAATAATCATATCGGCAGTTTTTTCACATATAAAAGTACCGTCGTCATTATGTATTCCCTCAGATACGCATACGATAAGCTGCTTTTTATGTTTAAAATTCTCTGTTAAAGATTTTAAAAATTCTTCTTCATCAAAATTGGTTTCGGGTAGGTAGATAAGAACAGGATTATCGTCTTTTGTCTGTCTGGCAAGTACGGTTGCAGCGGTAAGCCAACCTGCATTTCGTCCCATAATCTCAATTATTGTCACAGTGTTTTTATCATACACTTCAGTGTCACGTCCAATTTCTTTAACTATTGATGCTGCAAATTTTGCAGCGCTGCCAAATCCTGGTGTATGATCTGTAAGAGTTAAATCATTGTCTATAGTTTTTGGTATTCCGATAAAGCAAATCTTTGAATTTATTTTTTCTGCATATTTTGATAATTTGCTTACAGTGTCCATAGAGTCATTTCCGCCTATGTATAAGAAGGAAGATATATCATATTTTTCAAATTGCTTAAAAATATGCGGATAGAATTTATCATCTAAATCTTCTGGAAGTTTATAGCGGCATGATCCAAGATATGCTCCAGGCGTAGTTCTAAGTGCTTCTAATTCTTCATCTGATATATCAGCTAAATTCATAATTCTATCATTGGAAAATCCTTCTATACCATTTAACATACCATATACATTATTAAATTTTTCACTTTCAAGCGCTGCTTTGGCAACGCCGTAAAGACTTGCATTGATTACTGCCGTTGGTCCCCCTGACTGACCGACTATAATATTTTTCATTATATATGCTGCCTCCTTCTCATATTAACATATTTTAACAGCTATCTGTTTATTATAACCAAAAATATCTTTTTCAGCAACTCCTATTTGACTTCTTTTTTCTAAACAATTATAATAGATAATATTAAAAAGTGTGAAGGGAGTTTAATGATGAATATTATAAAGAGATTAAATGTATTTAAAGGAGCAGTGCTTGTATTAGTTTTTTCTTTAGTAATTACTGCGGTGTCGTGCGTTTATATTGGGCATTCAGTATATGCTTTTAATGAAAAACTCGGTTATGTTACAGGAACAGAAGTTAATGTTCGAGATAACGCAGGTACTTCAAATAATATTATATGTACGTTAAAATTGGGACATGAAGTGACGGTAAAAGGAGAGAAAACAGCTTCTAACGGAGCAATTTGGTATAAAATAGAATTTGTATTAAACGGCGAGACAAAGACAGGATATATGCATTCTAATTATATACGAACTGTACTGCCGGATGTGGGGGCTGACGAAGATAAGGATTATGAAGATTACCTTGAGTTACAAGGTTTTCCGGAGAGTTACCGAATATACTTGCGAGCTCTGCATAAATCACATCCTACTTGGACATTTGTCGCTCTTCCTACAGGGCTTGAGTGGAGCGCTGTAGCAGCAGAAGAGAGTAAGGTCGGGGCAAATCTAGTGCCGCTGAGCAGTATATCATCGTGGAAATCATTGGAAGAGAGGGCGTATGATTGGAATACATCTTCTTGGATTGGTAAGGATGGAGCTTCTTGGGTTTCAGCTTCTGAATCAATTGTTAAATATTATTTAGATCCGAGAAATTTTTTGCGTGAAAGCAGTGAGATACTTCAATTCGAAAGTTTAAATTATATAGAAGGGGAACAGACAATTGAAGGTATAAAAAATATACTTAGCGGAACATTTATGGCTAATGATGATTATTACAGAATTTTTATGGAGGCAGGAAAGGAAAATAATATCAATCCATACCATATTGCCTCAAGATGCCGTCAGGAAGTTGGAGTAAATGGCAGCAACAGTACATTTGATATTAAAGATGAGCCGTATGCAGAGTTTAACGGATACTATAATTATTTTAATATAGGAGCTTCACCGACAGCAGAACATAATTCTATGTATAATGGTCTTAAACGTGCAAAAGATGAGGGATGGGACAGCCCTGAAAAATCTATTAAAGGCGGAGCAAAGTTTGTTGCAGAGAAGTATGTTGCCGTAGGGCAGAACACTCTTTATCTTCAGAAATTTGATGTTGTTGATGGAGGAAACGGTTTTTATTGGCATCAGTATATGACAAACCTACAGGCAGCTGAATCAGAAGCTGTTATAATGAAAAAAGCATACAGGGATTTTGATGAGGCTCCCGTCACATATTATGTTCCTGTATATTTAAATATGCCAGAATATTCTTTTGATGCACCGACATATGATGGCTCGGTAAATTGTGTATTATCTTCTCTTGAAGTAGAGGGATTTGAACTGTCAAGGGAATTTGATCCATACAAAACTGAATATACGATAAGAGGAGAAATAGATATAGATGCTTTTCCTTCTGTGTCAGCAAAATCATTTTCTCCGAATGCATCAGTGAAGGTTGAAAATCTGCCGCAAGAAAATAAAATACAAGTTACATGTGAAGGAGCAGACAAGGAAGTATTAGTGTATACTATTAATATAGAAAATACCAAACCGATAGTTTATGAAGTTGGAGATGTAAACAGAGATGGTCAGATTAATGTGTCAGATGCATATATAATTATGCAGTCAGAAGTTGGATTATTATCACTAGATGATGCGCAGATTGAATTAGCTGATGTAAATAAAGACGGAAGTATAGATGTGTCAGATGCGTTAAGTATTTTAAAGACATTAGTCTAAGATGATATGGGAGGATTGCAGTTTGAGAAATTCAAAAACAGTTAGAATAGGCGGCTGCGTTATAGGAGGAGGAAACCCAGTAGCGATACAGTCAATGACAAATACAAAGACGGAAGATATTAAAGCTACAGTTGCTCAGATTTTAGAGTTGGAGAAGGCCGGCTGTGAAATTATCAGATCAGCAGTTCCGACAATTGAGGCTGCGAAAGCTTTTTCTGAAATAAAAAAACAAATACACATACCGCTTGTCGCAGATATACATTTTGATTACAGGCTGGCAATTGCAGCTATAGAGAATGGCGCTGATAAAATAAGAATAAATCCTGGAAATATTGGTTCTAAGGATAAGTTAAAGGCAGTTGTTGACGCAGCGAAAGAAAGGGATATTCCTATTAGAGTAGGAGTAAACAGCGGCTCATTGGAGAAAGAGATACTTACAAAATATGGAGGAGTGACCGCGGAAGGGTTAGTTGAGAGCGCTCTTGAAAAGACAGCTTATATTGAAGACTTAGGATATGATAATCTTGTAATAAGTATTAAGTCCTCAGATGTTTTAATGTGTGTAAAAGCACACGAGATTATTTCAGATAAAACAGATCTGCCGCTTCATGTTGGCATTACGGAGTCGGGAACACTGCTTGCTGGAAATATAAAGTCTGCAATTGGGCTTGGTCTTATCCTTAATCAGGGAATAGGAGATACTATAAGAGTTTCTCTTACTGGTAATCCGTTAGAGGAAATAAAGTCTGCTAAGCTTATTCTTAGAACTTTAGGACTTAGAAAAAGCGGAGTGGAAGTTGTATCATGTCCCACATGCGGAAGAACGCAGATTAATTTGATATCTCTTGCAGAGAAGGTTGAGAAAATGGTAGAAAATATTGATGCCAATTTAAAGATTGCCGTTATGGGCTGTGTCGTAAACGGGCCCGGTGAGGCGAAGGAAGCAGACCTTGGTATTGCAGGAGGTATAAATGAGGGGCTTATAATAAAGAAGGGCGAAGTTTTAAGGAAAGTAAAAGAAGAAGATTTACTTTCAGAGTTAAAGAAAGAGATATTGGCGTATGAAAAAATTCTTTGATGTATTTCCAACGTTGTCTCTTCCAAAAGAGCAAAAGAGCATATTTGACAGAGTTGAAATAAGGCGTGTTTCATCAAATAGAGAGAGAACACTGATAACTGTTTTTATAACTTGCGATTATCTTATTCAGAAGGACAATATTTATTTTGTTGAGAAGGAAATAGAGAGACAATGTTTTAAAGGTGTCCCAATCAGTGTTAAAATAATGGAAAAATATTGTCTGTCAGCGCAATATACGCCAAAAAAACTTTATTCAGTATATAAGGACAGCATATATACAGAGCTGAGAAATACAAGCAATTTAGAGTATAATCTTCTGTTGAAGTCAGAGTGCTGTTTTATTGATGAACAGACTTTGTCGCTCACAATGGATGATACAGTTATTGCGAGACAAAAATCAGAGGAGTTAAGGAGAGTTTTAGAAAAAATATTTGTTGAAAGATGTGGATTTAATACAAATATTTGTCTGAATTACAGACCAATTGATGAAAAAAAACTTGCAGTTCGTGAGAAGGAAAAGGAAGAAATTATAGCAAGACAGACAAGAGGAAATGTGAGAAAGATATCTGAAGCTTCTGCAACAATATCAGAAGATAAACAGCCAGAAAATGAGGTTGATAAAAAAAAGAAATCTTTTTCAATATCAGACAAAAAAATTGCCCTCAAGGAAAAAAAGGATAATGGGTATAACCGCGCAGAAAAGTCATCTGTTGTACAGAATGAGTATAAGAGACCATGGAAATCTGTTAATAGAAGTGATAATCCAAATATAGTTTATGGAAGAGATTTTGATGATGAACTGTTTGAAATTAAAGAGGTTGTCGAGGAACAGGGAGAAGTTGCGGTCAGAGGAAAAGTCATCAATATTGAAACTAGGGAAATTCGTGGAGATAAGACGATTGCAATTTTTGATGTTACTGATTTTACAGATACAATTACAGTTAAAATATTCTTAAGGAATGAGCAGAAAGACAGTGTTCTAAATGAAGTTAAAGTTGGTAAATTTTTTGAAATAAAAGGTTATGCCTCAGTTGACCGTTTTGATGGAGAGATAACGATAGGCTCAGTAGTTGGTCTAAAGAAAACAGGTGATTTTACTTCTAAAAGAATGGATAAAGCTCTAAAGAAAAGGGTTGAACTTCACTGTCATACTAAGATGAGTGATATGGATGGCGTAACAAGTGCAGAAGATTTATTGAAGCGAGCGTTGGATTGGGGGCATCCGGCGCTTGCAATTACTGATCATGGTGTCGTTCAGGGTTTTACAGAAGCTTTTCATTCTATTGGTAGTCTGAAGAAGAAATATGATAATGGTGATAAATTTAAGATAATTTATGGAGTAGAGGCTTACCTTGTAGATGATTTAAAAGAGGCAGTTATAAATTCAAAAAATCAAAGTTTAGATGACAGTTATGTTGTGTTCGATTTAGAGACTACAGGTAAAAATAGTAAAACTAATAAAATTATTGAGATTGGGGCAGTTAAAATTGTGAATGGTGAGATCCAGGATCGTTTTAGCACTTTTGTAAATCCTCATGAGCCAGTTCCTTTTGAGATTGTAAATTTAACAGGAATTACTGATGATATGCTTCTTGAGGCTCCGTCAATAGAAAATATTCTTCCAGACTTTATTGGCTTTTGTGCAGATTCAGTTATGGTTGCACATAATGCAGAGTTTGATATGGGTTTTCTTAAAGAAAACTGCAGAATTCTCAACATAGAAAGAGAATTTACATCAGTAGATACAGTTTCGCTTGCCAGGGCACTTATGCCTAATTTAAATAGATTTAAGTTGGATACGGTAGCCAAAGCGTTGCATATTCCGCTGTATAATCATCATCGCGCAGTAGATGATGCAGAGTGCACTGCCAAAATTTATCAGGCGTTTATAGAGATGTTAAAGTCGAGAGATATGGATACGCTTGACAAAGTAAATGAATGGACTCTTGCATCTGATGACCGCATTAAGAAAATGGAGACTTATCATGCAATAATTCTTGCAAAAAATGTGAAAGGAAGAACTAATTTATACAGGCTTATTTCTAATTCTCACTTGAAATATTACAATAGAAGACCTCGTATTCCTAAGTCGGATTTTATAAAAAACAGGGAAGGACTTATTATCGGATCAGCTTGTGAAGCGGGGGAATTATTTCAGGCGATTTTGTGGAATAAAAGTGATGAGGACATTGCCAGGATTGTAAACTTTTATGATTATCTTGAAATACAGCCCGTTGGAAATAATGATTTTATGCTTAGGAGTGAAGATTACGCGCCTAAAAGCATAGAGGATTTACAAGATTTAAACAGGCGTATAGTAAAATTGGGTGAGGAGTTTGATAAACCTGTTGTGGCTACATGCGATGTACATTTTCTTGACCCGGAAGATGAGGTTTACAGGCGTGTTATTATGGCGGGTAAGGGTTTTGCGGACGCTGATTTGCAGGCACCGCTTTATTTGCGGACAACAGAAGAAATGCTGGAAGAGTTTCGATATTTAGGAAGTGCAAAGGCAGAAGAGATAGTTATAACAAACACAAATAAAATTGCGGATTCGATTGAGCAGATGGATCCGGTAAGACCAGATAAGTGTCCTCCGATTATTCCTGAGTCTGATAAGACACTTAGGAAAATATGTTATGATACAGCTCATGCTATGTATGGTAAAAATTTGCCTGATATTGTAACAGAAAGGCTGGAGAGGGAGCTTAATTCTATTATTAGCAACGGGTTTGCCGTTATGTATATAATTGCGCAGAAGTTAGTGTGGAAATCTAATGAAGATGGATATCTTGTAGGATCGAGAGGGTCTGTAGGCTCATCATTTGTAGCTACAATGTCTGGTATAACTGAAGTTAACCCATTATCTCCACACTATTATTGTGAAAAGTGTCATTATTCTGATTTTGATTCTCCTGATGTAAGGAAATATGCCGGTGGTTCTGGATGTGATATGCCGGATAAAGCGTGCCCTGAATGCGGGGAGAATCTTGTTAAGGCTGGATTTGATATACCATTTGAGACGTTTTTAGGCTTTAAAGGAAATAAGGAGCCAGATATAGATTTAAATTTTTCAGGCGAATATCAGAACCATGCACATGATTACACAGAAGTAATATTTGGAAAGGGTCAGACTTATCGTGCAGGAACTATAGGAACATTGGCAGAAAAAACGGCTTTCGGATATGTAAAAAAATATTATGAAGAGCATGGTGTTAGAAAGAGAAAATGCGAGGTTACCAGGATTGCAAAGGGTTGTGAAGGCATTAGGAGAAGTACAGGTCAGCATCCAGGAGGTATTATTGTTCTTCCTCACGGCGAAGATATCAATTCTTTTACACCAGTACAGCACCCTGCAAATGATATGACTACAAAGACAATTACAACGCATTTTGATTATCACTCAATTGACCATAATCTGTTAAAACTTGATATTCTCGGTCATGATGATCCTACGATGATTAGAATGCTAGAAGATCTTACGGGAATTGATGCTAAGACAATACCTCTTGATGACAAGAAAGTGATGTCACTGTTTGCAGATACTTCTGCAATTGGGGTAAAACCGGAAGATATTGGAGGCTGTAAGTTAGGTTCAATTGGCATACCTGAGTTTGGTACTGAATTCGCGATACAGATGCTTATTGATACTAAGCCGACGACATTTTCAGATTTGGTAAGAATTGCCGGACTTGCACATGGCACAGATGTATGGATAGGAAATGCAAAAACACTTATTGAGAATGGTGATGCTACAATTTCAACTGCGATTTGTACAAGAGATGATATAATGGTTTACCTTATCAATATGGGTATGGATAAAGAGCTTTCTTTTACGATAATGGAGTCTGTCAGAAAGGGAAAGGGCCTTATTCCTGAGTGGGAAGATGCTATGAAGGAAGTTGGAGTGCCTGACTGGTACATATGGTCATGTAATAAGATAAAATATATGTTTCCTAAAGCTCACGCTGCGGCATATGTAATGATGGCGTTTAGGATTGCGTGGTTTAAAGTGTACTATCCGTTGGCCTATTATGCTGCTTTCTTCAGTATTAGAGCTTCTGCGTTTAATTATGAACTTATGTGTATGGGAAGAGCTGCGCTTGATCGTTACATAGATGAGAATCAGAAGAAAATTGATAAGAGAACTGCGTCAGACGATGATGTGTTAAAGGATATGAAAGTTGTAAGAGAAATGTATGCCAGAGGTTTTGAATTTGTGCCTATAGATATTTATAAAGCCAAGGCTCATCGTTTTCAAATAGTAGACGGAAAAATAATGCCGTCGTTGGATTCGCTTGACGGACTTGGTGACAAGGCTGCAGATCAGGTGGTTGAAGCTGCAAATACAAGTAAGTTTTTGTCTAGGGATGACTTTAAAAATAGAACTAAGACCAGTCAGAAAATTGTGGATTTAATGTATGACCTGGGAATTTTAGGCAATCTTCCGAAAAGTAATCAGATTTCATTATTTGATTTGTAGTTTAAGAGATTAAAATAGATTAAGTGTAATATAATTATTAAAAATTAATAAAAAAAAAGAAAGAAAGAGCTTGATTTTTTTTATCATTTTTAGTAAACTAACATTAGACCTATGGCACGAAGGGTTAAACTATAATATTTTATGTGAGAAAGGATGTAATGTTATGAAGAAATTTAAAGTAGCACCGCATACTGCTAAGAGAATTAAAGCAATCGTTGCTGCAGCAATGGCTCTTACATTGGCAGTGCCTACAGCTTCTTATTTTTCATCAAAAGCGGCTTCATCATCAGTTGATGCGGAAGAAACAGCAAATGTTCCTAAGCCGATTATGACTGTTGATTTTGAGAAAGGTTTTATGGGTGAATCTTCCTCAAATGGTCTTGAAGTTGTCAAATCAGCGGAAGTACTTAAGTTTAAAGAAGATAAAGATGAAAACAATCAGTACAAATATGATGATCAGGGTCATATTATTTATGGTATGACTGACACTCCGTTTATTGAAGCTGGCGAGTATAAGAAAGGTGTTGTAGGTAATCAGCCGACAACAGCTTTTGATAAGAAGATGGGCAATGTGCTTTCTTTGGATAAAACAGTTAAGATTCCTGAATTCAAGAAGAAGGCAAGCGATGAATTAGATGCAAAATATCCTGTTGGAACAGTTCTTCAGACACCTGTTACAGCAGAGAGTCAGATTAAGATTAATAACCCTTTCAAAGGTCGTACCGATTTGCATGAGGAATACAATGAGTCTACAGGATGGACAAAGGGTGTTTCTATTTCATATTGGGTAAAGGCTGCTGAAGAAAAAGATGAAAGCGGAAACGTTACAGGCGGCGTTAACTCAAGTATAATTAACTTCAATAATCATGGTCTTGTTACTATGCAGAAAGATGATTATATGAAGTTTGTTGCGTGCCAGGAATACAGTGATACAGATGAAAGATATTCTATGGGTGATGCATCTATAATGACTGATGCTGAAGGAAATACTTATGAAGTTTATCAGAATTACGGCGTTTTGATCCGTTGTAATCCTGGTTATCCAAAGAACAGTGAAGGAGTAACTGTTAAGGGTGGTTGGTATATTCCAGAAGATCAGACAAAAGGTAAGATTACTGTTACAGATTCAGAAGGTAATGAATATAAGATTACTTCTTTAGCTGGAGAGACTGTACAGGATGAAGGTTTATATAACACATTCAAATACAGATATGCAGCTACAGATGATATTGCTAACGGTTATTCTTCTAAGAGTAAAATTCGTGAAGAAGCTATTAGAGGATCTATGTCAATATCTACAGCGAATGATTTTGTTTTCAGAAATGACGATTATAGAAAAGAAGTTCAGCCTGATGGCTCTGAAAAGGCTGTAGAAGGTACTAAAATAACAAATCCTAACACATCACAGTATCAGTTGGGAGAAGAGTTTAGTCAGTTTGACGTATATAATCAGTTCTTCTTCAATGGAGATGCTAAAGTAACTGAATTGTCAGAAGAGGATAATACTCTTGAATGGCATTTTGTTACAGTAGTTATCCAAAATGATATGGTATATTTCTATGTAGATGGTGAATTTATCGATCCTGAAGAATATTATCTGTATTGTGGCGGTACAGATGCTGAGAGCGGTTTCCAGAAGATGAATGCAGGTAAAGCATTTAATCAGGGACGCGGTATTGGTTATATGGATGGTATCTTTGGATATGAAGATTCAAATATAGCAGATTGGTCAGCAGATGGAACAGCTTATGAGTCACCTGCTAACTCATGTTCAATAACAATGCTTGACTGGCTTATAGATGCTAATACAGATCTGTATATTGGTGGTAACGGATATGCTGCAGACTGTAACGGAATTGAGATGGCATATGGTACAGCAGATGGAACAATGCTTGATGATATCAGTTTCTATGATGTTCCTCTTACAGCAGAGGAAGCTGCTGCAATTTATAATAATGCTAAAGCTGAAAAAGAAGCAGAGCCTGTTTTGGCAGAGGTTGAGTCATTTACATTTGATGACGGTGCAATGACAGGTAGCAAAGGAACAACATTAGATAAAGTTGATTCTAATTTGGCAGATGCAGATCCAACAATTGTAAACGACCCTTCAAGAGGAAATGTATTAGCTATTCAGAATAACAAAGCTTCAGGTACAAGTGCAGTTAAATTAAGCAAAAACCCATTTGAAGGATTAGATATTGAAGGTGCTACAGTAAACTTCTGGGTTAAAGAGCCAGGACAGGGAAAGAGCAATACAGTTATCCAGTCAGTTGCACTTTCATTTATGGATACTAAGAAAGTTAAAGATTATGATAAGATGGGATCTTCTTTGATTGGAAGTGAATCAGCTTCTCTGTTGTATGTAGATACAGCATGTGATGGTTTCTTCTACGAGGGATCAACGAATGCTGTATATCAAAGTTTAGGAAACAATTTCCTTTTCAGTACAAAGAGAAACGGTAACATCGATGATAGTAAGAATGAATTTGAGCAGGAATCATTGGATAAATACAATGAATATATAGCAAGATTACAGACAATGTCTTCTTGGCATATGGTAACAATGGTAATGCAGAATTCTGGTCTTAAGATTTACTATGATGGAAAAGAATTGCCAAATAATATGTTTAGCAAACAGACAAATGCCCCTAATTTCTTTGGATTAAGATTTTATGATGGTTATTATGCAAGGATTTATGATGGATATAGAGCAGATAAGAATAACTGCGGCTCTAACAATCAAGGAGTTCTTCCGTTGCTTACATTCCTTACAGATCCTACAACGAGTGCATATGTAGGCTATGCTAAAAAGTTGGGTTCTGAGACAACATATGAGAGAACTTACACATCATATTTTGATAATATTCGTTACTACTCAGAAGCATTATCTGATGCTCAGATTGAGAAACTTTACAATGATGAAAATACAGCAGAAGTAGATCCAACACCTACACCGGATGGAAATGGTGAAAATCCTAATCCAGGTCCATCAAATTCAGGAAATAATCAGATTATTGGCGGTGATGTTGAAGGTGATATTGTTACATGGTCATACGGCGGTGTAACACTTGTTGCTAACAAAGATGTTATCTCACCTGAGGCACAGTTAGTATTAGGTATGCTTGGTACTGTTTCAGATTCAAATGTATATGCAGCTTTCGAAGAGTTAATCAAGAAAAATGATGACATTACTTCAAAACAGATTGTTGTATATACAGCAAAATCAGAAGATGGTTCTGTTACACCTAAAGGAAAATTCAAACTTACATTTGATATTCCTGAAGGATTTACAGCAGCTAATGTTGTAGTAATGGGTGAAGATGGTACAGTATATGCTGGTGAATTGTCAGCAGATGGTAAGAAAATTACAATTGAAACTGAAAAATTAGGTAATTATGCTGTAATTGAAAAAGATCTTTCAACTGATGATGGAAGTGAGGTTGCAGCAGCTACTACTACAGCAGGTAAGACTGGTGATGATACAAATGTTGTACTTCCAATCGCAATATTTGCAGTAGCAGGAGCAGCATTAGTTTTAGTTTTCAAAAAAAGAAAAGTTGGTCAGAACTAATTATTAAGGTAGAAAAATAATAATATAGATAAGTGCCAATAGGTAAAGGGTTGCCCTTGTTTAATAGGGTAGCCCTTTTCATATTTATAGAATTGATAATAATTATAAGTTCTGTTTCCACAAACAAAGGAAAAAGGCTTGCAATATTTTTTAAAAGGATATATTCACATTGATAATATAAGATAAAAGACTGGCAGCAAACCATTTGGAAAATTGAAAAAGCTTTTTGTTTTATGGTATATTATAAGATGTAAAGATTTCATAATAATGCTGGGAAGTTTGTGATTATATGATGATAAATTAAGTAAAATTGTTGACATTTATATTTATTAGATATAAGATAAAATTATAATAAGATAAAGGAGATAGTAAAGTTATGCCATTAGTTACGACAAAGGAAATGTTGTTAAAAGCACAAAAGGAGAATTATGCCATAGGTGCCTTTAACGTAGAAAATATGGAAATGGTTCAGGCAGTATTGGAAGCTGCAGAAGAGTTAAAAGCACCTGTCATTATGCAAACTACACCTTCTACAGTAAAGTATGCAGGACTTGATTTTTATTATGCAAATGTTAAGGCAGCAGCAGAAAGAGCTAGTGTACCAGTTGCTGTTCACTTAGATCATGGCAGTAGTTTTGAGCTTGCTATGCAGGCGTTGAGAATTGGTTATACATCAATTATGATTGATGGTTCACATAATATTTTTGAAGAGAATATAGCATTGAGCAAGAGTGTTGTGGATGCATGTGAACCTTCTAATATTCCTGTTGAAGCGGAGCTTGGCAAAGTTGGCGGAAAAGAGGATGATTTGGATGGAGGTGACGGAGGCTATACAGATCCTGCGGAGGCAAAAGAATTTGTTGATAGGACAGGTGTTTCTTCATTAGCAGTAGCAATAGGAACAGCCCATGGTGTATATAAGGGTGAACCTAAACTGGATTTAGATCGCCTTACAGAGATTCGTAAAGTTGTTGACATTCCACTTGTGCTTCATGGTGCTTCAGGTTTATCAGAAGAAGCTGTTAAAGAAAGTATCCGTCGAGGAATTTGTAAAGTGAATTTTGCTACAGAGTTGAGAATAGCATACAGTGAAGGTATTAAGAAAGTTCTTGAAGATAATCCAGAAACAATTGATCCTAAAAAATATGGTGCAGTTGGAAGGGAAAATGTAAAACAATTAGTTATGAATCGTATGAGAGTCTGCGGGGCAGATGGAAAGGCTAAATAAGATAATGGCTGAATTATTACTTGGAATAGATATAGGAACATCTGCCTGTAAGGTAGCGGTTTTTGATAGATTAGGCAAAGTAGTGGCACAAACTAATAAGCCTTATAAATTATATTATCCAAATCCTGGGTGGGTAGAACAGAATCCTGATGAATGGTGGGATGCTATTGTTAATGGTATTAAAGAAATTCTTGATGTAGTCTCTGCAAATGATATTGCAGGCATTGGTATTGATGGACAGAGCTGGTCTGCAATACCAGTTGATAAGGCTGGAAATTGTTTACATAATACACCTATTTGGATGGATACAAGAGCAAGAGATATATGCGATAGGATTTTGAATGAAGTTGGCTTTGATAATATATTTGACGTTGCTGGAAATGGTTTTGAACCATCTTATTCAACACCCAAAATGCTTTGGTTTAAAGAAAATAAGCCTGAAGTATACAATAATACATATAAGTTTTTGCAGAGCAACAGTTATATTGCAATGAAGCTGACAGGTGAATTTACACAAGATTTATCTCAGGGATATGGTATACATTTCTTTAATATGAAGAAATGCTGTTATGATGAAACATTAGCTGACAAATTAGGATTATCTGTAGATAAAGTTCCAAATCTTACAGAATGTCATGCTGTAATAGGTGAAGTTATAGAAGAGGCGGCTAAGATTACTGGTCTTATGGCTGGTACGAAAGTTGTTGCAGGAGGTTTGGATGCTGCTTGTGGAACTCTTGGTGCAGGTGTTTATATGAAGGGTCAGACACAGGAGCAGGGAGGACAGGCGGGAGGAATGAGCATCTGTCTTGATGAGGCTGTTGCACATCCTAAACTTATATTAAGTCCGCATGTTGTTCCAGACCATTGGCTTTTACAGGGAGGTACTGTAGGTGGAGGAGGAGTTCTCAGATGGTTTAAGAGTGAGTTGGGAGAAGGTGAGTCTTTTGATGATCTCACGTTTTTAGCTGAAAAAGTTTCTCCAGGTTCAGATGGGGTTACATTTTTGCCGTATATGGCAGGAGAGCGTTCTCCTATTTGGAATCCTGACGCCAAAGGTGTTTTTTATGGTATTGGTTTTGATAAGACTAAAGGACATATTGTTCGTGCGGCGCTTGAGGGAGTAGCTTACTCTCTTGAGCATAATTTAAGGACAGCGGCAGAAACAGGAGTTGAGGTTGATGAGCTTTCAGCTATGGGTGGCGCTGCCAACAGTTTGCTTTGGACTCAGATAAAAGCGGATGTTACAGGAAAGATTATTAAAGTACCTGCGTCAGATACGGCCACTACTCTTGGTGCAGCAATTCTTGCAGGAGTGGGTGTAGGTATATATAATAGTTTTGAGGAAGCAGTTAAAGATACAATTCAAATAACAAGAGTACATAAGCCTAATATGGAAAATTATCAAAAGTATAAAAAGTCTATGGATTTATATTTAGAGTTATATGATAATTTAAAAGATACATTTTCTAAATATTAGTAATGTAATATGATAGCTGGTAATGCAGAAAGGGTGGAATTAAATGAAAGCAGGCGTAGTTCATGCGAGAGAAGATATCAGATATGAGGATATAGAGAAACCGCAGCCAAAAGCAGGACAGGTGTTAATTAAAGTAAAATATACTGGTATATGCGGATCTGATATTCCTCGTGTAAATGGGGATGCATGTCATTATTTTCCTAATGTACTGGGACATGAATTTTCAGGTACAGTTGAGGATGTTGGTGAAGGGGTTACAAAAGTAAATGTTGGCGATAGAGTTTCTGGAGTTCCTCTTATTCCATGTATGGAGTGCGAGGATTGTCAAAAAGGAAATTATTCATTATGTAAGCATTACAGTTTTATTGGTTCTAGAGAATTTGGAAGCTTTGCTGAGTATGTTGTTGTGCCAGAATTAAATGCTGTAAAATTTGATGAGCAAGTATCATTTGAACAGGGCGCGTTTTTCGAGCCTTCCACGGTTGCGCTTCATGGTTTAAATCGGGTTAATTATCATGGAGGTGAGTGTGTTGCAATTTTGGGCGGCGGAACAATTGGAATGTTTACAATGCAGTGGGCTAAAATATTTGGTGCTAAGAAAGTTGTCGTATTTGATATAAGTAAAGAGCGTCTTGATTTAGCGCTTGAAATGGGCGCTGATGCAGTAATAAATACTTTGGATAAAGATTATATTGAACAGGCAATGGAGCTCACAGATAATAAAGGTTATGGATTTGTCTATGAGACGGCAGGAAATGTAATAACAATGCATATGGCGTTCGAGCTTGCTGCTAATAAAGCAGGAGTATGTTTTATTGGTACTCCTACAAAAGAGATTTCATTTACAGTAGATGAGTGGGAGAATATTAACAGGAAAGAGTTTATTCTTACAGGGTCATGGATGTCGTACAGTGCGCCGTTTCCTGGAAAAGAGTGGGAATTGACTGCCCACTATTTTAAGACGGGACAGCTTAAGTTTAACGATTCGTTAATATTTAAAAAGATGCCGTTAAGTAAAATTGCAGATGCTTTTGAAATGTTTAAGACTCCTGGAACTGTAAAAGGTAAAATTTTAATTGACAGTGAAGCTTAAAAATGAAATTAATATAAAATAATAATGACAAGTTATGCAAATTGTAGTAATATATAGTTATATTATATATAAAAAATTCAAGGAAAAGAGGTATAAATATGTCAGAAAATACTATTCCAGTTGATGCGGTAGATCCTTCAAAAGTTCCGCAGAGAACTCTTTATACAGGTGTAAAAATGCCGGGAATTGGTATTGGAACTTTCGGTTCAGACCGATTTACAGGTGAGGATATTGCAAATGCAGTTGAGGATGCGGTCAAATCAGGATATCGTCTTGTAGATTGCGCCGCTTGTTATGAGAATGAGGATTTAATAGGTAAGGCTTTAGAAAATGCTATGGATGCGGGCGTTAAGAGAGAGGAACTTTTTATAACATCTAAAGTTTGGAATGATATGCATGGTAAAGGAGATGTTTTATTATCATGTGCAAAGACTTTAAGGGACTTAAGGCTTGATTATCTTGATTTATATTTTGTTCATTGGCCATTTCCTAATTATCATCCGCCTGGATGTGATGGAGATACTAGAAATCCTTTATCCAGACCATACATACATGAAGAGTTTATGGAATGTTGGAAGCAGATGGAAAAATTAGTTGATATGGGTCTGGTAAAACATATAGGTGTTTCTAATGTTACAATACCAAAGCTTGAGCTGATTTTGAGAGATTGCAGAATTAAGCCGGCTGTTAATGAGATGGAGCTGCATCCATGTTTCCAGCAGCCTGAGTTATACGATTTTTGTAAGAAAAATGATATTCAAATTATTGGTTTTTGTCCTATTGGCTCCCCTACAAGACCTGATAGAGATAAGACAGATGATGATGTGGCTGATATTGAGCTTCCTGAAATACAAGAGATTGCCAAGGCTCATGGTGTACATCCGGCAGTAATCTGTTTAAAATGGGCGGTTCAGAGAGGCCATTCTCCAATTCCATTTTCAATTCGCAGAAATGAATATATGAGTAATCTTCAGTGTAGCTTTGAAGATCCTTTAACAGATAAAGAAATAGAAATATTAAAGACAGTTGATAAGAATTGCCGTCTTATTAAAGGACAGGTATTTTTATGGGAAGGTGCCAATGATTGGCAGGATCTTTGGGATCTTAACGGTGAAATTCCAGGATGGAATGGATATACTAAGAAATAAATTTATCATTTGTATACAGACTTCAAGGAGAAAATAAAATGATCACAACAGTAACACTGAATGTTGCAGTGGATAAAGCATATGTTATCGGAGATTTTTATCAAGGAGGAGTAATGCGTGTACAGAGATGTACAAATACTCCTGGAGGAAAGGGATTAAATGTCGCTAAGGTAGCCAAATTATGTGGTGAAGATGTTTTAGCGGCAGGATTTGTTGGGGGATATTCAGGCGCTTATGTCGTTGAGATGCTCAACGAACAAGATGTTCCTAATGAATTTGTCCGAACACAAAATGAAACCCGGTCCTGCATAAATGTTCTTGCTGCTGATGGGACATCGACAGAATTTCTTGAGCCGGGTGCAGAAGTTTCAGAAAAAGAAGTGGAAGAGTTTATGACTAAATTTTCTGAAATAATAGATAAAAGTGATGTTATTACAATATCAGGCAGTATTCCAAAAGGTGTAAGTGCAAATATATACCGAAAAATGGTTGAGGAAGCAAAATTAAAAAATAAGCCTGTACTTCTTGATACAAGTGGAAAGCCGCTGCAGGAAGGAATCAAAGCTAATCCTACACTTATAAAACCGAATTCTGATGAAATAAGGGCTCTTCTTGGGAATTCAATTAATAACAGGGAAGAGCTTATAGAAAGCGGTAAAAAGCTGCAGAGATCAGGTATTGAGTATGTAGTTATTTCTCTAGGTTCAGATGGCGCTATAGTCATTACTGATGAACATGTATATCATGGAAAGCCGCCTAAAATAAATACTGTAAATACAGTGGGATGCGGAGATTCAATGGTTGCGGGTTTTGCAGTCGGAATTCAGAGAGGATATTCAATAGAGGAAATGATAAAATTTGCCGTCTCTGTTTCAAGTGCCAATGCATTAACTATGGAGACAGGGTATTTTGAAGAACATCATAGAAAAAAATTATTTGATAAGGTAAAAGTAACTGTTATAGAATAATAAAAAACATCTCCTTTTTGATTGAAGGAGATGTTTTTTATTAGTAAAAATAATATAGATAGCTGCGTTTATATATTCAATTAATTTATTATAGTTGAAATTTATTTAATATTCCAGTAAAAATATGTTTTTTGACAAGTAAAAAGGACCAAGAGTTAAAAACTTCTGGTCCTTTTCACTTTTATGAGGGGGGGAGAGATAGTGAGTGCTTAACTACTATCCTTTTATAGGATAACGCTAATATGTGTTTAAAATGTGTCTAAAAAATAAATAAATTATAAACTTGAAAATTATTTTTAAATATCATATAATATGTAAAAATTTATTATTTCCACTAGCAATAAGTCAAACATTTATGTTGGTATGAATTTATGTTAATATTGCTTAGTTCTAATACATGGTGGGCTCTGCTGCGTGGGATTTTATTCAAATGATACTAAAGAAAGGTTTGTTTTACAGTAGGTGAGTATGATGAAAGATATATTAATTTTAGGTGGATGTTTTTTTATGGGGATGTTTTTAGGATTAATTATTATCAGACAGTCAGTAAAAATGGTCAGAAAAAAATTTGATCAAGCAGTAAAAAAGAATGAAAAAGATTGGACTTCAGATAATAAATAATAACATAGTATAAATTAGGAGTAGAAACAAAATAGACATTTGTTAAAATATATGATAGAATAAGTTGTATGTCTAAAAAGGGAGATTTGAGGATGAGTAAGTTAGTTAATTTGTTAGAAGGATTGGAATATAGGTGTATACAAGGGAATACGTCTGTGGAAATTTCCTCTATAGAAAATGATTCGAGAAATGTAACTGATGGCAGCCTTTATTTTTGTATAAAGGGAAATGTTGTTGATGGACATGATTTTGCTGCTGCTGCTGCGGAAAAAGGAGCCTCTATATTTGTTGCAGAGAAAATGATTAATGTTCCTGATAGTGCAACAGTGCTTATTGTTGATGATTCCCGGTATGCAATGGCATGTATTTCAGCAGCATATTATGGTCATCCTGCAAAAGAGATGAAAGTAATAGGTATTACTGGTACTAAAGGCAAAACAACAACTACATACATGGTAAAATCTATATTAGAAAATTCAGGATATAAAGTTGGTTTAGTAGGAACTATTGAGACGATAGTGGGAGACAAGATTACACCTGCTAAAAATACTACACCTGAATCAATTGTGCTTCAGAAAATTTTTAGAGATATGGCAGACAATGGGTGTGATTGTGTTGTTATGGAAGTATCAAGTCAGGCTTTGCTGCTTCACAGGACAGCAGGATTTATATTTGATATAGGAATATTTACTAACATTGAACCGGATCATATTGGCCCGGGCGAACATAAAGATTTTAACGATTATATGCGCTGTAAAGGACTCTTATTTAAACAGTGCAGACTTGGTATATTTAATTGTGATGACGAGCGGTGGGAGCAGGTTGCACAAGGACATACATGTGATATTGAGACATATGGATTTTCTAAAAAGGCCGATTTTTATGCAGAGAATGTAGAGATGATTACTAAAAAAGGTTACCTAGGTATTTCTTATAATGTTAAAGGGAAAATGAACTTTACAGTAGAAATCGATTTGCCTGGTGAGTTTAGTGTTTATAATTCTTTGACAGCGATTGCAATATGCAGTCATTTTGGTGTGTTAGAAAATGATATAAAAAATGCCCTTAAATATGCAAAGGTTAAGGGTAGAATTGAAATGATTAAGGTATCGGATGATTTTACATTAATGATAGATTATGCTCATAACGCTATGAGTTTGGAAAGTTTGCTCACAACACTTAAGGCTTATAATCCACACAGGCTTGTATGTTTGTTTGGGTGCGGCGGTAATAGAGCGAAAAGCCGTAGATTTGAGATGGGTGAAGTATCAGGCAGACTTGCAGATTTGACAATAATTACTTCGGATAATCCAAGATTTGAGAAGCCACAGGATATAATAGATGATATTAAAGTTGGGATAGGCAGAACAGATGGTAAGTATATAGAGATTTTGGATAGAAAAGAGGCAATAGCCTATGCGATTCATAATGGTGAACCAGGAGATATAATTGTTCTTGCTGGAAAAGGACATGAAGATTATCAAGAAATTGAGGGCAAAAAGTATCCTATGGACGAGAGAGTGATAATCGAAGATATTTTAAAGTATTAGTACGAAGGGTGGCAGGCAGGTGAAATATGCCAGTATAATTATAGATATTGTTCATGAAAAGCTAGATAAGACATTTGATTATAGTGTTCCAGCTTATATGGAGGAAGAAGCAGTTGTGGGAGCACAGGTAGTAATACCGTTTGGGCGGGGAAATCGCAGGGTAAATGGATTTATTATTGATATTACGGATAAAACGGAATATGATAAGGATAGGATAAAGGACATTTTAGAAATATCAGACAATAAAACTGCGTTAGAAAGCCAGCTTATTTCACTTGCATACCAAATGAAAAAAAAATACGGTTCAACGATGATACAGGCTTTAAGGGTAGTTCTGCCTGTTAAAAATAAAGTTAGAGAGCTCTCAGAAGAGACTGTAAGTCTTAAAGTTGACAGGGCAATGGCAAAAGAGATTTTGCTTGAATATAAGAGAAAAAAACACACTGCTAAAGCGAGGCTGCTGGAAAGTCTTATAGAACAAAAAAGTATGAATATGAAGTATATAAAAAAACAGCTTTTAGTTACTTCTTCTACGATACAATTAATGGAAACTGACGGTGTTATAACTTGTGAGAGTGAGAGAATATTCAGAAATCCGACAGAAGAATATAAAACAGATAAAAAAATAATTTTAAATAAAAGTCAAAAAGCAGTTGTAGATACAGTGATTGATGATTTTGATAATAATATTTATAAAAATTATCTTCTTCATGGAGTAACAGGCAGCGGTAAAACCGAAGTGTATATAAAAATTATTGAAAATATTGTTGAAAGGGGTAAGCAGGCAATTGTATTAATACCAGAGATTGCTCTTACGTTTCAAACTGTAAAGCGTTTTATGGCTCATTTTGGTGATAAGGTTTCAGTTTTACATTCAAGACTGTCTGCGGGAGAGAGATATGACCAGATGCAGAGGGCAAAGATAGGAGAAATACAGATAATGATAGGTCCCCGTTCTGCTTTGTTCACACCATTTACAAATTTGGGAATTATAATTATTGATGAAGAGCATGAGAGCAGTTATAAAAGTGAAGTTACTCCAAAGTATCATGCCAGAGATGTAGCTATTGACAGAGCTGCATTGTGTAATGCTTCAGTACTGTTAGGATCTGCCACTCCGTCTGTTGAGACTTATTATCATGCTCAGTGTGGTATGTATAAGCTATTAGAATTAAAAAGCAGAGCTTTAGAGCAGAGCCTTCCGAAAATATATGTTGAAGATATGCGGGAAGAATTAAATTTAGGAAACCGTTCAATATTCAGCTCCAGACTTAAACATTTGATAATAGAAAGATTAGAAAAAAAACAGCAGATTATGCTGTTTTTAAATAGAAGAGGGTATGCGGGTTTTGTGTCATGCAGAAGCTGTGGTTTTGTTATAAAATGTCCTCATTGTGATGTAACTCTTTCACAGCACAGAAACGGAAAACTGATTTGTCATTACTGCGGATATGAAATAAATAATTTAACAGAATGTCCTGTGTGCAGTTCAAAGTATATAAGCGGATTTCGTGCGGGTACTCAGCAGATAGAAACTCTTGTAAACAAAGAGTTTCCTAGTGCAAAGATATTGAGAATGGATATGGATACTACAAAAGGAAAGAGAGGACATGAAGATATTGTACGTGCTTTTACAAACAGGGAGGCAGATATTTTAATTGGTACTCAGATGATTGTGAAAGGGCACGATTTTCATAATGTAACATTAGTTGGAATTTTGGCAGCGGATTTGTCTTTGAACAGCGCTTTATATACAGGAAGTGAAAGGACTTTCCAGCTTCTTGTACAGGCTGCAGGACGGGCAGGAAGAGGAGAGTTGCCAGGAGAAGTAGTGATTCAGACATATAATCCAAAACATTATAGTATTGAATGTGCTGCTAAACACGATTATATTAAATTTTATAATAAAGAATTGGACTATCGAAAGGTATTGAATTATCCACCTATTGGAAAAATGTTAGAATTTTATCTTATATCAGAAGATGAGGAACTTATTTGCAAGGCTGCATCATATGTTAAGTTTCAAGTTTTGGCAGCGGATATTGATGATGTCCAAATGATAGGTCCCGCTCCTGCTGTAATATATAAACTTCAAGATATGTACCGACAAGTTTTTTATTTTAAATGCAGTGAGGAAAAGCTTTTAATAAAAGTAAGAGAGTATCTTGAGAGAGTTGCTGGACATTTTATGGATAAATATAAATGTAAAATATGTATACAGTTTGATTTTTGCTGAATTATATATATTACTAATATACATTTTATAATATTATGCAGAGATAAAATATGGGAGGAATAAAAAAATGGCTATAAGGAATATAAGAACAGAGGGAGATGCAGTTCTTAGAAAAAAATGCAGAGAGGTAACAGAGGTAAATGAAAGAATTCATGAACTTATAAATGATATGTTTGATACTATGTATGAGGCTAACGGAGTAGGTCTTGCAGCTCCTCAGGTAGGCATTTTAAAAAATATTGTTGTTATAGATACAGGTGAGGATGAGCCGGAACCATTTGTCTTGATTAACCCTGAAATTTTGAAGAGCAGCGGAGAGCAGACTGGAGAGGAAGCTTGTCTTAGTCTTCCCGGTTTATATGGAACAGTGACCAGACCAAATTATGTAAAAGTAAGGGCATATGATGAGAATATGAATCTTTTTGAGCTTGAAGGAGAAGATCTTTTAGCAAGGGCCATCTGTCATGAATGTGATCATTTAAATGGTGTATTATTTAGAGATGTTGCGGATGGTGAACTTTGCCAGGCATCAGATAGAGAAGAAGATTCTGGTGTTAATAGAAAGAAATAGAAAAAATGGAGGTATTTCATGAAAATAATTTTTATGGGAACACCTGATTTTGCAGTGCCTGCCTTAGAGGCGCTTATAGAAGAAGGGCATAAGATTACATTGGCAGTAACTCAGCCTGATAAGCCAAAGGGCAGAGGAAAGAAATCACAATTTCCTCCAGTAAAGGTCTGTGCAGTAGAACATAATATTCCTGTGTTTCAGCCAAATAAAATTAAAGAGGCTGAGAGCATGTCAAAGTTAAAAGAATATGAGGCAGATATAATAGTTGTGGCAGCATTTGGACAGATTTTACCTAAAGAATTATTAATATACCCTAAATATGGATGTATTAATATACACGCTTCTCTTTTGCCAAAATATAGAGGTGCAGCACCTATACAGTGGGCAGTTATTGACGGTGAAGAAAAGAGTGGAGTGACGATAATGCAGATGGCCGAAGGGTTGGATACCGGAGATATCATTACTCAGGCAGAGGTTTTAATTGATAAGCAAGAGACAGGCGGTACTCTGCACGATAAACTTTCAGTTGAGGGTGCAAAACTGTGTGTGTCTACTGTAAAAAGTATACAAGATGGTACAGCAGAGAGAACACCGCAAAATGATGCCGTTTCATGTTATGCCAAAATGTTGAATAAGCAGTTGGGCAATATTAATTGGGATTCTTCAGCGGAAAGTATTGAGAGGCTTATTCGAGGTTTGAATCCGTGGCCGAGTGCATATACATTTTACAATGGAAAAATGTTAAAGGTTTGGAGTGCTGAAATAGGTAAAAATGTAAATGGAAGGAAAGCCGGGGAAGTCATTTGTCGTGATGGTAAGATAGTGGTGGCTGCAAATGATAAGGAACTTGTTTTAAATGAGCTTCAATTGGAAGGTAAGAAGAGAATGAGAACTGAAGATTTTCTTAGGGGCTTTAATATAAATGATGGAGACATTTTTGGATAAAGACATGAATAAGGCGGTGTTGATTTTGGAAAAAATAAAAGAACTGCAAAAAAGGATTAAAATTTGTAATATAATTACAATTACAGCTCTAGCTTTAATTGTAATTTGTATAATTATAGAATATATTGTGGCACAGTTTATGCGTGATAAGGCGGCGGCAGTAGATATAGTTAATAATATAGCATATGTGTGTTATGTTCTTCCAGTTGTTGCAATGGTGCCATTGTTTTTTAGAGTTAATTTAAAAAATAAGTTAATAATGGAATTAAAAAAGAAAGAAGGGTGATTTCATGTTTTACTTTGATTCAACTTATATTTTAGTTTTAATTGGTGTTGTTTTATCTCTTATAGCTTCTGCAATGGTAAAATCAACTTTTAACCGTTACAGTAAAGTGACTAGCAGAAGCGGGATGACAGGTGCGCAGGCGGCGGAAGCAATCCTTCGTGCTAATGGGATTTATGATGTCAGTATTCAGCGAGTTAGTGGTAGTTTAACTGATCATTATGATCCAAGAAATAAGACGCTTAACTTATCTGAGCCGGTTTATGGCTCAATGTCTGTAGCTGCAATTGGAGTAGCTGCTCATGAGTGTGGACATGCAATTCAACATCAGAAGGCATATGCCCCTTTGGAGTTTCGCGGAGCATTAGTACCAGTTGCGAACTTCGGTTCAGGAGCCTCTTGGTTTTTTATAATTGCAGGTTTGTTCTTTTCACTACAGCCGCTTATATTAATTGGTATAATAATGTTTTCTCTTGCTGTTTTGTTTCAGATTGTAACACTTCCTGTAGAGTTTAATGCTTCATCAAGGGCAGTTTCAGCTTTGGGAAATCTTGGCATATTAGGTCAGGAGGAATTAGGTCATACAAGAAAAGTGCTGTCTGCGGCAGCGCTCACTTATGTTGCAGGTGCAGCGGCGGCGATTCTGCAGCTTTTAAGACTTATAATTTTATTTGGAGGAAGCAGACGTGACTAAAAAGCAAGCAGATGTGCGGGAAATTGTACTGGATATGTTGATTGAAACATGTGAGAATGGTATGTACAGTCATCTTGTATTGTCTGCTGTGCTGCAAAAATATCAGTATTTAGATGTAAAACAACGTAAATTTATGACAAGATTGTTTGAGGGTACAGTTGAGTATCAGCTGCAGGAGGATGCGGTGTTAGATCGGTATTCTAAAGTAAAAACGAATAAGATGAAGCCGATAATAAGAAATATATTGAGGATGGGAGTTTATCAGCTTCTTCATATGGATTCTGTTCCTTATTCTGCAGTCTGTAATGAATGTGTAAAGCTTGCTAAAAAAAGAGGTTTTGCAGGATTATCAGGTTTTGTGAATGGTGTGATAAGAAATATAGCAAGGGACAAGGATAATATTCATTTTGATTCTTTGTCTGAATTATATTCTGTACCTGAGTGGATAATTGATGAGTGGTATAAAGTCTATGATAAACAGACAGTGAATAATATATTACATGGGGTTTGCCAAAGAAAGGGGTTATCAATAAGATGTTATCAGTCAAGGATTGATTGTGATGACTTTTTTTCACATCTTGAGAGACAGGGTGTTACAGTAAAACGTAATCAATATATTTTAGACGCAGCATGGATTTCAGATTTTGAAAATGTTGAGAGTATTTATGGATATAGAGAAGGATATTTTCAAATACAGGACAGCAGTGCAATGTATCCAGCTATTATTTCAGGAGTTAAAGATGGTTTTAATGTGCTTGATGTGTGTGCTGCGCCTGGTGGTAAAGCGTTACAGTTTGCAGATTTATTAAAAGAGAGCGGAAAAGTTGAGGCTAGAGATATATCAGAATATAAGATTCAGCTTATTGATGAAAATATATTTCGCAGTGGTATGAAAAATATAGATACAGTATGTATGGATGCTTTGTGTTTTGATGAGAATTCTAAAGAGGTTTATGATATTGTACTGGCAGATTTACCTTGTTCTGGTCTTGGTGTTATAGGCAAAAAGTCTGATATAAGATATCGAATTATGAAAAAAGATATTGAAAATTTGTCTGAAATTCAAAGAGATATTTTATCAATAATCTGGCAATATGTCAAACCGGGAGGTACATTAATTTATAGTACATGTACAATAAGTAAAATGGAGAATGAAGACAATGTGAAATGGTTTACAGATAATTTTCCATTTGTATTAGAAGGGTTTGAAAATTTTATAGGTGACTTGAATGATGCTGCTACATCAAAAGATGGGTATTTACAGCTGCTGCCTGGAGTACATAATGGTGATGGGGCTTTTATGGCGAAGCTTAGAAGAGAGGCATAAATATGAATAAAATTGATATTCGCTCATATTCTTATGGTGAATTGCAGGAGTGGTGTGAACAAATAGGAGAAAAGAAATTTCGTGCAACGCAGATTTATGATTGGCTTCATGTAAAATTGGCTGAATCATTTGCTGAAATGTCTAATTTGCCTAAATCACTTAGACAAAAGTTAAATGATAAATGTGAATGTACAACATTGAAAATTGTTGATGTACAAATCTCAAAGATAGATGGGACGAGAAAGTATTTATTTGAACTTCCTGATAGTAATATTATAGAAAGTGTATGGATGGAGTATAAACATGGAAATTCTGTGTGTACTTCTTCACAGGTTGGATGCCGTATGGGATGTTCATTTTGTGCATCTACAATTGATGGACTTGTAAGAGGTTTGATGCCTTCTGAGATGTTAGAGCAGATATATCAAATTCAAAAACATACAGGAAAACGGGTTTCAAATGTTGTTGTAATGGGTTCAGGAGAACCGTTTGACAATTATGATAATCTTATTGCTTTTATAAAGATTCTTACGGATGAACATGGTTTACATATCAGCCAAAGAAATATCACAGTGTCAACTTGCGGTATTGTTCCTAATATTAAAAAATTTGCAGATGAACAGCTTGCTGTTACACTTGCGTTATCTCTGCATGCTTCTAATAATGATAAGAGGAAAAAACTAATGCCTGTTGCTAATAAATATTCTTTAGATGAAGTTATAGAAGCATGTGATTACTTTTATAATAAAACAGGCAGAAGAGTTACATTTGAGTACAGTTTAGTTGGAGGAATAAATGATACTGATAGGGATGCATCAGAGCTTGTATCGATGTTAAAGGGGAAAAATTGCCATATTAATTTAATACCTGTAAATCCTATAAAAGAACGGAAATTTGTTCAATCTGACAGAAAAGTTATAGAAAATTTTAAAAATAAACTTGAAAAATCGGGAATAAATGTTACTATTAGAAGGGAAATGGGTCGTGATATTGATGGTGCCTGCGGCCAGTTAAGAAAACGATATATGCAAAGTAAGAAGGTGAAGGAAGAATGAAAACATTTTCCATGACAGATGTTGGGAAGATAAGACAGATAAATCAAGATTATATCTTCACATCTGAAAATCCTATTGGAAGACTTCCTAATTTGTTTATTGTCGCGGACGGTATGGGTGGACATAATGCCGGTGATTTTGCCTCTCGTTATACAGTTGAGTCTGTAGTTAATGCAATAAAAAATTCTAATAAAACAGAAAAAGTTGCCATAATTAGGGAAGCAATTGAAGAAACTAACCGTAAACTGATTGAAAAGGCAAGTGAGGATACACTTTTGACGGGTATGGGTACTACAATAGTTTTGTGCACTGTTGAAGGGGATGAAGCATGTGTGGCGAATGTTGGTGACAGTCGGCTTTATCTGTTAGGAGATCGGATTAAGCAAGTAACAAAGGATCATTCTTTAGTAGAAGAGATGGTAAGAATGGGTGAGTTGGAACCGGAAAATGCAAGAATTCATCCGAATAAAAATATTATTACAAGAGCAATAGGAGCGGTTGATGAAGTTGCTGTTGATTTCTTTACATTACCGCTTCACGAAGGTAATCGCATTTTGTTGTGTTCTGATGGACTGACAAATATGGTTGAAGATGATGAAATTCAGATGATTGTTGACAGACAGCAGGATCTGGTAGATGGTGTACAGCAGCTTATTGCATGTGCAAACCGTAATGGAGGTAAAGATAATATTGCGGTAATATTAATAGAACCATTTGATGATGAGGTGAAAAAATGTTAAGAGCAGGAATATTTTTGGGCGATCGCTATGAAGTCATTGAGAAAATCGGTGCTGGCGGTATGGCGGAAGTTTTTAAGGGTAAGGATCATAAATTAAATCGTGATGTTGCTATCAAGGTTCTTCGTCAGGAATTTAGTGAAGATACAAATTTTGTATCAAAATTCAGAGTTGAGGCTCAGTCGGCAGCTGGGCTTACAGATAAAAATATTATTAGTATATATGATGTCGGAGAGGAAAATGGGTTATACTATATTGTAATGGAGTTAGTTGAGGGGATGACATTAAAACGCTTTATTGAAGGTAAAGGGCGGCTTGACATTAAGCAGGTTATCTCTATTGCAATGCAGATATCAATGGGTCTTGAGACAGCACATAGAAATCATATAATTCATCGTGATATTAAGCCTCAGAATATTCTGTTGTCTGGGGAAGGTAAAGTAAAAATTACAGATTTTGGTATTGCTAAGGCTGCAACATCAAATACTGTTTCATCGAATGTAATGGGTTCGGTACATTATACATCTCCTGAGCAGGCGAGAGGAGGGTACAGCGATGAGAAGAGTGATATATATTCTCTTGGTATAACTATGTATGAGATGCTGACAGGTTATCCGCCTTTTGATGGAGATACAACAGTATCAATTGCTGTACAGCATATTCAAAATGAGTTTCCGGATATTAGAGAAGCGCGACCGGAAACTCCTGTAGCACTTGAAAAAATTATTAATAAATGTACTATGAAAAAACCGGAATATAGATATGCAAATATAAGTGAACTTATAGCTGATTTAAAACAATGTTTATTAACTCCTAATGAAGATTTTGTCAGAGAGGTAAATGTTGAAGATGGCAAAACAAGACGTATGAGTAAAGAAGAAGTTGATAAAATAAAGAAGGAGACCGCAGGAAAAAATATTAATCAAGAAGAACTACAAGGAAAAAATATTAATTCTAAAGACAATAAAGAAGATGGAGAAGAGGATGAAGAGTTGAATCCGAAATTAGAGAAAGTTTTGACAGTTCTTGGTATTATTGCAGGAGCTATTGTTCTAGCAATTGCAGTGCTTGCAGTATTTTCACTTATTAAGTCTTTTTCAGGAGGATCAAATGTTCCTAAGAAAGAGGAAAATAAAGTAGAAAAAACAGCAGCGCCTGAAGTTCCTGAAGGAAAAGTTAAGATGATATCTGTTCTTGGAAAGACAAAAGAAGAGGCAATGAATCAGTTAAATGCTATGAATCTTGGAATTGTTGATGTCAGTTCAGAAAATTCAGATGAATATGAAAAAGGTCAGATCATGTCACAGAATATTCAAGAGGGAGAAGTGGTTGATATTAATACTACTCTTGAAGTTGTGATAAGTAAAGGTCCTGCAGCACTATTAATGCCTGATATTATGGGGAAAAAAGAATCTGATGCCCGTTCAGAGATTGAGGGTATGGGTCTTGTTTTTTCTGTTGTAGATAATCAATTCAGCAGTAAATATGCTTTGGGAGAAGTAATGGGATTTAATCCTGAAGTTGGCGCAGAGGTAAATAAAGGTGATACTATTGAAGTTGTAGTTAGCAGAGGAACTGAAAAAGTTGCTGTGCCAAATCTTTATAATCTTACACAGGATGCAGCAGCAGCAGCGTTGGCAGAGTTTGGATTGGAAGTTGGAACAGTAGAAAATGCAACACAGTATGATGATAAAGTGCCGGAAGGAAATGTGCTTAGCCAAAATTATCAGCCAGGTACGTCAGTAGAAAAAGGAACAAAAGTTAATATTGTTCTAAGTAAAGGTATTGAGGAGGAAACTCATGTTTGGAAAGGTTCCATTAGAATTCCTCTATCAGATTTGCCGGAAAATTTTCAGAGTGGAAATGTAAAGCTTGAACTTGCTCAGACAGTAGATGATTCTACCGTTACAAAGACTATTTTAGAGGAGACCCTCAGTGCTTCTGATTTTCCTTACACTATGCAGATTACTGGTGCAAGCGGTGTAGCAAATGGAAGCGTGGTGTTGTATGTTGATGGTCAGCGATATGGAAGTTACAGTATTGTTTTCACAGAAGAATAGCAGGTCGAAAATGGTATGGTAAAGGGTAAGATTATTAAAGGAATTGCTGGTTTCTATTATGTTAAGACAGATTGTTTTGATGTTTATGAATGTAAGGCAAAAGGGATATTTAGAAAAGATAATTTAAAGCCTCTTGTTGGAGATCTCGTGGAGATAGATATCATAGATGGAGTTAAAAAGACGGGGAATATCATTAAGATATCTCCTCGTTTTAATGCTTTACTTCGTCCGGCAGTTGCTAATATAGATATAGCAGTTGTAATATTTGCAGTAAAAAAACCATGTCCAAATTTAAATTTACTTGACAGATTTCTTGTTATGATGGAAAAGCAGAAAATAGATACAGTTATTTGTTTTAATAAGATAGATTTATCAAAATTAGATGAGATGGCTGTATTGGAGGATGCATATAATTCCAGCGGATATAAAGTATTGAGTATATCAGCAAAAGAAAAGGTGGGAATTGATAATCTAAGGTCTGTTATTGCTGGTAAAACGGCAGTGGTTGCTGGTCCATCAGGAGTTGGAAAATCTACACTGATAAATTCTCTTCTACCTAATGATGAGATGAAGACAGGAGAAATAAGTGAAAAGATTGACCGTGGAAAGCATACTACGAGACATTCACAGTTGTTATCAATAGATGATAATACTTATATAGTAGATACACCTGGTTTTAGTTCTCTATTTATAGAAGAATTTGAATATGAAGATTTAAAGGATTATTATCCTGAATTTGTTAAATATGAAGACGAATGCAGATTTGCCGGATGTATGCATTTAAAAGAGCCTGATTGTGCAGTCAAAGATGCTTTATTAAAAGGAAAAATTAGTCAAGTAAGATATGATAATTATCTGGTTCTTACAGAAGAATTAAGGAAAAAGAAGAAATATTAGTATAAAAAAGTATTATACTCTAAAAATATAATATATATTTATAGTAGGCTTATTATAAGAGGAGTGTATTATGTCATTAAATAAAATTGCAAACAAATTAAGTCCGTCAATTTTGTCAGCGGACTTTTCACAGCTTGGAAATAATATTAAGGAATTGGAGAATGCAGGGGCAGATGAACTTCATATAGATGTTATGGATGGAACATTTGTTCCTTCTATTTCATTTGGGATGCCGTTGATTTCATCTATAAGAAAGATTACTTCTATGCCTTTTGATGTTCATTTAATGGTAAATGAGCCAGGGCGTTATATAGAAGATTTTGCAAAATGTGGTGCGGATAATATCACGATTCATGCTGAGTGTTGTACGCATTTGAATAGGGTGTTAACACAAATTAAGGAATTAGGAATTAGGGCTTCTGTTGCTCTTAATCCTGCAACATCACTAAATGTTCTTGACTATGTATTAAATTATGTAGATATGGTATTGATAATGACAGTAAATCCAGGATTTGGCGGTCAGCAATATATTGAAGAGTCAACTGAGAAGATAAAGACTTTGCGTGAAAGACTTAATATACTTGGAAAAGATATTGATATTCAGGTGGATGGAGGAATAAATGACACTACGCTGCCGATAGTACTTGATGCAGGAGCAAATGTGGTGGTTGCGGGAACTTCAGTGTTTAATGGAAGTATTAAAGAAAATGTTAAGAAAATAAAAAGTGTGCTTAAATAGAATTAGGTATAATTAAAGGGGAAATTAATGAGAGCTTTTTTAGTTGCAGGAGGAACTGTATGCCTAGACTTTTTGAAAGAATCTTATAATAATGAAAAATTTGATCTTATTGCAGGTATTGACGGAGGAGCAGAGTATTTATATAAATGCGGCATCATGCCATCTGTGCTTATAGGGGACTTTGATACTTTAGATGATGATATACTTGCATATTATAGGGATTCTGATGCAAAGGTAATAGAGTACAAGCCTCAAAAAGATGAGACTGATACAGAATTGGCGCTTTCTTTTGCAGTAGATGCAGGATGTGATGAGATTTATTTATATGGAGCAACCGGAACACGTATAGATCATGTTTTAGCTAATATTCAGTCTCTGATGATACCATTTAATAATAATATAAAGGCGTATATTATTGATTTAAATAACCGTATTCACTATTTGCAGAAAGAAGAATGCTTTTTTAGAGAACTTCAGTTTGGCAAATATGTTTCATTGGTACCAATGACAGAGTGTGTTACTGGTGTAACTTTAAAAGGATTTGAGTATCCTCTAAATGATGCTCTTTTGACAAATGATAAGAGTTTGGCGGTAAGCAATCGAATTGCAGAAGAGAAAGCGTGGATTTCTTATAAGGAAGGTGTTCTTCTAATGATTGAATCTAAGGATTAAACTTATAGTTTTATTGTATTATTTTATTATTGTAAAATCAATCATGATAATTGTATAACAAAAAAAATTAAAAAACTAATTCTAGTTTGCTCTAAAATATTTACATTAATAATTAATAAAAGAAACAAAATATTAAGTTTTAAATAGTATAGAATAGCAAAATTAATAAAATTATAAAGTATATTTTATTTAATATTGATATTTTATATTAAGTTAAGAATTTGATAATTGGATAGACTTTATAACTGGTTTATGATATACTATCGCTAATAGGAATAAATAAATTTTAATGAGGCGGTGATAACATGACAGATAGTGAAAAGCTTGATTTAATACTTGAAAAGGTAATAGTATTAGGTGTACAAGTAGTAGAAGTTGATGAAAAAGTAGTAGGGATAGATAATAAAGTAAAAAAATTAGATAACAAAGTAACAGTACTTGATAATAAAGTAGTAGAATTAGATAACAAAGTAATATTGCTTGATAATAAAGTAGTAGAATTAGATAAAAGGGTAATAGGATTGGAAAGAGATATGAAATATGTTAAAACTGATGTGATGAGTTTAGACCGTAATGTGGAGTTTATCCTTGATGAAGTAGAAAGAGTGCATAGTATATTAAACAAACATACATCTGATAAAACTGTACATACAGCATAATTAATTAGTATTAAATTAAGGTGTTAAGTCTTATTATAAAAGATTTGGCACCTTTTTTATATGCATTGTGTAATCAAATAATAATTTTCTTATTCCAAAATTACAAACGTTATGGTATAATATCAAATTGTATAAGATTTTCTTTGGAAAAAAGATATAGTATAATTAATATGTCTGATAACATGAATATATAAAATGAGCAAAATATTTATATTACTCTTAAATAGTAATTATGAAAATTTTATGTATCAATGTTATTGGAACTGTAAAGTTAAAAAGTCTTGTGAGGATAGTAAATGTCTTGAAAATTGTATAAAAAATAGAGAAAGGCTAAAAATTTTTAAAATTTGGTATTCAGATTGGTACTCGAAGAAATATAGAAATTGCGAAAAGTGCCTATTTTAAGGCAATTTTAAGGAGGAAAGTATAAATTATGAAACTAGGAATAGTTGGACTTCCTAATGTAGGAAAAAGTACATTGTTTAATTCGTTAACTAAAGCAGGGGCTGAGTCAGCAAACTATCCATTTTGTACAATTGACCCTAATGTGGGAGTGGTTATGGTGCCTGATGAGAGACTTAAGAAATTAGGAGATTTATATAATTCAAAGAAAGTAACTCCGGCAGTAATAGAATTTGTAGATATTGCTGGTCTTGTAAAAGGCGCTTCAAAAGGAGAGGGACTTGGAAATCAGTTTTTGTCAAATATTCGTGAAGTGGATGCAATTGTACATGTTGTGAGATGTTTTGAAGATTCTAATGTTGTCCATGTTGATGGCTCAGTTGACCCATTGCGTGATATAGAGACAATAAATTTGGAACTTATTTTTTCAGATATTGAGATACTTGACAGAAGGATATCTAAGACAAGCCGTGGAGCAAGAAATGATAAATCTCTTGCAAAGGAGCTTGAATTGCTTAATAGAATCAAAGCTCATTTGGAGGAAGGAAAACTTGCAAAAAGCCTTGAGTTAACGGATGAAGATGAATTAGGGTGGTTTGCAGAGTACAATTTATTGACAGCAAAACCAGTTATATTTGCGGCAAATGTTTCAGAAGATGATTTGGCAGATGATGCTGAAAATAATTCATATGTAAGTGAAGTAAAGCAGTATGCTGAAAATGAAAATTGTGAAGTGTTTGTTATATGTGCACAGATTGAGCAGGAAATTGCAGAGCTTGATGATGATGAAAAACATATGTTTTTAGAGGATTTAGGATTAGCTGAATCTGGTTTGGATAAGCTTATTAAAGCCAGCTATAGTCTATTAGGGCTAATAAGTTACTTGACATCAGGAGAGGATGAGACAAGGGCATGGACTATTACTTTAGGAACTAAAGCTCCAAAAGCTGCAGGTAAAATTCACACTGATTTTGAGAGGGGATTTATACGTGCGGAAGTAATAAATTATAAGGATTTATTAGATTGTGGGGGATATACTTCTGCAAGAGAAAAAGGTCTTGTACGTCTTGAAGGGAAAGAGTATGTAGTACAGGATGGAGATGTAATTTTATTCCGTTTCAATGTGTAAGCTGGAGGGTGTAAAAATTGAGTGAATGGGCGATTAGCTTTCCAAATCTTGGTATTACTCTTAATCATGTTGGAAAGACAGTAACAATATTTGGAATTGATATAGCATATTATGGAATAACAATGGTTACTGCAATAATAATAGGGTTATTGGTTGTTCAGTCTGAGGCAAAGCGCAGCGGACAGGATAAAGAACTGTATTTGGATTTTGCATTGTATGCAATTGTGTTTTCAATAATTGGTGCCAGACTTTATTATGTTATTTTCTCTTGGGACTATTATAAAGAAAATCTGCTAAGTGTTTTTAATATAAGGCAGGGAGGTATGGCAATATACGGTTCTATAATTGGAGGTGCTATAACGCTTTATGTTTTTGCTAAAGTAAAGAAACAGAAATTTTTTCTAATGGCAGATACTTTATGCCTTGGATTAGTTACGGGACAGATTATAGGACGTTTTGGGAATTTCTTTAACAGAGAGGCGTTTGGTGATTATACCAACGGATTGTTTGCTATGAAAATTCCTATAGAGGCAGTTAGAGACAATGATCTAACTCAAAGAATAATTGACAATATGAAAGATGGGTGTATATTGGTACATCCAACATTTCTTTACGAGGCGTTATGGAATTTGTTGTTATTGATTTTCTTGTTATTTTACCGTAAACATAAACATTTTGATGGTGAATTACTATTTATCTATTTATCTGGTTACGGTTTTGGAAGAGCTTTAATTGAGAGTCTGCGTACAGATCAGCTTAAAATCGCCAATACTGGTATTGCGGTCTCACAATTGTTGGCGTGTGTTTGTGTAATAGTTTCAGCATGGGTAATAACTTTTAACAACTATAAAGTGTACAAAGCAAAAAAGAGAAAAGAGGGTAAGTAATATGGATGCACAGATTACTGAATTATTTCAGCCGGTTCATACACTTATTGGAAAGGGAAGCATAAATGAGATTCCAAGATACATTTCATCGATTGGTGTAAAGAAGGCGCTTATAATAACTGATGAGGGCTTATGTAAAATAGGTACTCCGAAAAAAATTACAGACGTGCTAGAAAAAAATGGATGTATATATGAAGTGTATAGTAAGGTGCAGCCTAACCCTACAGTTGCAATTGTAAATGATGCTGTGTCATATTTTAAAGAAAAAGGCTGTGATTACATAATTGCAATTGGCGGAGGTTCTCCGATTGATGTGGCAAAAGCGGTAAGTATTTTATCTGCAAATGGAGGAAAGATTGAAGATTATGCAGGTTACGACCGTTCACAAAGGGCTGGTTCTCCAATTATTGCTATAAATACAACAGCAGGTACAGGCTCAGAAGTAACAAGGGCATATGTTGTAACTGACGAGTTAAGAAAAGTCAAGATGCTTATGGTTGATGGGAATTGTCTTGCTTTTCTAGCTATAAATGATCCTGAGTTAATGGTTGGTATGCCTCATTCTTTAACGGCTTCAACAGGAATGGATGCGTTGACTCATGCTATAGAAGCATATGTGGCAACAGGGAGCAATCCTTATACAGATAGTCTGGCAATAGGTGCCATTAAGCTTGTTGGTGATGCATTAAGAACTGCGGTAAGAGTAGGCTCAGATATTAAAGCCAGAACTGATATGTGTTGGGCTGAATATATGGCAGGTTATGCATTTTCAAATGCGGGACTTGGTATTGTACATGCTATTGCACATCAACTAGGTGGATATTATCATACACCACATGGTGTTGCAAATGCAATTCTTCTTCCTCATTGTATGGAATTTAACAGACCATACTGTATGGAGAGAATGGGGCATATTGCAATGGCACTTGGTACAGATATAACAGGAATGAGTGCGGATGATGCATCAAAGGCCGCTGTACAGGCAGTTCAACAGTTGTCACATGACATAAATATTCCTTATCTTACATCTACTAAATTCAATCTAAATGATGTAGAAATTTTAGCTGAAAATGCATTAAAAGACGCCAGTATGCCTACTAATCCGGTTCAGCCTACAAAAGAGCAGATTGTTGAAGTATTAGTTAAAGCATATAGTGATGGACTGGTAAGAAATATTATAGAATCTGTCTAAACTTATAAATAAAAAATTAGTGAATAGCAAGAAGAAATGCAAAGAGAATATATAACTATTCGTGGTATATTTGCTTCAATTGTATTAGTTTTTACGAGTGGAATAACGTTTTCTACGTCAGTCTTGGAGAATATAGATAAACCTTAAATTTATAGAATTGTTTTAGTTGCTTTGATTATTGGTCTTTTGTTTTTTAATTTATTATGGATATTAATTGATTTTATACGAGATATTAATGGAAAGTGTATTAGAAAGACATGGCTTTTTGTGTTGGTAAATATAGTTTTTATTTTTGGAATAATTGTAGTTTGTTTGACATTTAAGTTTAAATGGTTTTAAAGTATGTTGTATAAGATTTAATTATAGAACCATTATTATTTTTATTAATTATTATTGAAATTAATTACATTATATGGTACAATCTATTTTATGTGGAATTAGGAGGTGTAATAGGTTGACAGTATTAAAAATTATTTTGACAGTTTTATTTATTATAGTTTGTATTGCATTAGCAATTATTATTCTTCTTCAGGAGAGTAAGTCCAGCGGTCTTGGCGCTATTAGCGGTGCTGCTGATACTTATTGGGGAAAGAATAAAGGACGTTCAATGGAAGGAAAGTTGGAGAATGGTACTAAAGTATTAGTTATTTTATTTTTTATAATAGCTATTCTCTTAAATATTCCATCAATAACTGGAAAAAGTTCATTAGAAAATAATGCAAATACAACAAATGTAGGAAACAAAATAAATAACGATGCTTCAACAGGAAGTTCGTTGACAGATAGTAATACGACAGAGGCTCCAGCAAGCGTTACGAGCGGACAAGCAGCTGAATAAAGTAAATAGATCAATTTATTATCAACCATTTCAAATTTTTTGAAATGGTTGTTTTTTCATAAATAAAGTGTTTTTTTAGAAAATCAGGTTACACTATAAAACGAATTTTAATATTTTGAAAGGGGATTTTTATGCAGATTTTTCAAGGTAAAAGTGTGTTCGGCGGAATAGCTATTGGAAGAATTTCAATATTTAAAATTGAAAAAAATCAGGTAGTAAGAAAAAAAATTCAAAATGTATCTGATGAATGTAAAAGGTTTTATAGTGCTAAAGAGGAGGCTTCAAAACAGCTAGGAAATTTATATGATAAGGCAGTAAAAGAGGTGGGAGAAGATAACGCTGCCATATTTGAAGTACATCAGATGATGCTTGAAGATGAAGATTATTTAGAATCTGTTGAAAATATTATTAATTCACAAAAGGTAAATGCAGAATTTGCTGTTGCTTCTACAAGCGATAATTTTCAGAAAATGTTTATGGATATGAAAGATGATTATATGAGGGAGAGGGCGGCTGATATAAAAGATATTTCAGAGAGAATTATTAATATATTGTTAGGTAATAAGATGGATAAAAGTATTAATAGTGAGAGTTCGATAATTTTAGCTGAAGATTTGGCGCCTTCTCAGACTGTTCAAATGGACAAGGATAAAGTGCTGTCGTTTGTAACTACTTTAGGATCAACTAATTCACATACAGCAATACTTGCAAGAACAATGGGAATTCCTGCACTTGTATCAACGTCAATTCCTTTGGATAATCTGCTTGACGGTGCAATGGCAGTAGTGGATGGATTTGAGGGCAAGATTTATGTAAATCCAACAGATGCTGTTTTAAAGGATAAGAGAAGAGCACTTGAGGAAGAGAACAGAAAGAAAGAATTGCTCTTACAGTTAAAGGGTCAAGAGACAAAGACAATAGATGGAAAAAAGATTATGCTTTATGCAAATATTGGTAATTTAAAAGACTTGGCTCTTGTTTTGGAGAATGACGCTGAAGGGATCGGACTGTTTAGAAGTGAATTCATATATCTTGAAAAAAATAATTTTCCAACTGAGGAAGAACAGTTTAAGATATATAAGACAATTGCGGAGACAATGGCAGAAAAGTCTGTAATAATAAGAACTCTCGATATTGGTGCAGATAAAAAGTGTGATTACTTTGATTTGGATGCAGAAGAAAATCCAGCTCTTGGTTATCGGGCTATTAGAATATGTCTTACAAGACCAGATATTTTTAAGACGCAGCTGCGTGCACTTTTCAGGGCTTCTGTGTATGGTAATATTAAAATAATGTATCCTATGATTACTAGTGTTTCTGAAATAAATCAAATAAAACATATAGTAAATATAGTTAAGGAAGATTTGGAGTCTCAGGAAATAAGTTTTAAAATTCCGGAGCAGGGAATTATGATTGAGACGCCAGCAGCTGCGTTGATTAGTGATAAGCTTGCAAAGGAAGTAGATTTTTTTAGTATAGGAACTAACGATCTATCTCAATATACATTGGCAATCGACCGTCAGAATCCTAAATTAGAAGAATTTTATGACCCATATCATGAAGGTATTTTAAAGTTGATGGAAACTGTTATTCAAAATGCTCATAGTGAGGGAATATGGGCGGGAATATGCGGAGAACTTGGGGCAGATTTAGCTATGACAGAAAAATTTATTAAGATGGGAATTGATGAATTGTCTGTATCGCCGGGAAGTGTTCTGGCAATAAGAGATAAAATTAGAAAAATAAAGTTAGTATAGTTTGGCAAAATATGGTATAATGTGAACATTAGTAGAAGTATAAGTTTAGCGAAAACATATCTTGTAAGTGATATAAACAATTTATTTTGTGCGTAAAACGTTGTGCAGTTGCGATTATGTGTGTTTGACTAATGCTTAGAAGGTTTTTGATATAATAAATTATAAAAATGATTTTAGTAGCAAATAGTATGACAACAGAGAAAGGATGGTGGCTATGGAGCAATTTGATTTAGAAGCTGGCAAAGAGCAGGTTTACAATTTAATGTGCAATGAGCTATACGTTCCAATGAAGAGAAAAGAATTGGCAGCATTGCTTCAAATTCCTAAAGATAGAAGGGATGATTTACAGCAAATTCTCGATGCTCTTCTTTTAGAAGGAAAAATAGAAGTTTCTGGGCACGGAAAATATACTAAAACTGCTGGTAATATTACTGTGGGAACTTTTTTGGCTACACAGAAAGGCTTTGGATTTGTTAAAGTAGAGGGAATGGATGATGATATTTTTATTCCTGAAAATAGAACAAATGGAGCAATCAATAAAGATGTAGTTTCTGTAGCCATTTCCAATGTGCAGAGTGGAAAACGCAAAGAGGGAAGTATTGTAAAGATAATTGCACATAATTACAAAGAAGTTGTAGGCAGATTTGAAAAAAGCAAAAAGTTTGGCTTTGTTGTTGTTGATGATCTTAAGTTCAATAAAGATATTTTTGTTCCGTTAGAGAGGTCTAAAGGTGCGGTTACAGGGCATAAGGTAGTTGTTGAGATAACTGATTTTGGAAGTAAAAGTAAAAATCCTGAAGGTAAGATCATTGAAATCATTGGACATGAAAATGATCCTGGAGTAGATATAATGTCTATAATAAAAGGTTTTGGGATTAGAACTGAATTTCCAAAAGAAGTTATGAATTATATAGAAAATATACCTGATGAGGTATCAGGAAAAGATATTGCCGGCCGTGTGGATTTGAGAGATACAATAATGGTAACAATTGATGGGGAAGATGCCAAAGATTTAGATGATGCTGTCTCTGTAGAGAAAATCGGAAGTCACTATAAGTTGGGGGTTCATATTGCCGATGTGACAAATTATGTTACTGATAAATCAGTTTTAGATAAAGAGGCTCTTTTAAGGGGAACGAGCAATTATTTAGTAGATAGAGTAATACCAATGCTTCCGCATAAGCTGTCAAACGGTATATGTTCACTTAATGCTGGTGTCGATCGCCTGGCATTAAGCTGTATAATGGAAATTGATGAAAAAGGAGTTGTAATTGACCATAAGATAGCGGAGACAGTTGTGCGTGTTGACGAGAGAATGTCATATACATCAGTTAAAAAGATTTTGGTAGAAAATGATAAGATAGAATGTGACAAATATAAAAAGTTAATTCCTATATTTAAATTGATGGAAGAGCTTGCATTTCTTCTTCGCAAACGTAGAATGAGCAGAGGAGCTATTGATTTTGATTTTCCTGAATGTAAAATTATATTTGATGAGGATAGTGTACCTGTTGAGATTAAGCCTTATGAGAGAAATGTTGCCACTAAAATTATAGAAGAATTTATGCTTATTGCAAATGAGACTGTTGCTGAGGACTATTTTTGGCAGGAGCTTCCTTTTGTATATCGTACACATGATACACCTGATTCTGAGAAAATAATGAAGCTTTCTACGTTTATCAATAATTTTGGTTACGCGATAAGATTAAAGCAAGATGATGAGATTCATCCAAAAGAGCTACAGAAGCTGTTGGTTAAGATAGAGGGAACTAGTGAGGAAATGCTTATTAGCAGGCTTACTTTGCGTTCTATGAGGCAGGCAAAGTACAGTGTTGACTGTAGTGGTCATTTTGGGCTGGCATCAAAATATTATTGTCATTTTACATCTCCTATTAGAAGATATCCAGATTTACAAATACATCGTATTATTAAAGAGAATCTTCATGGAAAAATGCAGGAAAGAAGAATAGAACATTATGAAAAGATACTTCCGGCTGTTGCAAGACAGTCAAGCGAAATGGAGCGCAAAGCCGATGAGGCTGAGAGAGAGACTGAAAAACTAAAAAAAGCAGAATATATGAAATATCGTTTGGGTATTGTTTATGAAGGTGTAATATCTAGCATTACAACATGGGGGATTTATGTAGAGCTGCCAAATACAATAGAGGGATTGGTGAGAGTTACATCACTTTCTGATGATTATTATTACTATGATGAAGAGCACTATGAAATGAGGGCTGAAAATATTAATAAAGTTTATAAGTTGGGACAGAGGATTAAGGTAAAAGCGGTTAGTGTTGATTTAAATCTTCGCACTATTGATTTTGAGCTTGCAGATGCAGATGAGATTAATTAGTATCGCTCAATTTAATTTATCAAAATGGAAAAGTTGATTGATTTTATAATTTAATAATTAAGCAATTGTTTTTTATGTTTTCGAGATGGAAAGGGAGGATAAAATGCCAGGTGGTATTAAATTAGTATCAAATAATAAGAAAGCATACCACGATTATTTTGTGGAGGAGAAGTATGAGGCTGGTTTGGCTCTGCATGGAACTGAAGTAAAATCAGTTCGTATGGGTAAATGTAGTATTAAAGAGGCTTATGCGAAAATTGAAAATGGTGAAATGTGGATTTATGGAATGAATATAAGTCCATATGAAAAAGGAAATATATTTAATCGTGATCCGTTAAGACCAAAAAAGCTGTTGCTTCATAAATATGAGATAAATAAGATGGAAGGAGGTTTGTCTAGTAAAGGATATACATTAGTTCCGCTGCAAGTGTATTTGAAAGGGAGTCTTGTTAAAATAGAAATAGGCCTTTGTCGTGGTAAAAAGCTTTATGATAAACGTCAAGATATTGCCAAAAAGGATATGCAAAGAGAGGCACAAAAAGAGTTTAAAATACGAAATCTTGGTTAAAATATATATATTAGTATTGACATAATTAATAAAGATTTGTATAATGTTATTTCGAGTAAATAGTTTATAGATACTATTTATTAAACTGTTCGGGGTAGTAAAGGTTTCGACGGGGTAATTGAAGTTGGAGAAGCTATCCGCAGGCATGCGTTAATTCCAAAATTAAAAATAAACGCTGAAGATAATTTAGCATACGCTGCCTAATGGCAGCTGTCAGCCTTAATGCACCTACACATTAAGAATCTGGCATCGACTATGTAGGAAACGACATATATTAAGCTTTGCGTATATGGGCGTAATATGAAGCTACTTAAGTCAGAAGAATGTTCATTTTCGTCTGATGGAGGGAATGTTAAATAATGAACTATGATAGTAGAAGTACAATGAATGTTATTTCGGACACGGGTTCGACTCCCGTCTACTCCATTTTATAAAGTGCTTAAAATATGCTGTTTTAGCCACTTTATAATGTTTTAAATTTAATAAAAAGATATTTTGGGTCGTTTTATTAAATTTAAAATCATATTAATTGAGGTCAAAATTGGGGTCTATTTAATAACTAAATTAGTTAAATGCAAATAGTTAATTTGAGTTGAATTTAGTATATGTTTTAATCGTAAAAAATAGGGTAGAAGAGAATATAAAATCTCAACTGCCCTTAATTTTTGCTTCTATGAGTCAATATATTTTACAGTAAACATAAACGTATGTAGTAAATGCTATGATGGTAGGGATATGTAACAGATGTTACTGCCAATTGCAACAAGACAAGTTACTTCTTATGTTAGTTTTTTCTTTTATTAATAAAAAGTTTTTGCAGTAATAAATATATAGTAAATTTTTATATTGCATGTTTTTATTATTAATGTATTTTGAAAATTACTGACAGTTATTTGATATTAATACATAAAGGAGTAGAAATATGATTGAGATGAAAAACCTTACTAAAAAGTTTGGAAATTTCACAGCAGTCGATCATTTAAACCTGATTATTGAAACAGGAGAATTTTTTGGATTGCTTGGTACTAACGGTGCTGGTAAGACAACGACGATTAGTATGATTTCTACAGTACTTATACCAACTGAGGGAGAGATACTAATTGACGGAAATTTACTGACAAGAAAGAAGTCTGATCAAAAGCGGAAGTTGTCTGTAGTTACACAAGAATATTCTATGCGTATGGATATGAATATGGATGAAGTTATGGAATATCAGGGAAGGTTATATTTTTTGCCAAAGAAGGTAATTAAGGAGAAGACAGAGCAGCTGCTTGAATTTGCCGGATTATCTCCTTTTCGAAAGCGAACTGTTAGGCATTTGTCGGGAGGTATGAGACGTAAGCTTATGATATGCAGGGCATTGATGATTGAACCAGAAATACTTCTATTGGACGAGCCGACAGCAGGAATGGATGCCATTGCCAGAAGACAGATGTGGAATCTTCTCAGACAGCTGAATGGACATAATCTGACAATTATACTTACAACTCATTATATTGACGAGGCTCAATCGCTTTGTAACAGAGTTGCCCTGATGGATCAGGGAACGCTTAAGAAAGTTGATACACCAAATAATTTTATTTCTGAACTTGGTGAATTTGCTGTGGACCAGATGATAGATGATAGTTTAAAGAGCAGTTATTTCAATAACAGAAGTGAGGCAATTCATTATCTTGAAGGATTATCGGAGAATGCTGCCATGAGAAATACTACACTTGAAGACGTGTTTATTGAGACAGTCGGAAAGAGGCTGCCGGAGAAATAGTATGGGAATAATAACAGTATTATGGGAAAAATGGACAGAATTTAAAAGAGATTTTTATAAAATTACATTGGCAGCTATGATTTCACCACTTATGTATCTGCTTATATTTGGTCTTGGTATTCAGACAACTTCTCATGGAGAGCCATATATGAACTTCTTAATACCTGGTATTGTGGCAATGTCAACAATGACAGGGAGTTTTTCGGCAGTGGCGCAGAATATGAGTGTTCAAAGATTATATGAAAAGGCTCTGGATCAAGTTATGGTTTCTCCTACACCTCTTTGGCAGTTTGTATTAGGTCAAATAATAGGCGGCTGCCTTCGTGGAATGTATGCTGCTGGAATTATATTGTTGATGACAATGCCAGTCAGAACAGGATTGATATTTAATGGGTGGTCGTTTTTTATCATGTTTTTGAACGGAACCGTATTTTCAACTATTGCTTTGGCTTTGTCATTCTTTGCCAAAAGTTATACAGACGCTCCAAGATATAATGCATACATAATTGTTCCAATGTCATTTATATGCAATATATTCTTTTCACTTGATCAGATGCCAAATGGTTTTCGACAGGTTGTATCTCTTCTTCCTTTGTCTCAGGCAAGTGGGATGATACGGGAAATATCTGTTGGAGGTTCGCCGACATTATTCGGAGTAGTTATATTATTTGTATATATTGCAGTGTTTTTATCTATATCAGTTGTTTTTATATACCAAAAAAAGAATTTGTAGGAGAATATGTGATGAAGAAGCGAATTAAATTTAGTTCATATATATATATTCCCTCAAGCAATGCTTCAAATGTCTGTTCACAGACATTAGTGACAAAACAATGCCTGTTATCTATTGCAGTGCAATTGGTACGAGGTGCAAATACTTTGTTAATTAAGCGTTTCAAATTAGATGTTTCGTTGTTTGTGGTGTGGTCTTTAACTTTATACTTAATTTTAGTATGTTTCTCACATGATGTTTGTGCAGATTCAAAGCACAGTAAAGTTGCAGAGGGAAGTGAGGTTGCCGCTGCATCAGAAGTTGAAAAATATGGCATGACGCCTATATATGGGAGAGATATAAAAGATGGAGTTTATAAGGTGGATGTCGAGTCCAGCTCGTCTTTTTTCAAAATTATTGACGCTAAACTTTTAGTAGAAAAAGAGGAGATGCATGCTGAGCTTGTGCTCTCGAGCGGAAGTTATCTATTGTTATATATGGGTACTGGGGATGAAGCCGCAGCGGCAGATTATTCTGAATATATTGAGATTAAGAATAAAGGCGGAATGCATACTGTTACTGTGCCAGTAGAAGCATTAAATAAAGGGTTAGATTGTGCTGCATTCAGCAAAAACAAAGAGAAGTGGTATAATAGGAAAATAATGTTTTCCGCTTCATCACTGCCACAGGAAGCATTGAATTTTCCGCTTCCTGATTATGATTTAATCAATGATGCCGTTGAGGCTTATAATCCTGATGTCATTTTAGATAAAAAAAATAATAAATTAAAAACAGATTCAGTACTATCTCAAAACGAAGCTGTACAAGTTGATTATGCTGACGGTGAATATTCAATTGATGTGGATATGACAGGAGGAAGCGGCAGGGCTAACGTAAGTTCACCAACTTTGTTAATAGTCAAAGACGGCAAAGCATATGCAAAACTGTTGTGGAGCAGTCCTAATTATGATTATATGGTTGTCGGCGGCGAAACTTATTTAAATGAGACAAAGGATGGAGGAAATTCTACATTTACTATACCAATAGTTGATATGGATAAAGCGATTCCAGTAATTGCTGATACGACATCTATGGGTGATCCAATTGCAATTGAGTATTCATTAACCTTTTATCAAGAATCAATTGGAGAAAAAGGACTAATTCCGCAGGAAGCTGCTAAATCAGTCCTAGTTGTTGCTTTAATAATTATAGTCATAGGTTTTATTTTAAATCTATTTATGAATAGATACCGCGGAGAGAAAAATAAGAAAAGAAAATAAAGAAATTAAAAGTTAATTTATTGTTTTTTGGCAATTATAAGTGAAAAATAACCTGCATCATCAGGAATATCTTCAATATTTTCATATTTTTTCTCGTTAGGCATGCCGCAGTTTTCAACCATAGAAATATTTAGGCTGCTTTTTTTAAGCCGCTCCTTAACGCTAACCATTTTGCTTCCTGACTTCATAAGAATATAATTTCCAGGCATATCAAGATCAAAATTAGTCTGATGAACGGCAGGAATAATATGTAGGGGTTCAGTCCATTCTGCCAGCGATGTATTTAAAGCCGCAGCCGCAGCACAGAAGGATGGAATACCGCTTACAATTTTGATTTTATAACCATCATTTTCAACTATATGCTGTATATAAGAAAAAGTAGAATAGATGGTTGGATCACCAAGTGTAAGAAAAATTACATTTTGTTCTTCAGCTAAATATTTTTCAATCAGTTCAGCTCCGCGTTTATGAGATTTTCTTTGTTCTTCTTTGTCCATCACCATAGGCATGTCTATAGGTACAAGTTCTTTTTCTTCTAATTCAGGAACTGCCTTAACAGCAATTTTGAACGCAGTAGTTTCTTTTACATTAGTGCCTGGACAGGCGATAACAGAATTCTCTTTAATAATTCGTACGGCTTTAAGCGTCATTAGTTCTGGGTCGCCGGGTCCAACACCTATTCCATATAATATACCTGGCATAAAAATGCCTCCTTTGCAATATGATTTTATATTATACAAAATACATTAAAAAAAAACAAGAAAAACTAATAAAAAAGCTTTAGCTGCACAAAATTGTGCAGTTTTTTTATTAAAAAATTTTTTTAGTAATAATTGGTAATTTTCTGCATATATATAAAGATGGGGATATTTTTAGTGGACATCTAATCTTGATAAAAATTTTCACTATAAATAGCAAATATTGGTAATGATGAATAAAATGTATAAAAAGGGTGAAAATAAAAATGTAACTGCTGACCAGGCTGTAAAGGAGAAATATGAAAAAGCAATTTAAAATATTTTTAATTTCAGTTGTAATATTAGGATGTTTCCCCTCTATAGAGGGTGCTGATACTTTAAAATCAAACAAAAAAACCAGTGAAATATATTATAATGAATTAAGAAAAGCAAAACCGGTATTGATAGATGATTATTATGACTGTTATCAGGAAGAACAGGAAAAGTTAAAGGAAGAGTCAGAAGAATATGTAAGCGGTTGGTTGAGTGAAAACACAAATATTAGGTTATCACCATTTACTTTTTCTGATGCTAATATAGCAGAAGTACTTCCAATTGGAAGTGAAGTGACTTACTGTGTTTATAATAGCGAGTGGGCAAAAGTCAAATATGGTGACGGAATAGGTTATATAAGTCTTCAGTATATAAGTAATGAAAAACCATATAAAGAATATAGTGTACCAAGACAGGGAATAAAATCATATATGTCTTATAAGAAGATTACTAACAGAGCCAGTTCTCAGTATAAACTTCAGCATTCCGTTGCATATACCGGTGACTATGGAATAAGGCAAATTGACGGCAGATTCTGTGTAGCAGTAGGCTCATATTTTACAAAAACTGTCGGTATATATATAGACTTAGTTTTACAAAATGGAACAGTAATACCGTGTGTGCTTGCTGATAGAAAAGCTGATAAGGATACAGATTCCAGACATATATTAACTACAGGTGATAATTCATTAGTTGAGTTTATAATTGACAATGACGTTTTGCCAAGGAGGATAAAACGTTCTGGTGATATATCAAGCGCATGTGAACAATGGAATAGTCAAATTGTTTCAATAAGAATATATAATAAGAAAGTATAGTCGGGTTTATATTTATATAATAAAATTACCCCTCCCTCATGGAGACAGGGGTAAAAATTACTTTTTAAGTATTAAAGCACATCAGATGCGGAATAATTTATTGTACAAGATTTTAACAATGTTCTGCAATTGTATAGATCAATTTTTCGGAGTCCTCCCAACTAAGACAAGGATCCGTAATTGATTTTCCATATATATGTTCTCCTACTTTCTGACAGCCTCCTTCAATATAACTCTCAATCATTACACCTTTTACAAGTTTGTATATATCTGGAGATACGCTTCTGCTGTGCATAACTTCTTTCACGATGCGAATCTGTTCCTTGTGCTGCTTGTTCGAATTAGAGTGATTGGCATCAATTATAGCAGCAGGGTATTTTAAACTTCTTTGATTGTACATATCTAAAAGTCTCATTAAATCCTCATAGTGATAATTTGCTATAGTATTTCCGTGTTTGCTCACTGCACCGCGTAATATTGTGTGTGTAAGAGGGTTTCCTGTTGTTTTAACTTCCCAATTTCTATAAATAAATTCATGTCCATGCTGGGCTGCTACAACTGAATTGAGCATTACTGAGAAGTCTCCGCTAGTAGGATTCTTCATACCTGCCGGAATGTCCATGCCGCTTACAGTAAGTCTATGCTGCTGGTTTTCTACAGATCTAGCTCCAATTGCCACGTATGATAAAATATCGGACAAATAGCGCCAGTTTTCAGGGTAAAGCATTTCGTCTGCTGAAGTGAGACCACTTTCTTTTATTGCACGAAGATGCATTTTTCTGATAGCTACAAGTCCAGCCAGTAAATTTGGAGCCTTTTCAGGGTCTGGCTGGTGCAGAATTCCTTTATATCCTTCTCCGGTAGTTCTTGGTTTGTTAGTATATATTCTTGGAACTAATACAAGACGGTCGTCAACTTTTTCCTGAACTTTTGCAAGGCGATTGACATAATCACATACTGCCTCTTCATTATCAGCAGAGCATGGACCGATAATAACTAAAAATTTATCTGATTTTCCTGTAATAACATCAGAAATAAGCTTGTCCCGTTTGTTTTTCACATCCGCCAAATCATTTGTAATCGGATAGTCCTGTCTTATTTTTTCTGGTGATGGCAATTGTTTAATAAATTCAAAACTCATTCAAAAACCTCTTTCTCTATATTATTTTAAAAATATTGCTAAATAAAATGACAGTATATGTTTAGTATACCTTAATTTATAATAATTGTCGATAGTGCTGTATAAAAATTTTCATAGCCGTCTATAAAAAGGAAATCAATGTTGTATCGTTTTGTTAAATATGCTAAAATAAATTAATTAAATTATAAGGAGAATTATTGATGCTAAAGAAAAAATTATTGTTATTTATTACATATTGTAGTGTAATTTTAATGATTACTGGATGTGCTTCTGGAAATAAATCAGATATCAATATTGGATGTATGAAAGGACCTACTGCAGTAGGGATGGTAAAAATGCTGTCAGATTCAGATTCTGGAGTTTCGGAAAATAATTACAATTATACTATTACAGGAACAGCAGATGAACTAACAGCAGGCCTTCTTAATGGCAGTATAGATATTGCAGCTGTTCCTTGCAATCTTGCGTCAGTTTTATATAATAAAACAGATGGGGAAATAGTGACTATTGCTATAAATACACTTGGAGTACTCTATATTTTGGAATCTGGAAACACAATTTCAGATATTAACGACCTTGCGGGAAAGACAATATATTCTACAGGGCAGGGAACTACGCCAGAATATACGCTGCGTTATCTGCTTACAAAGGCAGGTTTGGATCCTGATAAGGATGTAAATATTGAGTATAAGTCAGAAGCTGCGGAAGTTGTTTCTGCAATGACTCAAAATAAGGAAGCAATTGCAATGCTTCCACAGCCATATGTTACTGCAGCCATGAAAAATAATTCGAAGCTTCGCATTGCATTAGATATTACAAAAGAGTGGGAGTTGTTGGACGATAAAAGTACAATTGTTACAGGTGTAATTGTAGCAAGAAAAACATTTATTGAGCAAATGGATCAAAGTTTTAAAGTGTTTATTAAAGAATACGAACAGTCTACAAAGTATGCAGTCAGTAATGTTGATAAGACAGCTGAATTGTTGGAACAATTTGATATTTTTAATGAACAGATTGCCAAAGATGCCATCCCATACTGTAATGTCACTTACATAGATGGTGAGGAGATGAGTGAAAAAATGCTTTCTTATTTAACAGTACTTTATGAACAGAATCCGATTTCTGTAGGAGGAAAATTACCTGAGGAAGGAATTTTTTATATTGAAAAAAATAAGAACAAGTAAAAGCGGACAGAAAAAATCAGTTAAAGTTATTGTTAATATAATATCTGTAATATTTTGGATTTGCCTGTGGCAGGCAGCGGCAGTAATTATTGATGAGGAAGTATTTTTGCCTGCTCCTTTTAAGGTTGTAAATGTTCTAATAAATAAACTTATTATAAGCAGAGAGTTTTGGATAAGTGTAATGGGATCAATAGCAAATATTGGTTTGGGTCTTTTGGGGGGAGTATTAGCTGGCATTTTTATTGCTTCATTATCTTTTAGGTTTAATATAGTAAGAATTTTTGTGGGCTTTCCGATAAAAGTAATCAAATCAATTCCTGTTGCATCATTTGTTATTTTGGTGCTTTTATGGATTCCTTCATCTGGATTGTCTGTTCTAATACCGTTTTTGGTAGTTTTACCAATAATTTATATTAACACTCTTTCAGCTCTATTAGAACTTGATTTTAAGTTGATTGAGATGGCTGATGTCTTTCATGTTTCAGTGATTAATAGGGTTATGTATATTTATATACCTCATATAATGCCATACTTTTTATCAGCGTGTTCGCTTGCAGTTGGAATGGCATGGAAGTCTGGAATTGCTGCTGAGATAATTGGACTTACAAAGGGCAGTATTGGAAATGAGTTGTATAAATCAAAAATATATTTGATGACAACAGAATTATTTGCATGGACATTTGTTATTGCTTTTATTAGTATTATATTTGAAATTATTATAAAATTTGCTGCTTATATGATAGACAAAAGATTGGGGTGATTTTGTGAAGACTATAGAAATAAGAGGACTTTCTTTTTTTTATGGAGAACATTGTGTGTTTAAACAATTTTCTGCGGATTTTATTGAAGGGTGTTGTACGGCAGTTATGGCAAAGTCAGGAGCTGGAAAGACAACACTTTTGTATTTGATAGGTCGGCTGCTCTATCCCTATGAAGGAGAGATAAATTATTCTGTTAATTATCCCCTGTTTTCGTATGTGTTTCAGGAAAACCGTTTAATAGAAAATGTAAGCGCTGTAAGAAATATAAAACTGGTAAATCATAAGTTGTCTTTGTATAAAATAAAAGAACAGCTGTTAAGTATAGGTTTTACATCAGAATCCGTAAATAAAAAAATCCGTGATATGAGCGGCGGAGAAAAGCGTCGTATTGCTATTCTCCGCGCTCTTTTGGCAGATTATAATATTCTTTTATTAGATGAGCCTTTTACGGGGCTTGACAGGTACACAAAGCAACTTATGATTGAGTGTGTTAAAAAGAATACCATAGGTAAAACGGTTATTATTGTAACACACAATGAAGAAGAAGCAATTTCTGTCGGTTGCAGCAAAATTATATATCTATAATTAGTTTCTGATTTCTTCTAAGTTATCTTGTATTTCTTTTGATAATGATTCAACCAGTTTAGTACTTGCAGCAATCTCCTCTGTTGCAGCGGCAAGATTTGCCACACGTCCGTCTACCTGACCTACAAGCTGTGTCAATGTGTCAGCTTGTTCCATAAGACTTTTCATAAATGTTCTGACTTCAGCTGAATTCTTGCTTGAATCCTGTGCAGCGGCTCGGCTTGAATTGGACAATTCTTTTATTTCATCAGCAACAACTGCAAATCCCTTGCCTGCTTCACCAGCTCTGGCTGCTTCAATGGCAGCGTTCAGTGACAGCAAGTTAGTTTTAGAAGCGATATCAAAAATTGCATTGTTGTTTTCTTCAATACTTTTCAGAAATTCTGTAATGCTGTCAAAAGCTCTTTTCATTTCCTGACTAAAATTATTAATATTCTGCATATCCAATGCAATTTCTGTACTTTCCTGTGCATTACTCTCATTGCCTGAAGTTAAATCTTCTAAAGAATTCATCATAACATCAAAGCTGCTGGCAGTGTTAGCGATAACATCATTTACCATCTCAGATTGTCTAATGCGCTCTTCAGACTGTAAACTGACCTCTTCAGACAACTCTTTTGCTTTTTGTGCTTCATTTAATGCAAGATCTCTGGCATAATGTACACAATTATTTTTGTTGTTTATTCCATTATATATTGCTTTTGCCATCATCTTACAAGTTTCATATCCGCATGCAGAACAATCAATGTTTTGTTTTAGTGAGGTGTTTTTTCCCAGCTCTTTGTAAATAGCATTATATTCTTCTTTAGTAGGTTCCTTTAACATAACTTTTGCCGAATGATCAGTATAATGGCGTATAAAGTCCTCAAGTTTTAAATCCTTAAATTGAGAGTTAAAAGCTGTAAGTCTTTTTTGGGGAGTAAGTTTTTTGCCCCATGCTCCTTTATTTTTCATGCTGCTAGAACGGATTTTCCAAAGATTCATTATGACATCATCGCCGACTCCATGTTCATCTTCAACTCCAGTTCCATAGAGACAGCCTTTTTCACAATTTAAAGCGTCCACCATAAATGGCAGAGATTTCTTGGAATTGATACGTCCAAGATATTCGTGAAGATATTCATACATACGCTGTTCGCCTTCTGCTTGGCGAATAAAGATTTCATCACCTAAAAACCAGTAAACATTTTCTTTTAACCCGCCGGGAGTTGGATAGACTGAACCAAGACCATAATCTATCTCATCATTGGCAAAACTTCCAGTTGAAAGATTGTGTTTTCGTATATATTCAACTAGATGGTGAAAAGTAAGATTGTATGATACATAACCGCCGCAGTTAGGATCATCTATCTCATTTTTCTTGGCTATGCATGGGCTGATAAAGGCAAGCTTGTCAGTTATTCCCATATACTTTTTTGCATATATTGCTCCGCACATTAAAGGGCTGTGTATAGGCATTAATTTTGGCAGAAGCTGAGGGATAAATTTTTCAATATAACTTACAACAGCAGGACATGGCTGTGAAATTCCTCCAATAAAATTGTTTTCTGTTATGTATTTTAAATATGCCCAAGTAGTAATGTCTGCCCCAAATGAGATACTTATTATTCTGTTAGCTCCTGCATTTTTTAAAATCCCTAAATATCTACCATAATCATTTGGATAATTTGCAATAAAGGATGGAGCAACCAATAGAGAAATTTTTGTACCCTTTTTAAGATCGTTGAAAAAACGTTCTGTATCATCTATGTATGAACGAGCTTCATGTGAACAATCGTCAAAACATGCTCCGCAGGCTATACAAAAATTGCTGTCCACAGCAATTTGAGCGCTTCCATCAGGATATTGTGCAATACGATTTGCACCAAGTACAGGACAGGCGGATATACATTTATTGCAAACAATACAGTTTTCATTTGTGTAAATTAAGTCTTCATTCATCTTAACTTCTCCATTCATCATTATTTTATTGTAAAATTTACCTGATGTCCCTCACAGGCTTATTAATGCTTAATGTTTTTGCTTATGTAAGAATCATCATAACATATAAATAAAAATTAAACAATATTAATTATAATAATATTTGATTTTTTATTAATTATCAACAAAAAATGTGGTGTGCAATTTTTAATAGAAAAAATATATAGCTGTTGCAATAATTTTATAAAACATTTATAATAAAAATATAAAAAAGGAGTGAAAAATTATGAAAAGTAGAAAATTGATTTGTATAGTAATGTCAATGGTACTATGTATAGCTGCTTTAGGAATTAGTTCTCTATTTAATAAAGAGTGGACAGAAGCTTCAGCGCCTGCTGTTGATAAAATTCCGGGTACTGATAGAACAATAAGTGATATAAACGAATCTTTTTTGTCTGTTAGTGGTTTTGCAAAGGGTAAAATAAACGACCGTTCTCATTATAAGGAAGGGGATAGAGAGTATGCGGTTGCAGGAGATGAGAAAGATTTTTTAACTGCACTTAGAGAAGCAATGAAAGGAAATGTCAAAGTAATAGAAGTACGCAGTGATATGTATCTTGGCTGGTGGGAATTGTCAGACGAGGACAAGAATGCCGGCAGAGGGGTAATCGATGTTTACAGTGGGACAGAGAGTACAGCTGTAACTCCTGTTGGAAATCCGGTTTTAATAGAATCAGGTATATCTACGATAACACTAAATAATATTGATGGTTTAACAATTTTTTCGACAAATGGCGCCACAATAAAACACACAGAAATAAAACTTAATTCGGGGTGTAATGATATTGCTATAAGAAACCTCAATTTTACCGAGACATGGGAGTGGGATGATTGGACAAGAAAGGGTTTTGGCTCAACAGGAGGACATGGCAATGCCAAGCGTAATGGCTTTACTTATCTTAAAATTAACGGAGCCCATAATGTATGGATTGACCATTGTAATTTTGGTATTGCTTTTGATGGAAATGTGGATGTGGAAAATGGTTCTAATGGTGTAAGTATTACATGGTGCAAATTTGGAGATACAGATTATTCAAAAGGTTCCATGCTGTACCGGGCCATATCTTATTTTGAAGATATTTACCAAGAGAGCAAATTAAATAAAGATGTATCAAGTTTTGTGATGTATGGAACTGCAAGAGACAATGAACTTACAAAAGAGCAGATAGCCGTCTATATGGGTTATCATAAGAAATGTCATCTTGTAGGTGCGGGAGATAAAGATACATGGCTGTATAAAGATTCTGATGGAAATATTGTTAAAAATGAACTTAAAACTGATGCCAACGAGCTTCTCAGAATCTCTTTTGGATATAATTCTTATACAGGATGCGGTTCAAGACTTCCGCTTCTGCGTGGTGGTGTTGCTCATCTGTATAATTGTTATATTGATGATTATAATGTATCTTTGGCAAATGGATATTATAATAAGAAAAATTCAGATGGTTTGACTGTTAAGGAGCAGATAGAGAAAGCAGGAGGAGAAACTCACTTTTTAACATGGGGAAGTAATCCAAGGTGTGGCGCTGCTACAGCAGCTGACACATGTGATTATTATTATGTTGACGCTCCGTTGACATATAATGAGATAGATGAAAGTATGGGTCAATACTCAGGATGGTTTGGAAAAAATTATGGTCTAATAGTAAATTCAAGAGTAAAGAGAAATGAGAAAAGCAGTGTGTATGAAGGTTCAAGCTGGGATAATAATGGTGAGAATCCGTTTACAGAGAGCAGGGTTGTTTGGAATAGCGGCAAGAGTACAATAAATAACTGGTTATGGGGACAGGAAGGAAAAGAACTTCCATATTCATATCAGGTATTTCCTCTTGATTATGTAAAAGATTATACAAATTTATATGGCGGGAGCGGTGTTCTTGATTATACAGCGTCTGAATGGTTAAAGACAGAATATGCAGCTTCAGGTAAAATAAAGTTAGCAGATACATCTGAAGAGATTCCTGTTTCAAAAGTGAACTTAAACTATGAAAACAGGACTGTTTATTTGGGTGAATATTTACAGCTTTATGAAAAGTTAGAACCATATTATACAACTGAAACACCGGAAGAGTTTCAATGGTTTAGCAGTGATCCTTCTATTGCATCAGTTAATGATTGTGGGCTTGTAAAGCCGCTAAAAGAAGGAAAGACAACAATAACTCTTAAAACTAAGAGTGGTAAAAGTGCTTCATGTAAGGTTACAGTTGAACAGCTTCCAACATCTTTAGAAGTTAACAATGTTCCAAAGACACTCTATGTAGGAGATTCTTATACAATTGAAGCTCTAGTATATCCTATTACTGCTGATAAAGGCGTTACTTGGTCAAGACTTACAACAGGTATTGATATTATTGATAGTGATAGCGGACTTGTAAAAGTAACTGATTTGGGAGGTAGAGATTCAAAGACTGTACAGCTTGTAGTGTCAACGACAAAAAGAGGTAACAGAATTTTTGACAACACAATAAAACAGAGAATTAGTATTATGGCTAAGAAGCCGGAAGTTCCAGTAACTGGAATTAAGACTGAAAATAAAGAAATAGTTTTGAAAAAAGGTGGTAATTTGACAGTAGATGCTGTTGTTATGCCAGAAAATGCAACCAATAAAATAATATATTATAACATTGAAGATGAGAATATAGCAGTGGTTGATGAAAATGGCTTAGTTACTGCTAAGGCAGTTGGTTCTACAACAATGAGCGCAGTTACGATGAACAATGGGTTTGAAGAAACTTATACAATAGAGGTTATTGATGGAGAATTGCCAATACCTACAAATAACCCAGGTGTGACACCCGATAATTATATAATGGGTGATGTAGATTTTAATGGAAAAGTTGATTTAGCTGATGCCACAAAAGTATTGAGAGCAGCTCTTCTGATAGATAAATTGACATCAGAAGAATTTAAGGCTGCTGATTATGATAAATCTGGTAATGTTGATTTACAAGACGCTGTTTTAGTTTTGAAGAAAGCTTTGGGAATTATTTAACAAATATATATTTTATAAAAAACCTGCTGTAATGATATATTTATTTCATTGCGGCAGGTTTTTAATTGAAATCTTATTAAAATTGTAAAGTGAATATTATATATTGACAAATAATATTATATGACATATAATATGTTATGTAAAATTATATTGTATAGAAATGAGGTGATTTTTTGACATTTACAACTGGAGCAACACTTCTTGATGCTGTAGTGTTAGCGATAGTATCAGAAGAGAATGAAGGTACATACGGTTATAAAATAACTCAAGATGTACAACAAGTATTAGAGATTTCTGAATCAACCTTATATCCTGTACTTAGGAGGCTGCAGAAAAATGAATTTCTTGATACTTATGACAGGCAGTATGATGGAAGAAATAGACGTTATTACAAGATAACTAAAGAAGGTGTAAGAAAATTAGAATATTACAGAGAAGAGTGGGATAATTATTCAGGCAGAATAACCCAGTGTTTGAAAGGAGAAGTAGGAGTATGAACAGGCGTGAATTTATGGATGCGCTCGAGCGGCAGCTTCAAGATGTGCCGTTAGAGGATAGAATCGATGCCCTGCAATATTATGAAGATTATTTTGAGGATGGAGGGTATGATAAAGAGCAGGATATTATAAATGAATTAAAGACTCCTGAAAATGTAGCTAATATTATAAAGAGAGATTTGGGCATATTAAAAGAAAGTAATGGTGAAAATTCAGAAAATAACAAAACTGAATATAAGAATTACCGTGGTGAATATAGCACAAATAACAATGGTAATTATAATTGGACCAATGATTCACAAAATATGAATAATTATCAGACATATAATGAAACTAAGAGTAACAATAAATTTGACAAGAGACTGATATTGATTATAATAATTATTACATTTCCAATTACTATAGGACCTGTTTTAGGCTTCTTCGGTGCTTTGTTCGGTATATTTGTGGCTGTATTTGGTGTTGCATTTGGTATGTATGCAGGTGGTATAGGATGTGTTATTGGTTCAATAGCACTCTTAGCAACAGGCGCATTTGCCGATGCTAGTATTGTGTTTGGTGTTGGATTGATTTTGCTCTCAATCGCATTATTTGTAACTTTGTTATGTTCATTTATGTGCAGAGTTGTTATCCCGTCAGTTTTTAATGGAATAAGAAAACTTATTCGCTATTTTAGAGATGGGGAGGCGACAGCATGAAAAAAAGTACAAAAATAATACTATTTATGGCAATGGTGTTTCTCTGTCTGGGAATTGTTTTTACAACTATAGGCGCAGTTATGGGCGGAAATAGGCGTTCACTTAAATATTATATAGGAAATGGCAGGGGCAGTTTAACAAATACTAAATATGATGATTTTGATAATATTGACTATACTCTTATAGAAAGTTTTGATGGAGATGATATTGATAATATAAGTATCAATATTAATGTATCAGCTCTTAAAATTAAGTTATCTGATGATAATAAATGTAATTTTTATGTTGAGGAAGGCAATGATCGAGAAATTTTAGCAGAGTTAGACAATGGTTCTCTTGATATATGGGATAAAGATAGAGATAATTTTAAGTATTTTGGTATAGGAATATTTAAAAATGTAGACGGAGTTTATGCTATTTTAGAACTTCCTGAAAAAAAATATAAAAATTTAGAGGCAACTGCTGACTTGGGCTGCATTTTTGGAGAAGATATAAATGTGTCAGGAACATGTTCATTTAATGTTGATTTAGGTCATATTAAAATGAAAAATGTAGATTGTTCTGAGCTTTTCTTAAATTGTGATCTGGGAAATATTGATGCTGAGAAAATTACTTCTTCATATGCAGAAATATATTGTGATCTGGGAAACATTGACGCTGAAAAAATAAATGCAGATAATAGTATAATTAGCTGTAATATGGGGAATATTACTCTAAACTATATTGGAAATTCAAATAATTATCTAATTTCAACGAACAGTGAGATGGGAAAAATAAGTATTGACAAATCAAAACATACAAAAGAACAAAGTGTACAAAACAAAAAAATTGAGATAGACTGTGATATGGGAAATGTAAATGTAAATTTTGAAGAGTAAAGGAGGTACATAAAATGGGTGAAAAGCGACTTTACAGATCAAGGACAAATAAAATGCTGGCGGGAGTATGTGCAGGAATTGCAGAGTATTTTAGCCTGGATCCGACGATAGTAAGGCTTGGATGGGTAGTATTTACATGTCTTGGCTGCTCAGGTCTGCTGGCATATATAATCGCTGCAATAATAATACCATACGAATACTAAAAAATATTGTGTTAGTACTATTTCTTTGGTAATGGTTGACTGATTATGAAAAGATTGGTATTATAAATAATAGTCACATACTTCATAATTAATAACTTTGCATGTAAGTATGCAGAGAAAAACGGGAGATAGATTTATGAAAATTTTGTCAATTGTTGTGCCTTGTTATAATTCAGAAGAATATCTGGATAAATGTATAAGCACTCTCCTGGCAGGAGGAGAAGAAGTAGAGATTATTATTGTAGATGATGGGTCCACAGATCAAACCCCAAAGATAGCGGATGAATATGAAGATAAATATCCAAGTATAATTAAAGTTATACATCAAGAAAACGGCGGACATGGGGAAGCTGTAAATACAGGAATAAAAAATGCAACAGGTTTATATTTTAAAGTAGTAGACAGTGATGATTGGGTAAATGAAGAGGCATATAATAAAATATTAAATCGACTTGAAAGTTTAATTAAAGAAAACAGACAGGTAGATATGTTTATATCAAATTTTGTTTATGAAAAAGAAAATGCCAGACATAAGAAAGTTATGCATTATCGTAATTCACTTCCAGAAGATGAACCTTTTAGCTGGAGTGATATGAAACATATGGGTCTTAACAGATACTTTCTTATGCACTCTGTAATTTTTAGGACACAGCTGCTCAGAGAGTGTGGGCTTATTCTTCCTAAACATACATTTTATGTAGATAATTTATTTGTGTTTAATCCTCTGCCTTATGTAAAGACACTTTATTATATGAATGTTAATTTTTACAGATATTATATTGGCAGAAGTGATCAGTCTGTAAATGAAGAAGTAATGATTTCAAGAATAGATCAACAGATTAAAGTAAATAAATTAATGGTAGATTCTTTTGATATAAAGAAAATTCAAAATCGTAAGTTGCGAAGTTACATGACAAATTATCTTGATATTATAACGACGGTAACTTGTATTTTGCTCATTCGTTCTAAAGCTGAAGATGAAAAGCTTAGACGTAAAGAACTGCTTAAATATATTAAAAAGAATAATTATCTGGCGTATTTATCAATCAGAAAAAGAATTACAGGTGCCGCTAATCTTCCTGGAAAATCAGGCCGAACTATTGCGGTAACTACTTACAAAATATATCAGAAATTATTTGGATTCAATTAAGAAAAACCAGCTTGATTTCTCAGGCTGGTCTTTTTATATGTTCATGATTATTAACTGGTATAGGGTAAGTCTTTCTGTATGGTATATAGTTGTATACATAAAATAAAGGATAGAGTATTGCCGATAGGACTATTCCTGAAATTACATCAAGCACAGAGTGCTGTTTTAAAAACATTGTTGATAATATAATTAATATCATTAAAATAAAGGAACTTTTTACTAAAAGAGAATGTCTTTTAATTATATTATTTTTGGCAATTGCAATGTGTACACATATAGAATTAAAAACATGTATACTTGGAAATACATTTGTTGAAGTGTCTGTTTCATACAGATGTTTTACAAGTTCAGTGAAAATATTATCACGTTCAAAGTGATTAGGTCTTAGTTCAAGACCATTGGGAATAAAAAACGATATTAACAAAAATATTGTCATCCCAGTAAATAGATAACAAGTAAGGCGGTAAAAATCACCTATATCAAGAAAAAAGAAAAATGTTGCAACTGTGACAGCTACATATAAAAACCACAAAATATAAGGAACTATAAAATACTCACAAAAGGGAATATAATCATCAATTTCAAGATTTATTATATATTGCGGTTCAATATTTTTTTCTAAAAATATAAAACATAACATATAAAATATAGGATAAATAAATATATAACAATGCTTTAGACGTTCAGTTTTGAATTTCTTTATATAATCTTTCATAATTAAACCTCTTACTGATTTTCTTAGTATTATATTTTAACTATATTACCACAAAAGACAAAATACTACAAGTGTAAATATTGCTAACATAAATATTGCTGTTGTATATATTCAATTGTACATAACAGTATATGACAATACATGATCTTAGTTATGTTTTTAGGTATATAACAAGAAACCTTGCATAGTTATTTAAATTGTGTTATTATAATGCCATTGATAAAATTTACTAAAGAAATTCATGTTTTTCAGGAGAGAGAGTTATGTCGGGACAATTTCAGGGTGGTTTTATTGACAGAGGCTACTCAAGAAGAAGGCGCAGAAGGAAAAAAAGTCATCAGATTGATGTAAGAATAGGAAATAGAAGCAGTAATAAAATAAAAAGATATAAAAAGCCTGGAGGATATAAAAGATACAGCAGAAGGAGAAAGAATAAAAAGCCATTAATTTTGTTTTTGTCTATTTTGTTTTTATGTTTTTTGGCTGCTGGTGTCGGTTTATTTATATTTTCTTATTTAACAAGAGTATATACTCATTGTATGGCAGAGGCGGGTACAAAAGTAGCAGCCTCGGATTTTTTGCGTGATACTTCAAAGAAAGCAGAATTTGTTGGTAATTCAAATAATATTGACACTTCTATACCAGGTGATTATAAAGTAAAAATAAAGTCAGGAATTTTCACATATAATTGTATTCTTACAATAGAAGATACAGTTGCTCCTGAAGCTGAAATTACAGAAGTATATATTGAGACTGGGCAGACTGTAGAGCCGAAACGATTTGTTGTAAAAGTGGAGGATGCTACAGAAGTAGAAATAACATTTGAGAAAGAGCCTGATTATTCGACCTTCGGCAGACAGCCGATTAATATACGCATTACAGATAAGGGCGGAAACACTAAGGTGTATGAGACGTTTTTAACAATCGGTAAAATAGCAAATGATATTACATTAGAGATTGGAAGTCCGGTTCCTGTTATTGAGAATTTTATAATGACAGAATATACAGAGGCGTCTATTGTCACACCAATGGAAACTGTTAATATGAGTGTTATTGGAGATTATAATATAGAAATTGTAGTAGATGGCATTTCATACAACTCGGTTCTTCATGTTGTTGATACAGTACCTCCTGAAGTGGAAGTTAAAGATGTTGAGGCGTGGGCAGGAGCCCAGTTAGATGCTCAAGTTTTTGTGGCTTCATCAAATGATGCTACAGAGTTAAAATTTGAATTTATAAATGAGCCTGATTACTCATTTATTGGTACACAGTCAGTTGGAATAAGAGTGACCGACGCTGGTGGAAACAGTGTAGAGAAGACGGCTAATCTCACTTTAAAGGAGGATAAAGAGCCTCCGGTAATAAGCGGGGTTCAGGATATTGAGGTGTACCTTGGAAATGCAGTGAGTTACAAAAATGGTGTTACAGTTAGCGATAACTCAGGCGAAGATATAGAGCTTACAGTTGATAACAGTCAAGTTAATTTAAATGCAGTGGGAACTTATCCAGTCACATATACAGCAAAGGATAAGTCTGGGAATGAGACTTCACAGACAGTTAATCTAACTGTAAAGGAAGTACAGACATTTTCAATGGAGGAGGTTAACAATCTTTGTGATCAGGTTCTGGCTGATATAGTTTCAGATGGGATGAGCTCAAGAGATAAGCTGTCTGCAATTTACAATTGGGTTAATAATAATGTTGTATATATAAATACTTCGGATAAATCTGACTGGAAAACGGCCGCATATGAAGGGCTGTCAAATAATAAAGGGGATTGCTTTGTCTTTGCGAGCGTATCTAAAGCGCTGCTTACACGTGTTGGTATATCAAACAGAGATATACAAAAAATTCCTTCTAATAACAGACATTACTGGAATTTAGTTGATATCGGCGAGGGTTGGTATCACTTTGATGCATGTCCAAGAGACGGAGATCCTTCATTATGTTATATTACTACAGATGAACTTCTGGCATATTCAAATGCAAATGGAAGAACTCATAACTATGATCAGTCAGCATATCCAGATGTAAATTAGAAAATGATGATGAAAAAATTAGGAATTATCGGCGGTCTTGGTCCTATGGCTACAGCATATTTTATGCAGCAGCTTGTTGAGATGACAGATGCATCAATTGAGCAGGAACATATTGAAATGGTAATATATAATTGTCCTGCTATACCAGACCGAACGGAATACATATTAGGAAACAGCAGTCAAAATCCATTGCCTTATATTATAGATGTTGCAAAAAAATTAGCTTTATCTAAGGTTGATATAATAGCAGTACCATGTATAACAGCACATTATTTTTATAATGAACTTAATGAAGCAATAGAATTGCCGTTAATAAATGTTATTGGGAAAACTGCAGAATATTTAAAATTAAGGGGTTATAGTAAGGTTGGAATTATGGCAACAGACGGAACGGTCAAGTCAAGGATTTTTGACAGCAGTTTATATGAGAGCGGTTTAGAGTGCCTATATCCTTCTGTTAAAAATCAGTCCTATGTAATGGAGCTTATATATAATAATGTGAAGGCGGGCAGCAGGATTGATATTAATAAATTTCATATAGTTTCAGAGGAGCTATTCAATGCTGGCGCACAGCTGATTTTATTGGGGTGTACAGAGTTATCTGTAATAAAGCGCAATTGTAATATAGGCAAAGGATATTTGGATGTGATGGAAGTACTTGCGCAGTGCTGTGTAAAGAATTGCGGAAAATTGAAAAAACAATTTGAGGAACTGGTTACATAAAAAAATTTGATTTTGAATAACAAATTGTTAGAAATTTAAATATATTTAAGCTGTATTATTATAAATTTCATAATATACTGACAGATAAAATTCAGAAAGGATACATAAAAGATATGTATAACCATGTTTTAGATTATCTTGCTGAGACGGTTGCAAGGGTACCAGAAAAAACGGCTTTTGTGGGAGAGAATCTGAGCTATACATTCAGACAAGTGTATGATATAAGTAGAAGTATAGGAAGTGCGGTTTTATCCAAGGGTTTAAATAAAGAACCTGTAATAGTTTTTATGCAGAAGAGTCCTCAGACAATTGTAACTTTTTTTGGTGTGGTAAATGCTGGCTGCTATTATGTTCCGATTGATGAGGAAATGCCAGCTGCAAGAATCAATTTAATATTTGAGAATTGTCAATCGAAGTTAATGATATGCGATAATAATACAGTGAAATTGGCACAGGAATTGTCTTTTGACGGTGATATTTTAATATTTGATAATATATGTGACTATAAGACTGATAATAAACTATTATTAAATGTAAGGGAAAGAGCAATAGACACTGATCCGATATATATTGTATTTACTTCCGGTTCTACAGGAGTGCCAAAGGGCGTATGTGCATGTCATCGCTCAGTAATTGATTATGTAGAGCAGCTTTCAAGTGTGCTTGAATTTGATGAAAATACGATTTTTGGTAACCAAACGCCTTTGTATTTTGATGCTTGTCTAAAAGAATTGTATCCGACATTGAAGTTTGGAGCTACTACATATTTGATACCACATCAGCTTTTTATGTTTCCTGTAAAGCTGGTGGAATATTTAAATGAAAATAAAATAAATACTATTTGCTGGGTTGTATCAGCATTGACGATGATCTCAACATTTAATACATTTGCCGCAGTAGTTCCTAAATATTTGAGGACAATAGCGTTTGGAAGTGAAGTGTTTCCTGTTAAGCAGCTTAATATATGGAGAGATGCCGTAAAAACAGCATCTTTTTTCAATTTATATGGACCTACGGAAGGTACGGGAATGTGCTGTTATTATCCGATTGACAGAGAGTTCAGTGCTGATGAGACAATTCCCATAGGTTATCCGTTTAAAAATACTGATATCTTACTGTTAGATAACGAAGACAGACAGGTTGAGGATGGAGAACCCGGAGAAATATGTATACGCGGAACATCAGTTACATTAGGGTATTATAATAATCCTGACAAGACTAAGGAAGCTTTTGTACAGAACCCTCTTAATAAATTTTATCCTGAGATAATTTACAGGACAGGAGATATCGGTAAGAAAAATGACAGAGGAGAACTGGTGTTTTTGTCAAGGAAAGATTATCAGATTAAGCATATGGGCCATCGTATAGAACTTGGTGAAATAGAGGTCAATGTAAATGTCTTAGATGAAATAAAGTTTTCCGGCTGTATTTATGATTCTGTCAAAAATAAGATAGTTCTTTTTTTTGTAGGCGATATTACTGCTGCGGAACTATCAAAGGCTATAAAAGAGAGGCTGCCAAGGTATATGATGCCAAATAATATTATTTCTCTTAAAAATATGCCATTTACAGCTAATGGCAAAATTGACAGGGTTGAACTAAAGAAAATTTATAATGAAAAATACATAAATAAAAACTAAATGAGGTACGAGTATGGAAGAATTATTGGAAATTTTAAATGAACTGCACCCAGATATTGATTTTAACACACAGCAGAATCTTGTTGATGAGAAAATTCTTGATTCTTTTGATATTGTCACAATTATTTCTGAGGTTGCTGATGTTTTTGATATTACTATTTCAGCAGAGGAAATTGTCCCAGATAATTTTAACAGTGCATCTGCATTGTATTCTCTTATTGAAAAGAAAATGGATGATGAGGATTAGTTCATGCTGTTCACATCATTTGAATTTTTAGTGTTTTTGGCAGTAGTTATAGTATGTTACTATATTGTTCCAAAAAAAATACAGTGGATTTTTCTGCTGGCTGCAGGTTATGTATTCTATTTTATTGCATCACCTGTATACCTTATTTATATTATGACGACGACAGTGTCAGTATATATATTTACAAGGATTATACAGACGAGAAAAGATACTTTTGATATACATTTTAAGAAGATAAAAAAACAGCTTGACCGACAGCAAAGGAAAGATATTAAATCACAGGAAAAAAAGAAAGAATTTAGACTGATGATGATATGTCTTTTATTTAATCTTGGAATTTTAGCTGTATGTAAATATACTAATTTTGCTATTGGCAATATCAACTTTTTGTTAGGTGCAGTTGGAAGTTCTAAAAGATTGTTAACTGTTAATATGATTCTGCCTATGGGAATATCTTTTTACACATTCCAGTCAATGGGATATTTAATTGATGTTTACAGAGGAACTTGCAGTGCGGAAAAAAATTTAGGTAAGCTGGCTTTGTTTGTATCATTTTTTCCGCAGTTGGTACAAGGACCTATAAGCAGGTTTAATGATCTCTCTAAATCTCTTTTTGAAAAGCATACGGCTGACTATAATACAATAACATTTGGAATGCAGAGAATATTGTGGGGTTTTTTTAAGAAACTTGTAATTGCAGACCGCCTTTTGCCTGCTGTTTTGGAAATATGTGGAGATACATCAAAATATCAGGGAGCTTATGTGTTAGTAGGAATGTTATTTTATGCATTAGAGCTGTATGCAGATTTTACAGGAGGCATTGATATTGCAATTGGAACGGCACAGACCCTTGGCATACACGTAACAGAAAATTTTCGTCGCCCATATTTTTCTAAAAATATTAAGGAATATTGGAATCGCTGGCATATCACAATGGGAAGCTGGTTTACAGACTATATTTTTTATCCTATCTCTATTTGTAAGCCGATGCTTAAAGTCAGTAAATTTTCACGTAAACATTTTGGCGAATTTATCGGAAAACGTGTACCCATATATCTTTCTTCATTTGCAGTATGGTTTGCAACAGGCGTTTGGCATGGGGCAAGCTGGAATTTTATAGTTTGGGGAATTGGAAATTTTGTAGTGATAATGATTTCACAGGAATGCGAGCCATTTTATAGGTGGTTTCATTCCAAAATTAATATAAAAGATAAATTTTTGTTTAAACTATTTCAAATCGTGAGAACAGTCTTGTTAATGAGCTGCCTTAGAATGTTTGACTGTTATCGTGATGTTCCGCTGACATTTAAAATGTTTGGCAAAATGTTTACAGGCTTTGATATTTCACAGTTGAGTGTAAGTGCATTTCAGTTACTTGGGCTTGCGATTTCAGATTATATTATATTGTTTGGCGGAATGATTTTGTTGGTGGCAGTAAGCATTATTCAGCGTAAAGGCAGTGTACGTGCTAAAATTGCTGAAAGAAAGGCGCCTGTTAGATTTATTATTTGGTATGCTCTCTTCCTGACCGTTTTAATTTTTGGTACATATGGTATAGGATATGATTCCAGTCAGTTTATTTATAATCAGTTTTAGAGAGGTGTGATTATGAGAAAAAGATTGATCGGCATTACAGTATCATTTATTGTTGCGGCTGTGGGATTGTGGTTTTTACAAAAGCTGTTAATGCCGAAATATATGGATGATATTGTTGAGGGTGCAATGATTGCCGAGTATTATGACGAGGAAAAGAACCATGATGTAATTTTTATTGGCGATTGTGAACTCTATGAAAATATATCGCCTGCGGTTTTGTGGAAGGAGTATGGAATTAATAGTTATATACGGGGAAGCGCCCAACAATTAATATGGCAGTCATATTATTTGATGGAAGAAACCCTTCAGTATGAAAAGCCAAAAGTTTTTGTTTTTAATGTGCTGGCAATGAAATATAATTCACCGCAGAGTGAGGCATACAACCGTATGACGTTGGATGGAATGAAAATGTCTGCTGCCAAGATAAAGTCTGTACAAGCATCTATGACCGAAGAGGAAGATTTAATTGATTATATTTTTCCAATTTTGCGATATCATTCAAGGTTTGATGAGCTTGGAAAAATCGATATTAATTATCTTTTTAAGAAGGACAAAGTTACATTTAATGGGTATTATATGAGAGTTGATGTGAAACCCGCACAGAATATTCCTGAAGCGAAGCCATTAGGTGATTATAATTTTGGGGATACGGCATATTTTTATTTGGATAAGATGGTTGAACTGTGTGAGAAAAATAATGTTGAACTTATATTAGTGAAAGCTCCAAGCTTGTATCCTCACTGGTATGATGAATGGGATAAACAGATGTCTGAATATGCGTTGGATCACAATTTAAAGTATTATAATTTTTTAAATTCAACAGACGATATCGGGCTTGATTTTGCTAAGGATACATATGATTCGGGACTGCATCTTAATTTAACTGGTGCAGAAAAACTTTCAACATATTTTGGGAATATTCTGTCAACAGAGTGTGATTTACCTGATAGGCGTAATGATAAGAAGCTTAAAGAGATTTGGGAAGAAAAACTTAAGGCGTATGACGATGAGAAGAATCGCCAGTATGCTGAAAATGAAAAATAATTAGATGTACAGAAAGGGTGTATAATATGAAAAAAAAGATTTTTACAGTGCTTTCAGCTGTTGTTTTGTCAATATGTTTGACAGCATGCGGCAGCAATGACGTAAAAGTTATTGAGAATAACAAAGATGATAAAGCTTCTGAGTCATCAACAGACAATTCAGGGGAAACGTCAAAATTAAAAGGATATGTTTTTGAGGCAGATGGTCAGAATGGCAAGGTGTCAATAACAACTGAGATTGAAATGAATGATATTTTGAAACAATTAGGGGATCCTGACAATTATTTTGAGGCTGAGAGTTGTGCATTTAAGGGGTTGGATAAAACGTATACATACAGTCATTATGAAATACAGACTTATCCTGAGGACAAGAAGGATTTAATATCATGTATTTTATTTAAGGACGATATGATAAAAACAGCTGAAGGCTTGTCAATAGGAATGACAAAAGATCAGATGGAGGAAGCGTATGGTACTGATTATGAACAGAAAGGCGCTATGTATGTATATAAAAAGGACAGTTCATTTTTAGGATTTATAATTCAAGATAATATTATAAGTTCAATTCAGTATTTTTCAGATGCTTTGGAGCAGCAGCAAAATTAAATATTAATAATTTGAGGATTGTTAGATAACAATATTGTTCCATGATATATTTTTAACTACTTTGATGTTATGTCAATATATTGTGAGCAAATATAATTATCTGACAGTCCTTTTTTATGCCATTTAAATAAGTTAATTATTTTGTTTGCACAGGCGTTTGGCGAATGCTGAAATGATTATATGTTCTTTATTCTGCTGTTGAGAATGTTTGATTTACTGTAATCTTCTTGAGGAGGTTAGTTGACTATTGTTAGTGGAGTTATATAGTATTTAATACTATATAATAAAGTATAAAGTTCTATATGGTATTGACAAATATTCCATATGATATTATAATAATTACTAGATTTGGAAATTTAATGTACATATAATTTGGCAGGAATGGAGTAATATTATGAATTATAAACCACTAAAAATAGGTAAGAAAACAGCGAGGCTTCCGATAATTCAAGGCGGTATGGGTATTGGGGTGAGTCGTTCCCGTTTAGCGGGAGCAGTTGCTAAGGCAGGAGGCGTAGGTGTAATATCTTCAGCTCAGATTGGTTATGATGAGCCTGATTTTGAGAAAGATATTCAAGGGTGTAACTTAAAAGCAATTGAAAAACATATAAAGTTAGCAAAGCAGCAGGCAGACGGAGGACTTGTAGGAGTTAATGTTATGGTCGCGCTGCAGCATTATGCTGATCATGTCAGGGCTGCAGCAAAGGCAGGAGCTGATCTTGTTGTATGCGGAGCAGGGCTTCCGGTAGATCTGCCAGGGCTTGTTGAAAATACAGATACGGCAATCGCACCGATTGTCTCATCTAAAAAGGCTGCCTCTGTTTTGTTAAAAATGTGGGACAGAAAATTTAATCGTACTGCTGATTTAATTGTTATTGAGGGACCAAAGGCAGGAGGACATTTAGGGTTTTCAACAGAACAGCTTGATGATATTAGTGGTTTAGATTATGACAATGAAATTAAAGAGATAATTAAAGAGAAAGAGATTTATGAAAATAAATTTGGTAAGGAGATACCGGTTGTAGTAGGGGGCGGTGTATTTGACCGTTCTGATGTTGAGCATGTAATGAATCTGGGAGCCGATGGAGTTCAGGTTGCAACCCGTTTTGTTGTAACTGAAGAGTGCGATGCCTCTGATAAGTATAAACAGGCGTATATAGACGCATCCGAAGAAGATGTTGCAATTATTAAGAGCCCTGTTGGTATGCCGGGGCGGGCTATTAGAAATAAATTTATACACAATGCACAGCAAGGCAATATATCAATAAAGAAATGTTTTCAATGCATAAAAACTTGTAAGCCAAAAGAAATTCCTTATTGTATTACACAGGCATTAGTAAATGCAGTAATTGGCGATTTAGATAACGGTTTAATATTTTGTGGGGCGGAAGTAGGAAGAATAAAGGAAATAACAACAGTTCCTGCGCTTATAAGTGAACTTTTGGGAAATATTAGGTAATTATAATTAGAGTTAAGGTAAAGAATATAACAGGTTTTAGTAAAGAATATAATAATTTTTGCATAATATGTAAAATAGAATTTTTTATTTTTGGAGGATATTATGGCTAAAATTATTATTGATCCAGGTCATGGCGGAAGAGACCTGGGGGCTTCCTATAACGGAAGGCTGGAAAAAGATGATAACTTGAATTTAGCGCTTGCCGTAGGAAAGATTTTAGAAAATAATGGTTATAATGTAGTTTATACAAGGCGTGATGATGTTTATGACAGCCCTGTACAGAAGGCGAACATAGCAAATGCTGCCGGAGGAGATTTATTTGTTTCATTTCATCGCAATTCAAGCGCTGTGCCGGGACAGTATGAGGGCGTGCAGACACTTGTTTATGACGACAGTGGAATTAAGGCAGAATTAGCACGGAAAATTAGTGATAATCTTGCGCAGGCGGGCTTTAAAAATTTGGGAATAGACGTAAGACCAGATTTGGCAGTATTAAGACGAACAAATATGCCGGCTGTTTTAATAGAAACTGGTTTTATAAATAACGAGGGTGACAATAAAATATATGATGAAAATTTTAATGAGATTGCAGAAAAAATTGCACTGGCAATAATGGAGACAGCGTCTGTAGTTGGAGGAGTTCAATATTATGTACAGACCGGGCTGTTTAGAAATGAAAATAATGCGAATGAACTTGCAAATCAGCTTTGGTATTTGGGTTATCCTGCTCAGATAGGGCAGTATAAGGAATATTATCAAGTTAAGGTTGGTCCATATACATCATTGCAGCAGGCTGCAGCGGTTGAGCGAGAATTAAGGAATAAAGGATTTTCGACACTTATAGTACAGAGTTAAAAAATAAACTTTACATTTGATATGCTATTTTGTATAATAAAATATAGCTAAAATCCATTGACTGACTGTCTTTTTAGACAGTCAGTATTATATATATTTAAAATATTGATAATTACATACAGTATTTAAGTCTTTATGATATAAAACTTATATACTGGAAAGTCATATTTATAGATGAATGAAAATTGCTTTTATAGGGGAGCAAAAATGCAGTATAAGTAATATGTTAGCATTGGCGTTGACAATATATAGTGAAAGTAACAAGTCTATTCTTATCGTTGATGCAGGGTTCAGAAAAACAGATTTGGAAGATGCTTTTAGAGGAGATACAGGTTTTTTTCTAAGAGAAGAAGATTATTATGGAATAAGAGAAGGAATGGATTATTTTCTATATAGAATGAGAACTGGTCCATATAATTCTGTCTTTACAAAAGAAGGAGCGACATTTGTTACAGAAAGACTTGCTTTTATTAAGTCTGCTATAAAGGGGGATGAGTATCAGTATGAAAGCCAAATTAACCAGTTTATAGATAGGCTTTTAGATGAATGGGATAGGGAATTTGACTTGGTATTGGTAAAATGCGATAAGCTATTGTCTGATAATACAAAGGAAATTATAAATAGAAGTGATGTCTGTGTAGCTTGTTTTGCGCATGATTATATTATGAAGAGCAGTGAAGAATTGTATAAAATAAGTCAAAAGAAAATTTTTTATATTCTTGTGGGACAAGTTATTGGAAGCTGCAATGATGAGAGTAAGTTTTTAATAAATATTTGCCGTGTCAATGAAAATAAAATAGGTTTGATACCATATAATCCTTATTTTGAAAAGAAGATAAGCGATGGCGGGATTTTGAAACTGTTTGTGGATAAAAAGGGACGCAAAGCATCTGTGGAGATTTTTTTAGAACAGATGAAATTGATTCTTCATAGATTTAGAAAATGGTTGGAGGAAATTGGAAATTATGAATAGTCAGGAAAAATTTATTAATATGATTGAGGATGTTACAACACTGGCAAAGTTAAATAACAGAGAAGTTACCAAAGAGTTTTTGAAAGACTATTTTAGAGATCTCAATTTAAATGATATACAGATGAATCATGTTTATAACTATATGGCACAGCATAATATTAAAGTTATAGGTTGTGAGAAGTCGTTGACTAAAATAGATAAGCAAAAAGATATCTATAAAGAGAAGGATGAGGCAGAGAGCGAGTATCTAAATATTTATCTAAATGAAGTAGAAGAAGCAGATGCCCAACATATTTCAATGTCGGATTTTAATAAAATGTATGACGGAGATAAAGCTTCTAAAGATAAAATTGTAAATGCCTATCTTTCTAAAGTTATATCATTTGCACAAGAATATCGCTCGCAGGGACTCTCACAAAGCGATTTAATACAGGAGGGAAACATAGGGCTTTTGATTGGTTTGGAAAAATTGCAGGGAACTGAAAATATTAAAACAATTGAAAATATTCTTAATGATAGTATAAGAATGGCAATGATTCATTCAATTGATGAGTTATCTGAACATCGTAAAACTAACAGAAATATTATAAAAAGAGCTGATAAGATTAAAGAAAAAGCTGAAGAGCTCGCCGATACGATGAATGATAAAATGACTATGGAAGAGATGGCAGAGTATATGGATATGGACTTATCAGAATTGGAAGATATTCTGCGTATTACAGGAGAAGAGTTATAGTGTTTTTTTCAGCAGCTTGCAGCGATGGATTAGACTTTAGAGAAAAAATAGATTGAATATTATGATAATTTATAGTATAATAAAAAAGATATGGCATAATTATGCAAATTATGAAGATACAGATAAAGGATGGTAATGAAAAATGACTTTATTAGAGACATGGAGAAATACAGCTTATTCACAAGAGCTTACACAGAAGCAGAGTGATGAATTATGGGCGGATTATTTTGTTAAAGAGAAAGCAATCTATGAAATCATATTATCTGAACCAGATACAGTTGTAAAGGGAACTGTAAAAGAGCTTGCAGAAAAGTTTGATGTTGAGCTTATGATGATGGTAGGATTTCTTGATGGAATAGATGAGAGCTTAAAAGAGCCAAATCCTATAGAGGAGATGGATGAAAATACAACTGTTAATCTTGGATTTGACAAGGAGAAATTATATTATAACATGGTTGCAGCTAAGGCTGACTGGTTATATGAACTTCCAATGTGGAATAATCTTTTGTCAGCAGATCGTAGAAAAGAGTTGTACAAGCAGCAGAAAGCATCAGGTACAGTTCGGAAGGATAAGAAAGTAGGCAGAAATGATCCATGTCCTTGCGGAAGCGGGTTAAAATATAAAAGGTGTTGCGGAAAATAATTTAAAATTATATAACAAAATCCCCATAAGAAATATATTTTTACAAATATTATTTCTTATGGGGATTTTATAATGTATTAAAAATTAATTAAGGCAATCAAGAAATCTTTTATAACCTTGTATTAGAAATGGCAGATTTTTTTTAAGAAAATCAATATTATCATTTTGAGCTGCTTTTTCATGTGCATTTCCTAATTTTACAAGTTTTTTCATTCCGAATTTTCCTGCAGAATCAGTTAAGTTTGTTAGATACATTAAATATAATGAAATATTATTATGAACGAGTGAATGTTCAAGCAATCCCAAAATTTCAGGTGCATTTATAGAAAATTTATGAAGTTCTGATAATAGTTCTTCAAGGGATTTAAAATTTGATAGTGCCTCCTGATCATCCATTCCATCAATGTTGGGCAGTATTCCTCCAAAAGGTTTATCATTGTCCGTTTCGATAAAATTCTTTTCTTTTATCAGCTCACTTGGCAGTAATTTTCTTAAAATAGAATCTAACAATGAAATATCAATTGGTTTTGGAATATATTCTGCGAATCCTTGTTCAATAAATTCTTGTCTGTTGCCGCTGCTTACATTTGCAGTTAGTATAATAATTGGAACAGTCTGGAAATATGTTCCGTTCATTTTACGGATATTATTCATAGTATCAATGCCATCCATATCAGGCATAATATGATCCATAAAAATTAAGTCATAAATGTTCTGTCTTACTAATTCAAGACATTCCTCACCGCTTACAGCAGTTGTAACGTTGACTTTGTAAAGCTGCAACAGTCCTTTGGCTATCTCTCTGTTAAGGCGATTATCGTCTACAATAAGAATATTAGCGTTTTCAGCAGTAAAAGTTTCTGTGAATTTTGCTGTTTTGTATGAATAGGAAGTATTTTTCTTGGCATCTTTTATAGATACTAAATCATGAATTTTCTGGGGTATACGAAATGAAAATGTACTGCCTTCGCCAAAAGTACTTTCAGCTGTTATTTCCCCATCCATTAAAGAAAGTATACGTTTACATAATGCAAGACTCAATGATGCATTTTCTTCTTCTGTGCTGCGCCGAGTGTTAAAAGTCTGTATGTTATCAAATATTTTGGATAGGTCCTCATTTCTTATGCCTATGCCAGTATCAATAACTGATATACATAGTTCAATATAGTTGTTTGCTGCTGGTCTGTAATTAACTTTTAACTTAATTGAGCCTTTGTGTGTAAAACGAGTCGCATTTCTTAATAAATTAATTAAAACCTGACGTATTTTTGTTGCGTCACCAATCAGTTTTGAAGGAATTGCGTCATCAATAACAAACTCTAAACGGATATTTTTCTCTTTTGCCTGTGCGGTCACAATATTTAAAGCTTCAAGAGCAATTTCATTAATTGCATATGGTGCTTCAATAATTTGATATTTACCAGAATCGACATTAAAGTAGTCCAAAAGATCATTAAATACGTTAAACAGTTGGATGCTGGCAGTTTTTATATTGACTGCTTTTTCTTTTGCTGAAGGAGATAAATTTTCTTTTAACAGCAATTCACAGAGACCAATAACAGAGTGCAGAGGTGTACGCACTTCATGAGAGACATTTGCAAGAAATACGCTGTTTTTCTTTTCTGCAATTTCAAGTGCAGTCCTAGTACTCATAGCCTCTTTTGCAGCTAGTTCAAGCTGCCTGTTTTCAAGTTCAAGATTATCTAAAATTCTTTCGCGGTTATAAATATGCTCTCTTCCATAAACTATTGAGCCTGTACGTTCTTTTTGAGCTTTTTCAATAGAAACTCTTAGCACATCAATAATTTCAGAAAGACTTTCAGAATCTTCAGGGCATAGAAGGCTGCTTATTGTGACAGTCATTTTTTCTTTCTTATCTTTAATTGTCCATGGCATATTAAAAATACTCACAATTTCATCAATAATCGGTCCAGTGCCGGTTGTCTTTTGAGTATTGTCAAATATCAGTACAAAATTCATGTTATTGTAACTGTATATTTCATTTGACGGAAAAATCTTAGAGAAAAAATCTTCTATATTTTGAAGAAGCACAGATGTGTGCTTGTCACCATATTTTTCAATTATTTCGTTATATTGATCTATAGAAACAGCTATGATTATAAAATGTTTTTTATTGTATAGATATTCGTCTAATTTATTAATAAATTCATTTCTATCATTATTGACAGATGTCAGGCTTTTTTTTCTATTGATGATAATATGAAATAAAAGTGCAGAAATTATTGCTGTGAGACTTATTATGATACACACTAAAAGTATTATGACCATATAATTATACCCCTTTCAGTATTTCAAAAAGACAGTATAAAGCTGTTTCTTTTTATAATATCATAATATATAAAAAATGGAAATAGGCAATTGAAAAAAGTATATTTATATTAGTTTAAGAAATAATAAAAAGGATTAAATATGTCGTAAAAAAGGAGAATAATATGGAAAATAATAATTCTGATGAAAAAAATACTCAATGTCTGCTGGATGCTGGCGATGAGGGTCATAAAATTCATCTGCTCACAATAATAGGCGAGGTTGAGGGACATGAGAAACTGCCTTCTAACAATAAAAGTACAAACTATGAAAGTGTTTTGCCAACACTGGCGTCTATAGAAGAGAATGGAGAAGTTGATGGAATGTTAGTGCTGATTAACACTGTCGGGGGTGATGTAGAGAGCGGTTTGGCTATTGCGGAAATGATTGCGTCACTCAGTAAACCGACAGTTTCGCTTGTGCTTGGAGGAAGTCATTCTATCGGTGTTCCGCTTGCCGTTTCCACAGATTATTCATTTATAGTTCCAAGCGCTACAATGATGATACATCCGGTTAGAATCAATGGTCTTGTAATTGGTGTAAACCAAACATATAAGATGATGGAAAGAACTCAGGAGAGGATAGTACAGTTTGTCTCTGACCATTCAAATATAACGAAGAAAAGAATGGAAAAACTTATGTTGGACACTTCCCAGCTTGTAAAAGATGTAGGAACGATACTTTGTGGACAAGAAGCAGTAAAAGAAGGACTAATAAATGAGGTTGGAGGTATAAGTGAAGCAATAAGAAAACTCCATATATTAATAGAAGAAGAAAGGGAAGCTAAAAAGGAAAAAGAGCATAAAAATTAAATATAATGTATTGTCAAATATTGCCCTATTTGTTAAAATAAAAAGAAGTTGTTGCAAAATAATACCAAATAAGGAGAATTTTGATGAAGAAACTGGATTTAGAAGAGAAATTAAGACACAATTCATATCCTGGAAGAGGAATAATAATTGGAAAGTCCTGCAATGGAAAGTATGCAGTGACAGCCTATTTTATCATGGGAAGAAGTGAAAACAGCCGTAATCGTATCTTTGTTGAGGATGGTGAAGGAATTCGAACTCAGGCTTTTGATCCTTCAAAACTGACAGATCCAAGTTTAATTATTTATTCACCAGTACGTGTGCTTGGCAATAAGACGATTGTGACCAATGGAGATCAGACAGATACTATATATGATCTGATGAAGGATGGAAAAACATTTGAACAGTCTCTTAGAACAAGGACATTTGAACCAGATCCTCCAAATTATACTCCTCGTATCTCAGGAATACTTGAAATTGATAATGGAAAATTTGATTACTCAATGTCAATATTAAAGAGTAATAATGGCTGTCCTGATTCCTGCTGCCGCTATACATTTTCGTATGAAACACCAGCTTCAGGAGAAGGTCATTTTATACACACTTATATGGGTGACGGCAGTCCGCTTCCTAGTTTTGACGGCGAGCCGGAATTAATTGAGATTCCTGATGATATGGGAGCTTTTGCAGACTTACTTTGGAGTAGTTTGAATGAAGAAAATAAAGTTTCATTATTTGTCAGATATATAGAATTGGAAAATGGTGCAGTAAATTCGAAAATCATCAATAAGAATAAGTAAGATAAGGAGAACTAACGATGAGAGAACTTGAATTAAAATATGGTTGCAATCCTAACCAAAAGCCGTCAAAAATATTTATGAATAATGGTGAACTTCCTATCAATGTTTTGAATGGTAAACCTGGATATATCAATTTTCTTGATGCCTTTAATGGCTGGCAGCTTGTGAGTGAGCTGAAAAAGGCTGCGGGACTTCCTGCTGCAACTTCATTTAAACATGTCTCTCCTGCCGGTGCTGCGGTTGGAATTGATTTGACAGACCTTGAGAAAAAAATTTACTGGGTAGACGATTATTCCAAATTATCTCCATTGTCATGTGCATATGCTAGAGCTAGAGGTGCTGACAGAATGTCGTCATTTGGAGATTTTATTGCTTTGTCAGATGTATGCGATACAGACACAGCAAATTTAATTAAAAGAGAGGTTTCAGATGGGGTAATTGCTCCAGGATTTGAACCTGAAGCTTTGGAGATTCTTAAAGCTAAAAAGAAAGGAAACTACAATATTATTCAGATTGATCCTGAATATGTGCCTGCTTCTGTTGAACATAAGGAAGTATTTGGAATAACATTTGAGCAGGGAAGGAATGATCTTGTAATTGATGAAAAGCTGCTAACAGAAATGGTAACTGACAATAAAGAGATTCCGAACGATGCAAAAATTGATTTAATAATAGCTCTTATAACACTTAAATATACACAGTCCAATTCAGTTTGTTACGCTAAAGGCGGTCAGGCTATAGGAATAGGCGCAGGTCAGCAGTCCAGAATACATTGTACAAGACTTGCCGGGAACAAGGCAGATAATTGGTTTTTGCGCCAGAATGAAAAAGTTTTAAATCTTCCATTTCTCGACACAATTAAGAGAGCTGACAGAGACAATGCCATCGATGTATATATAAGTGATGATTACATGGATGTACTGGCAGACGGAGAGTGGCAGAAAATTTTTAAGACAAAGCCTCAAGTATTTACAAGGGAAGAGAGAAGAATGTGGCTTGATAAAATGAATGGTGTTTCACTGGCATCAGATGCGTTTTTTCCATTTGGAGATAATATAGAGAGAGCACACAGAAGCGGAGTTGAATATATAGCTCAGCCAGGGGGATCAATTCGTGATGACCATGTAATATCTACATGTAATAAATATAATATAGCTATGTGTTTTACAGGAATACGGTTGTTCCATCATTAATATTTATTTAGATGCATATTTAAACATTTATAAACCGCAAAACTTTTTTAGTGATCTGTGCAGGGGTATGAATTACGGAATGCCCTTGGGTATATATTGTGATACAAAGGTAAAAAATTGTAATACCTCTTTCGAAATTGGCATACATTGTAGTAGCGAAAAGTAAAAAGGGGTATTTTTATGAACATTTATAAAGAAATTGAGGAAAGGATGAATGGGGAAATCTATATTGGTGTTGTAGGTCCTGTCAGAACAGGCAAATCCACATTTATCAAGCGTTTTATGGAACAGTTAGTTATACCTAATATGGCTGACGATTATGCAAAGGCAAGAGCAAAGGATGAACTTCCACTGTCCGCAGATGGAAAAATGGTTACAACAACAGAACCTAAGTTTATTCCTAAAGATGAAGCACAGATTGATCTTGGAGATGATGTCAGGCTTGCGGTACGTCTTATTGACTGTGTGGGATTTATGGTTAAGGGTGCTTTTTCTGGAGAAGATAATAATACAGAGAGAATGGTTAAGACTCCTTGGCAGAATGAAGAGATGCCTTTTTCAAAAGCAGCTGAGATAGGTACTAAGAAAGTAATTGAAGAACATGCAGGTATCGGTATTGTAGTAACTACAGATGGAAGTATTGGTGCACTGGAGCGAGAAAATTACGCGGAGGCAGAAGAAAAGACGATAAATGAATTAGAAAGACATAAAAAGCCATACATAATTCTTCTTAATACTAAAAATCCATATGCCGACGAGGCAAAAGAGCTTTCAAAAGAGTTGTCAGAGAAATATATGAAGCCAGTCGTTCCGGTCAACTGTATGCAGCTTAAAAAAGAAGATATACATAAAATTTTAGAAGAAATTTTATATGAATTTCCTCTTGATAGGCTTGAAATATTCATGCCAAAATGGATTGAGATGATGTCAAGAAAACATCCTTTAAAATCTGCGATTATTGACTATGCTAAACAGTTAATTGAAAGGATGCCTACAATACGTCAGGCAGATAAGAAAAATCTGGATATTGAGAATCAATATATAGAACAATCAAAAATTGATAAAATAGATTTGTCAAAAGGCTGTGTAAAAATCAGTCTGGATGTTGATGATTCATATTATTATGAAATGCTAAGCCAGATGACGGGAATGGAAATTAAAAGCGAATATGATTTGTTTTTTAATATAAAAGAACTTGCAGAAAAGAAAAAAGAATATGAAAAAGTAGAAGAAGCTATAATATCAGTAAGACAAAAGGGATATGGTGTTGTAACTCCGGTAAAAGAAGAGATTAAACTTGAAGATCCCGTTGTCATAAGACATGGAAATAAATTTGGAGTAAAAATTAAAGCGTTGAGTCCTTCAATTCATTTTATACGTGCTAATATAGAGACAGAGATAGCGCCTATAGTAGGAAGTGAAGAACAAGCTACAGATTTAATTGCATATATAAAAGAAAACAGTAAAACAAAAGAAGGAATATGGGAGACAAATATATTTGGAAAATCAATAGAGCAGCTTGTAGAAGACGGAATCAGAAATAAAATTGCGATAATGGGAGAAGAGAGCCAGCTTAAACTGCAGGATACAATGCAGAAAATAGTTAATGACAGCAATGGCGGCCTAGTTTGCATAATAATATAATATTCTTCTACAGTTCATCCTGCCGAAACCTGCATGAGTTTGCCCATGCAGGTTTCGGCAGAGGGAACGCCCGCGAATGAGCAAAAGGAGCAGCGAAGCTGCGGGGAGCGCTAAAGAGCGGGAGTATGAACTGTAGAGAAAAGTGAGAACAAGGAGGAAAATAAATGAATACAGGTTATGATAAAATTAATAAAGCATATGAAAGTATTAAAGATAGAATTCCATTTAAACCTAAGGTTGCACTTATATTAGGTTCAGGTTTAGGTGATTATGCAGATAGTATAGATGTTGCAGAAGTTATTGATTATCATAATATTATGGATTTCCCTATTTCCACTGTTTTAGGTCATAAGGGCAGATTTGTATTTGGTTATGTAGGACAAGTTCCCGTTGTTATTATGCAGGGCAGAGTGCATTATTATGAAGGATATCAGATGACGGATGTAGTTTTGCCTACTCGTTTAATGAAGAAAATGGGAGCAGAAATACTATTTCTTACAAATGCATCAGGCGGTATTAACTTTGATTTTAACGCTGGAGATTTTATGTTGATGACGGATCATATTTCATTGTTTGTGCCGAATCCTCTTATTGGTCCGAATATTGATGAATTGGGAGTTCGATTCCCTGATATGGGTGAGATATATAAGAAAGATTTAAATCAGATAATTAGGGATAGTGCCGCTGAACTTAATATTCCTCTTAAAGAGGGCGTATATGTTCAGCTTACAGGCCCAAGTTATGAATGTCCGGCTGAGATTCGTATGCTAAGAACAATGGGAGCAGATGCTGTTGGTATGAGTACAGTGTGCGAGGCCATTGCAGCTAATCATATGGGAATGAAGGTGTGCGGCATATCATGTGTATCAAATCTTGCGAGTGGAATTACAGATAAACCGCTTACTCACGCTGAAGTACAGGAGACTGCAGACAGAGTTGCGCCATTATTTAAAAAACTGATTACAGAATCGATTATACGAATGGGAGCGGAATAGAAAGATGAATACAAGGTTTTATAATTGTAAAATACTAACAATGTTAGAGAATGATAACTGGTTTGACGGTGAAGTGTGGGTTGAGGAAAATAGAATATGTTTCGTAGGTACTTGTGAAGAAGCAAAAAATGTAACTCCAATAGATTTTGAGAGAGAGATTGACTGTAAGGGCAATTTACTTATGCCGGGATTTAAAAATGCACACACACACTCAGCGATGACTTTTTTGCGTTCATTTGCCGATGATATGCCGCTTCAGGATTGGCTTTATAAACAAGTATTTCCGATGGAAGCGAAACTGACAGGTGAGGATGCTTATTGGCTTTCAATACTTGCTATTATGGAGTACTTAACAAGCGGAATCACAAGTAATTTTGATATGTATATGCATATGGAAGACTGTGCGAGGGCATCATCTGCCGCAGGTTTCAGAACAGTACTTTGCGGAAATGTCAATGATTTTGGCGGTTCAGATGATACTTTGCGTGAGGAGAATGAGAAGTTTAATAATTATGATGAGCTTATTAGTTATCAGTTAGGATTTCATGCTGAATATACAACTGCAAAACCACTGATGGAATCAATTGCAAAAGTTTCTCAGGAATTAAAGAAACCAGTTTTTTTGCATAATTCTGAGACAAAAGCGGAAGTCGAAGGATGTATTGAGAGATATGGAACAACGCCTACAGTTTTTTTAAATGAGATTGGAATGTTTGAATATGGGGGAGGCGGTTTTCACTGTGTTCATATAACAAATAATGATTTAAAAGTTATGAGAGAGAAAAATTTGTCAGTTGTAACTAATCCTGGATCAAATACAAAACTTGCAAGCGGAATATGTCCGGTTGAAAAATATGTTAATGCAGGAATTACAGTAGGAATTGGCACAGACGGACCTGCAAGCAATAATTGTCTTGATATGTTTCGTGAAATGTTTTTAGTGACAGGTTTGCAGAAATTAAGTCAAAATAATGCAGCTGCAATGAATGCAGATGAAGTTCTTAAAATGGCTTGTGTTGGCGGAGCAAAGATTATGGGTCTCAATGATTGTGACAGCATTGCAGTTGGAAAGCTGGCGGATTTGATTATAATAGACTTAAATAGACCTAATATGCAGCCGCTCAATAATATAACTAAAAATATAGTATACAGCGGTAGTAAAGAAAACGTTAAGCTTACTATGATTGATGGTGAAATAAAATATGAAGATGGCGAATTTTATATAGGTATAGACCCTGATTTAGTATACAGAAAAGTCAATGAGATAATTGCGTCTAAAAAATAAAGTTTTAATATAGTCTTTGTTGGTAATTTTTTTCGATATGCTTTAAGAATAACATTTGCTTATATGCCAACACTAAGATATATAAATTTCTTAGTGTCAGGTGGGTTTTGCTTGAAAAAAATTATAAAATATTTATTTCAATATATATTATTATTCGGATTAGGAGGTTGTGCATATTATTACACAGAGGTTCTGATTCGTGGATGGTCGCATTTTTCAATGTTTTATCTTGGCGGACTTTGTTTCTGCTTCTTTTCATTGCAGAAAAGAGCGCATTGGTGGAAACAGACGATTGCAAGGCAGCTGATAAGATGTCTTATATTTTTACTATCAGGTGAGTTTATAACAGGATGTATGGTAAACTTATGGAAGGGCTGGCAGGTGTGGGATTACAGTGAAGTTCCGCTAAATCTGTATGGACAGATTTGTCTTCCAATGGCGTTAGTGTTTGCAATACTTTGTTATCTGGCTTTATTAGTTGAAGACTGGATACAATTGTATGCATTTGGTGTCTCACAAGGAAAGGAGCATTCTATATGAAGTTAAGTTTTAAATCAGGATTTATTCTTGGATTTATTGCGGCTCTGATAATTATTCCCATTGGAATTGTTTTGGGAGGAAATATTAAAAATTATATAAATCATAAAAGAGGATATGGAAGCCTGTGCATTCGTACAGAAGCACAGGCAGTATCACTGGGCATTAAAGAGAAAAAAGACAGATATTATCTGACAGATATTAATGGAACTAATGTGTATGCGCCTCTTTATGCAGATGTTAAAAAGAATACATATAATACAAATGATATTATAACAGAAAATGGTTTCAGATATCATACTAAAGAAGGAGAAAAGACATCACTTGTTGGTGTAGACGTGTCAAAATACCAAAAAAGTATTGATTGGGAGGAAGTGAAATCATCAGGTGTTGATTATGCAATTTTAAGAGTAGGTTACAGAGGTTATGGAAGTGAGGGCAGGATAGTTATTGATGAAAACTTTGAGAGTCATGCTTCTGGTGCGTCGGCAGCAGGCATTCCAATAGGAGTATATTTTTTTTCACAGGCTACAACTGTAGAGGAAGCTAGAGAAGAGGCGGATATGGTAATAGAGTCAGTAAAAAATTATAATATTACCTATCCTATAGTATTTGATACAGAGCATATTCCAGACAGCAGTGCAAGGGCAAATGACTTAGAGGTCAGTGCATTAACTGAAATTGCTGATGCATTTTGTCAAAGAATTAAAGATTCAGGTTATGAGCCAATGATATATGCTAATGAGAGGTGGCTTCTTCTTCATCTGGATTTGCGTAAGCTGACGGATTATCCGATTTGGCTTGCAGCTTACAGAGATGATTTGAAGTTTCCTTACCATATTAAAATGTGGCAGTACACAGAGAAGGGCAGCGTTGCCGGAATTGAAGGAAATGTAGATTTAAATATATGTTTTTCAGACAATTAATAAATTTATATTGCGTTAAAAAATTAACTTTTTATATTGACCTTTGGAAAAATTATGTTATAATACTCAATAGTGCATTAAAAATACCCATACAGTTGTATTTGCACAATTCGCAACTGGAGGGAGGTTAGGTGTGAGGCTATGTCAAATGTAATTGTGAAAGACAATGAGACGTTAGATAGTGCTTTACGCAGATTCAAAAGAAACTGCGCAAAAGCTGGTATTCAGCAGGAAATTCGCAAACGTGAACACTATGAAAAACCAAGTGTAAAGCGTAAGAAGAAGTCTGAAGCTGCAAGAAAACGTAAATATAACTAATGCTGATCTAAGGCAGATTTGAAAGCTCTTGAAAAATCAAGGGCTTTTTCTTTTTTAAATGTTACTTATTGAAAATGAATTTGAAATATGCTAGTATATATTTAAGAAGATTTTGTCAATTAGGGAGGACAATTTTATGAGTATTATATTTAGTTTTATACAATATGTAGTTATTGCAGTTGTACTAGCCGCATGTGCATTTTGTGGAGTAATGGTAGGAAAAACGCTTAGAAAGAAAAAAGATTTAAAGAATCAGCAGGAAGCTGAGTAACAGGAGGAACTATCGTGAAGAAGTACGGTGTAAACGAATTAAGAAAAATGTTTTTGGAATTTTTTGAAAGCAAAGAGCACTTAAAGCTTAAAAGTTTTTCGTTAGTTCCACACAATGATAATAGTCTTTTGCTGATAAATTCAGGTATGGCACCGTTAAAGCCATATTTTACAGGTCAGGAAATACCGCCGAGAAAGAGAGTTACAACCTGTCAGAAGTGTATTCGGACAGGAGATATAGAAAATGTGGGAAAGACGGCCAGACATGGTACTTTTTTTGAAATGCTTGGTAATTTTTCATTTGGCGATTACTTTAAGCGGGAAGCGATCAGCTGGTCATGGGAGTTTCTTACACAGGTTGTAGGTTTAGACGCCGATAGACTTTATCCATCAGTATACTTGGAAGATGATGAGGCATTTGAAATTTGGAATAAAGAGATTGGAATTGCCAAGGAAAGAATTTTTAAGTTTGGCAAGGAAGATAATTTTTGGGAACATGGAGCAGGTCCGTGCGGACCTTCTTCTGAGATATATTATGACCGCGGAGAAAAGTATGGCTGTGGTAATCCTGATTGTACTGTAGGATGTGAATGTGACCGTTACATTGAAGTTTGGAATAATGTATTTACACAGTTTGAAAATGACGGAAAAGGCAACTATAAAGAGTTAGAACAGAAAAATATTGATACAGGTATGGGTCTTGAGCGTCTGGCTGTTGTTGTTCAGGATGTTGATTCTATATTTGACGTTGATACGATACAGGCGCTTTTATCAAAAGTATGTGATTTTGCAGCTGTAACTTATAAGTCAGATGAGTCAAAAGACGTCTCTATAAGGCTTATAACAGATCATATCCGCTCTGCAACTTTTATGATATCAGATGGTATAATGCCGTCAAATGAGGGCAGAGGATATGTTCTTAGAAGACTTATTCGAAGGGCGGCTCGACATGGCAGACTGCTTGGTATAGAAGGCAAATTTCTCGCAAAGCTTAGTGAGACTGTGATTGAGGGTTCTAAGGATGGTTACAGTGAATTAGAAGAGAAGAAGGAAATGATTTTTAAAGTTCTCACTGAGGAAGAGAATAAGTTTAATAAGACAATTGATCAGGGACTTACAATTCTTTCACAGCTTCAGGACGAAATGAAAAAATCAGGCAACAAAGAGTTGTCAGGTGAAGATGCTTTCAGGCTTTATGATACTTACGGATTTCCACTTGACCTTACAAAAGAGATTTTGGAAGAGAAGGGCATTGGAGTTGATGAAGATGGATTTAAAGCTTGTATGGAAGAGCAGAAAGTAAAAGCGAGAACAGCGCGAAAAGTCTCTAATTATATGGGTGCTGATGTCACTGTATATGAATCAATAGATCCGTCAATTACCTCAGAGTTTGTCGGATATAACAGTACAGAATCAGAAGGCAGTATATTAGCGCTGACAACGGAGACCGAAGTTGTTCAGGCTTTGGCAGAAGGCGATATTGGTACAATTATTGTTGATAAAACTCCTTTTTATGCTACTAGCGGAGGTCAGGCAGCAGATACAGGCTTAATAGAGACAGAGGGAGCTGTATTTAAAGTAGAGGATACCATTAAATTGTTGGGCGGCAAAATAGGACATACCGGAAAAGTAACTAGAGGAATGTTCTCATTGGGCAATAAAGTGTCGCTTAAAGTTGATGCTGCTAAGCGACAATCTACTGCTAAGAATCATAGTGCAACACATTTATTGCAGAAAGCGCTCAGAGAGGTTCTTGGAACTCATGTAGAGCAGCATGGTTCTGATGTAAATTCAGACAGGCTTAGATTTGACTTTTCTCATTTTTCAGCAATGACAGCAGAGGAGATAGCAAAAGTTGAGAAGATAGTTAATGAAAAAATAGAAGAATCACTTCCGGTTGTAACAGAAGTTATGGCAATTGAGGATGCTAAAAAGACAGGCGCAATGGCGCTGTTTGGAGAAAAGTATGGGGACAGCGTTCGTGTAGTAAAGATGGGTGAGTTCTCAGTTGAACTTTGCGGAGGTACACATGTTAATAATACAGGTGTAATTACAGCTTTTAAGATTCTGTCTGAATCTGGTATTGCAGCAGGAGTTCGACGTATTGAGGCGTTGACATCAAATGCCGTTTTTGATTACTATGACCGTTTGGAGAAAACTATAAGTGAAGCTGCTAAGCTTCTTAAAACTAATCCAGCAGGAATTGTTGATAAAATAGAGCATATGAATGCTGAAATAAAGAGAATGCAGTCTGAGATTGAGTCATTAAAGAACAAGGCAGCTTCAGATGCATTAGGGAATGTTATGGATAAAGTAGTTGATGTTAAAGGTATTAAATTACTTGCCGTTTCATTATCTGATATTGATATGAATGAGCTTAGAAATCTTGGAGATAACTTGAAGGATAAGCTTGGAGAAGGTGTTATAGTTCTTGCTTCATCCAACGATGGTAAAGTTAATCTTGTCACAATGGCTACTGAAAGTGCGGTTAAGTCAGGGGCACATGCAGGAAATCTTATTAAGGCAATAGCGCCTTTAGTTGGCGGCGGCGGCGGTGGTCGTCCTAATATGGCACAGGCAGGAGGAAAAAATCCGGATGGTATTGAATCTGCCTTAAATAAAGCAGGAGAAGTTTTAGAGACACAGTTAGGTTAGTTATGCAGAATGATAATGTTACAGGAACAACTGAATCTTATCACAGAGCCGGTCTATGGCAGATCGGCTTTTTTGCGTTGAATAATGGTGCTACAAATCTATATCTTGCTATGATGGGTTATATATCATATTATGTCAATGGTATCGTTGGTATTGGAGTAGTTGCAGTGTCAGTAATACTTACTCTCTTAAATATATTTGATGGTATTACCGACCCTGTAGCAGGTTTTTTAATGGATAAGACAAATGGAAGATTTGGTAAATTCAGGCCATTTATGGTTATTGGTAATCTTCTAATGATAGTCAGCAGTATTTTCTTATTTTTCTTTACGCATAGAATAATCAGCGTTTTAAGACTTCCGTTTTTTATTGTTGTTTATGCGCTGTTTATAATCGGGTATACATTTCAGACGGTTGTCACAAAATCTGGACAGACAGTTATCACTAACCATCCTAAACAGCGTCCAGTATCTACCACTTTTGATTCATTGTTTATAATGGCAGCATTTGGAAGTATAGCATTATTTGTTTCCAATTATTTAGTTCCAAAGTATGGTGGATTTACCAATACAAAACTTTATATAGAATTTGTATTATGGGTAACTTCAATAGGTGCATTATGTACGTTACTCGCTGTTATTGGAATATGGAGCAAAGACAGAGAAGAGTATTTTGGCGGTGCCAGCAGTAAGAAAAATATTAAGATAAAAGAATATATAAGAATATTAAGAGAAAATAAGCCTATAAGGATACTTATTTTGTCAGCATGTCTCAATAAGTTTGCCTCATCAGTTTACAGCAATACAACAGTAGGTGTTATGCTGTTTGGTATACTTATGCAGGATTATTCTATAGCAGGGATGATTGGGATAATTACAGCAGTTCCGACATTGTTTGTGGTTGCTGCTGGTATAAAGGTTGCACAGAATTTTGGGCAAAAGAAGGCATATGTACTGTTTACATGGTGTGGAATTATTTTTCAGATTTTTATGCTTCTGCAATTCTGTGTTGGAGATTTAACTCAGATTAGATTTTCATTTAAATCTATTAACTTTATGACAGTATTATTTTTTATACTTTTTGTGCTGTTGAACGGCAGTAAATCAATAACAAATAATATGGTTGTACCGATGATTGCCGATTGTTCTGATTATGAAGTTTATAGAAGCGGTAATTATGTGCCAGGATTGATGGGGGCAGTATTCTCTTTTGTTGATAAAGTTTTTGCTGCGCTTGGCACTACATTTGTAGGTATGGTAGTTTCATTGATTGGATATGGCAAAGTATTTCCTCAAGTTGAAGATTCGCCAAATATAAAAATTAAAGCCGCTGCACTTTTTCTGTATTGTGTAATTCCGATTGTCGGATGGCTGTTTTCAATGCTTTGTATGAAATTCTATATATTAGATAAAGTAAAGATGAAGGAAATACACAGCAAATGACGAATAATATTTGCGAATTTTGTATATAATAAGTAAGAAAAACTGCGAGCGGTTATGTGCCATGAATAAGCATAGAAAAAAAGACAGAATGAAAAGTAAGATTGTTGAAGGTCTTGCACTGCCAAAAGATTTAATGTTAGGAGAAAGTTCACTTCAGGTCTTCGGCAATTCAGAGATATATATTGAAAATTATCTTGGTATTATGGAATATAATTCTGAATGTATCAGGATAAAGATTAAAGAGGGCAGTGTTGAAATTGAGGGTAACCGCCTCTGTATATGCTATTATTCATGTGAAGAGATGAAAATTTCGGGATGTTTACATAAAATATCATATTGTTCATAGTTCATAACAGGGCAGAAGAGGTGAGTAGCCGTCAGGTGGTTTGTTAATTTTCTCAGAGGTTATGTATGTATACTAATAGAGGACGGAAATCAGGAAAGATTTTTAAATTTATGTCGTAAAAATAATATTTTTCTTTGGAAAATCAATAAGCAAGAAAACAAAATGACCCTAAATATGGGTTTAAAACAATTTAAGAAAATACTGCCAATTATTAGAAAGACAGGTGTAAAATTCAAGATACAAAAGAAAATAGGGCTTCCTTTTTTCTTTAATAAATATCGTAAACGCAAGATGTTTTTTGCCGGAGTACTATTTTGTATATCAATGATATATGTATTCAGTCTGTTTATATGGGATATTGAGATAGAGGGAAACAGTACACTTACAGATGAAGTTTTGCTTGATTATTTATATAGCGAGAATGTAAAGTATGGTTCATATAAGTACAGTGTAGATTCAGATGAATTGGAGGAAAAATTAAGGGCACAATATGATGAGATAATATGGGCTTCAGTCGAGAAAAAAGGAACAAGACTTGTTGTTTACATACAAGAGTCACTTTTGCCGGATAAGGATAAACAAAATGCTTCAGCCAATGAAGATAACATTGCCAAAAGTATTTATTCAACAAAAGATGGTGTTGTAGTTAAAATGATAACAAGAAATGGTACGCCGATAGTATCTGTAGGCTCTGCGGTAAGTGAGGGAAGCCTTTTAGTTGATGGAAAAGTTGAGATTTTAGGCGATGACGGAGCAGTGGTCAATACCAAATATTGTCATGCGGATGCTGATATATATATAGAAACAAAATATTATTATGAAGATTCATTTCCGTTGCAGCATAAAGAGAAAAAACCGACGGACAGAAGCCGTAATAAGTATTATGTAACACTTTTTTCTAAGACATTTAATTTATATTTTGACGGTGAGAAATATAAAAATCAGGAGAGTATTACAAGACAGCAGCAGCTTAAACTGTGGGGAGATTTTTATCTTCCAGTATTTTTCGGCAAAATAACAGAAAAAGAGTATGAAAATTACAGCACAATTTACGATAAAGATACTGCAAATAATATTGCAAATGAGCATTTACAACAATTTTGTACTGAACTGCAACAAAAAGGGGTTCAAATTGTGGAAAAAGATGTTAAAATAGTAGTGGATCAAAATTCCTGTTTTGCCTCAGGTTATATTTATGTAATTGAAAAAAATGGAGAGGAAAGAGATATTGTTTCAGATGTGCAGACACCCCCTGATCCTGCAGACAGCGAGCAGTAAATTAGTTATGCACTATTTAAGAAAGGAGGATCAGCCGTAAGAATATGAGTATTACTGAACTGAAAATTAATATACCAGCAGAACATTTAAGAAATGTATTCGGCCAGTTTGATAATAATATAAAGAAAATAGAAAAGAGTCTTCATATTACAATTGTGGAGAGGGATGGTAATTTAAAAATTATTGGACCTAAGACGTCAGCTGAACGGGGAATAAGAATTATTAATCAGTTAGTTGAATTGTCGAAAAGAGGTAATCAGATAGAAGAGCAGAAGATTGATTATATAATATCGTTGTCAAAGGACAAAAGGGAAGATGCGATAGTAGATATTGATAAGGATATAATTTGTCATACAATTTATGGAAAGCCTATTAAACCTAAGACAATTGGGCAGAAAAAGTATGTGGATGCTATAAGGGAAAAGATGATAGTGTTTGGTATGGGACCTGCCGGAACAGGCAAGACATATTTGGCAATGGCGATGGCGATATTGGCTTTTAAAAATGAGGAGGCCGGTAGAATTATCCTTACAAGACCCGCTATAGAGGCGGGAGAGAAGCTTGGTTTTCTTCCCGGTGATTTACAGAGTAAAGTTGATCCGTATTTAAGACCATTGTATGATGCGTTATATGAAATTATGGGTGCGGAATCTTTTATGAAAAATATGGAGAAAGGTTTGATAGAAGTCGCTCCTTTGGCGTATATGAGAGGCAGAACATTAGATAACGCATTTATTATTTTAGATGAGGCGCAGAATACTACGCCTGCTCAGATGAAGATGTTTTTGACAAGAGTCGGCTTTGGATCTAAAGTTGTAGTTACTGGAGATGCTTCACAGAAAGATTTGTCATCAGATATGTTATCAGGACTTGATGTTGCGTGCAGAGTACTGCGAAATGTTGATGATATAGCTTTCTGTAATCTTACAAGTGAAGATGTTGTAAGGCATCCTTTAGTACAGAGAATTGTTAAGGCTTATGAAGAATATGAAAAATCAAAACAGTCTGACAGTAGAAAAAGGGACAGAAGAAGGGAAGGATAAATTTGACGCTTGTTTTTGAAAATGAAAGTGGGCAGACATTTCCTTTCAATGAAGAAGAGGCAGCTAACAAGGTTATTGAAGCAGCTCTTAATTACAAAGGCTGTCCATTTGAAGTACAGATAAATCTTATTTTAACTGACAATGAAGGAATTCGTCAGATAAATAGAGATTTTAGAAAAATTGACCGAGAGACTGATGTGCTCTCTTTTCCATCAATAGAGTTTGAAACGCCTGGAAGTTTTGAAGGTCTTGATAAATACGATGAATTATTTGATTTGGAAAGTGGTGAACTGCTGTTAGGCGATATGATGATATCAGTTGACAGAGTTAAAGAACAGTCAGAAGAATACGGACATTCCCTTCTGAGAGAATATAGTTTTTTGATTGCACACAGTATGCTTCATCTGTTTGGGTATGACCATATGGATGAAGGTGAGGCAGAGAAAATGGAATCCATGCAGACAGAGATTTTAAATGGATTAGGTATCACAAGGGATTGACTGGGAGGCATATTATGGGAAACAAGAAAAAGAAATCTAATTTTTTGGTACAGGGTTCAATTCTTGCAGCAGCTTCAATTATTTCAAGAATTATAGGTATGATATACCGTATTCCTTTAACCGGAATAATTGGGGATGTGGGAAATGGAATTTATTCGGTTGCTTTTGAGATATATTCAATTTTACTTCTTATCTCTTCTTACAGTCTTCCTTTAGCAGTCTCAAAACTTGTATCCCGTTATATGGCAAAAGGACAGAAGAAAAATGCATACAAGTATTTTAAATGTGCTCTTCTTTTTGCGTTTGTTGTGGGACTGGCAGTAGCTGTATTTACTTTTAAATTTGCTGATTTTCTTGCGGGTACTGTTATGAGTTCTCCGATGAGTGTTTTGTCATTGGAGGTTTTAGCTCCTACTATTTTTATAGTCGCAATTATGGGAGTATTAAGAGGTTATTTTCAGGGAATGGGAAATATGCTTCCCACCGCAATTTCACAGCTGATTGAACAGATTGTAAACGCGGTAGTCAGTGTTAGCGCGGCATATTACCTGTTTTCATATGGAAAAAAAGTAAGTGCTATTATAAAAGTAGACGGATATGATGCCGCTTATGGCGCTATGGGTGGAACAATGGGTACTCTTGCCGGTGCTCTGGCAGGTCTGTTAATAATGGGTGTGCTGATAATATTATATCTATGGCTTTACCGTTCAGCAATAAGGAGAGATAAAACTAAGAAGATCGACAGCATGTCGGTTATTTACAAAAATATATTTATAACAATAATGCCTGTAATACTGAGTACTGCAGTATATAATGTAAGTACGGTTTTAGATCAGGGTATTTTTAATAAAATTTTGTCATTACAAGGATTTTCTCATGATGAGTATAATGCCCTATGGGGAATTTTCAGTGGTAAATATCGATTGTTAACTAATGTTCCGGTTTCAATAGCTTCAGCTTTGGCGGCTTCAACTGTAATAGCTATACAAACTGCTGTCTCAAGGAATAATGGCAAGGAAGTAATATCAAAGACAAGGACCGGAATCAGATTTATAATGATAGTAACTATACCATGTGCGGTAGGGCTTACAGTTCTCGCTTCACCAGTTCTTCAGCTTTTATGGCATGACGGAAGAGCTATATCGGCAAATTTACTTAGAGTTGGTTCTATATCAGTCATATTATATTCATTATCAACGCTTAGCAATGCTATATTGCAAGGTGTTGATAGAATGAAGATTCCTGTTATAAATGCGGTAATATCACTTGTTCTTCACTTGGCAATTCTTATCATAATGCTTGTTGTGTTTAAAATGAATGTATATGCTGTGGTATTTGCAAATATTTTCTTTGCATTTATGATGTGTATATTAAATGGAATAGCTATGAAAAAGTATATTAAAGGCTATCGGCAGGAGATTGTAAAGACTTTTATAATTCCAGCGGCAAGCTCTGTCGCTATGGGAGCTGTTGTATTTGGTGTTTATAAAGGTATTATGTTACTTATAAAGAGCAATGCGATTGCAACTCTAATATCTATAATATTTGGTGTATTTATATATTTTGTAGCGATGGTATTAACAGGTGGAATAACCGAGAGTGATATGAAGAGTATGCCAAAGGGAAGACTTATGATAAGATTTGCTAAGAAACTGCATATTATGTAAATAATTTATAATTTTTTAAGTGCATAGATCAAAGGTATAAGACAGTTGGCGGCGCCAACATGTTTTATACCTTTATTTTTTTCGGTTGATGTTATAAAAAATCTAAGGTTATACTATTATAAATAGTTAGATTCTTTGATTATATTTAACTTGAATTAAATTGAGTTACATATTAGAATATTAGTATAAATTGTTAGTTTTTGTAGTTATATGAAGAAAGATGGGGGGGAATTTAAAATATTTAAATAATCTAATATAATTTAGTTTTGGAGAACTAAATTAGACATTTTTTATATTATAAAATTAATAAGGAGGTTTTTTAATATGGCTATGGTTTCCTGTTCTAACTGTGGGGGACAAATTTCAGAAAAAGCAACGCAATGTGTACATTGTGGAGTGATGATTAAACGGGATAACAATAAGATTTGTAAAGAATGCGGATTTGAATTAGAAGAAAATGCAACAGTATGTTCAGGGTGCGGATGTCCGGTGGACACAGAAAACAATGATTGTTCAAATAGTAATTTTTCTGAAAATGCAGAATTAAAAAAAGCAAAGGGTAAAAAGAAAGTAAAAATAATTATTGCACTGATAGCGGTTATACTTATAGTAGGATCAGTTACAGCAGTTGGTATTGTGCAGTATCAAATAAAGATTGAGGATAATGTAAAAAAATATGGCGATAATCTTGAACTTGCTGCAGATGCGATGTTGTTAGGCGCAAGTGAATCTGAAACATGTGCGAATTTAATTAAAAAAGTTTGGTATAATACAATATTTAAAGAAAGTGATTATGAGACAGATAAGTATACCAAACCAGACGGTTATTTTGTATCAGATTTTAATGAATCATTGGGCAATCTTTATTGGGATTCTGATTTTGTAAATAAGATTAGTGATATAAAGGAAAATAAAGAAACAGTAAATTCTTTTATGAAAAAATTAAAAAATCCTCCAGAAGAATATGAAGAAGCTTATGATGCTTTGAAAGAGCTTTATGACTCTTATTTATCATTGACAAATTTGGCTACTGATCCGTCAGGTAGTTTGCAGACTTATTCATCAGATTTTGCTGAGGCTGATAAAGAAACACTAAATTGTTATAATGCAGTGAAAATTTATTTTGAGGATTAGATATTTGTTTGTTGATATCAAAAAGTGATAATTTATAAAACGCAGCACAATTAGTCAGTTTTGATTTATGCAAATATTTTTGATTTATGGATGGTTTTAGTTATTTAAGGAAAATAAAATTGAATAAATGAAAAAAATAAGGTCGATAATATGGTTAAAGGAGTGAAATATATGAGGATTTACCGTAAAATTGGTCTTATTTTTTTATGTTTTATGCTTATGGCAATTGTGTCATTTGGAAGTTACAAGTTTTATATGGTAACTGTCGGTAACAAGGAAAAAGAAAAATATGCGGCTCAGGAAAATTCTACAATGACTGTAGATAAGAAAGATGAGACAGCAATTACTCAGAGAACAAAACTTACAATAGAAAATTATAACAGAAAAGAAGGTACTATTGTGGAGATAGATGAGGTTATGCCTGTTGAATATATTGGTATGGACAGGCAGCAGTTAGAAGAATATCTGCAAGAATACGCCCTCTCTCCTTCAATTCCAGATTTAGAAATTGGATTTGAGAGTTACCAAATAATGAGTTTTTCAAATAAACAAGTAGTTCTTAGAAAGACTTTTCTGCCTCCTAATATAGTATATAAATATTATCTGACATCAGAGAACGGATGTGTTATTGTATACTATATCGACAAGAAAACAGTATATGAGTATACAAATATAGTAGTAGATTCTCTGCCTGAAGAAATACAAAAACAGCTTCAGCGCGGTAAATATATTACAGACATTGATTCTCTCTATGATTTTTTAGAAAATTATTCAAGCTGATTTACAAAAAGAATGTATTAAATTTAGAACATATGTTCAATTTATGCTTGCTTTTTGGAAAAAAATGTGATACTATGCAATACGAGTCAATAACCTCGCTGCAAGCAACGGGGCATGGAATTTGATGCGCCCCAAGGGGCGGAGTATTGACCCTCGCGGCATTCGTCAACTGTCCGTGCAGGCACGGTCGCTTGACTCATTGCTCGCGGGAATAAAAAATCTATTTAAAGAGAGGGAAAATCAAATGGCAAATGAATCCTATGATGCAGGCAGCATAGCAGTGCTTGAAGGTTTAGAGGCGGTAAGAAAAAGACCTGCGATGTATATCGGAAGTGTTACGAGAAAAGGTTTAAATCATTTGATTTATGAAATAGTAGATAATTCTGTGGACGAGCATCTTGCCGGTTTTTGCAGTGAGATACACGTAACCTTGGAAAAAGATGGGTCGGCTACAGTGTGGGATAATGGAAGAGGAATTCCTGTTGACATGCACAGCAAGGGTATTTCTGCTGAGAGGGTAGTATTTACAACGCTTCATGCAGGCGGTAAATTTGATAATAATGCATATAAGACAAGCGGAGGACTGCATGGAGTAGGTTCATCTGTTGTTAATGCATTGTCAACATTTCTGGAGATAAAAGTAAGCAGGGACGGCTTTATACATTATGATAAATATGAGAAAGGCGTTCCTGTAGTTGATTTAGTTGATGGACTGCTGCCGACTGTGGGAAAGACAAGGAAAACTGGGACATGGATTAACTTCTTACCAGATCCGCAAATATTTGAGAAGACAAGATTTAAAGGCTCAGAGGTAGCAAGCAGACTTCATGAAACAGCTTATCTTAATCCTAACCTGACAATTTATTTTGAAGATTTAAGAGGAGAAAATAAAGTTTCAGAGATTTTTCATGAGGAGGAAGGTATTGTCGGATTTGTTAAAGATATGAATAAAAATCAAGAAACTCTGCATGAACCGGTAATATTAAGAGGCGCAAGCGACGGTATTGAGGTAGAGATAGCCTTTCAGTATACAACTGAGTTTCATGAAAATATATTAGGTTATTGTAATAATATTTATAATGCCGAAGGAGGAACGCATCTTACAGGGTTTAAGACAACATTTACTACTGTTATGAATCAGTACGCAAGGGAAATAGGAGTATTAAAAGAGAAAGACAGTAACTTTACCGGCGCAGATATAAGAAATGGAATGAGTGCTGTTATTTCAGTTAAACATCCTGACCCTATTTTTGAAGGACAGACAAAGACAAAGCTTGACAATCAAGACGCGGCGAAAGTAACGGGCAAAGTGACTGGTGATGAGATGGTTCTTTTTTTTGATAAAAATTTAGAGATGCTAAAAGTTATTTTAAGTTCTGCTGAGAAAGCTGCAAAGATACGAAAAGCAGAAGAAAAGACAAGGACAAATCTGCTCACAAAACAAAAGTATTCGTTTGATACTAACGGTAAACTTGCTAACTGTGAGAGCAGAAAGGCTGAGGAATGTGAGATATTTATAGTGGAAGGAGATTCCGCCGGAGGTTCAGCAAAGAGTGCAAGAGACAGAAAATATCAGGCTATATTGCCTATTAGAGGCAAGATACTCAATGTAGAGAAGGCCAGTATTGACAGAATATTGGCAAATGCTGAGATAAAAACAATGATCACTGCGTTTGGATGCGGTTTTTCTGAAGGTTATGGGAATGATTTTGATATATCAAAGTTAAAGTATGATAAAATAATAATTATGGCTGATGCAGATGTTGACGGTGCACATATTTGTACGCTTCTGCTTACATTGTTTTACAGATTTATGCCTGACTTAATATTTCAGGGACATGTATATATAGCGATGCCGCCTCTATATAAGGCGATGCCGGCTAGAGGAGAAGAAGAATATTTGTATGATGATGAGGCGTTAGAAAAGTATCGTAAAAAACATAAAGGCAGTTTTACCCTTCAAAGATACAAAGGGCTTGGTGAGATGGATGCGGACCAGCTTTGGGAAACAACGCTGAATCCCAAGACAAGACTTTTAAAGAGGGTGGAGATAGATGATGGAAAGATGGCGTCAGATGTTACAGAGATTTTGATGGGTGCAGAAGTTGCGCCTAGAAGGTCATTTATATACGAAAATGCTTCATATGCAGAGCTTGATATTTAGGAGGGCTAAGAGATGGATGATAATATATTGCGCACAGAATATTCAGATGAAATGCAGCGTTCTTACATAAATTATGCAATGAGTGTTATAGTTGCCCGTGCACTTCCTGATGTTAGAGATGGGCTCAAACCGGTTCAGAGAAGAACTTTGTATGATATGTATGAACTGGGAATACGGTATGACAGACCTTATAGAAAGAGCGCCAGAATTGTCGGCGATACAATGGGTAAATATCACCCTCATGGCGACAGTTCAATATATGAGTCTTTAGTAGTAATGTCTCAGTCATTTAAAAAAGGGCTGCCTCTTATAGATGGTCACGGTAATTTTGGCTCAATAGAGGGAGATGGAGCTGCGGCGATGCGCTATACGGAGGCCAGACTTGAGAAAGTTACACAAGAGGCATTCTTATCTGAGTTGGACAAAGATGTAGTTGATTTTATACCTAATTTTGATGAGACTGAGAAAGAACCGCAGGTGCTGCCTGCCAAAATTCCCAATCTGTTAGTAAACGGTGCGGATGGTATTGCAGTGGGAATGGTTACTAATATACCGCCTCATAATTTAGGTGAAGTGATAGACGGAGTTAAAGCATATCTTGCCAATGAAAAGATAACAGATGATGAGCTTATGGAGTATATCAAAGGCCCTGATTTTCCTACAGGAGGTATTGTTATCAATAAAGATGAGCTTGCCGAAATATATAAAACGGGTTGCGGAAAAATTAGAATTCGCGGAAAAGTAGAGATTGAGGATGGTAAAAACGGAAAACAAAAGCTCATTATTTCTGAAATTCCATATACTATGGTAGGAGCAAATATTGGTAAATTTTTAAACGATGTCTGTAATTTAGTGGAATCAAGGCAAATTACAGATATTGTTGATATAACTAATGAATCAAAGGAAGAAATTAGAATTGTCTTAGAGCTTAAAAAAAATGCTGATATTGAAAATATAAAAAATATCTTATACAAAAAGACAAAACTTGAAGATACATTCGGTGTGAATATGCTGGCTGTGGCTGATAAAAAGCCTGAGACATTGAGCCTTAGACAGATAATAAAGTATAATATTGATTTTCAGTTTGAAACTAATACTCGAAAATATAAGTATCTTCTTGGAAAAGAGTTAGAGACAAGAGAAGTTCAGGAAGGACTTATCAGGGCATGTGATGTAATTGATTTAATTATTGAGATTATAAGAGGGAGCAAAACTATAAAAGAAGTTAGAGCCTGTTTAATGAAAGGTGAGACAGGAGATATAAATTTTAAGACAGAGCATTCTAGAAGACAGGCTGTGGAGCTTTCTTTTACAGAGAGACAGACGAAAGCAATACTTGATATGCAGCTTCACAGACTGATTGGACTTGAGATAGAGGCATTAAAAAAACAGTATGAGGAAACACTTGTAAAAATTGCTAAATATGAAAAACTTCTCAGCAGCCGAAAAGAAATGAGCCGGCATATAGTAAGAGAACTTAATGCTATAGCTAAAGAGTTTGCCAAACCAAGAAAGACGGTAATTGCAAATAAAGAGGAGGCAGTTATAAAAGAGCAGAAAGTAAAAGAGCAAGATGTAGTAGTACTAATGGACCGTTTTGGATATATTAAAACTGTTGATACAGGTGTATATGACAGAAATAAAGAAACGGCAGACAGTGAGAGCAGGTATATAATCAACTGTAAAAATATATCTAAAATATGTATGTTTACTGATATTGGAAGAATGCACTTTGTAAAAGTAGCGGATATACCTTATGGAAAATTTAAAGATAAGGGAACACCAGTAGATAATATATGTAAATATGACAGTTCAGTAGAAAATATTGTATTTATTGATAATCTTGATATAGTTAGAGAGAGGCTTATGCTCTTTACAACTTCCAAAGGTATGATGAAACTGGTTAGCGGAACAGAATTTGATGTGACTAAGAAGACAATTGCAGCAACAAAGTTAAATGAAGGCGATAAATTGGTTTCGCTTGAAGCTATTGAGACAGTAATGCAGGAAATTGTACTTCAGACAAAGGAGGGAATTTGTCTTAAATTTGAATTGGCTGATGTTCCAATGAAGAAAAAAGCTGCAGTGGGGGTTAGAGGAATTAAGCTTTCAGAAAAAGATGATATAGAGAAAGTTTATCTGCTTGGGCAGATGGAGGAAGCTATTGGAGTATATAAAGATAAAGAGATTTCACTTAGCAGGCTTAAGCTGGCAAAGAGAGATGGAAAAGGTAATAAAATCCGTTGTTAAAAAGGAGTTATTTATATTATGTTAAATCTTGTAGTGATAGGAGACAGCATTGCCAAAGGTTATGGAAGTACAGATTATAAAACAGATAGTTTTGGAGCTGTTTTGGGTGAAAAATTATCTGCTGATGTTGAGAATCTTGGTATAGTTGGTTTAGATACAACTGGTTTGCTTCAAAAGCTGGACACTGAAAAATTTCAGGATGCTATAGGGGATGCTGATGTAATATGTCTTTCAATAGGATCAAATGACCTTTTAAAGCCTTTTCTGTCTATATTTGCACAAACTCTTGGCGTAGACGGAGAAGAGAAGGAGCTGTTTAGTAAAATACAAGATAATCTTTCAGCTTCAGCTAAGAAAAATCCATTAAATACTGCCTCAGTTCTGTCAACTGCAATGAAAAAGATGACTAACAATAAACAGCTTGATAAGGCGTGTGAAGACTTTCCTCAGCAATTTAATGAAATTATACAAAAGATATACGAGATAAATCCTGATGCTTTAATATATGCAAATAATATCTACAATCCGTATTATGGGGTGGCATATGAGTATGGAGGAATAAGTATATTTAATATTTCACAGCTTTGTGAGCCATATATACAAAAGTTAAACAGCTGTTTTAATTCATCAGATAAATATACAGTTGTTGATATGTACTCTATATTCCGTCAGAGTGGATATACTCATGTAAACTCGGGAAGTTTAGAGAATATGAGCCAAATCAATTTAGACCCTCATCCAAATAATGATGGGTACCAAATGATGGCTGATTATATATATACAAAACTTGATTCAACTCCTCCAATCTTGAAATCAGCCGAGTATCAGCCAGGTGAAGAGAGCTGCAGCGGAAAAATAAAACTTAGTTTCAGTGAAAATGTCAGACTTGTAAAAGGAGGGCAGCTTGTAATTTCTTCTGCAGAAAATAAAGATAATTTTGTTTATAAAATAGAGGAAAATAAATGGGTTGAGGCTGTAGAAGATGAGACGGCTGTTTTAAATTTGGAGTTAGATGATTTTGTAGCAGCAGATAATAATAAAACGGATAAATTAATTTCTGGAAATGACTATATATTAACAGCTGTCGAGGCTTCAATAAAAGATAAGGGTAATAATCATTTAGAAGAAAAACAATTGTTGAAATTTACTGTTGAGAAAGAAGGGGCTGAATTAATTGAGACAAATACTGTTTCAGTTAAAAATCCTCAGAATAACAGTGTTTATGTTATAACAGCAGCAGCTATAGTTATATTAGTAGCATTTATTATAATATTAATAAAGATAAAAAAAGTAAAAAGTATTGACATAATTAGAAAACAATAATAAAATTCAGAATAGTGTTTAAAGCAAGATAGCAGTATTTTACTTTTTTAAGATGGGAGAATGAATAATGGGAAAAGTAAGAACCAGATTTGCACCAAGTCCTACAGGAAAGATGCATGTAGGAAACTTAAGAACAGCTCTTTATGCTTATTTGATTGCAAAGCATGATGGCGGTGACTTTTTGCTGAGAATAGAAGATACCGATCAGGAAAGATTCGTTTCTGATGCATTGGATATTATATATCGTACACTAAATAAGGCTGGTCTTATTCATGATGAAGGCCCTGATAAGGACGGCGGCGTAGGTCCTTATGTACAGAGTGAAAGACAATCTGCCGGAATTTATATGAAGTATGCAAAAGAGCTGGTTGAAAAAGGAGAGGCGTATTATTGTTTTTGTGATCAGGAAAGGTTAGATTCTTTAAAACAGGTTGTAGCTGGAAAAGAGATCAGTATATATGATAAACATTGCCTTAATCTGTCAGAAGAAGAAGTTGAGAAAAAGCTTGCAAGCGGAATTCCTTATGTAATTCGACAGAATGTTCCTAAGGAAGGACAGACAAAGTTTGTGGATGTTCTATATGGTGAAATAACAGTAGAGAATTCAGAGTTGGATGATATGATATTAATTAAATCAGATGGATATCCTACATACAACTTTGCAAACGTAATAGACGATCATTTGATGGGAATTACCCATGTAGTGCGTGGAAATGAATATTTATCATCAACTCCAAAGTATAACAGATTGTATGATGCTTTTGGATGGGAGATTCCGACATATATACATTGTCCTCTTATAACTGATGAAAATCATAAAAAGTTGTCAAAAAGAGCAGGACATGCTTCATACGAGGATTTAATAGAGCAGGGATTTTTGTCTGAAGCTGTAGTAAATTTTGTTGCCTTATTAGGATGGAGTCCTGAAGATAACAGAGAAATTTTTTCATTGCAGGAACTTATAGATTCGTTTGATTATAATCATATAAGTAAATCGCCGGCTGTCTTTGACATGGGAAAACTAAAGTGGATGAATGGTGAATATATGAAGGCAATGCCGGAAGATGAGTTTTTTAGTATGGCGCTTCCATATATTAAAAAGACGGTGACAAAGGATTATGATTATAAAAAGCTTGCTGCTATGGCTAAGACAAGAATAGAAACATTTCCTGATATTTACGATCTTCTTGATTTCTTTGAAAAAGTTCCAGAATATGATTCAGATATGTATATTCATAAAAAGATGAAAACTACTAAAGAAAGTTCGGTGGAAGTATTAAAGGAACTGCTTCCTATATTCGAGGATTTGAACGACTATTCAAATGATGCTCTTTATAAAGTTCTTACTGATTATGTAAAAGAAAAGGGCTGTAAGAACGGTTATGCAATGTGGCCTGTCAGGACTGCGGTATCGGGAAAACAGATGACTCCCGGAGGAGCTACAGAAATAATGGAAGTAATAGGAAAAGAAGAGTCTGTTGCCAGAATTAAGGCGGCAATTGAAAAACTGTCATAGATAAAAATTGGTAAATTAATATGAATCTAAATAAATCTCAGGCTGACGCAGTGAGTCACGGCAAGGGTCCATGTATAACCCTTGCCGGACCTGGAAGCGGAAAGACTTTAGTTATAACAAATCGTGTATATAATCTAATAACCAAACAGCATATAAATGCATCAAATATTCTAGTAATTACCTTTACAAAAGCTGCTGCGCTACAGATGCGAGAGCGGTTTGTTAAAATGTGCGGTAATAAATCTTATCCAGTAACTTTTGGGACATTCCATGCAGTTTTTTTTAAAATATTAAAATACGCTTACAATTATACTGCCGCCAATATAATAAAAGAAGAGGAGCGGCAGAGATTTTTTAAAGAAATAATACATAAATATCCGCTTGAAATCGAAGACGAAGGTGAGTTTCTTATCGGAATTATGAGCGAGATAAGTAAAGTTAAAAATGAGTATATATCAATAGATAACTATTATTCAACTAATTGTCCTGAAGGTGTTTTCAGGGAACTATTTAATTCTTACGAGCAGTTTTTAATAAATAGAAGGCTTATAGATTTTGATGATATGCTTGTATATTGTTATGAGCTGTTTAGGGCAAGAAAAGATATACTTAAATTATGGCAGGACAAGTATCAGTATATTTTAATCGATGAATTTCAGGATATTAATAAATTACAGTATGAAGTAGTGAAAATGCTGGCCCTTCCTGAAAATAATATTTTTATTGTTGGTGATGACGATCAGTCAATTTATAGATTTAGAGGTGCTAATCCATCTATAATGTTGAGTTTTGAGAAAGATTATCAAGATGCACAAAGGGTACTGCTTGATACAAACTATAGATGCAGCGGCAGAATCTTAGCTGGTGCGTTTAGAGTTATATGTAATAATAAGGAGCGTTTTCAGAAAAATATAACTGCTTTTAGGGAATTGGGAGAGCCTATATATGTAAGGCGCTTTGAGGATGTGCAAAGAGAAGTTAATTGCATAATAGATGAGCTGAGAGTATACAATCAAAAGGGTATAGAATACACGGATATGGCTGTATTATTCCGTACCAATACACAGCCGGGGCTTTTAGTGCAGAAGTTAATGGAATTTAATATTCCGTTTAGAATGAAAGATGTGATGCCTAACATTTATGAGCACTGGATAGTAAGAAATATAAAGGCTTATATTAGAATTGCAATGGGTAGTTCTGCAAGAACTGATTTTCTTCAAATTATGAATCGTCCGAAAAGATATTTAAGCAGAGACGCATTTAATTCTGATACGGTAGATTTTGATGAACTTATGGAATATTATTCAGATAAATCATGGGTTCAGGAGCGGCTTGACAGACTGCAGTTTGATTTGGCAAGACTTTATGATATGGCGCCATATGCTGGTATACAATATATTAGAAAAGCTGTTGAATATGATAAATATTTGACAGAGTATGCTGAGTATAAAAATATCAATGCAGCGGAGCTGTTTGATTTGCTGGATGAAGTTCAGGAAAATTCTAAAGCTTTTAAAACATATGATCAATGGTTTAAATATATGGAGGAGTATGGGAATAAACTGAAAGAACAGTCTGCTAAACAGCAGACTGAACGAGATGGAGTGGTATTGTCAACAATTCATGCCTCAAAAGGATTGGAATATAAAGTTGTATATATTCCTGATGCCAATGAGGGAATAATGCCTCATCATAAATCAGTGTTGGAGCCTGATATAGAGGAGGAGAGAAGATTATTTTATGTTGCAATGACAAGAGCAAAGGATTATCTGCATATTTATTATTCTGACGAGCGTTATAATAAACAGCTTGAAGTATCAAGGTTTGTATCAGAAATGGCAGTAAAAACTTAAATTTTTATTTTAAATATCTATGTCCGTTTTCATCAATGCCGCCGTAAATAAGTGGGCGGCTGGCAGGCGGAGTGTCATTTATTACATATGCGGATTTAATTCTTTGTTTAGCGGAAACGGTTTTCTCTTTGTCATTGCTGTGTATATAACATATAGTGTCACCGCATTTTACATTATCACCGCATTTTTTTTCAAGTATGATTCCTACGGATAGATCAATTGTACTTTCTTTTGTCTGACGGCCTCCTCCCAATATCAATGATGCGTAACCGATTTCATCAGTCTGTATGTGAGATACGAAGCCATCTCTGTCAGCTGTTATAGGTTCAATGTATTTGGATTTAGGAAATATTGAATAATCGTCAATACATGTTGTATTTCCTCCTTGGGCAGCTATTAACTGTTTTAATTTTTCTATAGCTGCGCCGTTAGTTATGGTCTTTCGTAAAATTTCTATTCCAGTATCAACATTTTCGGTCATATTTGCGGCGACAAGCATATTTGCGCCAAGAGTTAGACTTAACAAAGTTAAATCTTCTGGTCCATTTCCTTTTAATGTCTCAATTGCTTCTATAACTTCAAGTGCATTTCCAATATATTTTCCAAGAGGCTGATCCATATCAGATATTATTGCCACTGTGCGCCGTTTGGCGTTATTTCCAATGGCAACCATTTCTTGTGCAAGAGCAAAAGATGCTTCTGTCGATTTCATAAATGCTCCGCTTCCAGTTTTTACATCAAGAACTATTGAGTCTGCTCCAGACGCAAGTTTTTTACTCATTATACTGCTGGCAATAAGAGATAACTGGTCAACTGTCGCTGTAACGTCTCTTAATGCATATAATTTTTTATCTGCAGGAGCTAAGTTGGCTGTCTGTCCTGATATGGCAATATGAATATTGTTAACATTATGAATAAAATCGTCAGTTGAAATGGCAGTAGAGAATCCCGGTATACTCTCTAGTTTATCAATTGTTCCTCCAGTATGACCAAGACCTCTGCCGCTCATTTTAGCAACAGGTATGCCGCATGCCGCAACCATAGGAGCTAATATAAGAGATGTTTTATCTCCGACGCCGCCGGTACTGTGTTTGTCAACTTTAATCCCTGAAATTTTAGATAAGTCAAGCATATCGCCGCTGTTTGCCATTGCCATTGTTAAATAGAGTGTTTCGTCATTATCCATACCATTAAAATATATTGCCATCAGCATTGCAGACATTTGGTAATCAGGAATTTTACCTGCTACATAGTCGTTAATCATTTCATTAATTTCATGTTCGTTTAGTTTGCAGCCCTCTCTTTTCTTTACAATTAAATCGTACATTCTCATATATGTTACCACCTGTTATAAAAGATTAAATTTAATTTAAATTATATAGTTTAATTATAGTAAAGTCAAATAATATGTATTTAATTTTATTAACACATCACAGCAGGCATCAGTAAATTTGATTTATCAAAATAATATTGCTAAAACAGCATGACATAATATTTTGATTATGATAAAATGTTTTAAAGAAGATAATACAAAAAATATAAAAGATAAAAGTGATGGTGTTAAACATGAGTTTTGCAAAAAAAATAAAGGCATTTGAAGACCAGTTTAATGATGAGGTTAAAGAAATAATTGTGTTGACAAGCGAATCAACAGGAGGAGCGGGGCAGGTTTGCAAAGGACTTTGGCAGCCAAGTGCGGAATTTCTTGCTTATGTGGATGTTGCAGACGGTAAATTGTATGAGGGCAAAGGCAGGTTAAAATGGTTGGCGGAAGACAAGGATAGCGGAAAATGGATATTTAATATCGAGTCTAAAAAAATATATCATATTAAATGCCGTGTGTTAAAAGATAATAAAATATATAAGAATAATATGAAGTATTTAGAAAATACATATATGTTAGTGGATATTGTTGAGCGCGATGTAAGTAATACAGCTCTGGAAAAGATACTAGAGGATTATAATAAAGATGTTATTTTGGAAGATAATGATTGTGGTATGTTTATTTTAGAAAGGCAATTTAACTGGTTTTCGGGCACAGTGGACTGGATGGGTGATGAGTGCAGTGTCTTATTGGAATGTGATGAGGAAGATGGAGATACTGCAATAAAAGCATTGGCAGAATTTAAGAAAATATTTACTAATATAGATAAATGGGATTCCAAGTTTAGAAAGTTTGCTGCAAAAAATTTAACAGAACTAGCAAATGATTGGCTTGAGGAGTCCGATGAAGATGATGAAGAGCCAGATGAGATTACAGAAGAAGAGTTTGCAGATAGAATAAGTATAAGTGAACTGACAATAGGATCAGAAGGGGATTATGAGGCATTTTACAATGATGATGATATGTTTTGGGGTCATATTATAATAATAGACGGAAATATAGACGGAGAAATGGAATCTTCATATATTGCGGGATAGAAGCGGAAACTCTGTTTAAAAATATTATCAAGATAAACATAGATTGTAAAACCGCTAAAATGTTTTTCTGCTTTAATTATAGGGAACATTTTAGCGGTTTTTTATAATAAAGATTATGCATAATTATTTTTAAGGGCTGTCCGAAAATGGCAGTAGCTGATAAATATATAGTTTAAATATTTGAGAATGTAACAATATATTGTTTGCAAATTGCGTTTTCCGAAAGCCCCTTGTATTATGGAATTCAAAGCATTCTATTATTCGTCTTGTTCTTTGTGTATATCTTGATTTTTATAATGCTGTATAACCTGTTAATGTATAAGCGATTTTATTGTATTAGTTCCGGCAACTCCGTCTGCTGCTAAACAATTATCTTTTTGGTATTGTATTAAACAATTATATAAACCGTTGCCAAATATTCCGGGACTTTCTACTCCGCTAGGGTTATATCCTTTCAGCATTAGAAGAATTTCAACTGCAGTGACAAGATATTGCGTCTCGCCTTTTTTTACATAGTGACTGCTAAGAGCGGATTCTGATTTTGGTCCCCATTTACCATCTAATTTAAGATTGGAATTGTAGTCAAGGTTTAATGCGTTTTGTACACACATAATTCCCCCGGCTATTGTTTTGCTTCCCCTTATACCGTCTGGATTAAGTCCGCAGCCTGCAAAATTGTTTGCATGTTGTTGTCCGAGAGAGATATTTTGATTTAACGGCTTAGTGTTGTGGTTTAGATTTATATTTGATTGCGGGACAGACGGTTTTGGGTCAACATTGATTGGTTTTTTAATAGTATTATCAGATTTAATGCCCAATGCCTGTTTAAGGGTTTCTGTTACTTCCTGCATAGTGACGTTTCCTGGTGTAATATGTAGAGCTTGTTTGAGTTTATATGTTACATCAGCTAAATTAGGTCCGTTCTCTGTCGGTGCAGCAAGCTGATTATTTAAAATACCTTCGGCTATAGCTTTTCCTATAGCATCTGAATTTCCCATTTTTTCGTATAAATTAAAATCATTCTGGCTGTCACAGAAAAATGTTTCAACCAGAATGTTAATTCCTCCATTATATATTCCTTTTAATACGCCTAAGTCGGTTCTTTTCTTTACACCCCTGTCAGTAAAACCAAGGGAAGAAATTTTTGAACATATTCTCTGGGCCATTTGTTTGGCAGCTTCATTGTCTGAATATATACAACATTCTGTTCCATGCGCGTTTCCATTGTAACAGTTAAGATGTATTGATATATTAGCTGTCACATTGCTGTATAAATTTATTTTTCTTTTTATGGCGGTTATTATGGCTGACTGGCTAGGTCCGCTGTCAACAGTGCAGTCATAAACGGTGTGACCTGCCTGCTTTAAATATTTAATAACAGCCTCTTTGATTTTTCTGTCTTCAACAGATTCACTGCACAGTCCTGAAGCTCCGCTAAAAGCGTTTCCCTGGGCGGCGTGACCGCCGTGTACTGTAAAATTCATTATTACTCATCCTCTCTTTCTGAAGTTTTTTCTCTTAACTGTAAAAGAATATCCTTTAATGTATCAGGTACAGGAACAAGAACAGCCGCATTTTCTAACAATGATAACGCTTCATTACATATAAAAAACATAATTACGATTTCGCGTAATGCAATTGTGGCGCCTATTAGTCTTTGTATCACTACTGAAAGCGCAATTACTATAAATATTGTAACTTTTTTTAAAATCCCTTTAAATCCAATATAAGATGAAAGACTTTTTAGGTATGCTGCCTTAATTATACCTGTGATATAATCTAACATAACAAGAATAAACATAGCTTTTATAAGCATATCAAATCCGCCAAACAATTTTATAAAAATTCCTCCTGCTAATGCAAATGTAACACTAATTAAATTAAATAATTTTTCCATATTGTTTCATCCTTTCTACTATTATATATTTACGCAATACCCACAACCTCTTTTACTGTAAACGTAATTCCACTTATTGGAGTGGCTACATTTTCAAAATCTCCTGTCATATAATCTGTCGAACAAAATGAAAAACCATCTACATTTCCTGCGATTTTATGTATTCCAAATCGCAATATTGCTGAAGCATGTACTATTGATATTCCTGTTATAAAGAACACATTATCGCTTTTGTCGTAACCAATAATCGGAAAGTAAGCTGAATGCGTTGATGGGGTAGTTTCTTGCGCAGGAACCATAAATGAATGCCATGCATTAGATATACTGTCTGTCAGCCTTACTGTGAAAAACTTATAAGCACCATAAGCACCACCGATTTGTAAATCATATTGAGCTGTAGCTTCGTTTTTTGGTGACATAACAAAATTACCATTAAATAAGACCTCTGTTTTTAAAGATCCTCCTAATGCTGTCTTTAAATGCGTTAATGATGCTTTTCGATAGTAATTATCGTTGCCATTAGTAACGATAACTTGTGATATATTAGGGTTTTCATTGTTATCTGTATTTGAATTGATTTTGTTTAAAAAAACATATCCATTACTATCTCTAGTGACACATGTATTCTTAGAAGCAGCGTCAGCTGACGCATGAAAACCATCCACTGTGTCAGCGTCGCCTTTTAAATTTGCGTAAATATTTGATTTAAAGCGAATGTTAAAAGGCGGACCATCAGTCACTGGCGTTACCGTTTCATTATATAAAGTGTAAGACTCAGTATGAACAGTCCATGTTGAGTCA
>CATJTQ010000082.1 GCA_949743325.1 uncultured Lachnospiraceae bacterium
GATTGTGTATATAAGAGAGTGAAGGGATATAGTTCAGTTGGTAGAACGTTGGTCTCCAAAACCAAATGTCGAGGGTTCGAGTCCTTCTGTCCCTGTTAAAAATCAAATGCCTCGCAGTAATCTGCGGGGTATTTGATTTTTTGGTAATTGTAATTTTTAAGTTATAAGTGTTTATATTTGTGGAATGTTAATTAAAATAGTTTATTTTTTAAATTAAGGAGAGGTTGTTTTGAAAATTTTAGTTGTGGTTGATATGCAAAAAGATTTTGTAAATGGTTCGCTTGGTACTAGTGAGGCAATCTCAATAATTCCAAATGTATGTAAAAAAATACGAAGTCATAATGGAAAAATTTTTGTTACAAAAGATACACATGATAGAAATTATCTTAGTACAAATGAAGGTAAAAAACTTCCTGTTGAACATTGTGTAAAGAATAGCGATGGCTGGCAGCTTGATGGAAATGTTGAGCAGGCATTGGCAGGTAAAGATTATACTGTTGTTGAAAAATCAAGTTTTGGTTCTTTGGACTTGCCAGTTTTAATAGAGGAATATGTATCAAATAGTAAATTTGAGATTGAGATAATTGGACTATGTACTGATATATGTGTAGTATCAAATGCTCTTATACTAAAAGCTAAATTTCCAGAAGTAAACATTATTGTTGACGCATTATGTTGTGCTGGAGTTACTAAGGAATCTCATAATGCGGCATTGACTACGATGAAAATGTGTCAGATTGAAGTCATAATGGTATAGTTTGATTCTTTTGATTTATTTGCGTTGAATAGATATAAGGAAAAGATGAATTTAGCTAATAAATAATATAAAATTTTAACCAGTACAGGAAAAAACGCTGTCAACAGAATGATTGTTCTAAATGTTGAATAACCTATCTGTTGACAGCGTTTATATTATTCTGTCAAAAGTAAAGTTTATAATGAACCAGATTATGCATCATATTTTTTAATAAATCCTATTCCAATTGGATGTGGACCTGTATGACATCCTACTGTTGTTCCGATAACTGCTTTAATATCAGAGAATTTTTGTCCAATAGCTTCTTCAAATTTCTGGCGGTATTGAGCTGCTTCTTCGTAATCATATCCAGTTCCAATAGTAAAAGTATAATCCTCATATTTCAAATTATTGTTTTTGAAATACTTCTGAACCTGTTCGATAATCGCTTTTTTTGTTTTTTCTCGGTTTCGTGTTACACCGCCAAGACCTATCTCTCCTTCAGACATAATTATAATTGGTTTGATACCAAGTTTATCTCCTGCAATAGTTGCGACTTTTCCAATACGACCATTTTTAACTAAGTATTCAAGCGAGCCTACAGTAAAGAATATCCGTCCTGTTGATTTAATTCGTTCAAGGTTTTTTACGGTATCATCATATGAAATATTGTTATCTCTCATGCGGACTGCTTCATATACATATAATCCCTGAGTAACAGTGTTTAATGTCGAGTCTATAACAGTTATTTTAGCATCAGGATATTCCTCTAATATATGTTGTCTTGCTGTGGTAGCACTGTTGTATGAGCCGCTGAATTTAGTTGTAATACATATACAAATAATTGGAACATTATTTTGCGTGTATTCTGAAAAAATTTCATAATAGTCATTGACAGAAGGGAGAGAGGAGGAAGGTATTGCATGTTCCAAATCCATTTTCTTATAGAAGGAATCATGGTCAATTTCACTGCCTTCTTTAAAATAAGTTTCTTTGTCAAATGATACATAAAATGGTACAATTCTTACATTAAGTTTATCTGCGAAATCTGGAACTAAATCACATGCTCCATCACTTATAATTTGATAATTCATAAGGATATCCTTTCATTTGAAAAATTTATATTAATATGATACAATAGCGCAGAAAAGATATAGCACAGTATATGAGAATCACATACAGCATATTTTACCTTAATAATGTACAATAATATCATATATAGAAGAGTATAACATATAATGATATGTAGTTTCAATAACTATTTGATAAAGTTTTAATAATTCTTGTTACAGTATTGATATATTTGTTGCAGATAGGCTAAGCTGCAATTATTGTGACAATATTTAGCTTATATTATTAGCAAAAATAAAAATATTAAAAAAGCAATATTATACAATTAAATTATGAAAAGGAGAGTTTATACAATGAATTATAAGAATCGTGTATTGAGTAATGGAATAACTATTCCATCTATTGGATTTGGGACATGGCTTATTGAAAATGAAGATGCAGAAAATGCTGTTAAAATAGCTGTAAATAACGGATATAGAATGATAGACACTGCGAGCTATTACAAAAACGAAGAGGGAGTAGGAAGAGGAATCAAATTTAGTAAAGTAGATAGAGAGGAGCTTTTTCTTACATCTAAACTTTGGAATGATGACCATGGATATGATAAGGCTATGGCGGCATTTGATAGGTCTCTGAAAACACTTGGAACAGATTATTTAGATTTATACTTAGTTCATTGGCCTGTGCCAGCTTCTAAAAGAGATAACTGGAAAGAGAATATAGAAGAGACTTGGAAAGCTATGGAAGATATTTATAAGAGCGGCAGAGTTAAGTCGATAGGAGTATCTAATTTTATGCCTCATCATTTAGATTGTATTAAAAATTCTTGTGAGATAATGCCTATGGTTAATCAGATCGAATATCATGTAAGCTTTATGCAGGAGGATACAGTTAAGTATTGTGAAGAAAATAGTATAATTGTTCAGGCGTGGAGCCCGCTGGCAAGGGGAGGAATATTTGAGCTGAATGAAATTATGGAAATAGCCGGTAAATATAATAAAACGCCCGCACAGATTTGTCTTATTTGGGAACTTAACAAAGGCATAATACCTATTCCAAAAACATTAAATGAGCAGAGAATGAAAGAAAATATTGATGTTTTTGATGTAAAGTTATCAAGAGAGGATATTAAAATAATTGATAATTTAAAACTTTGTAAAAATTCAGGACATCATCCGGATAAAATCAACTTTTAGTGAAAATATAATACTAAAAAGTGATATTGTATAATTTTGGTGAAATTGATATAGATTGGTAAATATCTGCATATTGACTGTCAGGCAAATGTTCAATATAATTGTATTGGAAGTTTTTTTTACAGCCATTAGATTTCACAGTATCAATTGCTTTATTGTAAGCGATAGCCGCTTCGATATCTGTTTTATAACGGCCTATAATATAGTTTCCGTTTATATGAATTTTAGATGTATAAAAAATGTTGTTTTCATTATGTTCTCTTGTAACACCGTTGTAGCAGTTGATAAGATGTATATTTTCAGCACGAAGATCATAGGTATTTCCATTGATGAATTTGTAGTCAATACCAATACGTGCGTAATTTTTTATACCATACCGTGATAAAATACTAATTTGCATACCGAAATCTGAGACAAAAAGGTGTGAGCCACGTTTCATTATTTTATGTTCAGAATAGTAGAACAGTTCATCGATATCAAATAAGTAGTAATCATCTAAATTAAAATAGTAAATAAAATAACCATTTTTTAAATAAACAGGATTCTTGATGTAAATTCCATTGTCACGAAAATTAATTAGACAGACGTATTTTTCGAAAGGTAATGGAGATGAGATAGAGTAAGATTCTATAGAATAATTTTTATCTTCTATTAGAATTTTTTTCGCCTGAAGATAGGCTAGATGAGCTTTGTTTTGTGTTTCATAGCTTCCGAGACTTATACGTTTTCCGTTATGTGAAATAACAGAACGGTAATAAATATCACCGTTTTTCTTAGTTGATTGGTATGTACCGGGAAGAGATGTATAATTCATAATATTTTTATCCTGTTCTTTCTTCTATATTATTTTATGAAGTTGAAGAATTTTACTTAAGTCATAGCAATTTATATTTAAATAATAATTGTAAAGATTAAATATGTCAATGAATTTTATACCCAAAGAACATATTTTTATACAAGTTTCTGCGGGAGGGGAAACATTTTTGTCGGTTTACAAAGAATAGTGGCAACTAAAAGGGAGGTCTTATAAATATGCAAAAAGGAAAAAAAATCTTTGTAGTTATATGTTGCGTTCTTATTTTTGCAGGTGTTTCAATAAGTTCATATGCCAAGACTACAGAGGAAAAAATTTCAGATGCAAAGAAGGAGGCTAGTGAACAGGAAGAAAAACTGAATGATGCCAATAAGACAGTAGAGAAATTAGAAGATTCTAAGGCAAAATTAGAAGGTAGCCTTGCTGCTCTTAATAATAAACTTTCACAGTTAAGTAATGAAATGACGAAGTTGGAGAATGAGCTTGAAAATAAGCAACAGGAAATAAATAAGACACAAGAAGAACTGGCTGCAGCGGAAGTAGTTGAGCGTGAGCAATATGAAAGTATGAAAATGAGAATAAAATATATGTATGAGCTTGGTGGGGACAGCTCAATGCTGCAGATGATGCTGGAAGAGAAAGATTTTGCTAAGATACTTAATAAAGCAGATTATTATACTGAGATAACGCAGTATGACAGAAATGCGTTAGATGAATATCAAGAAATTACTAATCAGATAGCAGAAGCAAAGCAGGTGCTAGAAAATGATAAGCAGTATATAGAGACTCTTATTGCTCAGAAAGAAACAAAACAGGCCGAGATACAATCTCTTGTAAATGATACGTCAAAAGAGATTGCCAAACAGCAAAGTGATATTGAAGCAGCTGAAGCGGCAGCGCTTGCGTATGAGAAAGAATTGGAAGCAAAAAATGCAACTGTTAGCAGTCTGAAAACACAGCTTGCTCAAGAGAAGGCTATGAGGGAGAAAAGTCAATCTTCTTCACCAAGTGGATCTTCAAGTAAAAATTATAATATAGAGACTTCAAAGTCAGGATATGAAAACGCGTCAAGTTCAAGTGATTTAGCAATAATGGCAGCTATAATTTATTGTGAGGCTGGAGGGGAACCATACCAAGGTCAGTTGGCAGTTGGTAGCGTAATAATGAATCGTATTAGAAGTAGTGCATTTCCAAATACGCTTACTGGAGTACTATATCAGAAATCTCAGTTTACGCCTGTTATGAGTGGAAGATTTGCAGTTGTTTTGGCAAATGGTTTAGCTACAGATTCGTGTTATCAGGCTGCACAGGCTGTTTTAAGCGGAACAAATGTTGTTCCTGACTGTCTGTTTTTTAGAACGGTAATAGATGGGATAGATGGTCAGATAATAGGAACACAGATCTTTTATTAAGATTGTCAGAAAGGTACTTTTAATAATTATATTTGATGGTATACCATAATGTAGGTCTTGTTCGTATATCAAAAAATAATATAAAAGTACCTAATATACAATCTGGATATATTTATATATGATAAATATGTTTAATAATATTATCTTTTAGAGAGCGGAACATAAGTTTTTCTCTCACTAATGCTCATATATGCAGGTCTTATAATTTTACCCTTGTTAGTTAATTCTTCAATTCTGTGTGCACTCCATCCAGATATTCTGGCAATAGCAAAGATTGGAGTGTATAATTCTTGCGGGAGTTCAAGCATATCATATACAAATCCGCTGTAGAAATCTACATTCGCACTGACGCCTTTATAAATTTTGCGCTCCTTGGCAATAATTTGCGGTGCTAGTTTCTCAACAAGAGAATAAAGAGCGAATTCTTTTTCCATATGTTTTTCCACAGAAAGTTTTTCTACAAAACTTTTGAAAACTTTTGCACGAGGGTCTGATAAAGAGTATACGGCATGTCCAATACCATAAATAAGACCAGCGTGATCAAATATTTCTTTCTTAAGAAGTTTTGTCAGATAATCAGAAATTTCATCTTCGTCTGCCCAATCTTTAATAGTTGATTTCATATCTTCAAACATTTTGACAACTTTTATGTTTGCTCCGCCATGTTTTGGTCCTTTAAGAGAACCTAATGATGAGGCTACTGCAGAATAAGTATCAGTTCCTGAACTTGTTACAACATGTGTTGTAAAAGTAGAATTGTTGCCTCCGCCATGTTCAGCGTGAATAACTAGGGCTAAATCAAGGATTCTTGCTTCAAGCTCAGTATATTTCATATCTGGACGAAGAAGTCTTAATAAATTTTCAGCGGTGGATAATTCAGGCTGAGGGGAATGTATGAACAGGCTGTTTCCATCATGATAATGACTGTATGCCTGATAACCATAAACAGATAGCAAAGGAAAAAGGCTGATTAATTGAATACACTGTCTTAATACATTAGGAATAGAAATATCTTCTGCTCTATCATCATAAGAATATAATGTCAGTACACTTCTTGCCAATGTGTTCATCATATCTCGGCTTGGTGCTTTCATAATTATATCCCGGACAAAATTAGTAGGAAGTGACATTCTATATCGAGAAAGAAGCTGACTGAAATCATCCAGTTCCTTTTTATCAGGAAGTTTGCCAAACAGAAGTAGATAGGTTGTCTCCTCAAATCCAAATCGTTTTTCCTTAATAAATCCTTCTACGATATCTTCGATATCCACACCTCGGTAATAAAGTTTGCCTTCGCATGGAACTGACTTTCCGTCAATTTCTTTTGAGGAACGGATTTCTGAAATATCGGTAAGTCCTGTTAGAACTCCTTTACCATTTAAATCGCGAAGTCCTCTTTTGACTTCATATTTTGTGTAAAGTTCCGGATTAATTTGATTAACCTGTTCACATTTTTTGGCTAATGAAAGAAGCTCCGGCGTAAGTTCTGAAATATTATCTAATTGCATAAACTTCCCTCTTTTCATTTTAATTTTTAATATGCTTTTCTATTATAACACAAAATAAAACAAATTTATAGTAGTAAATTTATAAAAAAAATAATTTGTCATAAAGTAATTTTATAAAAATTAAAAATTCTTTGCTAAATGATGAGAAGTTTGATATAATAAAAAGTAGTAAATTTTTCATAGTAAGCAAGCTTTCTATTTGTCATTGATGTCTGCAGGCATTAATTTGGCGTATTGCTTGCGGTAATAAAGTGTATTATAGAGGAGGTATATTATGGCTCAGGAAAGTTCTAAGACCAACAATGAATTTGAAGGTATAGTAAAAATCGCAGATGATGTAGTTGCAATTATAGCAGGTTTAGCAGCAACGGAAGTGAAAGGAGTCGCTTCAATGGCAGGCAATATTCCTAATGAATTAATTGCAAAACTGGGGATGAAAAAACTTTCTAAAGGTGTGAGAGTTGAAGTTATAGAAGAGAAAGTTTCAGTTGACTTGGGAGTTAATATAGAATATGGCTACAATATTCCGGAAACAACAAAAAAGGTACAGCTTAAGGTGAAAGATGCAATAGAAAATATGACAGGTCTTCATGTGGAAGAAGTTAATGTCCGTGTGGCGGGCGTAGATATGCAGCTTGAAAATGATATGTAGGAATTTTAAGGGAACTCAATCTGCAGATATAAATTGAGTTCCCTTTTTTGAAAAACATATAGATTATATACTGAGCTGTTTGAGTTGTTGACTTGACAATAAGATGCATTATGGAGGAAACTAATGAACCGTTATAAATTTAGAGAGAATTTATTCAAATTGTTATTTTTGAGCGAGTTCCATTCTCAGGAAGATATGGAACAGCAGAAGGAACTGTTTTTTGACAGTGAAGAATTTGAAAATGTCATTACAACAGATAAAGACAAAATTTTGGATAAATATGAACATATCATTCCTTTGATAGAAAAAATAGATGACAGGATAAATGAAGTTGCTTCAGGCTGGAGTACAGAGAGAATGGGGCGAGTGGAGCTGACAATACTTCGTCTTGCAGTTTATGAGATGATATATGATGAGGATGTTCCAGTGTCCGTTGCAATAAATGAAGCGGTTGAACTGGCAAAAAAATATGGACAGGATGAATCACCGTCATTTATAAACGGGATTTTGGCAAAGTTGGCATAATTATGGCAAGAAAAAATGTTTATTCAGTAGGACAAATTAATTCATATATTAAAAATATGTTTGACAATGATTTTATGCTGAAATATATTTCAGTGCGCGGAGAAGTTTCAAACTGTAAATATCATACATCAGGACATATTTATTTTTCATTAAAAGATGATGTCGGCATATTATCCTGCGTAATGTTTGCAGGAAATAGAAAAGGAATAGCCTTTCATTTGGAAGAGGGGCACAGTGTTGTAGTAAGCGGCAAAGTTTCTGTCTATATAAGAGATGGATATTATCAGATGTATGCTGAGGAAATAAAGTTAGATGGTGTTGGACAGCTATATTTAAAATTTGAAGCTTTAAAACAAGAATTAGAAGAGATGGGGATGTTTGCTGATGAATATAAGAAACATGTACCTTTATTTCCATCTAAAATTGGTATTGTAACGGCAAAGACAGGGGCGGCTGTCAGAGATATTATACAGATTACAAAGAGAAGAAATCCGTATGTGCAGCTGATATTATATCCTGCTCTTGTGCAGGGAGAGGGAGCGGCGGAAAGTATTGTTAATGGAATTCAGGCGCTTGATATGCTGGGGCTTGATTTATTAATTGTTGGACGCGGCGGAGGATCAATTGAAGATTTATGGGCATTTAATGAAGAGATTGTTGCCAGAGCTATATTTGACTGCAATACACCTGTTATATCTGCGGTGGGACATGAAACAGATGTAACAATTGCAGATTTTGTCGCAGATATGCGTGCACCTACTCCTTCAGCAGCAGCTGAACTGGCAGTTTTTGAATATAAGAAATTAATTGATAATATAGAGAGTGAATTTTCACATTTAAATCTTCTTATTATGAGACATTTGAGATATCATAGGAATCATTTTGAACAATTGCAGTTAAGACTGAAAAATGTGTCTCCTATGCAGAAGTTGGAAAGACAAAAAAATGAATTTGATAGATTACAAGATAAATTGAAAATGTTGATAGATGGATATATTGACAGGGAGAATTTAAGGTTAAAGATGAGTGCAGCGAAATTAGAGGCACTGTCTCCAATCAAAAAATTATCTTCAGGATATTCATATACTACTATAAATGGAAAAGCACTTGTTAGTATTGGACAAGTTGATATAAATGATCATATAAAGATAAATGTTTGCGATGGTGAAATTGATGCGTCAGTGACATCAAAGTCTGAAATTAAAAGAGAGGAGCTTCAGGATGGCTAAGGCTGAAAAGATGGATATAGATGAGGAAAAAAGCAATTCAGAGCTTTTGGAAGAGACTTTTGTTAAGCTTGAAAATGTTGTTAAGGCTTTGGAAAAAGAAGATATATCTCTTGAGAAAGCTTTTGATTATTATAGAGATGGAGTAGAACTTTTGAAAATATGCAGTGAAAAATTGGATGATGTAGAGAAAAAAGTAATGATATTAAATGAGGCTGGTGGTTTAGATGAATTTTAACGAAGTTCTGGACAGAAAAGTTAAAGAGACAGAAAAGATTATAGAAGGTTATCTTCCGAGAGAGACAGGATATCAAAAAACTGTTATTGAAGCGATGAACTACAGTTTTAAATCGGGAGGAAAGAGACTCCGTCCATTGTTTATGAGAGAATTTTATATGTTATTCGGCGGGGGTAAGAAAGTTATAGAGTATTTTATGGCAGCGATTGAGATGATTCATACATACTCGCTTATTCATGATGATCTGCCTGCGATGGATAATGATGAGTATCGCCGCGGACGTAAAACTACTCATATTGTATATGGTGAAGCAATGGGAATTTTAGCAGGAGATGGACTTTTAAATCTGGCATTTGAAACTGTATCCAATTCATTTGATGTTTTTGATAATCCTGTGAAAATTGGAAAAGCTATTCAGATTCTGGGAAAAAAAGCAGGTATATATGGTATGATTGGCGGTCAGTGCGCTGATATTGAGTCAGAGGGAAAAGATATCGCTCAAGATAAATTGATGTTTATACATTTAAAGAAGACTGCAGCACTGTTAGAAGCATCAATGACTATTGGTGCGCTGCTTGCAGGAGCTTCTGATAATGAAATAGAGATTGTCGAGCAGATTGCACAGGATGTAGGACTGGCTTTTCAGATTCAGGATGATATTTTAGATGTGGTAAGTACTACTGAAGAACTTGGAAAGCCTGTAGGCAGTGACGAGAAAAATCAGAAGACAACTTTTGTGACGATGGCAGGTTTTGAGGAGGCAGCCAAAGAAGTTGAGAGACTATCAAAGAGAGCGCAGGATAATCTTTCTGCACTAGGTAAAGAGAGTTCTTTTATCTCAGAGCTTATAGGTTCATTGATTAATCGTAAAAAATAAAAGGGGCGCTATTAGTGATACTTGATTTAATTGAAAAGGAAAATGATATAAAGAAATTACCAAAAGAACAACTGCCTCTTTTAGCGGAGGAGATAAGAGAATTTTTAATAGACACTATTAGTTGTACTGGCGGGCATCTTGCTTCAAATCTTGGTGCTGTTGAGCTTACTATGGCGTTGCATTTAAGTTTTGAACTCCCTGAGGATAAGCTGATATGGGATGTTGGACACCAATCATATACACATAAAATATTAACCGGAAGAAAAAATGAATTTAATACATTAAGAAAATTTAGAGGTATAAGCGGTTTTCCGAAAACTGAGGAGAGTCCGTGTGACTGTTTTAATACCGGACATAGTTCGACAGCGATTTCAGCTGGGCTGGGTTTTGTCCATGCAAGAGATCTTAATGGAGGGGATAATAAAGTTGTCTCAGTAATAGGCGACGGTGCAATGACTGGAGGGCTTGCGTTGGAAGCTCTGAATAATGCTCTTGATTTAAACAAAAATTTTATTATTGTGTTAAATGACAATGAGATGTCAATTGCAGAAAATATCGGCGGTGTGGCGATGCTATTAAATAATGTCCGTACACAAGCATCATACGAAGAACTCAAAAATGGTGTTACAGAGAAAATTTCTAAAATTCCCGTTTATGGAGATAAAGTTGTAGGTCAGATACGAAAAGCTAAAAGCAGTATTAAACAGCTTGTTCTTCCTGCTTCAATTTTTGAAAATATGGGAATAAAATATCTTGGTCCGGTAGACGGACATGATATAGAAAAAATGTGTAAGGTATTTAAACTTGCAAAGAGAGTCAACAGTTCAGTTATCGTTCATGTAATTACTAAGAAAGGGAAGGGATATCTCCCGGCAGAACATCATCCTGCAAGATTTCATGGCACATCACCTTTCCAGATTGATACTGGAATACCTAAAAATAAAAAGCTAAAAGCACATTATACAGATATCTTTTCAACTGTTATGAGAAAACTTGGGGAGAGAGATGAGAAAATAGTTGCTGTTACAGCGGCGATGCCTGATGGATGCGGTTTAAAAAGATTTGCACATCAGTTTCCTGAACGTTTTTTTGACGTAGGAATTGCAGAAGGTCATGCTGTTACATTTGCTGCAGGTTTGGCGATGGGAGGATTTAAGCCGGTATTTGCTGTTTATTCTTCATTTTTACAGAGAGCATTTGACCAGATAGTTCATGACGTATGTATGCAAAAACTTCCGGTTATCTTTGCTGTTGACAGGGCGGGTCTTGTCGGAAGTGATGGTGAAACTCATCAGGGAATATTTGATTTGTCATATTTGGGCATTATGCCAAATATGACTATAATGGCGCCTAAAAATAAATGGGAGCTATCTGATATGATGAAATTTGCCGCAAAATTTGATGGTCCGATTGCAGTAAGATATCCAAGAGGAGAAGCATGCGATGAGTTTGAAGAGTTCCGTCAGAGAATAGAATACGGCAAGAGTGAGATTATATTTGAGGAACAGGATATTGTCATATTGGCAATAGGCAGTATGCTTCCGACAGCGGCAAAGGTGCGTAGTAACCTTATAAATGCAGGATACTCATGTACTTTAGTCAATGCTAGATTTGCAAAACCTATTGATGAAAATTTAATTAAAGAGTTGACAAAAGTGCATAAATATGTTATTACAATAGAAGAGAACGTTTGTTCGGGAGGTTACGGACAGAGAGTAAGAGATTTTGTGGATAATAATTGTAAGGGCACAAATGTGCTGACAATTGCGATAGATGATTGTTTTGTACAGCATGGTTCAACAAATGAACTGTTGTCAATGTTACATCTGGATGAGGATTCAGTTACTAATAGAATACTTAAATTTGTGGAGAATGATAAATGAAAGAAAGATTAGATTGCCTTCTGGTAAAAAGGGGGCTGGCTCCGTCAAGGGAGAAAGCAAAAGCTGTTATTATGGCGGGAGATGTTTTTGTTGACGGACAGAGGGAAGACAAAGCAGGCAGTATGTTTGATGACAGCAAGAATATAGAGGTAAGAGGCAAGAAACTTGCATATGTAAGCCGCGGAGGTCTTAAGCTTGAGAAGGCAGTAGATGAATTCGGCATAAATTTAGAGGGAAAAGTATGTATGGATGTAGGGGCGTCAACGGGAGGTTTTACAGATTGTATGCTTCAAAATAAAGCTGTCAAAGTGTATGCTGTAGATGTGGGACATGGGCAGCTTGCATGGAAACTGCGTCAGGACGAGAGAGTTGTCTGTATGGAAAAGACAAATATACGATATGTAACACCTGATGATATTAAGGAGCCAGTGCAGTTTGCATCAATTGATGTATCATTTATATCATTAACTAAGGTTTTACTGCCAGTTAAGAATCTGCTGACTGATAACGGGCAGATTGGATGTCTTATAAAGCCGCAGTTTGAGGCTGGACGTGAAAAGGTTGGTAAGAAAGGAGTTGTCAGGGATAAGAAGGTTCATGAAGAAGTTATTAACAAGATAATAGATTATGCATTATCAATAGGATTTGAAGTGTTAAATCTTGAGTATTCACCTATAAAAGGACCAGAAGGAAATATAGAATACCTGCTATTTTTACAAAATCATAAAGATGTTGAATATATAAATAAAGAGCAGGTATTTTCAAATTTTGAGATTCATAATATAGAGAGCATTGTAAATCAGGCTCATAATGAGCTGGATTCCTGAGAGAAATGATTCAAGAAGTTTTCAAACATAAAATGATTTTAATGTAAAGTTTAGATTTTATATATTGGTAAATTTTGCGTGGATGTTTAATATAAATAATAATAAAATAAAAAAGGAGAGATTTTATGGCGTTTGATTTTGGTAAAATGGCAAACAAGGTTACAGATAAGATGACAAAGCTGGGGCAGGAAGCTTCCACAATGACTAAAAATGTTACGGAGAATGTTAAAATTAACAGTGCAATTTCTGAGCAGAAGAAGGTTATTGAATCGATGTACACATTGATAGGAAGAAAATATTATCAAAAATATTCAATGAACCCTGAATCTGATTTTGATGCTGAAGTTTCAAATATTAGGTCTGCAATAGGTAAAATTAATGATTTAGAGAGAAAACTGTCAGAAGTTAAGGGAAGCTGTCCTTCTTGCGGAGCTAAAATAACTTCAGGCGCGTTGTTCTGTACAAGCTGCGGTGCTAAACTTTCAGAAGGTGAGGGAAGTTCTGTACATTCTAGCACAGAAACATACCAGCAGGTACAGCATCATACTGTTAATACGCAAACTGTCAATATTGTGCAGCCTCAAAATGCTGGTTCAGAAATATACAAGGAGGGCGTTACTCAGTCTGGTAATAATAGTGAGGCATGTGACAACAGTGTTAGTGTACAGGCAGAAAAAATTGAAGTTATAAAGACGACAGAGAATAATACAGGAGCCGCCTCAGAATGGAAAAGTGTTTAATTATAACTAATTATGATAAAGACGAAGATTTGTCAGTAACAAAGAGAATACAAAAATACCTCAAGGAACATGGCGGATGTGAATGTATAGTTCCAGAAAAATCATTTTCTGAATTAAATTCAGAAAATGATGGTGTTCCTGAAATACTGGATAATATTGAAGCTGTTATTGTTCTTGGCGGCGACGGAACTCTTATTCAGGCAGCACATGATACAGTAAAGTATAATCTTCCTTTATTGGGTATAAATATAGGTACACTGGGATATTTGACAGAAATTGGCAGAGACAATATGAATAATGCGTTGGATGCTCTGACTGCAGGTAATTACGTTATTGAGGAACGTATGATGCTTGAAGGACATCTTGTGAGTGGAGGAGTCAATTCATCAGATGAGTTTCTTGCTTTAAATGAAATAGTGTTGAGCCGTTTAGGAGGATTACGTGTTGTTAATTATGATATATATGTAAATGATAAGTTTTTAGCTACATATGAAGCAGATGGGATAATTGTATCAACTCCTACAGGGTCTACCGGGTACAGCATGTCCGCCGGAGGTCCGATAGTTTCTCCATGTGCTCAGATGAGTGTCGTAACGCCTATTTGTTCACATACATTGAGCAGCAGAAGTATAGTTCTTGATGCAAATGATAAAATATGTATATATGCACAGTCATATCATTCTGTAAATTCTCCAGAAGCAATGGTAAGTTTTGATGCTACCCGCGCGTTGGAGATTGAGGGAGGAGATGGTATTGAGATTAAGAAATCAAATCTCACTACCAAAATGATTAAAATTAATAAGGACAGCTTCCTACAAAATCTAAGCAAAAAGATGGGATTGCAGAGGAGATAGATATGAAAAGGGAGAGGCATGCAAAGATTATCGAGTTGATAAACGGGTTAGAGATAGAGACACAGGAAGAATTGGCAAATTGTCTGAAAGATGCTGGTTTTGATGTCACTCAGTCAACTGTTTCAAGGGATATTAGAGAACTTAATTTAACTAAAGTTACATCCGAATCAGGAAGACAGAAATATTCAGTTGTTAAATCAGAAAAAGATCGGTTAAATGAAAAATATATACGAATTCTCTCTGAAGGATTTATGACAATGGATATGGCGCAAAATATCCTTGTTATTAAAACTGTTTCAGGTATGGCGATGGCTGTAGCTCTTGCATTGGATGGAATTGGATGGAATGAAATAGTTGGATGTATTGCTGGAGATGATACAGTAATGTGCGCAGTGAGAACTGTGGAGAAGACAATTGAGGTTATGGATAAAATAAGGAAAGTTTTGACATTGTATCCGCCGTCACATAATGTATTACCACACGACATCCCATAATACATGTTCTGTGGGTATAGGCAAACGGTGAACATTTGGGGAGGTACAGAATGCTATTAAGTTTATTAGTGAAAAATCTAGCTTTAATAGAAGAGGCGGAAGTTGAATTTAAAGATGGTTTAAACATACTTACAGGGGAAACAGGAGCTGGAAAGTCAATAATAATTGGTTCAGTTAATGCTGCCCTTGGAGGAAAAGTTTCTAAAGAAATGATTCGTTCCGGAAAAGAACAAGCATATATAGAACTTGTGTTTAGCATCGATAATGATTATCAAAAAAAACAATTGGAGCTGCTTGATATTACATTGGACGATAGTCAGCTTATAATTTCAAGAAAAATAACAAAAACAAGAAGTGTAAGCAAAGTGAATGGCGAGACGGTGACAGCGGCGTTTTTAAAGAAAATAGCAGAAATTGTAATTGATATTCATGGACAGCATGAACATCAGTCGTTGTTAAATAAGCATAAACATTTACAGATATTAGATGAATTTGCAAAAGAAGAGCTCGATAAACCAAAGAAAAAAATGTCACAGCTATATGAACAATATGTAAACATAACAAATGAGTTGGAGAATATGGACTCTGATAAAAATTCAAGGGATAGGGAACTTTCTTTCTTGCAGTATGAACTGCAGGAAATTACTGATGCAGAACTTGAGGCTGGAGAAGATATAAAACTTGAATTATCTTATAAGAGAATGTTAAACAGTCAAAAAATAAACGATACCATTGGAGTTATAAGTAATATGTTAGCCGAATCGGATTCTGTTTGTGCTGCACAGCTTATTGGTAGCAGTGTCAGAGAGCTGTCTGCAATTGTCGCATATGATGAAGAGCTAACATCTCTAAATGAGCAGTTATTGTCAATTGAAAGCCTTTTAAATGATTTTAATATGGAGCTTTCAAGCTATATACAGGACTTGGAGTTTGATGAAGAAGACTTTCATATAGTCACTGAAAGACTTGATATTATAAATCACTTAAAATCTAAATATGGTAATACAATTAGTGATATTTTAAAGGCAGCAGATGAGAAGAGTAGTAGATGTAAACAATTGATTGATTATGAAGAAAATCTTCAGAGAAAGAAAGAAGAATTGGATCAGTGTGTTTCTCAAATGACAAAAACTGCCTTATCAATAACTAAAATTAGAAAAAAACACGGCGCTAAACTTGCTAAAGAGATTAAAAATACATTGCTTGATATGAATTTTGCAGATGTTCAATTTGATATGGTATTTAATCAGAAAAAAACTTTTAGTGCTCTAGGTATTGATGATGCGGAGTTTTTAATATCAACTAATCCCGGAGAAGAGATGCTTCCTCTTGGAAAGGTTGCATCAGGCGGGGAACTGTCACGAATAATGTTAGCCATTAAAACTGTTTTGGCTAATAAAGATTTTGTTGAAACGATGATTTTTGATGAGATAGATGTCGGTATAAGCGGAAGAACAGCACAAAAAATTTCTGAAAAATTAGGTATGTTATCTAAGAATAAACAAATAATATGTATAACTCATTTACCTCAGATCGCAGCTATGTCAGACTGCCATTTTGTTATAGAAAAAAAAGTTGAAAATAATGGAACTTCAACTATTTTAAAGGAGTTATCGGAAGATAATATATATATGGAACTAGCCAGATTATTAGGAGGAGCTAAAATAACGGATGCCGTTTTGGAAAATGCAAGAGAAATGAGGGAATTGGCGAAAACGGCAAAAATATAATTAAAAAAATAAATATAATAGGTAAAATCATACAGAGTGAAATCATAACTTTTTTACATACTAACATTAGGAAAATCGTTTGTAAGGATGTGATAAAGTGAGAGATTTACAGATTTATAGACGATGGCTGATAGTAACATTAGCCATCGCTTTATTTTTTGCAGGTTATTATCTGTATGGAGGAATACGCAAGATGATACCTGATTCTATAATGATTAGAGCAGGTGAAGGTTTTACACAAAATATTGGTATGTGCAGTGTTTTTGTTGATGAGAAAGCTGTTATGGCAGAAAGTAATAATACAAAAATAGCAGAAAACCAGATAAATATAAGTGATGATTTGGCTAAATATACATTTCAAAACACAGGCACTTTTACGGCAGAGTATAAATTGTTTGGGTTAATTGATTTAAAAGAAGTAGAAATTAATGTAGTGGACAATCAAACGGTTATTCCTGGTGGATATCCGGTAGGAATTTATGTAGAAACAAACGGCGTTATGATAATTGGAACAGGTTCAGTAATTGGAATGGATAATAATGAGTATACTCCTGCTGAAAATATAGTTAAAAGCGGAGATTATGTAGTAAGTATAAATCAGGAAAGTGTTAATAGTAAGTCAGAGCTTATAGATAAAATAAATAAGTATGGCGCTAAAGAAATTATACTTGGCATCAGGAGAAATAATGAAAATATAAGAGTTCGTTTAAAACCAGTTCAGACTGCTGTTGATGAATACAAACTGGGTATTTGGATTCGTGACAATACACAAGGAGTTGGTATGATAACTTATATAAAAAATGATGGTGTATTTGGTGCCTTGGGTCATGGAATAGCCGATATTGATACTGGTTTGCTTATGGAAGTAAAGAACGGCAACCTTTTTCAAACAGAAATAATCTCAATTGTTAAAGGGGAAAAAGGTAATCCTGGTGAATTGATTGGAATGATAGATTATAATAACGATACACAGATAGGAAATATTAATAAGAATACTAACTATGGTATATTTGGAAAACTATTAAAATGTCCTAATTATATAAATAATTCTCAGGAAGTTGAGGTGGCATCTAAAGAAGAAATTCACGAAGGTGCAGCTGAAATACAGACGTATATTGATGGTGAATTAAAACAATATGATGTTAATATACTTGAGATCAATTTGACTGATAAAGGGAATAAAGGTATTGTTCTGCAGGTTACAGATGAAGACCTGTTAAGTAAGACAGGAGGGATTGTACAGGGCGTTAGTGGTTCTCCTATATTGCAGGATGGGAAAATGATTGGAGCGGTTACACATGTGTTTGTTAATGATCCTACAAAAGGATATGGTATTTTTATTGAAAACATGTTAAGAAATGAAAAATAAAGATAAGAAAAAAGAGAGCAAATGTTTTATTGAAACGATTAAACATTTGTTCTTTTTTTTGTCATTTTTTATTAATATTTTTGTAAACTTTTGCAATGTAAAAAAACTTTTGCAGTATTTTGTAATTTTTTGCCGACAGATATCGACAAAAATTTCAAAACATAAATGTGGTAAAATAAGGAAAACAATAAAAAGTTACTACTTTTTTGCAAAATTCTACATTTCTATTGTCGAATTTTGCGTTCGAATTAGGTTGCATATCAATTTTTTTGACCTTATAATACAAATGAACATTAAAAATGTTACATTTTTTGAAGGGAAGGGAATTAAAATGAAAAAATTAAATGTTGGTATTGCAGATGACAATCTGGTAACACTTGAAACACTGGGGGAAATTATTTCATCAGATTCTCAGTTGGAGCTTATAGGAAGTGCGAATAATGGTGAAGATGCTTATGAGCTTATTAAGAGGAATGAGCCCGATGTAATGTTAATTGACATTATCATGCCTAAGATGGATGGCCTAAGTCTTATGGAGAAAGTCAATAATGATGTTAATATTAAGAAAAGACCTCAATTTATTGTAGTGTCTGCTGTTGGCAGCGAGGAGGTAACTGAAGATGTATTTCGCCTTGGAGCTAACTATTTTATTAAGAAACCATTTGGAAAAGACATTATATTAAATAGGATTAAAAGATTTTATTCTTACAATTCAGAGAATGAAAACAGAGCTCTTGTGTTTGAGGCTCCTAAGAAGGTTGAACACAATTTGGAAGAAGATGTCACTAATATGATACATGAGATAGGAGTTCCTGCACATATAAAGGGATATCAATATTTAAGAGAGGCAATAATAATGGTAGTTCAAGATATAGATATGATTAACTCGATTACAAAAATACTTTATCCAACAATAGCAAAAAGATTTCAGACAACTCCAAGCAGAGTGGAGAGAGCAATAAGACATGCTATTGAAGTTGCATGGAGCAGAGGTAAAATGGATACAATAGATGAATTATTTAGTTATACAATACATAATGAAAAGGGTAAACCTACTAATTCAGAATTTATTGCACTTATAGCAGATAAAATTAGATTAGAGTATAAAAAGAGCTATAATTAAAAAATTTTGTAAAATTTACAAAATTTAACTTTAAAAGATACCGAATTTGCGTTATACTATTAGATAATAAATGTTAGGAGGTATTTTTATGAAGAAAGTGCTATATGTTGCATCAGAAGCGGTACCCTTTATGAAAACAGGAGGGTTGGCAGATGTTGTTGGTTCATTGCCTAAGGAATTTGATAAAAAGAATTTCGATGTAAGAGTTGTGATACCTAAATATATGTGCATGTATCAACAGTATAAAGATATGATGCAGCCTATTACAAATTTCTATATGACACTCGGATGGAGAAAACAGTATGTTGGTGTTCTTGAAGCAGAAATTGATGGTATAAAATTTTATTTTATAGATAATGAGTATTATTTTGCAGGAGGAAGACCGTACGGAAATATTTATGAAGATGTTGAGAAGTTTGCATTTTTTTCAAAAGCAGCACTTTCAATTTTACCTTTAGTAGACTTTAGACCCGATATTATTCATTGTCATGACTGGCAGACCGGACTTATTCCTGTTTTTCTAAAAGAAAAATTTTCTCAAGGAGAATTTTATCAGGGTATAAAATCTGTTATGACAATTCATAACCTTAAATTTCAGGGTATATGGGATATGAAGACTATTAAGGATATAACAGGTATACATCCTTCATTTTTTTCGCAGGATAAGCTAGGATTTTATAATGATGCAAATTATTTAAAGGGCGGTATGACTTATGCAGATGCAATTACAACTGTAAGCCCTACTTACGCTGAAGAGATAAAGACCCGTCAATATGGGGAGAATATGGAAGGGCTATTATGTGCAAGGGCAAACAGTCTGAGGGGTATTTTAAATGGAATAGATTATGATGAGTATAACCCGGAGACTGATAAGTTCTTGTTTAAAAATTATAATACAAAAAATTTCCGCAAAGAAAAACCAAAAAACAAAACTGATCTGCAGAAAGAACTTGGTCTTGAAGTTAATGATAAGAAGATGATGATAGGGATTGTTTCAAGACTTACTGATCAGAAAGGTATAGATTTAATTGCGTATATAATGGATGAACTTTGTCAGGATGATATACAGTTAGTTGTGCTAGGAACTGGAGAAGAGAGATATGAAAATATGTTCCGCCATTTTGACTGGAAATATCAGAATAAAGTATCAGCAAATATTTATTATTCCGAGGCGATGTCTCATCGAGTATATGGTTCATGTGATGCATTTCTAATGCCGTCGCTATTTGAACCTTGTGGTTTGAGCCAGCTAATGAGTCTTAGGTATGGAACGATTCCTATTGTGCGTGAAACTGGGGGATTAAAAGATACAGTTGAGCCATACAATGAATATGAGGGGACAGGAACAGGCTTTAGTTTTAAAAACTATAATGCACATGAAATGTTTGGAATTATAAGATATGCTGAACATATATTCTATGACAAGAAAAGAGACTGGAATAAGTTGGTTGACCGTGCTATGGCAACTGATTTCTCATGGAAGAAATCTGCTGAGAAATATGCAGAAATGTATGATTGGCTAGTACCATAGAAAAGGTTATTTAAATTTAAGAGTTTATAATTAAGCAGGAGGTTGATCAGTTATGGTTAGCCTCCTGCTTAATTGGAATGATAAATCTATAATATTCAAATCTTTATAATGATATAAAATATTACATAAATTTTTATTAGTCATAAGACATGGAGGTTATAGAAAATGAACAAAAGTGAGCAAAGTAGTAATCCATTAGCACATGAGAGAATAGGCAGTCTCTTGTGGAAATTTGCAGTGCCAAGTATAGTAGCGATGCTTGTAAGTTCACTCTATAATATTGTTGACCAGTTTTTTATTGGGCAGAGAGTTGGTGAGCTTGGAAATGCAGCGACAAATATTTCTTTTCCGCTATCTATTTCGTGTGTTTCAATTGCTCTTCTTTTTGGAATTGGAGGAGCGTCCGCATTTAATATTTCAGTGGGACATGGTGAGTACAATCAAAAAGAGAAAGAAACGGCAGTATATTATATGGGAAATGCTGCAGTAATGCTTTTTATATGCGGTCTGATTTTATGTGTTGTATCTCAATTATTTTTAGAACCAATGCTTTATTTTTTCGGTTCTCCTGACGATGTTTTAGGATATGCAAAGGTTTATACAAGAATAGTTTCTTTCGGCTTTCCGTTCTTAATATTTGCAACTGGCGGAGGACATTTAATACGTGCCGACGGCAGACCGAAATTTACTATGATATGTAATCTGGTAGGCGCTGTCATTAACACAATACTTGATGCATTATTTGTATTCGGTTTTAATTGGGGAATGTCAGGGGCTGCTTTGGCAACTGTAATAGGACAAGTTGTTTCAGGAGTTATGGCAATGTGGCTTCTGGCACATTGTAAAACAGTAGAAATAACTAAAGAGCATTTAATAGTTAGAAAAAAATATGTTATGAGAATTATATCTCTTGGAGCAGCGCCATGTATAAATCAGCTGGCTCTTATGGTTATTCAGATTGTAATGAATAAATCGCTTAAATATTATGGCGCTGTATCAGCTTATGGTGAGTCTGTTCCGCTTGCCTGTGCAGGAATTATTACTAAAGTAAATCAGGTCTATTTAGCATTTATTATTGGGATATCTCAAGGCCTGCAGCCTATAGTAAGCTTTAATTATGGAGCTAAGTATTTTAAAAGAGCAAGAGAAGGATATATAAAAGCATGTATTTGCGGTTTTGCTGTTTCTGCAGTAGCGTTCTTGCTGTTTCAATTTGCTCCAAGACAAATTATATCAATATTTGGTGATGGATCAGAGGAATATTATAAATTTGCAGTTAATTATTTTAGAATATTTTTGTTTTTTACTTTTATTAACTTTTCTCAGAAAATTTCATCCAACTACTTTACTGCAATTGGAAAACCAAAGGGAGGAATTTTTTTATCGTTGACACAGCAGATAATGTTCCTGCTTCCGCTGATAATAATTTTGCCATTGTTTTTTGGAATAGACGGTATTATGTATGCTGGTCCAGCAGCAGATTTAATCTCAGCAGCAGTTGCTTTATTTATGGTGATGCATGAGCTTAACAAAAAAGAGTATAAAGAAAATGAGATTGTCAGATAATTATATCTATAAACAATATAATGATGTGATAGTTAATATCGCATCATTATATTGAAAAATACAATTATTTATTGACAATACCGATATCAGGTAAGAAAATTAAGTTGTTATTTAGATTGTTTCCTCTATAAAAGAGAAACTTTTTTCTGTTACATTGAAAAAGTCATATTTTGCCAGGTCAAAGCAGTATAGTACATCAGGTGCAAATTCTCCGCATTCGCCTTCTTTAATCATGCGTACTGCTTCTTCAACAGCATATGGTGACTTGTAGACGCGCTCAGTAACAAGAGCATCATATACATCTGCAATTGATACAATTTGTGCACATAAAGGTATTTCGTCACCTTTTAATCCATCAGGATAACCGTTACCATCATGTCTTTCATGATGGTGTCTGCATATATCATAACAATATTGGTAAAATGGGTTATCATCCTGATGGAATTTTTCTAAAATTTCGCATCCATAGATAGTATGGTTTTTGATTTCTTCATATTCATCATCCGAAAGTTTTCCAGGTTTTAGCAAAATATTGTCTGCTATAGCTATTTTACCGATATCATGAAGAGCAGAGGCATGTGTAATTAGAGAAGCCTGCTCTTCTGTAATACCGTATTGAGGAAAAAATTCCATTAAATATTCTAATAATTTAGAAGTGAAATATTTAACCCGTTTTATATGGTCACCTGTTTCAAGACTTCTAAATTCAACGACTGAACTTAAAGCATTGATTAAGAATTCATTAGTTTTTTGCAGCTTTTTTTTGCTTGACTTAAGTTCTTTGGTTCTTTTTTCGAGTTTTTCTTCGAGAGAAATACGATGTTCGAAGAGTTCGATAATATTTTTCGCGCGCCGCATAACAACTTTTGGAGCAAACGGTTTGTATATAATATCTGAAGCGCCATATTCATAAGCTTTTTCATCACTTTTTTCGGTTGCTTCGCCTGTGATCATAATTACGGGAATTGTATTTATGTATCCTTCTTTATTCATAAAGTCAAGAACATCAAGACCCGAGTTATTTGGCATAATTAAATCAAGGAATATTAAACTCAGATTATCTTTATGCTCTATGATAGCTTCAATTGCTTCTGCACCGTCTTTTGCTTCAATAATATTATATTGTTCATCAAAAATTATTTTAATAATATCACGGTTAATTTCAGCATCGTCTGCAATTAAAATAGTCTTAATCATTTCTGCACTGTTAATTTCTGTAGTACTCATATCTGTATCCCTTCTTTATATTATCAATAGTGTAGTTATATTATATATGACAATATATAATAGTGCAACAATTAAAATATAAAATATATTCTTATATTTTTAGTGTGAATTTAATAATGCAATGGCAAGATTTAAATATGCTGCAAATGTCAACCAAATCAAATATGGGAGCTGATAAAAAGCAGCTTTTTTATCAAGTTCATAAAATGCTAAAATCATTCTGAAAACAGTATACCATAACATTATTATTATTACAAAAGATATTTTGTAAGACTTAAAGTTAAAAAAGAAAATCGGCCATATAAAATTTAAAAATAATTGACAGATATATAAAAGCATGGCAGTTTTTTGTTCTCCATGTGAGGAGGGGGTAAGAATAATTTTTGCACTGCTTATTCCCATTAAAATATATAGTATAGGCCAAATAATCATAAATACAAATGCCGGAGGAGAGAGAGGCGGTTTTATTAATTGATTGTAAATTATCATTTGTTTTGACGTTAAAATAAACGAGACAATACCAATTATTATAGGAATTGCAATCGATATAATGTAGGTCTGTTTTTTAGTGTTCAATTTTAAACTGTCTCCCCTCGTGATCCATCTTATAATCTACATTATATGATCCTTTATGAATAAGCTCTGGTATTGTGACAAACTCATAGCCGGCATTTTTTAAATTTGTTATTAATTTCTCGAGAGCTTCAGCGGTGTATTTTGCACCATTATGACAGAGAATAATGCTTCCATTGCCGAGATGCTTATGATTGCATACAGTGGAGATAATGGAGTCAACGCCGTAGTCTTTCCAGTCAAGCGAATCTACATCCCATTGAATGGCATAATATCCGCATGAATTTAATGTTTCTATAAGCGTATTATTATAATCGCCATATGGAGGCCTGAAAACCTGCATATCATATCCGGTAAGCTCTTTTACTTTTTCATGCACTGACATTATCTCTGTTTTACATTCTTCAGCAGAGATTTGTGACATTTGTTTGTGATTTTCACTGTGATTTCCGAGAGCATGCCCATCATTATAAATAGCCTTTACGTCGTCAGGGTAACTTTCTACCCATCCTCCTGTCATAAAAAAAGTGGCTTTTACGTTATTTTTTTTCAATATTTCCAGTATTTGGGGAGTATCCTCATTTCCCCATGCGGCATCAAATGATATGGCAATCTTCTTTTCTGGAGTATCAACACAGTAAATTGGAAGTTTTTTGTCATTGGACGAGGTAGTACGCGCAGACGCCAGATTGTATGAAATTCCGAAAGATAGCAGTACAAAAAGCGCAAATAAACCGGTTAGCGACCATGCCCTGTTATCTTTCATCTTATGTAAGAGTGATAAATACATCTCTTTAATATTATTCAAGGGATATGTCTCCTTGGGTTTTTATAAATATATATTAAAAATATATGTAAAGTATGTGTAGTATTATTATATTGATAAAACCTTATGTTATATTTATTTAAAATGTTAATACAAAAGGAAATATTACAAAAATGTCATAAAAAAATGTCGAATATAAGTTGACAATATTTGTTAGTGGTGATATAACTGTATTAAATCATTTAATACAGTTTGCGTTAATGATTATTATTTATATAAAAAATATGTGCACATAAAGAAAGAGAGGAATATATGCAAAAAAAATACCAAATATTACCTAAAATTATGTGGATACCATTATTTATTACAATTACATTTAACTGTATAGCTTATTATATTCCAAGACTTATTATGGCAGATAAAATTCACTATAATATTTCCAGCGCTATAGATGAACAAATTCCGTTTCTTCCCTGGACAATTATTATATATTGGGGCTGTTATTTATTCTGGATAGTTAATTATGTAATTGGCTGCCGGCAGAGTAAAGAGGAGGCATTTAGATTTATAAGCGCCGACCTTATAGCTAAGGTAGTATGTATGATATGTTTTTTAGTTATTCCTACAACAAATATAAGACCTGTTGTAGAAGGTCATTCCATATGGGATGAAGCTATGAGATTATTGTATAGAGTAGATGCAGCAGATAATCTGTTTCCTTCAATTCATTGTCTGACAAGCTGGTTTTCATTTATAGCTGTAAGGAAAAATGAAAAAATACCAAAATGGTATAAGTGTGCTTCTTTTTTTATAGCTGTAAGTATATGCATATCTACATTGACAACTAAACAACATGTGCTGCTTGATGTGTTTGCAGGGGTTGCGCTTGCAGAGGCCAGTTATCAATTTGTTGCTGAAAGTAAAATTTCAAAATATTATTGTTGTATAATATCAAAGATAAGTAATAAGATTGTAAGGAGGAGACTTCCTAGTGAATAAGAAAATAAAAATATTAATTATTTCGGCGTTTATAATAATAGTTTTATTTTTTACTAAGCAGATTATTGATCAAAAATTTGATTCAGTGGAAGCTTTTCAGGTATATATGGAAAATTTTGGAATAGCTGCTCCATTAGTACTTATTATTTTTCAGGCGCTTCAGGTTGTGGTGCCGATTTTGCCCGGATACCTTGGATGTGCAGCAGGAGCAGTTGCTTTTGGACCTATGACAGGTTTTTGGTGTAATTATATAGGTATTAGTGTAGGATCTATTATTTCATATTTTTTAGCTCGGAAGTATGGTATAGATATAGTGCTTGCTATGTTTCCTAAGAAACAATATGACAAGTGGAGCAGGCGCATTGAGAAGAGCAGATCATATGATATATTTTTATTTATTGCAACACTGCTGCCATTGTTTCCTGATGATTTTTTATGTTATTTTTCAGGACTAATTAAAATGGACAGAAAAAAATTTATATGGATTATAATTTTAGGAAAACCATGGTGTATATTGGCATACAGTATTATATTTGGATTGATAAAATAAAGGAGAGTAGATATGAGATGAAGAAAAAATTAATAGGATACTATGATTATACAGTAATACTTACATATTGCGGAATGTTATTTGCTTTTTGTGGTATTATGCGTGAAATAGGAAGTGACTATTGGGGAGCAATAATCTTTCTGCTGTTGGCGGGAGTATGTGATATGTTTGATGGAACAGTTGCTGCTACTAAAAAAAGAGAGGACAGTGAAAAAAAATTTGGAATACAAATTGATTCTCTAAGTGATCTGATTAGTTTTGGTGTTCTTCCTAGTGTATTTGTGTATATGATTTCAGATAAAAGTATTTTTTCAGGAATGATTGCGGCGTTGTTTGTTCTATGTGCTCTTATACGTCTCGCATATTTTAATGTGCTTGAGGAGGAGAGACAGAAGGTTACTACAGAATGCAGAAAAAGTTATTTGGGTGTTCCGGTAACAACAATAGCAGTTATTTTACCTTTGATATGGCTTCTGTATGATTATAAATTGTTGAGAAATCGTATATGCTTTCCATTGCTGCTTGTTATAATGGGAGTGGGTTACCTTCTGCCAATAGAGATAAAAAAGCCTAAATTAATTGGAAAAATACTAATTGTTATTGTCGGATTATTTGAAGTTATAGGGATGATATTTTTTATGGGATGGGATGCGGTATGAGAGAGACATTAATGCTTCGTTTTTTATATAAAACTGTTTTTGGAAGAATAATTTTAAAGATTTCTGTTAAGCCGGCAGTGTCAAAGGCTGCCGGCTGTTTTCTTTCTTCAGGAGTCTCAAAATGGATAATACCATTTTTTATACGAAAGAATAAAATTGATATGACAGGAGTAGAGATTCCTGAAGGCGGTTTTTCATCATTTAACGCATTTTTTACAAGGAAGAGAAGGACAGGTCTTGATAAGTCAAAAGAGAATTGTCTTATTAGCCCATGCGATGCTTTTTTGTCAGTGGAGAAAATAGAAGAGAATACGATATTTAATGTAAAAAATACAAAGTTTTCTTTGGAAGATTTACTAAAAGATAAAGGGCTGGCACAAAAATTTTATAATGGGACAGCTCTTATTTTCAGACTTACTCCTGAAAATTATCACAGGTATTGTTATCCGGCAGATGGTAAGATTGTTCATATTAGAAAGGTAAAAGGGAAACTTCACTGTGTCAGACCAATTGCGCTTAGAACAGTTCCGGTATTTGCACAGAACAGCAGGGAGTATCAGGTGCTTAAAACAGATAATTTTGGATTTGTTATACAGATGGAGATCGGTGCGCTTCTTGTAGGAAAAATAACAAATTACAGACATTCATTAGAAGCAGCATATGTAAGCGCTGGTGAGGAAAAAGGGTATTTTGAATTTGGAGGGTCAACAATTATTTTGCTGGTGCAGAATGGAACAATTGAATTAAATAAAGAAGTGTACGCAAGAATGGATAATAATGGTGAGACAATAATTAAAATGGGCGATGCTGTAGCTTATAAAAAATAATATTTTAGAAATATTTTGTCTTAATCAGAAAGTAAAGATTTAACAGTCAAATCTGGCATCAATTGCTGATGTTAATGCATAGGCAAATAAGCAGGTTGACAATTATGTGCAGTCATATTATGATAATTTAAAGTTACCAGATAATGTACAAGTGGAAATCGAGAATGTTCAATATAAGAATACATATGTATAGATGAACAGGATAATATTTTCTATAAAGTTAAGTACACTTTTGATGTTGTGATAAGTAATAGTGAAGATAATATTGAAGAGGTAGTTCTTGAGCAGTCCTTTAATATTATTATAAAATAAAAGATTATAAATATGTCTGTTCTCATATATGTCAATATATATGTTTAAGTTTGGAGGAAAATATAATGAATCATATAATATCAAGACTTTTAATGTATGGAGATATGGAAGAAGATTCTATATTAATGCAGCTTGCAAATATTTGTGAGAAAATTGAAAATAACAGTGACAGTCTAGACCGATTAAGGACAAGATTATTTGTTCAGGTGAAACGGATTTTACAGGTGGCGACGGATTATGGCTTTGACCGAAATCTATGGCACAATTATCTAACATTTCTTCTAATCACAAATGAGAATCCATTCAGTATTACATGCGAGAAAGTCGGCGCTCAGGAAGGCAGTGTAAATGAGTTTGTAAAAGATGATTTTGCAGCGTTTAAGGAGTTATTTGATTATGATTTTTCTGAAATTGAAAATATATTGTCTGTAAACTGCTTTACTAAGTTATCCAACTATAAGGCCATACATAAGACAGAATTGATGTACAATAAAAATGTAAGTGAAAAAGTGCAGGATTTAAGCAGCACCCTTGAGATGGCTGTCTCAGCAGAACAGTTTTTTAGCTTGGTTACTGAATTTTATCGTCAGTATGGTGTGGGAATGTATGGGTTAAATAAAGCTTTTAGAATTAAGACAGGTGAGATGGGTAAAGTTATAATTACTCCTATAAATAATATGGATAGGGTGATGCTTGACGATTTGGTTGGCTATGAGATACAGAAGAAAAAACTTGTAGATAATACAAAAGCTTTTGTTGCAGGAAAGAAAGCAAATAATGTTTTATTATTTGGAGATAGCGGAACTGGTAAGTCAACAAGTATTAAGGCTATTGTAAATGAATTTTATGATGATGGCCTGAGAATGATAGAAATTTACAAACATCAATTTAAGGATATTTCAAATGTTATAGCACAGATAAAAAACAGAAATTATAAATTTATTATCTATATGGATGATTTGTCATTTGAGGATTTTGAGGTAGAATACAAATTTCTTAAAGCAGTAATAGAAGGCGGTGTGGAGACTAGACCAGATAATATACTTATATACGCCACATCAAATCGCAGGCATTTAATTAGAGAGACTTGGAAAGACAGATCAGATATGGAGCATGATAATGGATTGCATCGCTCTGATACAATGGAGGAGAAACTCTCGTTGGCAAACCGTTTTGGTTTAAGCATATGTTATTCAAAACCTACTCAGAAAGAATATTTTAATATAGTTGAAGTGCTGGCTGAAAGACATGGTATTGATATGCCGGCTGAGGCACTTAGAGCTGAAGCGAATAAATGGGAGCTTATGTATGGAGGAATATCTGGCAGAACAGCACAACAGTTTGTAAATTATTTACAAGGGATTCAACAATAATTGCTTATTTATATTTAAGATAAAATATTGCATAGAAAATAGAGTCAATATAAAATGAATAACAGAAGTTAACATTAATTTAAAATAGTTAAGAGCAACTTGAAAAACAAGCAGCTCTTATGTATAACTACTTAGAAATGTTATCGGTTGTAGTATCCGATTTGACCTCAGCAATAAAATTCTATAGAAATAGCATCTTACTTTCTTATGGGAGGATGCTATTTCTTTTTTTGTCCATCTATATATGTTAACGCTGAGAACAATACAAGTAATAATGTGAGAACCTCCATTAAATTCAAAAGAAATCACCCTCTTTCATAAGTCTGAAGAGCAAAAAATGAAAATTAATTTACCTTTCAGTTAAATCATATAATTATATTATAACATACAAATACTATATAATCAATTGTAAAAGTATATTTACTCTTATTATATTATAGGTAGCTATAAGCTAAGTAACCAATATTGCATGGATTTTGGGCGTTTGTTACTTATTTTTGTATCTAAAATTAATCTTGCAAAACATATGATGGTGGTGTATTATATATTATAAGTGGTGGAATGTGGAGTGATTTACCCATTAAGTGGTAAAATGTGGTAGTTAAGTTGTTCTGCAAACACTAGGGAAGAAGGTGACCTCGTATGTTTAATGGTGAATATTATCATTCAATAGATGCTAAAGGGCGTCTTATAATCCCTGCAAAATTAAGGGAGGAACTTGGTGATAAATTTGTAATTACTAAGGGATACGATGGAAACTGTCTTTCTATTTTACCTATGGATGCTTGGGAAGAACTTGAGAAGAAGCTTGCTTTAGTACCAAAAAACAATAAGGCGGGACAGAAATTGGTAAGATATTTTACAACTGGAGCCTCAAAATGTGAGTTGGACAAGCAGGGGAGAGTACTAATAGATCAGAAACTCAGAGAACACGCTGGTCTGGACAAAGAAGTTGTTCTTGCAGGTGTGTTAGAACGTGTGGAGATTTGGGATAAAGAAAGATATGAAGAAAACTGCAGTATTGATTTAGATGAGGCAATGTCAAGTCTTGCAGAAACTGGTATTGAGATATAAGAGTTATTAGGTAGAGGAGTGCCGATGGAATTTAAACATAAATCTGTATTGTTGCATGAGACAATTGAACAGCTAAATATTAAACCTGATGGCATTTATGTTGATGGTACCTTGGGCGGAGCAGGGCATTCTTATGAGATTGCAAAAAAACTGACATGTAAAGGCAGACTAATTGGTATAGATCAGGACGGTGATGCGATATGTGCAGCTGCTGGCAGACTAAAAGAATTTGTAGATAAAGTTACTATAGTTCGAAATAATTATTGTAATATTGAAGAGGTATTGAAAGAACTGTCAGTTAGTAAGGTTGATGGGATACTTTTGGATTTAGGTGTTTCATCTTATCAGTTGGATACAGCCGAGAGAGGTTTTTCCTATATGGAAGACGCGCCTTTGGATATGCGTATGGACAGAAGGCAGAGCAGTACAGCAGGAGATATTGTCAATAAATATACTGAAAACGAGCTTTTTCATGTTATTAAGGATTATGGAGAGGAGAAGTTTGCAAAGAATATCGCTAAACATATTGTTAGAGTAAGAGCAGAGAAACCTATTGAGACGACAAAGGAACTTACAGAAATTATTAAGGCGGCAATTCCAATGAAAGTCCGCGCAGTGGGAGGACATCCTGCAAAAAGGACATTTCAGGCAATAAGGATTGAGTTGAATCAAGAGCTTACGGTACTTAGTACAAGCCTCAATAAGATGATAGATTTACTAAATATAAATGGGAGGCTTTGTATAATAACATTTCACTCTTTGGAAGATAGGATCGTTAAGCAGAATTTTAAGAAAAATGAGAATCCTTGTACATGCCCTCCGCATTTTCCTGTATGTGTGTGCGGAAAAGAATCAAAAGGAAAGGTGATAACAAAAAAACCTATTTTACCTTCAGATAAAGAATTATTAGAAAACAGCAGATCAAAAAGTGCGAAGCTAAGAGTTTTTGAGAGAAGATAGGAGGCATGTTGTAATGGCACAGAGAAGATCACCGGACAGAAAGACAGTTACTAATAAAAATAAAGAGTTATATATATATGGGAATACTGTAAGAGAATTACAGGTAGAGAGAAGTCCAAGTATTGAGAGAAGAGAAGAGGGACAGAGAGAATATAATCAAAGAAGAAGAAAAGACAGAGAATATGTGACATCAATGAACAGAGGGTATGTTATGTTCTTGGTGTTTGCCGCGCTAGCAGTTTTTTGTGCTATGGGCTATTTTCTTATGTTGTCGGCCAAGATGTCAGATAACCGGGATCATGTGACGCAGCTGAAAACAAAATTAATTGATGTTAGGGCTGAAAACGATGATTATGAGAGAAGAATTGAACGCTCTGTTGATATAGATGAGGTTAGAAGGATTGCAATAGAAGAACTAGGAATGGTATATCCTTCAAATGATCAGATTGTAAATTATAAATATGAAGAGAGTGATTTTGTTAGACAATATTCAGATGTGCCCCAGGAATAACCTGTTTTTTAGTAAGAAAGTTGGTATTATATGGCATCAGGAATAACAAAAAAGGAAGTTAACAAACATAAGAAACTGACAAGGAGGAGCCAGCGTCAGCTGAGCTTGTTGTATGTTATATTTGTCTGTGTATTTACCGTGCTGAGTATCCGCATTTTTTATATACAGCAGACAAAAGGGGATGAATATACTGAGAAGACGGCGGCACACAATGGATTATCAAATACAACTATTCCTTTTAGAAGGGGAAATATAACAGACAGAAATGGAACGCTGCTTGCAACAAGTGAGAAAGTGTATAATGTTATATTTGACTGTAGTATAATTAATTCAGATGATAATTATAAGGAGCCTGTTCTTAATAATTTATGTGAGATTTTTCCTGATTTAGATAGGGGGACTTTGGAGGGGTATCTTGTAAATAATCCCAAAGCAGTTTACATAAAATTAAAGGAATCTTTAAAGTATGAAGAGATTAAACCGCTTCTGGATGTACAGAAAAAAGATCAGAACTTTAAAGGTGTATTTCTTGAGGAAAAATATAAGAGAATGTATCCTTTCGGAAGTCTTGCATGTGATGTTTTAGGATTTCTATATGATGACGGAAGTTCTGCAAGCATTGGGCTAGAAGGCTATTATGATAATGAATTAAATGGTGTTAATGGAAGAAAATATCAATATATGGATGATGGAAATAAGGAGACAGTAGTAAAGAATCCAACGGATGGAAATAATTTGGTATCAACGATAGATTTTAATGTTCAAAGTATTGTTGAGAAATATATTAAGTTATTTAATGAACAATACGCTAATAATGTCAGGGATGGGAACGGTGCGGAGGAGATAGCCGTGATGCTTGCAGATCCAAATAGCGGTGAGATTCTTGCGGAGGCAAATTTCCCTTATTTTGATTTGAATTCTCCGAGAGATTTAACTAAAACTGGAATAGTTTCTGCTGAATCATTGTTTGTTATCAATGATGATATGCCTGACGAAGAGAAGAAAAGGATAAATGAAGATAAAGTTAATTATCTTAGAAAGATTTGGAGAAATTTTTGTGTGAGTGACTCTTATGAACCCGGTTCGACACAGAAACCATTTACTGTGGCGGCCGGGCTGGAGACAGGAAAACTTGTCGGTAATGAGAAATTTATCTGTGATGGAGTTGAAAAGGTTGCAGATTATGAGATTCACTGTGTAAACCGTCAGGGTCATGGAGAAGAGACAATTTCATTGGCGATTTCTAATTCTTGTAATGATGTGCTTATGCAGATGGCAGCGCAAATAGGTGTGGAAAATTTTATACATTATCAGAATTTATGGGGATTCGGCAAGAAGACAAATATTGATTTACCGAGTGAATTTAACTGTAAGTCTCTTGTTTATACATTAGATACAATGTTTGAGACTGAGTTGGCTACAAGTTCTTTCGGACAGGGATATAATGTTACAATGACGCAGATGATGGCTGCTTTTTGCTCACTTATAAACGGCGGGAATTATTATCAGCCTCATATGGTTAAGAAAATAACAGATAATAATGGTTCGACAGTAAAAAATATTGAACCGTATTTAGTTAGAAAAACAGTTTCAAAAGAAACTTCTGAGATTGTTAAAACATATCTTTATGATACAGTAATGACCGGAACAGGCGGTATAGCGCATGTAGAAGGATATACTATGGGGGGAAAGACAGGTACTGCCGAAAAACACGAGAGAGACAGGAAGAATTATCTTGTATCGTTTATTGGCTATGTACCTGCTGAAAATCCTCAACTTGCAATATATGTTGTAATTGATACGCCGAATGTTGACGATCAGGCACACAGTTCGTTTGCGCAGCAGCTGGCTCACGATATATTAACAGAAGTTCTTCCGTATATGAATATTTTCCCTGATATGGAAGTTAATGGGGGAGAAAATAACAATGGGGCAGATACAAATACTTCTCCAGATTCTGAACAAAATCAGGGTAATGGCAGCACAGATGGAGAGAGCGGAGCAATTTTTGATGATAATATGCCATTTCCATTGTTAGACAATAATCAAAATTAAAATCAATAGTTCTAATTTATTTGGTACATACATAAAATAAAGATGATGAAACCTTATAGAGGTTGTATGAAAAAAGAAATTAAATCTGACAGAGAGTATGGATTCATCAAAGAGGGAGGCAGGAAAAACAAAAAAAATAATAAAAAGAAAGTATTGATTGTTTTTGCTGTAATAATGTTTATAATCGTTTTTCTTGTCGGAAGACTTGTCTTTCTCATGGTGTTTTCTTCTGAATATTATGGGAAACAGGCAAAAGAACTGCATCAGAGGGAGAGGAATATTAAGGCTGCAAGAGGAAAAATATTGGATTGCAAAGGAAATATACTTGCAGATAATAAATCTGTATGTACAATTTCAGTTATTCACAGTCAGATTGAAGATCAAGAGAAAGTAATAGAAGTTCTGACAAAAGAGCTTGGAAAAGATGAGGAAGAGATTAGAAAAAGAGTTGAAAAGGTGAGTTCTATTGAAATCATTGCCAAAAATATTGATAAGTCAGTAGGAGATAAAGTTCGTTCTTACGGACTTTCAGGTGTAAAGATAGACGAGGATTATAAGAGATATTATCCGTATGATTCACTTGCATCTAAAGTTCTTGGTTTTACTGGCAGCGACAATCAGGGAATAATTGGGCTAGAAGTTGAATATGATAAATATCTTTCAGGAAAGCCAGGAAAAATATTGACTCTCACAGATGCAAGAGGAATTGAAATAGAAGATAGCGCGGAGGAGAGAGAAGAACCTGAAAATGGGAATGATGTATACACAAGCTTAGATGTAAATGTGCAGAAATACGTGGAGCAGGCTGCGAATAAGGTACTTGAGAAGAAGAGTGCCGACAGTGTCTCAATATTTGTTATGAGTCCGAAAAATGGAGAAATACTTGCAATGGTAAATACACCTGAGTTCAATTTAAATGAACCTTATACATTGAGTGCTTCTGATTCAGCTCTTGCTGTTGATAGTGCGGCAAAACAGGATCTGTTAAATAAAATGTGGAGAAACCCTTGTGTAAGCAATACATATGAGCCGGGTTCTACATTTAAGATTATTACAATGGCCGCTGGTTTGGAGGAAGGCGTCGTAAAGCTTAGCGATACATTCAGTTGTCCGGGATATAAAATTGTTGATGACAGGAGAATAAAGTGTCATAAAGTAACAGGACATGGGGCTGAAGATTTTACACTTGCAGTTATGAACTCATGCAATCCGGTATTTATAGAAGTCGGGCTTAGGCTTGGAGTTGACAATATGTATAAATATTTTAATCAATTTCAGCTTTTTGGCAAGACGAATGTTGATTTGCCGGGAGAGGCGTCAACAATTATGCATAAGAAAGAAAATGTCGGTAATGTTGAGCTTGCAACAGTATCTTTCGGTCAGTCTTTTCAGATTACTCCGCTGCAGCTTGCAACAACAGTAAGTTCGATTATTAACGGCGGTAAGAGGATAACCCCTCATTTTGGAGTTAAAATATGTGATAAAGACGGTAATACAGTAGAGAAACTTGAATATAAGACAAAAGATAACATAATATCAGAGGAAACTTCTGCTACAGTCCGGCAGGTGCTTGAGAAAGTTGTGGCGGAAGGAACAGGAAAGAAAGCATATGTTGCCGGATTTCATGTCGGTGGAAAAACTGCGACATCACAGACATTGCCTAGAAGTGCAAATAAATATATTGCTTCTTTTTTAGGTTTTGCTCCAGCGCATGACCCACAGGTGTTAGTGCTAGTTATTATAAATAATCCGCAGGGCATATATTACGGAGGAACTATAGCGGCACCGGTTGCACAGGAAATTTTTTCAAATATTCTTCCTTATCTTGGCATTGATTATGATGAGGAGGAGGCTGCTTCATCAGGAGGAACAACAGAGTAAATGTATATGATAACTGATATTTTGATGCCTCTCGGTATTTCTTTTGTGATAAGTCTTATGTTAAGCCCAATAATTATTTGGGTTTTAAGACATCTGAAAATATTGCAGGTTATAAGAAAAGAGGGGGTAAAATCTCACATAAGAAAAACAGGGACCCCAACTATGGGAGGGCTTATAATTATAGCCTCTATAGTTGCGGTGTCTGTGTTATACTCAAGAAAATATCCAAATATCAGTATAGTACTGTTTGTGACAATAGGATTTGGAATAATAGGATTTATGGACGACTATATAAAAGTGGTTATGAAAGATACAAAAGGGCTGGCTCCTTTACAGAAAATTACAGCACAGATTGTTGTCACAACAGTTTTTTTGTTCTATTTATATAATAATTCTTTTGATATATTTACATATGAGATCCCGTTTAGTACAGGAAAAAGTATACATTTATCAGGTATTGCCGGAATTGCATTATCATATACGGCAATTCTTGGAACTGTGAACGGTGTTAATTTTACAGATGGAATAGATGGTTTGGCGGCTAGTGTGACTTTGCTTGTTTTATGTTTTTTTACGGTTGTTTCAATTGGTATAAAAAGTGGACTAGAACCAGTAACGTGTTCTGCTGTTGGAGGCTTAATGGGATTTTTAATTTACAACGCATATCCCGCACGGGTTTTCATGGGAGATACAGGCTCTCTTGCCCTTGGGGGATTTGTTGTTGCGGTGGCGTTATTGATGAAAATGCCGTTGTTTTTACCCGTAGTTGGAATAATATATCTGCTGGAAGTGTTATCTGTAATGATACAAGTAACTTATTTTAAGATTACACATGGGAAAAGGTTTTTTAAGATGGCGCCGATTCATCATCATTTTGAATTGAGCGGGTACAGTGAAACACAAGTTGTAGTGCTGTTTTCAATAATTACTGCAGGCGTCTGTATTGCGCTGCTTTTTTTCATGTAAGTTATGCAGAGCAGTTGGAAAAGAGGAGATTGATAATGAAACTTAAAGAGAAAATTGTGTTAGTAGTGGGGACTGGAATAAGTGGTATTGCGTCAGCGAAACTGCTAAAAAAAGACAACCATGTTATATTGTATGACAGTAATGATAAAACAGATAAATTGGGTGTAAAAAATCGTTTAGGTAATTGTGAGAATATTGAAATAGTGACAGGAGAACTTTCAGCTGATGTTCTCTCGAAAATATCTGTTGCAGTTTTAAGTCCGGGTGTGCCGATAGATTCACCTCTTGTTATTTCTTTAAAGGAAAATAAAATTCCTGTAATTGGAGAGATAGAGTTAGCATATCTTTTAGGTAGAGGAACTGTTATAGGAATTACCGGAACAAACGGAAAGACAACTACAACCGCACTTACTGGAGCTATTATGAAAGCTTATTTTGATAGTTCATTTATAGTGGGAAATATTGGGATTCCGTACACTCAAGTTGTAGATGATTTAGAGGAAGACTCTGTGATAACCGCTGAGATTAGCAGCTTTCAATTAGAGACCACAGATGAATTTCATCCGAAAGTGACAGCGATTTTAAATATTACTCCAGACCATTTGAACAGACATCACACAATGGATAATTATATTGCAGCAAAGGCTGATATTACTAAGAGACAGACGACAGACGAATATTGTGTGCTTAATTACGACAATGAAATAACAAGGAAATTAGGCTCTGATATCCCGGCTGTTCCTTTTTATTTCAGCACTAAAGCTGAATTGGACTTTGGGGTATATTATAAAGACGGAGTTATCTTTTATGTAAAGGACGGCGTGAAAGAGAAAATATGCGAAACAGATAAGCTTAAACTTCCGGGAATACATAATGTGGAAAATGTTATGGCTGCCGTTGCTATTGCAATTGTTATGGAAGTACCGATATCTGTCATAAGGGATGTTATAACTTCATTTAAAGCTGTTGAGCACAGAATAGAGTTTGTAAGGGATGTAAATGGTGTTGAATATTATAATGATTCTAAGGGAACTAACACAGATGCCGCAATTAAGGGAATAGAAGCTATGAGTCGTCCAACCGTACTGCTTGCAGGCGGGTATGATAAAGATTCAGAGTATGATGATTGGATAAAAGCATGTGTGCCAAAAGTAAAATGTCTTGTTCTAATTGGTCAGACAAAAGAAAAAATTAAGGCGACAGCAGAGAAGTATGGAATTTCACCAGTGATTCTTGCAGAGACATTTGAGGAGGCGATAAAGCTCTGTGTTGAAAATGCACAAAAGGGAGATGCAGTACTGATGTCTCCAGCTTGTGCAAGTTGGGATATGTTCAAAAATTATGAGCAAAGAGGCGAAATGTTTAAAAATTATGTGAACAGTATTTAATAGTTTAAGAAAGAAAATTACCTAATAATTAAAATAAGGAGTAGGACAATGCTTTTTAAATCATCAAAAAAGCAGACTACTTACCGAAAAAATCAATTAGATTACATAATGTTTGTTCTAGTGCTGTTATGTGTAATATTAGGTTTAATAATGCTTTACAGCACAAGTGCATACAACGGAAGGGTAAAATTTTCAGATTCTGCGTATTACCTGAAAAAACAGTTTTTTGCAACATCAATAGGGCTGCTTTTTATGTATCTTGTGTCAGAATGTGATTATCATTTTTGGGAAAAATTTGCATTTCCAGCATATGTGTTATCACTTATATTGTCTGCGCTTGTATTGGCGGTGGGAAGTTCGTTTAACGGTTCAAAACGATGGCTTTCAATTGCAGGTCTTTCATTTCAGCCCGCGGAGTTTGCAAAGGTAGCAGTAATTTTGTTTTTGGCATGGTATATCAGTCACGCCAAGAAAAAGATAGTAGGTATTTTTTCTATGCTCAAAGTAATGCTTATGGTAATGCCTATTGTGGCTCTTGTAGGCACAAACAATTTGAGCACGGCCATAATAATACTTGGAATTGCTGTGGTGATGGTTTTTGTAGCGAGCCCCGGGTATAAACAGTTTATAATAATAGGGCTTGTAGGAGTTGTATTTGTTGCAATATTTTTAAGCGTTGAGCAATACCGCTTGGAGAGACTAATGATTTGGAGAAATCCTGAAAAATACGAAAAAGGATATCAGACACTTCAGGGACTATTTGCTATTGGTTCAGGCGGACTGTTTGGAACAGGATTTGGAGAGAGTATGCAGAAACTGGGTTTTGTACCAGAAGCTCAGAATGATATGATATTTTCAATAATATGTGAAGAATTGGGACTTTTTGGCGCTGTAATAATAATAATAATATTCTTTTTATTACTTTACAGATTCCTGCTTACTGCCCATTATGCAAAAGATTTATTTGGGAATCTTATTGCGAGCGGAATTTTGGCTCATATGGGTGTTCAGGTAATATTAAATATTGCCGTAGTTACCAACACTATTCCAAATACCGGGATTACTCTGCCTTTTATCAGTTACGGAGGAACTTCTGTAATGTTTCTTCTTGCAGAAATGGGTCTGGCTTTAAGTGTATCAAGAAGTAGACATATGCAGTAGCAAATTCAATCACTTTTTTGAATTTTCTGCATATTTTAATAAGGATAACAAATAAGGGAGAGCTGTTTTGGAGATAATTGAAATATTTGGTGGACGCCCTTTAAATGGCAATGTCACTGTACAGGGGTCAAAAAATGCTGTTCTTCCAATGATAGCAGCCAGTATTTTGACTGATGAGAAAGTAGTGCTTAAGAATTGTCCTCATATTGATGACGTGTATACAATGTTAAATTTAATTGAGGAACTCGGCTGCCGTGTGAATTTTGAAAATCATGTTATAGAAATTGACGCAGGAAGTATTGTATGCAGTGAGATAAAACAGGAGATAGCAAAAAAAGTACGTTCTTCGATAACGTTTCTTGGAAGTTTGCTTGGTCGCTGCAAAAAGGCAAAACTGCCTTTCCCCGGAGGATGTACAATTGGAGCAAGACCTATAAATCTGCATATTGAAATGCTGGAAAAAATGGGTGTTGTATTTACAGAGAGAGATGATGTTTTGATTGCCTCTTCTAAAGAGATTAAAGGTACAAATTTAAAGTTTTACAAAAAAAGTGTAGGTGCAGCACAAAATTGTATTATGGCAGCAGTTCTGGCAAATGGAATTACAAGAATTAAAGGAATTGCTGTTGAGCCGGAAGTTATGGAACTCTGTTCATTTCTTAGAAAAATGGGAGCGGTCATACTTCGTACAGATTATGATGAAATAATGATAAAAGGTGTTGATAAACTTCATGGGGTTACATATGATGTACCTTCGGACAGAATTGTTGCAGGAACATATATGCTGGCGGCGGCCGCTACAAGAGGAGAAGTTTTTTTGAAAAAAGCACCTGCAAGTCATCTGCACAGTGTAATTTATACATTGAAGCAGGTAAATGCAAAAATAGAGTGTTTGAATAACGGAATATTTATTGATGGAAAAAATGCATCAAAAGGTATTCCATATATTGCAACAGATAATTATCCTGGATTTCCTACAGATTTGCAGTCGCAGCTTGTATCTCTTTTAACAGTAGCTGACAGTAAGAGCATAATAGAGGAAAAAATTTTTGAAGCAAGATTTAAGGTTGCTGATCAATTAAATAAAATGAATGCTAACATATATAAAGGTTCAAGTAAACTTGTTGTAAATCCGGTTAAGAAACTTTGTGGAACACGTGTAGTTGCGGAGGAACTTAGAGGAGGAGCCGCCCTTGTGATAGCAGGTCTTATGGCCGAAGGCAGGACGACGATAGATGGATGTAAGTATATAAGACGCGGTTATGAAGATATAGTAAACGATTTTAAGGCAATGGGAGCCGATATAAGAACAATAGGAGAACACAATGGCAGTAATAAACATGAAAAAGCGAAAATGGAAAACGAGACAGGAGAGAAAGAGAAGAAAAATAAAGATTGTTATGAGTCTGTTTGCTGTATTTAGCGTTGTTTTTGCTGTCTTTTTTATGGCAAACAGAGTTACAGCTGTTGAGATAGAAGGAAATGAATATTATACTGATGATGAGATAAAAAGGCTGATTATGAATAGTACTTTGGAAAATAATGCGTGGTATTTGTACTGGAAGTATAAGTATACTTCCACAGATGAAATTCCTTTTATCGATACAGTTGAAATAAATGTATTAAGTACAGGTAAGATTAAAATTACTGTGTATGAAAAGGGTATTATCGGTATGGTTGAGTATCTGGATAATTATATGTATTTTGACAAAAACGGTATAGTTGTAGAAAGTTCTAAAAAGAAGATAAATGATATCCCTGAGATTACTGGACTTAATTTTAATAATTTAGCGCTTAATGAGCAGCTTCCGGTAAAAGATACCGATGTATTTGATTCTATTTTGGCATTGACACAGATGTTAAAGAAAAATGATATACGTCCTGATAAAATCAATTATAATAAATCGTTGGAGATTGCTCTTACATTTGGTGACGCCAAAGTTTTGCTTGGAACTGACGATAGTATTGCGGAAAAAGTTATGAGGTTAAAGTATTTGATGGAAGATTTATTTGGAAGAAAAGGTGTTCTGCATATGGAAAACTTTAATGAAGACACTAAGAATATCACATTCGAAAATATGTAGAAATTACCAAAAAAAAAGGGAATTCTTTGAAAAAATGGTATTGATTTATTTGTAAAAAAATATTATTATATAAAAGAAAGTCTATTATGAGCAGAATATTTTAGATTAAATTTTAATGATTCAACCTGATTTATAGTTTTTTTAATAGAGCACTTTTAAATAGAACACTTTTTGATAAGTGAATAGGAGGATATACAGTGATTGAATTGACACCAAATGGAATGGAAGGAAATGCAAAAATTATAGTCATTGGAGTTGGCGGGGGCGGAAACAATGCTGTAAACCGTATGATTGATGAGAATATTACGGGAGTTGAATTTATAGCGGCTAATACTGATAAGCAGGCACTTGACTTAAGTAATGCTCCTGTCCGTATCCAGCTTGGGGAGAAACTTACTAAAGGGCTCGGTGCAGGTGCAAGACCTGAGATTGGCGCAGGTGCAGCCGAGGAGAGCGCAGAAGAATTGTCGCAGGCAATAGATGGTGCAGATATGGTATTTGTTACTTGCGGAATGGGTGGTGGAACCGGAACTGGCGCGGCTCCTGTTGTTGCCAGAATTGCAAAAGATAAGGGGATATTAACTGTAGGTGTAGTTACAAAGCCTTTTACATTTGAGGGCGGCATGAGAATGAAAAATGCCATGGCAGGAATTGAACGTCTTAAAGAGAATGTAGATACTTTGATTGTAATTCCAAATGAAAAGCTTCGTCAAATACTTGACAGAAGGACAACCATGCAGGATGCGCTCAAGAAAGCAGATGAAGTGCTGCAGCAAGGTGTTCAGGGTATAACTGATCTTATTAATCTTCCAGCGCTGATAAGTCTTGATTTTGCAGATGTACAGACGGTTATGCGTGATAAGGGTCTGGCACATATAGGAATCGGTGAAGGACATGGTGATAATGCTGCGTTAGAGGCAGCACAGATGGCTATTGAAAGTCCATTGCTGGAGACAGATATCAGAGGCGCTAGTGATATTATATTTAATATGTGCGGTAATATAAAGATGGGTGACACTGATGATGCTACAGATTTCATGAGGGAAAAGCTCGGTGATATTGAGGGTGAAGATGTTAATATTATTTTTGGTGCAATTCCAGACGAGAGTATGGGAGATACAATTACGATTACTGTAATTGCAACAGGGCTTAATGTTGAAGATGAATATATGGACATGCAGTCTCCTGCAGGCCGTATAACCACACCTACTAAGCCTTTGGGGGTGCAGACTCAGCAAAATATTAGAAACTCATCTCCTACACCAAATAATTCATATGGAAGTACAAGACCTTCATCATACACAAGTAACAGCACAATGAAAGCAACATCAACATATCAGCCAAGATTCTACCAGAGACGAGAAGAGAATTCTTCCTCACAGTCTGCTGCTGCTTCTCAGCCAGATATAAAGAGAGTTGGTTCAGATACTAGAAAACAGCAGGATAATTTGGAACTTAAAATGCCTACTTTTCTTCAAGGTTATAACAAGAAATAATTATAGTTTTAACAGTAAATTACATAGTAGAAACTTTTGGAAAATTTAATATGCAAAAAAAATAAAAGAAGATGACTGCATTTGACACAATTTGCAGTCATCTTCTTTTATACTGTAATTCAGGACAGGAGGTGCTAAGTGTATTATGAACTTTACATAGATATTTTTTTATGTGTTAATATTTTTCTTGATTTTATAATATTGTCTGCTCTTAAAAAGATTTTAAAACTTGAGGGAGGACTTTTAAGAAGAATTGCAGCTTCTGTTTTAGGTTCTCTACTGCTCTGTGTCTATTTGCTTACTGATCTTAGGTTTTTAAAATTTGGATATATATTTACTTATATTATAATTTGCGGATGTATGATACTGATTGCTTTTAAAATAGTGTCTTTTTTTGCGCTTTTTAAGGCTTTAGTATATTTTTATGCTGTCAGTCTGTGTCTTAATGGCATATTTAATCAGCTTGTTTGTAGAATTAGCAGCTTTCGGCAAATATTGTTGTGGGCAGTTGTTATATATATAATATTTTGCATATTAAGAAGAATAATAATGACTAGGAAGAGGAATCAAAAGACAATTTGTGAGATAAAGATTTATATTGATAAGAAGGAAATTGCTACTACTGGTTTGTGGGATACGGGCAATTGTCTTATATCTCCTTATCACAACAGAGGGGTATCTATTGTTGAGTATGATATATGTGAGCCATATATTAACAAAGCGTTAAAATATAAACTGGCGGTATATCTTAATTTAAATTTGCCGCATACAGATGATATTTATAATGAGGAAACAAAAAGCGAGTTACTGTATGAAAAAAATAGCGGTAATGTATTCGCAGTACCTTATAAGACAATTAGCAGTTCAAATGCTGTTTTACCTGTAATACAGGTTGAGAAAATAACAATAAAAAAGGAGGGAGAAATTTTAGAGTATCCTGAAGCTTTGCTGGGAATTATATGTGGAAATTTATCACAAAATGGAGATTACCATACAATTTTAACAACAAAAAACTAAAATTATACCAAAGGAGGGGACATCTGTGTTATTTAAAGTATTTTTGTCGAACAGCAAATTTCAGTTTCGTATGTCGAACAGAATACAAAATGTAGTTCATATTAAAGAAGGAGAAGTTCATTATATTGGAGGCTCAGAAATACTGCCGCCGCCGCTTGAAGCGGAGGAAGAGGCAAAACTTTTAGAGGATTTAGATGGAGAATATGCAAATGAGGCAAGACAGGTTTTAATAGAGCACAATTTGAGATTAGTTGTATATATAGCTAAAAAGTTTGACAATACAGGGGTAGGGGTAGAAGATCTGATTTCGATAGGTACAATAGGATTGATAAAATCAATAAATACGTTTAATCTGGATAAGAAAATAAAGCTTGCAACATACGCTTCGAGATGTATAGAGAATGAGATATTGATGTATCTTAGAAGAAATAATAAGACACGGTTAGAAGTTTCGATTGATGAACCATTAAATGTTGACTGGGATGGAAATGAACTCTTGCTTTCAGATATTCTTGGAACAGAAGAGGATGTTATATATAAAGATTTAGAGACAGAAGTAGAGAAAAGACTTTTAAATGAGGCGATTGATAAACTTTCAGAGAGGGAACGAACTATAATTTATCTCAGATATGGACTTAACAGTCCAGGCGGCGAGGAACTGACACAGAAAGAGGTTGCTGATTTGTTGGGCATTTCACAATCATATATTTCAAGGTTAGAAAAGAAGATTATGAAGAGGTTAAAAAAAGAGATGGTTCGTTATGAGTAATACATAGCGGCACTGTATGCGGTAAAATCCGTTTGCACATGTTTGCTTGGCGGCTGCCGTAAGGCAGCTGTTTTTATAAAATAATATTTTAATCATTGTATATTAAATATGTATAAACCAAACTAATTATGCACAAAATTATAGAGTGGATAAGTGTCTGTGAAAAAGCACGAAGAAAAGGAGGCTGTTGTGATGGCGTTGGGAAAGGTTGAAATATGTGGGGTAAACACTGCAAAGTTACCACTTTTAAAAAATGAGGATAAGGAGGCATTGTTTAAGCGGATAAAGCAGGGTGATAAGGAGGCAAGAGAGACTTATATTAAAGGTAATCTGCGACTTGTTTTAAGCGTTATAAAAAGATTTTCATCATCAGGTGAAAATGTTGATGATTTGTTTCAGATTGGATGTATAGGTCTTATTAAAGCAATTGATAATTTTGATGATACATTGAACGTTAAATTTTCAACTTATGCTGTGCCAATGAATATATGATGTCGAAATTAAAAGTGATAGTAAATGCTAATATTATTATCAGTTATAATTATCTCTTTAATAAGTGATTTAATTATCTTTCTCTTTTCATCAAAGCTTAGAATGTCCCACACTTCTTCCAAATTATTTACCTCGTTAAGTATTTCTCTGCGGCTGTTAGAAATTATATTTTTTTGGTTTTCATCTTCAAGCTGTTTTTTTAATTTTTTATATTTATTTCTAAATTCGTCTATTGTGCTTCTTAATGTATCGTCGTCGGATTTTGCATACAGCTCATACAAGCGTTTAAGCTGTTTTTCTGCGGAAGCTATTTGTTCCTTAAGGTTTTCTGTAATATCTTTTTTGGCTGATAATTTTGATTTTTTATGCGCTGCGATTGTGTATGAAAAAAGGTCATTAAGTACTGCCTGTTCAACCTCTTCCTGCCATAATTTAATTTGAGGACAATTTTTATCTTTTATTAAATATTTTTTGCTGGTTTGTTGTGAATAACAGCTTATTTTTTTTCTGCCGGTGCTTCCCCAGCTCTGATAGTGCATTTTTGCACCGCAATGGCCGCATAATAGTATACCTGATAAAAGTGAACTTGAGGAGTAGTTTTTGTTTTCAGCACGTTTCTGCATACACAGCATTGCCTTGTCATAAGTCTCGCGGTCGATAATCGGCTGATGCCTTCCTTTATATTCTTTTCCATTGTAAGTTATTATTCCGAGATTGCTTTTTCGCGACAGAATCTGCATAACAAGCCTGTCATATTTAAGATCAAACATATCTGCTATTGTCTGCGCAGATTTTCCATCTATATACAGATTGTAAATCTGTCTTACAGTCTCGGCGTCTTCATTGGGAACTAAAATCCCTTTTTCTTTATCATAATTATACCCAAAAGGGATTCTGCCGCCTCCCATCCAGTATCCTTCTTTTACCCTCTCAAGCATTCCCATTCTGGTTCTCTCTTTGATGTTTTCGCGTTCCAGCTGTGCAAAAGCTGATAGAATTCCTAACATCAGCCTGCCAAGAGGTGTTGACGTATCCATAGTTTCATTGATGGATATAAAATCTACGCCGTTGGGATTCAATATATCTTCAATTAGGTATAAAGTATCCTTTTGGGATCGAGACAGACGGTCAAGTTTATAAACAATACATTTTTTTATTTTTCTGTTTTGTGCATCCTTTATAAGGCGTTTTATTTCAGGACGATCCAGGCTGCTTCCAGAGAAGCCGCCGTCTATATAAAATTCGTAATCTTTATATCCCCTTGCTTTACAATAACCGATCAGTGCTTCCTTCTGCGCGTCAATTGAATATCCTTCTTCGCGCTGTGCATCTGTGGACACTCTGACATATAGAGCAGCTTTTTCAATGAACTCATTCATAATCATTTAAATTTGTAGTTTATAAATTCAGATTTAGATTCATTGTATTGCGTCTGCTCATTTAATAGATTGTTTCGCAGAACAGCTTCGTCGATTATAGATAAAACAGTGGGATTTTTTATTTCAGGGAGTGATTCTTTTGAAATGTCAGAAATTTTAGTGCCGTTATTATAACTTTCTACAGATATTTTCATGGCAATACCTCCTATTTATAGTAGAAGTATTGCCATTTTATTTACAAGTAATCATATTGGTTATAATATGTAAGGGACGCCTGTAGGAGATACAGCTTCACTTCCCATAGAGTTTAGAATATTAAGTCCATGTTTTTTGGCGAGAATAACTGCTTCTTTTACAGCGGAAGCGTCTCCGGTAATTGTTATAATAACTTCGTTAGAATGACTTGTTCCTATTGACGGCGTCCAGTAGTTTACAAGCTCAACGTTTGCTGATTTAAGGGCGTTATCTGCAATAACAAGACCAATGGCTGCAGGAGAACCGCATATAAATCCAAATGCGCGGTCCAGCGGTGCATTAAAAGTTTTCTTCAAGGCTCTTCCTGCTCTTGCAGAATATGCAAATTCTAAATGTCCTGCGTTACTTATGTAAACCTCTCCTGCATGAAGTTTTATTTTATCCAGTGATATACTGACACACTGTTTGACATCTGAAAGTGTTTCAGCTCCGACAATTATAAAGTTTCCATGTCCGCCCCATCCTTTTGTATCACGCGGTAAATCTATTGAAACTATTTCGCAGTTGGTTGTCTTTACCGCTTCATCTACAGCGAGAATCTGTCCTGCTGCTCCAGTTCGCGAACTTAACAGCCCAAGTGCTCGGTAATTATCGGACAACTGCATTTTTTCACGAAGCGCAATATCAATATTTGCTATTACCAGACCAATTGTATCCAATACTGTTGTACCAATTAGCTCTGTCATTGTATTTATGCCTGTAAAGTCATTCAATAAGATGCAGCTCCTCTCGTTATTTTTTACTGTGTATACTCCTGTGAGTAATTATTTGAAATAAAAGTTAAATTTCAAAAAATCTTAGTTTTTAGATTTTATTATAGAGTATTTTTTTCCTTATGTCAAACTTTTGACAAAATATGTTCATACCAATGATTATAGGCGAAATAAGAAGGTATTTAAGAGATAACAACAGTATCCGTGTGAGCCGTTCTTTAAGGGACATTGCATACAAAGCAATTTATGCTAAAGAGAATCTGACAAAGCAGACGTTAAGAGAGCCTACTATTGAAGAGATTGAGACTGAGATTGGAATACCAAAAGAGGAGATAATACAAGCTTTGGATGCTATTCAAAGTCCAGTTAGTCTCTATGACCCGGTTTATACAGAGGGAGGAGATACGCTTTATGTTATGGATCAAATAAGTGATAAGAAAAACAAAGAAGATAATTGGGTTCAGGAGTTATCATTGAGTGAGGCAATGAAGAAACTTACAGAACGGCAGAATCGTATAATTTCAATGCGGTTTTTTCAGGGTAAGACGCAGATGGAAGTTGCACAAGAAATAGGAATTTCACAAGCTCAGGTGAGCCGCCTTGAAAAAACTGCATTGAAGAGTATGAAAAATTATTTGGGCTGAGGATAGGTGGTATAATGAAAAATGAGCGAAGAGAATTAAGTGCAGCTTCAATTATTATTGGAATTTTGCTGGCAGTTGTTTTCGGTGCGGCAAATGCTTATTTGGGATTGAGGGCAGGTATGACTATTTCCGCCTCGATTCCTGCAGCTGTCCTATCAATGGGTATTATGCGGTTTTTGCTGCAAAGAAAATCTGTATTGGAAACTAATATTGTACAGACTATTGGTTCTGCAGGAGAGAGCGTTGCGGCAGGAGCAATTTTTACTTTGCCTGCTCTTTATATGTGGGCTGATGAATGGAATGAAGCAGCTCCTTCATTTATTGAAATTACAATGATTGCATTGTGCGGCGGTATTCTTGGAGTTCTTTTTATGGTGCCGTTAAGGCGGGCTCTTATTGAAAAAGAAAATAAGGAACTGGTTTATCCTGAAGGAAAAGCGTGCGCGCAAGTAATAAAGGCTGGAGATGCTGCCGGACATGCGGGCTGTGTTTTTGCAGGTATGGGAATATCGGCAGTGTATAAATTTATTTCTGAGGGATTAGGGGTGTTTCCATCTCGTGTTCATTATTCTTTTAAACGTTTTAAAGGCGCCGGAATTGGAGTTGATGTTCTTCCGGCTCTTGCCGGCGTTGGTTATATATGCGGACCTAAGATAGCTTCATATATGATTTCCGGCGGCTTGCTTACCTGGTTTGTTTTGCTGCCTCTAATAGCTCTTTTTGGAGAGGGAAAGGTTATGTTTCCGGCAGATGTGGCTATTGATATGATGGATTCGCAGGAACTTTGGGGCAGTTATATAAGATATATTGGAGCCGGAGCAGTCGCTGCTGCCGGGCTTATCAGTCTGATTAAGACAATGCCTATGATTGTGGCAATGGTTCGTGATAATATTAAAAGTATTAAAATGAATACTGGTTTAGACGAGAAAAAAGAAGATTTACCTATGTGGCTTGTTGTGTCTGGTACGGTAATTATAGGTATTATAATATGGCTTATGCCTTCCATTCCAGTAAATATTGCTGGTATGATTTTTATTCTGGTATTAGGATTTTTCTTCGCCACGGTTTCAGCCAGAATGGTAGGTATTGTAGGAAGCAGCAATAATCCTGTATCTGGTATGACAATAGCTACATTGCTTGGAGCAGCTTTTTTACTTAAAAGCCTTGGCAATGTTGGATTTTCCGGAATGGTTATGGCTATTGCGATAGGATCAGTAATATGTATTATTGCAGCGGTCGCTGGAGATACGTCGCAAGATTTAAAATCAGGATATATTTTATCTGCTACCCCTGCGAAGCAGCAGATTGCAGAGCTTATTGGTGTGTTTGTATCATCAATAACAATCGGCGGTGTTTTATATCTGCTTGGCAATGCGTTCGGTTATGGTTCATCATCGCTTCCTGCTCCTCAGGCAATTCTTATGAAGATAGTTGTTGAGGGTGTTATGCAGGGAGATTTGCCGTGGCATTTGATATTTATAGGTGTAGCGATAGTTGTTGTAGTTGAAGTTCTGCAAGTTCCAGCTCTTCCTGTGGCAATTGGAATTTACCTGCCGATTCATTTGAGTATGCCGATTTTCTTAGGAGGAATAATTAAGCTTATTGTAGAAAACAGGAAAACTGATGATGAAAAAAAAGAAAATACGATGACAAGAGGAATGCTGTACTGCTCAGGGCTTATAGCCGGTGAGGGCCTTGTTGGAATATTGCTCGCTGTTTTGGCAATCATTCCTTATAGTGGAAGTAATCTTCTGGAAATGGTAAATTGCAGCGATATTTTTCTGCTGCCGCAGATTGGATCACTAGGTCTATTTGTATTGATGCTTGCAAGCATTTGGTATGCTGCGTGCAGAAGAAAGACAGTATAGAATAATATAGAATAAATCCCTGTTTGATATAGATCCATAATCTGTAAAACAGGGATTAAATTTTTAAATTTGTAATAATATTATATACTGGAAAAAAATACTTGACAAAAATATTTATTTACTATAATATGTAATTGTTTGCGGGTGTGGCGGAATTGGCAGACGCGCCAGATTTAGGTTCTGGTGGGAGACCGTGCAGGTTCAAGTCCTGTCACCCGTATTTTTTATTTAAATGAGAAGTCCTTTATGGTGCTTCTCATTTTTTTGTTATAAGGGAAGAGCAATTAAACCCTATTGAATTAGTATGAATTATAATGTATAATATGAATATATTTTATTGTATGTGGAGGTATTATTATGAAAATATCAACAAAAGGCCGTTATGCCCTACGTCTTATGCTTGATTTAGCTATGGATAATTCTGGAAAGCCAATTAGTATAAAGGAGATTGCAGGCAGACAGGAAATATCAGATAAATACTTAGAACAAATAATTTCAATACTTAATTCAGCGGGGTTTGTAAGGAGCGTAAGGGGACCTCAGGGAGGATATATGTTAAAAAATGATCCGCAAAATTATACTGTAGGAATGATTTTAAGACTGACCGAAGGCTCTTTAGCGCCAGTGTCTTGTGTTGAGGATAAGATTGCTGATTGTGGAAGAATGGAAAATTGCGCTACAATGAATGTGTGGAAACGTTTGAATGATGCTATTAATGGCGTTGTTGATAATATAACATTGTCTGATTTAGTAGAATGGCAAAAAAGTTGTGAGAGCGGTTTTTAAATAAAATAATTAAAATAAGTATTGACAAATATGATTGTGTTAGTGTATACTAACGATGTTTCATATAACTAACAGTTTTTGGAAAAGGTATTTTAGATTTATGCCGCGCTCGGCATTAAGCGTGGGAATTAGAAATGTATGTAAATGAAGAAAGGAGACGATTTTTATGCCATTGACATTTGCTAAAACCGGTGAAAGCAATAAGATAAAAAAAGTAGGCGGAAATCCGCAGACAAGAAAATTTTTAGAAAATCTTGGATTTGTTGTCGGAAGCATAATAATAGTAGTATCAGAAGTTGGTGGAAATTTAATCATTAATGTCAAAGATTCAAGAGTTGCGATAGGAAAAGATATGGCAGCTAAGATATTAATCTGAGAGGAGTATAATAATGAGAACGATGAAGGAAGTAAAAGTTGGAGAGACTGTTAAAGTATATAAATTAGAAGGCGCTGGTCCTGTTAAGAGAAGAATAATGGATATGGGAATAACAAAAGGTATTGACATTTATATTCGCAAGGTGGCGCCATTAGGAGATCCTGTTGAGGTTACGGTACGCGGATATGAACTCTCACTTAGGAAAGCTGATGCTGAAATGATTATTGTTGAGTGACAGTTATTTTTTTTTGTTATACAGTTAGTTGAAACTAACATGTCTTGCTGGGATTTTTTATAAAGAAATTTGTGCTTTACACTTTACTAATTAAATAATCGTAAGGAGGAAAGATAAAGATGTCTATTAAAATTGCGTTGGCGGGCAATCCAAACTGCGGAAAGACAACATTGTTTAATTCATTGACAGGTTCTAATCAGTTTGTTGGAAATTGGCCAGGAGTTACTGTTGAGAAAAAAGAAGGTAAATTAAAGGGAAATAAAGATGTTTTTGTTACTGATTTGCCGGGAATATACTCGCTTTCACCATATACATTGGAGGAAGTAGTTGCGCGAAATTATCTGGTAGATGAGAAACCAGATGTTATATTAAACATTATTGATGGAACAAATATTGAGCGTAATTTGTATTTGACAACTCAGCTTATAGAGCTTGGCATACCTGTTGTAGTTGCAGTAAATATGATGGATTTAGTTAATAAAAATAGAGATATAATTAAGATATCAGAGCTTAAGAAAAAATTGGGCTGTGAAGTAACGGCGGTTTCTGCATTAAAGGGCGATGGAATTATGCAGGCAGCAGCTATGGCGGTTAAAGCAGCAGAAAATAATAATTTGTCAGAAATAAGATATAAGTTTTCACAGTCGGTTGAGCAGGTTATTGAATCGGTTGAAGCAAAGATAAATGATGCAGTGGACAGTAGGCAAAAGCGTTTTTTTGCTGTCAAGCTTTTAGAAAGAGATGAAAAAATATCTGAGAAAATGCCATATGTACCTGATGTTGCAGATGAGATTAAAAAAATTGAGGATGAGATGGATGATGATACAGAGAGTATTATAACAAATGAGAGATATACATATATTTCTAATATATTAAAAGATTGCTATAAGAAAAATGTGTCAGGTGAAAGGCTTACAATTTCTGATAAAATTGACCGAATTGTTACTAACAGATGGGCCGCGCTGCCGATATTTGCTGTTGTTATGTTTATTGTCTACTATGTGTCAGTAACAACTGTTGGAGATATTGTTACAGGATGGACTAATGATACACTGTTCGGTGAATGGATAATACCAGGAACGGCTTTATTTTTAGGCGAAACGCTTCACTGTGCCGACTGGTTGGTCAGTCTTGTCTCTGATGGAATAATAGGAGGTGTTGGCGCTGTTCTTGGTTTTGTTCCACAGATGCTGATACTTTTTATCTTCCTTGCTTTTTTAGAAGCATGTGGGTATATGTCAAGAGTGGCATTTATTATGGACAGAATTTTCCGGAAATTCGGTCTTTCTGGAAAATCATTTATTCCAATGCTTATTGGAAGCGGCTGCGGCGTTCCAGGAATAATGGCGTCTAGAACAATTGAGAGTGACAGGGATCGAAAGATGACAATTATAACAACGACATTTGTACCATGCGGAGCAAAAGTTCCAATTATTGCTTTAATTGCCGGGGCTTGTTTTAATAATGCCGGCTGGGTTGCGTGGAGCGCATATTTTGTAGGTGTTGCGGCAATTGTTATCTCAGGTATTATATTAAAAAAAACCAGAATGTTTGCAGGAGATCCGGCTCCTTTTGTTATGGAGCTTCCGTCTTATCATCTGCCGACAATTATGAATGTGCTGAGAAGTATGTGGGAGAGGGGATGGTCGTTTATAAAGAAAGCTGGAACCATTATTTTATTGTCAACAATTGTACTCTGGTTCCTGCAAGGATTTGGCTGGGTTGACGGCTCTTTTTCAATGTTGGAGGCAGAGCAGCTTGATTCAAGTATTTTGGCTAAAATGGGAGCGGTAATTGCCCCTATATTCAGACCGCTTGGCTGGGGTGACTGGAAAATGGCAGTTGCTGCCATAACAGGGTTAATTGCAAAAGAAAATGTTGTTGCAACATTTGGCGTTCTGTTTGGAGTAGGAGCTGAGGCCGCTGAGGATACGCCTGATTTGCTTACAGCAGTGTCGTCTGCAATGCCGGCAATTTCAGCATATTCATTTCTTATATTTAACTTGCTCTGTGCCCCATGTTTTGCGGCGATGGGAGCCATAAAAAGGGAGATGAGCGATGTAAAATGGTTCTGGTTTGCGATAGGATATCAATGTTCATTAGCATATGCTGTTTCATGCTGCGTATATCAGATTGGAGGATTTATTACAGGAACTGTTAGCTTTGGATTTGGAACGATAATTGCGGTTTTGTTTCTGATTGGTATGCTGTATCTGCTTTTTCGCCCGAATAGAAAAATTACGTGGTATAATAGTGAACAGGCGGCTTAAAATAACAGGAGGTTGTAACATATGGGAACTTTAATTGTAGGAGGCGTTTTATTTATTATAGTTGGTTTTGTTATAAAAACAATGGTTCGTGATAAGAGAAAAGGAAAGTCTCTTCAGTGCGGATGTGACTGCAGTAAGTGCAGCGGGCATTGTTCGCAGTACAAATAAAAAATATTATTTGAACATGAAGTGTCAAAAAGATATTAAATTGTAAAAAATTTTGCAAATACCGACTTTTAAGTTTGAATTTTATTGATTATAGAGTAATTAAGTGTTATTAATGAATATATTCCAGGCGTCTGAAATAAAATATTATAGATAAAGCATATTTGTTTTAAGTATAAAAAGATTCAGTTATATAAATTGTTTTTTGGAGGAATAGTATGTGTACAGCAGCTACTTATGAGACAAAAGACTTTTATTTTGGACGCACACTAGATTATGAATTCTCTTATGGAGACGAGATTACAATAACACCTCGTAATTATTGTTTTAGATTCAGATATGCCGGTGCTGTTCGTAATCATTATGCGATAATTGGAATTGCTCATATACAAAATAATTATCCGTTATATTATGATGCAATAAATGAAAAAGGACTCTGTATTGCCGGTTTGAATTTTGTTGGAAACGCGCATTATAATGAGATAGAAAAAGAAAAAGTAAATATAGCATCATTTGAATTGATTCCATGGATATTATGCCAATGTACTACAGTAGATGAGGCGAGAAAATTATTGGAAGATGTCAATATCACTGGTGAGTATTTTAATGAAAAATTACCTCCGGCACAGCTGCATTGGATAATAGCAGGGCATGGTAAATCTATTACAGTTGAGTCTACTAATAGCGGTTTAAATGTTTATGATAATCCGGTCGGAATACTGACCAATAATCCGCCGTTTAATGAGCAATTGTTTTATTTAAATAATTATATGAGTTTGTCAACAAAAGAGCCTAAAAATAATTTCTGCAGCAGACTCAATCTTGATATATACAGTCGTGGTATGGGAGCCATAGGTCTTCCGGGAGATTTGTCTTCCCAGTCACGATTCGTCAGGGCTGCATTTGTCAAAATGAATTCTGTTTCCGGTGAATCAGAGTCAGACAGTGTAAGTCAGTTCTTTCATATACTAGGCTCAGTAGAACAGCAGAAAGGCTGTTGCAATTTAGGCGACGGTAAATATGAAGTTACTCTATATACTTCATGCTGCAATGCAGACAAAGGCATCTATTATTATACTACCTATGAAAATCATCAGATTACAGCAATAAATATGTATCATGAAAAATTAAACAGCTCTTGTTTGGTAAGATATCCCCTTATTAGGTCAGAGCAGATTAGGATGCAAAATTAAATAAAATCTTATTGCAATATTTAATATTATCTGATATAATATGAAAAGTTTAAACTTCGTGAGGGAGTAATCGGCATAAGTAAGTTTATGTGACAGGTCAACATACTGGTCTAATAATGATCTGGTCTGTCTTAAATGATGAGACTCATGTACAGTGGATTACACTGTACATGGGTCTTTTTGTATTATTACGGATTCTCTTATGACAATATATATTTTTAAGGTTAATACGCAGTTTAATATTAAATATATTGCGAAATTATTTGATAATTCTAATTACAAAAGGAGAGGTAAAATGAGTATGTGGTTTACTTTAATAATTCAGAGTATGGCGTTGGGTGTGGCGCTGGCGATGGATGCATTTTCTGTTTCTATGGCAAATGGTCTTAATGACACTAAAATGAAAAAGGGTACAGTATGTATTGTTGCGGGCACCTTTGCAGGATTTCAGTTTGCAATGCCGATGATAGGTTGGTTTTGTGTTGCTAAGGTAAAAGAGACATTTGAACTGTTTGAAAGATTTATTCCTTGGATTGCGCTTTTGCTTCTGGCGTTTATTGGAGGGAAGATGTTGCTGGATGGAATTAGAAATAAAGGTGAGGAGGAAGAAAGTGTACAATTAGGGTTTCGAATGCTGGTTGTTCAGGGAATCGCTACATCGATTGATGCGCTTTCCACAGGATTTACAACCTCATCATATAATATATATGAAGCATTTTTTTCATCATTAATTATTGCAGTAGTAACCTTTTTAATATGCGTAGTCGGTGTCAACATTGGTAAAAAGTTTGGAACAAAGCTTGCTGACAAGGCACAGATTTTTGGAGGATGTATTTTAATATTAATTGGACTAAAAATTTTTTTTATAGGATGATATATAATGTAATAATTGGAAATATCCGATATAATCAGTAAAGAAAAAGAAAATATAACAAGTAAATCAAAAATGTGGTTAAATTGTGAATAATTGTTAAGCATGGTATATTTTTCAACAAAAAGCTTGAAGTTTTTTTTGAAAGATGTTATACTTGGAGCGAATATATCAAGAATGGAATACAGGTCTTAATTTTATCTAGAAGGAGTGGTGTTTATGTCAAATACAATCAATAATAATACAAATAACTTTTATAATTCAATATTTGGCAATAATTTTGGTGTAAATCAGAGCAATTCGACATCTAATTTTCTTGGCGATTATGCAAGTATAAGAAATGGATCTTATGCAAAGCTTTTGAAAAATTATTATGCTAAACAGAACAAGGCAAACGCTTCAGATGCATCAGATGATAACAAGAAAACTAAAAATGAATTGTCACAGATTAAGAGCGATGCCAAAGGTCTTTCAGACGCTGCAACAGATTTGTATGCTGACAGCTCACTTTTTGAGAAGAAAGAAATCATAAAGAAAGACGAAAATGGAAATGAAACTAAAGTTCAGGATTATGACAGAGATGAAATTAAGAAGAAGATAAATGCTTTTGTTGAAAGTTACAACTCTATGATTAAGAATGCAGGGGAATCAGATGATAAGAGCATTCTTCGCCGCACACTTAATGCTGTGAACAGAACAAAGAATAACTCTAAAATGTTGGAGAAAGTTGGAATATCCATTGATAAAAATAATAATCTTAAAGTTGATGAAGAAAGACTTGGAAAGGCTTCAATTAGTGATTTGAAATCTTTATTCAGCGGAAGAGGTTCTTACGCATATGGAATAGCTTCAAGTGCTTCAGTTGTTTCTAATTACACAGCGAACAAAATTTCAGACAGCACTTTGTATACAAAAAAAGCTACTACATATGAAGAGAATAAAACAAATACATTGGAAGATTATATTTAATAATATTTAGAGAAATAGTCTTTTAAAAATAAAATATTAGAAACCGTAAAATGTGATGTAAGTGTTTACAGCATTTGCGGTTTCTTTTTATGTAAGAGGAGCAGCTATGAATGTTATATTAATTGCAATAAATGCAAAATATATTCACTCAAACCTTGCAGTTTACAATTTAAAAGCTTGTGCGGGAGAATTTAGACAACATATCAGATTGGCAGAGTATACAATAAATGAGCGTACAGAAGTTATTATAAGAGATGTATGCAGGCAGAAGCCGGATTTTATAGCAGTTTCCTGCTATATTTGGAATATTAGATATGTAGAAGAAATATGTTCAGACGTTAATAAAATCTATCCTGATGTGCCGATTTGGGTTGGAGGTCCTGAAGTATCATATGAAGGTGAGAGATTTTTAGCACAACATCCATTTATTACAGGAGTTATGTATGGTGAGGGAGAGGCAACATTCCGAAAAGTGCTTAACCATTATTTTAAAGAGTCACTGGAATTAGATAATATTGATGGAATAATATACAGGAATGAAAATAAAAATATTGTGAAAAATAAGCCTGCTAAACTGTTAGATATGGATAGTATACCGTTTGTTTATAATAATATTGAAAAGTTTAAAAATAAAATAATATATTATGAGAGCAGCAGAGGATGTCCATTTTCTTGCAGTTATTGTCTGTCTTCAATTGATAAAACAGTAAGATACCGCAGTATCAGTTTAGTAAAGGAAGAATTGATGTATTTTATAGAACACAATGTTCCTCAAGTAAAATTTGTTGACAGAACGTTTAATTGTGATAAAATACGTGCCAGAAATATTTGGAAGTTTATTACAGAGAATGACAATGGCATGACAAATTTTCATTTTGAAGTTGGTGCAGATTTACTTGAAGATGAAGATTTTAATATTTTTGATAAAATGCGTGATGGTCTTATTCAGCTGGAAATCGGAGTGCAGTCAACTAATAAGGAAACATTAGAACATATTAGAAGATTTGCTGATATCGAAAAGATAAAGTATGCTGCAGAGAGAATTAATAAAGAAAAAAATATACATCAGCACTTAGATTTGATAGCAGGACTTCCATATGAGAGTTATCAAAGTTTTAAGCAGTCATTTGCAGACGTGTTTGCAATGAGTCCCAATCAATTACAATTAGGATTTTTAAAAGTTCTTAAGGGTTCGTATATGTGTGAAAAAGCAAAGGAATATGGAATAAAATACAGCAGTTTTCCGCCTTATGAAGTTCTGTATACAAATTGGATAAGTTTTGATGAAATAATAAAGTTAAAAAGTGTTGAGGAAATGGTTGAGGTTTATTATAACAGTCAGCAGTTTGCTCACAGTCTTGATAAAATACTTGTATACTACGATAATCCTTTTGATTTTTTTGATAAGTTGGCTGATTTTTATGAGAATAAAGGGTATAGCAGGAAGAGCCATAATAGAATTGCACGTTATAATATCCTTAGAGAATTTATAATAGATAATTTTCCGCAGGAGTCAGACAGAATATGCGAGTATATGATATTAGATTTGTATGCCAGAGAAAATTTGAAAAGCCGACCGGATTGGGCGTGTGATTTGAAGAAATACAAAGATATAATATATAGTTTTTATAAGAGTGAAGAAGCGGCGCCATTTTATTTAAAAGAGTATGAGGGCTATAATTTTAAACAGCTTATAAAGATGACGCATATAGAAATTTTTAATTTTATAGATGGGGAACAAAGCGCCTATTTATTTGACTACAGAAGACGTAATCCTGTAAATAAGGAGGCGCTGATTATAAAAATATGTATGGAGGGAACTAATGATAAATACATTTGTAGCATTGGATATAGAGACAACGGGAATGAAAGCTGCGAGTGACAGTATTTTAGAGATTGGAGCTATAAAAGTAATAGACGGAAATATTGTTGATAAATATGATAAATTAATTAATGTATCATGTATAATTGTTCCGAAAATAACCGAGCTTACAGGTATTACACAGGAAATGGCGGCAACTGGAATCTGCGAGAAACAGGCGATAAACGATATATGTGATTTTTGTGACGGTTATGTGCTTCTTGGTCATAATATAAGATTTGATTATAGTTTTCTTAAAGTAAAAGCTGATAAGTATAAAAGAAAATTTCCTAATCAGGCTATTGATACACTGAAAATTGCAAGGAAAAAGTTGAAGGGTCTTGAGAGCAGATCGTTAAGTTATCTGTGCGAATATTTTAAAATTCCTCCAAAAGTAAGCCATCGGGCTTATGAGGACGCTGAGTCCGCCTATAAATTATACAATATTTTCAAAGAAAAATTTGCAGATGATGAAGAGCTTTTTGACTGTTTTGAATTATCATATAAGGCAAAGAAAGAAAGTCCGATAACTGCTGCACAAGTAAGGTATTTAACAGATTTGAATAATTATCATGGACTTTCAAATAATGAAATTAACACACTTTCAAAGAGTGAGGCGTCAAAACAGATAGATTATATTATTCGGCAGTATGGCCGCATTGGGTCAGTACGCCGTTAAGTTTTCTTATAATTGAATTTTTTGTAAGACTATCTAATTCTTTGGCAGTATCAATAAGATTATAAATTTTTCTTGTATTGTTGGTTTGCTTGTATATATCGGCAAGAATGACGTAGATATCACCAACGTCACTTTTTTGTGAGACGGCAAATTCAAGGATGCATTTGGAATCGTCAAACTGTTTTTTGGCGTACAATGCCTTTCCCCACAAATAGAGTGTTCTGGCAAGATCAGTGAAATTTTTATCATATTCAGTTAAATCATTTAAATTTGCTGCGCCATACTCAAGTTTTAAGTCAGTGTTGCTTATACCTGTCAAGTTTACAATTTTTTTTGTGGACAGTATTTTTACTTTTTCCTGAAATTCTAAAATTTCTTTGTCAGTTTCTTCACAAAAAGGTAGTCTGTCCAATGGAATTGTGATATAATTAAGACTATCTAGGGATTTTTTCCTTGTTAGATTAGCATTGTTTTCTCTTTCAAGAAAGTCTTCTTTAGATTTAGCGTTTTCTTTATCTGACATTTTTAGTTTTATTGTAAACCAGATAACGAAAACAACCATAATTGTAAAAAACGGCATTTTCATATTAAAACCTCCAAATTAATTTTAGAATAAAAGAAAGGGGAATATTATAATGAAATTCTTTAATTCAAAAAATAACAAAATAATAGCCGCAACCATTGGAATAATTTTAATAGCTGCAATGGTTTTATCGTTGGTAAGTTCATGGTTTTAGCTTTCTTACACAACTATACATAAAACAAAGGGCAATGTCAATGAGGTTATGAGCGTGGGAAAGTATTTAAAGTAAATTTCTGCGTTGACAGAAAAGTCAGTAAAGGAGTGTTGTTATGTTAAGGTTATCAAAAAGAGGTCATAAGATATTAGTGGGAATCGGCGTTTTTATTTTTTGTATTGTATTATCTGCCAGTTCAGTTTTATTTGCCAAAGAAAAAAAATCTGAAACTATAAGCGAGGGTATTCAAATTGCTGAGGTTAATGTGTCAGGCATGAATTATGATCAGGCTCTGGCAGAAGTCAATAATTATATTACTACTCTTAGCAGTTTGAATTTTAATCTGCATATAGGTGAAAATACCGTAACTGTGCTAGCATCTGATCTTGGGTTTAACTGTAATGCCGAGGATGCTGTTAACAGAGCTGTTAATCTTGGAAAGTCAGGCAATGTAGTTAAAAGATATAAAGAGAGAAAGAAATTAGAAGTTAACGGCAGTGTTATTGATTTGACATATCAATTTACAGATGAAGCTTTGAAATCAGTTCTGGAAGAGAAGTGTAAAGCTTTTGATGTTGCGGCTGTAGATGCCAGCCTTAAAAAAACTGCTTCAGGTTTTGAAGTTACTGATGGAAGTAATGGTATAGAACTTGATGTAGAAGCGTCGTTGACAGCAATAAAAGATTTTATCTCTAAAGGCTGGGACGCTAAACATTTAGATATTGATTTAGTTACTAAAGTAACAGAAGCTCGCAGTGCTGGAGCTGATTTGGACAAAGTAAAAGATTTGTTGGGTTCGGCTACTACTTCTTATTCTTCTTCAGGAAGCGCAAGGAGCGGTAATGTTGAGAGAGGAGCAAATCTTATCAATGGCACTTTGCTTTATCCGGGAGAAGAGTTTTCAGCGTATGCAGTAGTTAGTCCTATTTCTCTTGATAATGGCTATTTTATGGCTGCTTCATATGAGAACGGACAGGTAGTTGAATCACCTGGAGGCGGAATATGCCAAGTGTCGACAACTCTTTACAATGCAGTGTTAAAATCCGAGCTTGAGGTTACGCAGCGCTCAAATCATTCAATGATCGTTACTTATGTAGATCCATCAAAAGATGCGGCGATTGCCGGAACCTACAAGGATCTGAAGTTTAAAAATAATACACAATATCCTATATATATTGAGGGAGTTACTGCAGGTAAGAAGATTACATTTAATATATACGGAGTGGAGACAAGAGATCCTGCAAGAACTGTAGATTATGTGAGTGAGACTGTTTCACAGACAGAGCCTGTAACAAAACTTGCCGCAACAGGAGATAATTTTGGTTCTATTTTCACAAGTCAGAGTTCTCATAAAGGTTTAGTGGCGCAGTTATGGAAAGTTGTGTATAAAAATGGCGTTGAGGAGTCAAGAGAAGTTATAAATCATAGTAATTACAGTATGTCCCCTAGAATTGTCAGCGTCGGTACTGCCAATGCTTCGCCGGAAGCATTAAATGAGTTAAACGCAGCGATTGCAGCCAATGATGAGGGTGCGGCAAAAGCTGTTATTGCAAAATACGCATCTGGACAAAATCCGGCAGATCAGCAGCCGCAGGAACCGCAGCCAGGAGGAGAACAGCCGCAGCAGCCACAGGAAGGACAGCCTGCAGCATAGAGGTGTTTGAATGAGAGAAGGAAAAGTATCACAGGCAGTTTTAGATCGTTCTATACTTAGAGTTATTAAGAATAAAAGGTCTTTAGTAGAGTTGGGCGGAGAAATCGGAAGAGATGCAAGTATATTGAATATCGAGAAGAAACATTTTGCATCAATTGATACAAGAACTGTCTGTGTAAAGTCATTATGTCAATTGGATAGTATGTTTGTGCATATAGTTAATCATATTGCCTGCGCAGGCAGTTTTGCTGAAGCTGTTATTATTTCGATTTTGTTTCCAAAAAATGGTGAGGAAAATTATTTAAAAGAGATTATGGAAACTATTGAGCGGCAGTGCCTGAAACATAATATGCAGATTATGGGTGGTCATACAAGTGTCAGCAGTGATATTTCAGTTCCTATAGTTACTCTTACAGGGATAGGAACTAAATCGGTTATTGATTGTGTACCAAAGGCCAAGGCAGATCAGGATATTGTTATCACAAAATGGATAGCTTTGGAAGGAACAGCATATGCTGCAATAAAATATAAAGATATGCTTAAAAATAAGCTGCCAAATTATTTAATAGAGGCTGCAGAACACTTTTATGAATTTACTGCAACTTCAAGAGAAGCTTTATATTCATATGAAGCAGGGGCATCTGTTGTGCATGATGCTGGTGAAGGCGGAATATTTGCAGCATTGTGGGAATTTGCACAAGCCTCTAATGTTGGAATTGTTGTTGACATAAAGAAAATCCCGATAAGGCAGGAGACGGTAGAAATATGTGAACAGTTAAAAATTAATCCGTATGAACTTCTATCTACCGGAGCTCTGATAATTGCTGCGGAAAATGGTGAAAAATTATGCCGTCAGCTGATGGACAAGGGTATATGCGCTGTCAATGTTGGACGAACTACTGATGATAATGATAGAATAATTTTAAATGATGATGAGGTTCGTCATCTGACACCTGCCAGTCAGGATTATATATATAAAATATAATTAAGTGGCGGTGAGCCGGAAAAGAGTGAAAAATATGGCGATGAATATCGTTTTATTAGAGCCTGAAATACCTGCTAATACAGGGAATATAGGAAGGACTTGTGTAGCGACAGGAACTAGGCTTCATTTAATAAAACCATTAGGGTTTTCGTTGGATGAGAAACAGTTAAAAAGAGCAGGGATGGATTATTGGCATAAATTAGATGTTTCTGTATATATTAATTTTGAGGACTTTTTAAACAAAAATATTGGCGCACATATATATATGGCTACTACAAAGTCAAAGAAACTATATACGGATGTAAAATTTGAAACTGACAGTTATATTATGTTTGGAAAAGAAAGTGCCGGTATACCAGAAGAAATTCTTATACAGCACAAAGAGGATTGTATCCGCATACCAATGTTAGACGAAATACGTTCACTTAATTTATCAAATTCAGCTGCAATTGTTTTATATGAAGCATTGAGACAGAATAACTTTATGAATATGCAGCTGCAGGGTGATTTACACAGACTTTCTTGGTAATATGATATTGTAAGTAAGGAGGATATTTAGTTTATGTGGTGTGCTGATAATTGGAAAGAATATGAGGTCCTTGATACGTCTATGGGTGAAAAATTGGAAAGATGGGGACAATATATTTTGGTTCGCCCAGATCCACAAGTTTTATGGAAAACTCCAAAGAAGAATCCGGGATGGGGAAATAGAAATGCTCATTATCACAGAAGTAACAAGGGCGGAGGCGAATGGGAATTTTTTAATTTGCCGCAGCAGTGGAGTATACATTATGATACAGTATTTGGAAAAAGGCTTACATTTTGTCTAAAACCATTTAGTTTTAAGCATACAGGATTGTTTCCAGAACAAGCGGTAAACTGGGATTGGTTTGGACAGAAAATTATTTCAGCAAAACGTCCCGTGAAAGTTCTTAATTTATTCGCTTATACAGGGGGTGCAACACTTGCAGCTGCTTCAGCGGGAGCAGAGGTAACGCATGTGGACGCATCTAAAGGAATGGTTGCTTGGGCTAAAGAAAATGCAGCCGCATCGGGACTTTCAGAAGCGCCTGTTCGGTGGCTTGTTGATGATTGTAAAAAATTTGTTGAGAGAGAAATTAGAAGAGGGAAGCATTATGATGGCATTATTATGGATCCTCCATCATATGGAAGAGGTCCAAAGGGCGAGATTTGGAAAATGGAGGATAATATTTATGAATTCATTAAGCTGACTGCCCAACTGTTGTCAGATGATCCGATTTTTTTTCTTATAAATTCATATACAACTGGTTTGGCTCCGGCAGTTCTTACTTATATGCTTTCAACAGAAATAAAATCTATTTATAATGGAAACGTAAAGTCTCAGGAGATTGGACTGATGGTTAAGGACAGTGAACTTATTCTTCCATGCGGTGCTTCAGGAAGATGGGAAAATAAGTAACATTAACGCAGTTTATACATATATTAAAAGAGTAATAAGCGATCGGTATTGTACATGTACAATAGCAGTAAATTTGCAATAGGTAAAATACAAGAACTCCCGATTGCTTCTCTATAGAAATAACAGGAGATAAAATGAATTATTGTTATATACTGCAATGTGGTGACGGAAGCTTGTATACAGGCTGGACTAATGATATTAAAACAAGGTTTAACGCACATTGTCAAGGAAAAGGAGCAAAATATACGAGGGGAAGAGGACCGCTTAAGCTTGTTCTTGTAGAGGAATATGATACAAAAGAACTTGCAATGAAAAGAGAATATGAAATAAAGCATTTTAGCAGAAATAAAAAGAAGAAATTAATACATTCATGGATGTTAAAAAATTCAGGATTGATTGACAGCTATATTGAGAATAATGTATAATAATGTAATATATCGATGATTATAAAAAGAAGATAATCAATAATTTTACTGGTCTGTAAGGGAAGGAGATACAGTGATATGAAGAAAAAGAAAGCAATGAGTAAGAACAGAAATGCATCCAGAAATAATACGGGAAAGGTTATAACAGCGCCTAAAGAGGACAAGGTTATTGAATATGGCGGCAGTGTTGTCAAGACTTCAGACGGAATACAGGATTTGAGAATACAAGAACTTGATATGTATTTATTTGGACAGGCTACTCACTATGATATTTTTGAGAAGCTGGGCGCTCATGAGACGGAGATTGATGGCAGAAGGGGCGTTTATTTTGCTGTATGGGCTCCAAAAGCTAAAGAAGTACATGTAATTGGCTCGTTTAATAATTGGAATGAGGAATCAAATCCAATGAAAAAGCAGGGTGAAGTGGGAATATATGATGCATTTGTTGAGGGAGCTGCAGTTGGAGATTTATATAAATTTTTGATTCTTACGCAAGAGGATGAGAAATTATATAAATCTGATCCATATGCTAACTATTCTGAGTTGAGACCACAGACAGCTTCTATCATTGCTTCTCTTGATTATAAATGGAGCGATACAAAGTGGATGGAAGAGAGAGACAAGATTGATACATTGACTATGCCTGCCTCTATTTATGAAGTACATCCGGGTTCTTGGAAAAAGCATATATACAGAGATGATTCGGATGAAGATAAATTTTATTCATATAGGGAATTTGCAGATTCATTAGTAGAATATGTATTAGAGATGGGCTATACGCATGTGGAACTTATGGGGATTTTAGAACATCCATTTGATGGTTCATGGGGATATCAGGTTACAGGGTATTATGCTCCGACATCAAGATATGGTACGCCTCAGGACTTTATGTATCTTGTAGAGACACTTCATAAAAATAATATTGGAGTTATCTTGGATTGGGTTCCCGCTCATTTTCCGCGTGATGCACATGGATTGGCTGACTTCGACGGTTCATGCTGCTATGAATATGCTGATCCTAGAAAGGGTGAACATCCAGACTGGGGAACTAAAATATTTGATTTCTCAAAGAGTGAAGTGAAAAATTTCCTTATAGCAAACGCGATATTTTGGATTGAAAAATTTCATGTTGATGGTCTTAGAGTGGATGCGGTGGCATCAATTCTCTATCTTGATTATGGAAAACAGGATGGACAGTGGGTTCCAAATAAATTTGGCGGCAATAAAAATTTAGAGGCAATTGAGTTCTTTAAGCATCTTAATTCTCTTATTACAGGCAGATACAAAGGTGTAATGATGATTGCAGAAGAGTCAACTGCCTGGCCAATGGTTACTGGAGCTCCTGAAAAAGACGGGTTGGGATTTACCGATAAATGGAATATGGGATGGATGCATGATTTCTTGGATTACATGAAATTAGATCCATATTTTAGAAAAGATAATCATAATCGTATGACATTTGCTATGTCATACGCATACAGTGAAAATTATATATTAGTACTGTCGCATGATGAAGTGGTTCATTTAAAGTGTTCTATGTTTAATAAAATGCCAGGTGATACAGATGAAGAGAAACTTGCCAATTTAAAGGCCGGATATGCATTTATGTTTGGACATCCAGGTAAGAAGCTTTTATTTATGGGTCAAGACTTTGGACAGAAACAGGAGTGGAGTGAGAAGAGAGAATTAGACTGGTATCTGCTTCAAGAGCCAGTGCACCAGCATTTACACGCATTTGTAAAGAGGCTGCTTGAATTATACCGAAAAAATCCGTGTATGTATGATAATGAACATAATGTAGGCGGTTTTGAATGGATAAATGCTGATGATAATTTCCGCAGTATATTTAGTTTTGTACGTCATTCTGCTGACGGGAAGAATAATTTGCTTTTTGTTTGTAATTTTACGCCGGTAGAGCGTGAAGATTATTGTGTAGGTGTGCCGGAAGATACATCATATAAACTTGTTCTTGACAGTGAAGATGTAATTTATGGAGGAAAGGGAGCCTCTAGAAAGAAAGTGTTTAAGGCTGTAAAACAGGAATGTGATAACAGAGAATATTCGTTTGCATATCCGTTGCCGGCGTTTGGTGTTGCAGTATTTGAGTTTTAAATACAAGATTATAGTTAATAAATTAAGTATATTAATGCCTTGATGTTTGCGTCAGGGCATTGATTATGTTGCAGAAACGACATGTTAATCTATAATAAAAAACAATAATTGAGCCGAAATATATAGAGGATAGTGTAAATAATGGTAACACAAAGGAGTGTCCAAAATGAGAATTGATGTAAGTGAAGAAATAAAACAAATAGTATCTGCGCCCCAGACAAATTACAACAGTAAAGCATCTGGGTCTAAAGCTGTTTCTCAATCTGACTCTGGTGCAGTGTTTGAAATTGGAGTAGTGGATCATTACATAGAGAATAAAGAAAAATGCGGAAGCGAGGCTCTAGATTCAGCGGAGAGTACAGAGAATAAGCAACTGCAGGAATCTCTGGTATCATTGGCTGGTTCCGTTACAGAAGAAGAACTTTCACAGATAGAAGAAGAACTTGAAAATTATGAAGATGAAGATATAGAAACAATTGTAACTGTGCAAGAAAAGATTCGTATGCAGTTATCAGCATACTGTGAAGATTTTGATTCCGGTTTAGTAGAAGAGTTTTCTGAGGAGGAAATAGCTGCAATTGGTAATATGGAGGGCAATTCTGCTGTCTGGGCAAAGAAATTAAAGGAAGTTGGTTTACCTGTAACAGAAACTAATCTGGAAAATATTAAGTATGCATTAGAACTTATGGGTATGGTGCCGGGGTTATCAGATGGCGCTATGGAGTATTTTGTTAATAATACAAATAAGGAAATTACAGTTGAATCGTTGTATCTTGCAACTTACTCGTCAATGAATAAGATATCATCGCAAGAAGGTAATTATTACTCAATGCAGTTTGGAGGATATCTTGTTCAAAATACGATGGGTGGCAACTTTGATTCAATGCTGCCGCAGATAGAGAAAATGCTTTCAGAGCAAGGCGTTTCAATAAATGACAGCACACTTGCAAATGCAAGATGGCTTTTTGACAAACAACTTCCTATAAATTCAGAGACAATCAAGCGTATGGAAGAGTTACAGCAAGTAGAACTTCCAATGAATCAAGAACAGCTTTTAAATAGAATAACTGACGCAATATATGAGGGCAAATTGCCCGCAGAGGCTTCTTTGACAGGCGAAACTTTAAGTGAACTTGCTAATAGGGCAACTGATCTTATAAATTCAGTTGCTGACATTACTGATGAACAGCTTAAGGCGGCTATTGTTTCTGTAAATGGGGAAGTGACTTTAGAAGATATCTCCAATATAGCAGGAAATGATGATGCTTTAAGGAAATCCTCAGTTATTACTGATTCAGATGTAAGATTTGTTACAGCTAAAAGGCAGCTTGAGGAAATTCGGCTGCAGATGACATTACAAACGGTTGCAGTTATGGAGAAGAATGGAATTAAAGTTGATGTGTTAGGTTTGTCGGACTTAGTTGAACAGCTTAAGTCTATTGAGAATACTTATAATTCTAATATGCTGCAGAGTTTTGGAGTTGATAGTACTGAACAGAATATACAACTGTATACTGAGGTTGTTAATGCAGTAGAAGTTGTTAAAAATTCTCCTGCCGCTTTAGTAGGTCAGGTTGCATTTGCAGAAGAAAATGTTGTGTTAGAGAAGCTTGAGCATGATGGAGCTGATCTGACAGAGAAATACAAATCAGCGGAAGCGTCTTATGAGACAGTTATGACAAAACCTAGAGCTGATATGGGAGATTCTATAAAGAAAGCTTTTAGAAATGTAGATGATATTTTAAAAGATATGGATTTAGAGGTTAATAGATTTAACCAGAGGGCAGTTAGAATATTAGGTTATAATAATATTGAGATAACACATGAAAATATAGAGAAAGTTAAAGCTGTTGATATACAGCTTAACAAAATGATAACAAATTTAACTCCTTCAGCCGTTATTAAAATGATTAGAGAGAATTATAATCCTTTGCAGGCTTCAGTAACAGAAATAAATGATAAACTACAAGGCTATGAGGATGAAAGCTTTGCCAGAGAAGAGAAGTACAGTGAATTTTTGTGGAAACTGGAAAACAAAAATGGTATAACTGAAACTGAGAGAGAAGCTTACATAGGGATATATAGACTTGTAAATCAGATTGAAAAGAGCGACGGAGCGATTGTTGGTGCGCTTGTTGCCCAAGGGGCTGATATAACAATGAAAAATTTGCTCTCTGCTGTTAGAACTAAAAAGCATGCTGCAATGGACTATGTTGTTAATGATGAATTTTCCGGAGTTGAATCAAGAAGTTATTCCAGTATTTCGGAACAGATAGAAAAAGGATTTTCTGAAGACAGCAGTTCATATTATAAGAGTCTTGCAAAGAGCGTGCTTGATAATATCAGTACAGCAGGTTTAGGTGCAGCTGCAGAAGAAGATATAATGAGTCTATCTTTTGAACAGTTTGCTGAATATATGGAACAGTTTTCTGATGCGGATGACTTTGATAAAGAATATTTAAAAAATCAAATTAATGTTTTAAGGGAGATGGGAGCTGCAGAAGAGAATATATTGTCGCTTCTGTCCGATTATGATATTAAGGCTAGTTTAAACAATATTGCAGCGGCTGTTGAATTTATGAATAATCCTGCTGGATGGCTGAAAAAATTGTTTAATAAATCAAATACTGATAATTCAGAAGTTTTTGATGACTCATCTGAGATGGAAATGCTCTCTAAATCAGAAAAGTTATTGGATAGTTTGACAGACAGAGATACGATGCAGAAATCATATGAAGATTTTACAGAAAATGTAAGAGAAATAATTAATAATAATACTATTGATGAAAATAATACATTCATTGATGTCAGAATAATGAAAATGGTATCATATCAATTAAATATAGTCACAACTATGTCAAAGGAGGAAATGTATCAGATTCCTGTGATGATAGGCAGTGAGATGACAGCAATTAATCTTAAGTTCAGGCATAGTAATGGTGAGAACGGCAAAGTTTTTGTTTCATTAGAAACGCAAATGTATGGTGTTATGTCAGGATCGTTTACAATAAATGGCAATAAGGTATTAGGTTATATGGCAGTCAGCTCATATTCAGGAGTAGCTTATTTGCAGAACAGCAAATCAATTTTTGCAAAGTCATTGATGGAAACAACTCGTTTCGAGATGGAAAGTATATCTATTGTACAGCATGAAAATATAAGCAGTACAGATATTTTTAAAGATATAAGCAACAGTGATAATAAGGCCTCTTCAAAAGAATTGTATCAAGTTGCTAAGGTCTTTATTGAGAGTATTAAGACAAATATAAGCTAATTATTGTATTTTATCAGAATTAACAATTTCTTGCGCTGGATACTGCTGCAGATTATTTGATTGAAAAATAATTTTAATATATTAAATGTTTTTGTACTATATTAATAATCTTTAATTTTTAACCGATAAATAAATTAGTTAAGTAATAATTATTGAGTAAGTTTATTATTTATACAAAATATTGTTAAGGTAGGGAAAGGAAGAGACAATATGCAGATTAATCATAATATTTCAGCCGTAATTGCTAATAACCAGTTGAGGAAGTCAGAAGAGAGAATGACAAGCTCAGTTCAGAGATTGTCGTCAGGTCTTAAAATAAATTGTGCGGCTGATGACCCATCAGGTATGGCTATTTCGCAAAAAATGAAAACACAGATAAGAGGTTTGGACAGAGCAAATGACAACGCTAATGATGGTATTTCTGTTTTGCAGACTGCTGAAGGCGCGCTATCAGAAGTTCATGCAATGCTGCAGAGAATGAGTGAATTGGCGGTGCAGTCATCTAATGGAACATATTCTTCAGGGGATCGTGTCGCTATGCAGAATGAAATTAATTCGTTGTGTGAGGAAATAGATCGTATTTCTAGCGTTACACAGTTTAATAATATATGTCTTCTTGATGGAAGTATTGACAAGAGGGGCTATACAAATATGGATGGGGTGTCTGTAGTTACCTTTTCAGAGGAGGTAGAGCCAGCACAATATACAATGATAATTGATGAAGTTGCAAAGCCTGCTGTTGTTACAGCTAAAATTGATTTTGCTCCTGTTACAGCTGCAATGGAGGGATCTATTGTAATCAATGGGGTAGGAGTGGCTATTGATGAAGGTGACAGCGGAGATGATATATACAGAAAGATTAGGGATGCAGCGGAAACTGTAGGTGTTACAGTTACTAAGAATGGTGCTGATGAGATTCGGTTGGAGACAAAAGATGTTGGGGAAAAACAAAAGGTAAGTATACAATGGGATAATCCTGCACTTGGTACAGCTCTGTCATTGGGTTCAACTGGAAATCAGAATAATATTAATCAGACAACAACATCATATGAGGTTGTAGGTGAAGATACTAAAATTACAACTACTAATTCTCTGCGTAATGCTGTATATACTTCTAACGGAACTAAAGTTACAATTTCAGATGCAGGTGGTTTTGAAATAGAATTGGATATTGATCCAGCTCAGGCTACACTTAATCAGACTATTTATGTAGATATAATGGATATAGGAGCAATGGTTCTTCAAATTGGTGCAAATGAAGGCGAGACGTTGGATTTAAAGATTCCGGCAGTAAATACTTATACGCTTGATTTAGATAAGGTTAATTTGTTGAGTGAGCCAACAAGCACACAATCTATTTCATTTATTGGAGATGCAATTGACAGAGTATCATCAGTTCGTTCCTCAATTGGTGCTTATCAGAACAGATTGGAGCACACAGTTTCGAATCTTGATACAGCAAAAATTAATATGGATAATGCATTGTCAAGAATTGAGGATGTTGATATGGCAGAAGAGATGACAGAATATACAGCTTCATCAGTTTTGCAACAGGCAGGTACTTCTGTCTTAGCTCAGGCAAACCAGATTCCTCAGTCTGTTTTACAGTTATTACAATAATTTAACTATTTAATATAGGTGTAATTTATGAAAAAAGAACTTATACAAGAATATACAGCTAGAATATCGCAATGTAATCGAAGTCAGCTTGTTGTTGTAGTATATGATATAATGTCGGATTATATTAAAAGTGCAAAGGAAGCCTATAATGATGGTGATATGGACTCTTATATTTCTGATATGACGCACGCACAAAATATTTTAGGTGATTTGATACATTCATTGGATTACAAATATTCAATTTCAAATGAGTTGTTTAATTTATATTTGTTTTGGAATAAACAAATATCAGAGGCTATAATTAAAAATTCCCCTCAATCCTTAAACGGATTGGAGGGAATGATTAAGAAAATGAGGGATTCTTTTGAAATTGTAAGCAGGGAGGATAAATCATCACCGCTGATGCAAAATACCCAAAAGGTGTATGCAGGACTGACATATGGAAAACAATCGTTATCAGAGATTGCAGATGTGGATATTAATCGCGGATTTCGGGCATAGTATTAATAAGAGAGTTTTATAGAGATGTCAGTTAGACATCTCTATTTTTTTAACACAGTTGAGTAAAAACTTATATCTTTTTTGTATTGCATTTAATTCATATATACAACAGTCAATCAAATCAGGATCTACAGCATTTTCAAAGTTTGCATAAATAATATCCATCTCTGATTTAGTTTTTTCTAAATCATCTACAAGCTGGATATAGTGTGGATGCAAAGTAACAGAGTCTTGTCTTACTGAATTTTTTGTTTGGGAAAATGAGATTGGAAATAGCATTTAAACACTCCTTTACCTGCTTGGATTTATATTTATATTATAGTCCAATATTTTCCTATTTATTCATTTTACTTTTATAATGTTTTATGCATAAATTTTAAATGTACCTAATAATAAGGTGTTTAATCATAAAAATTTTAATTCTATGATCAATGAGGAAAATACCATGTTTGTATGGATATTTGACTAATGCAGCGAGGCTATAATATCCATCAACTTGCTGTGTTGCAAATTTAATACATCTTCAGCTTGCTGCGGAGTCTTTGATTTGTGATATTTGTAAATGTTATGTTGTATGTTATAGGCAGCACTGAAGTATAGATTACAAAGTGAATATTATAATTAACTGTATACATATTGAATTTAGATAAGAAGTGGAGTGATATAATATGGAGTTAAAACAACATGTAATTGATACATTAAAAGAATGGCAGATGAAAATAGGTTATCAAGAAGAAAATGTAAAGTTATATTATCCAATATCATCTTTATATGATTATTTTAATCTGAATAAGAATTGTGATTTGGATAACTTAAAAACAGTATTTTCAGATTACATAATAGAGAAAATGGATTTTCTTGGTGTGATACGTGCCAAATGGGAAGATACAAGAGTTTGTATAGAAGTTTCTGCAAAAGGAAGCAGATATGTTTATGAAAATGTACAAGAACCATATTTTCTAAAAACCTTTTTGGATTTGTTAAATGAAAAGTCTTCCTCTATGTTGGATGTTGAAAATATGTTTAACTCTTATGCTGAAAAATTTAATGGAACTTGTTGTATTAAAAAATCAAAGGATAACAACTGCAAAATATTTTATTTTTCTGATAACGTGCCTGAAAAGTACGTATATTGTATTGAGAATGATGAGTTTGGTATAACATATCATCGATTTTCTAAGGACGATTATTTTCGTGAACACTATGATATGTAATATATAAGTGAGGATATATCATAATTCTATGGAGTAAATATTATGGCGATTTTTAGATTTGAAACAAATAGATTAATATTAAGAAAATTTGAAAAAAGTGATATGAAAGCATTATTTAAATTTTTAACAGACAGAGAGGTAAATATTTTTTTGCCGTGGTTTCCTATAAAAGATATAAAGGAAACTAAGGTTTTTAATGATAGACAGTTTGCAGATTGTAAGTACAGTTATGCGATTTGCTTAAAAGATAATTGTCCGATTGGGTACATTAAAGTAGATACTGATGATAGTTATGATTTAGGTTATGCACTTCGAAAAGAGTTTTGGTACAATGGTATTGTCACAGAAGCAGGCAAGGATCTTATTGAACAGTTAAAACTAGATGGTGTTCCATATATCACAGCAACTCATGATAGAGATAATCTAAGAAGCGGCGGAGTTATGCGGCAACTAGGTATGAAGTACTGTTACTCTTATGAGGAACTGTGACAGCCAAAAAATATCTTGGTTACATTCAGAATGTTTCAATTGAATTTTGATGGGGTGGATGATAGAATCTATGATAAATATTGGAAACTTTACGATAAACATTTTGTAGAAAAGATTAAATAATATTGTTTCGCTAATTCTTATCTATATAGCTATTATAAGCAAAGTAACATCACACTTATTTACATATTATTTTTATATGTTAATATGTTTAATTAATAGAATGAAAAAAAATAAAAAAAGTTAAAAAATTATGTTGACAAATGTAAAATGCTGTGCTATTATTTAACAGTTGCTGGTGAGCACAACAGAAAACAGCAGCACAGAACATTGAAAACTGAACAGTAATGCAACCCTGAAAATTCTAAAAGAAAAGTGGGTAAAACCACAAGAAATAGAGATTTCAGAAACGAAACCTAAAACAGTAAACGGGAAGAAAGAAGGCAAAGCCAGAAGTCTGACCGGGTTAAACAAACTATA
>CATJTQ010000083.1 GCA_949743325.1 uncultured Lachnospiraceae bacterium
AAAAAGAAAATTGATTTTTATGCGCCAATAGCTCAGCTGGATAGAGTGACTGGCTACGAACCAGTAGGTCGGGGGTTCGAATCCCTCTTGGCGTGCCAAGTTGAAAGCTACATTTTTAGTGCAAAATGCACAAAGAATGTTGCTTTTTTCTTTGCACAATAACCAACTGCAGGTTGTGAAAACAGCCTGCGGTTTTCTGTTTGGAGGAAATGATATGAATAAACTTAAAGTGGCGGCATATTGCCGAGTCATCACTAATCACGAAGAACAAGAATCAAGCCTTGAAGCACAAGTATCATATTATGAAAGCTGATTACGGAGCGTGATGATTGGCAGTTAGTGAAGATCTACGCCGAGCGCGCCTCGGGAACTCAATTGAAAAAACGTACAGAGTTTGTGAAAATGATCAAGGCTTGTAAAGCAAGAAAAATCGATCTGATTTTAACCAAGTCAATAAGCCGCTTTGGAAGAAACACGTTGGACACGTTAAAAACATTATACGAGCTTTTTAACTTAGACGTTATGGTTTATTTTGAAAAGGAAAACCTAAACAATTACAATAAGGAGATGCGAATGATGATGGGAATTTACGCAAGATTTGCACAGGAAGAAAGCAAGAATATAAGCGACAATATCAAGTGGGGTATTCGTGAGAGAATGCGCGAGGGAAAAATCTGCCTTAATTGCGCGCGGTTCTTAGGTTACGATAAGGATGAAAACGGCAGGCTGGTGATCGTTGAATCTGAAGCAGTCATAGTTAGAAAAATATTTGAGTTGTACCTCAACGGTTTTGGTGTTCGTAAAATCAAGAAGTATCTTGAGGAGAACGGTATCAAACCCGTGACAGGCAAGGATATTTGGAGCACCTCAACGATTGACCGCATACTTTCCAATGAAAAATATGTAGGCGACGTGCTTATGCAAAAGAGCTTCACCGAGGATTTCCTGACTGGAAAGCGCAAAAAAATGAGGGAGAATTGGATATGTACTTTATTGAGAATGACCATGAGGCGATCGTAGACAGAGAAACATTTGACGCGGTTCAAAAATGCAAAAATAAATAGCCTTTGTATACAATATTGATAATTTATACTGATTTACGCCCAAAATATAGACACCTTTACGCCAACTATGCTATATGAAAAATTGTTCAAAATCAACAATGCATATCTGCGACTTTCGGCATAATAAACTAATTTTAAATATATTGTTGACAGAGTAAACAAAGTGTGTTATAATATAGTCATCAACAAACAGAAAGGAGACGTTATATGCAAAAGTTTGTTGGATTGTCGGAAATTGCTGAGATTGCTGAAGTTTCCACGCAAACAGTTAATAATTGGAAAAAACGGTACAGCGACTTTCCCAAATCTATAGCACAGGTCAAAGCAGGAGAGTTCTATGACGAAGAACAAATTATCAATTGGTTGAAAAGGAGAGGAAAGATTATGGGCGCAAAAACAATTGCATTTATCAATTTAAAGGGTGGTGTAGCAAAAACCACTACAACAGTAGGATTGGCAACACTTTTGGCTGGTACCTTTAAGAAAAAAGTTCTTGTCATTGATTTAGACCCTCAAACAAACTGTACTACGATGCTGATTGGAGAAGAAAAGTGGAAAGATTTGAATAAAAATGGTTTTACGTTGTTCACTCTGTTCAAAGATGCTCTTTATGAAACATCTAATTTCAGCATTAATGACACTCTTCAAAAAAATGTGGCAAATATCCTGGAAGTAAACAATCTTGATCTTCTGCCTTCTAGCATGGATCTTATTGACCTTCAAGATAGATTGGTATCAATTCCACAAGGGCAGTTTTACTCCATAAAACCAACGGATATTATCAAGATGGCTGTCAATAATATTAAAGACAACTATGATTATATCCTTATTGATTGCCCTCCGAACATGGGACTTATTACGTTAAACGGATTGAGAATCGCGAATGGTTATATTATTCCGACAATACCGGATGTATTGTCTACTTATGGTATTCCTCAAATCATAACTCGTGTGGATAAGTTCTCCGACACAATCGGGGAAAGCATCGAATGTCTTGGAATCGTTGCCACCAAGGTTCGAATGCAGTCTAAATTGCATAATAATACATTAAAAGAATTAGAAAATGGTAAAGATGCACCATTATTTAAAACCGTTTTCTATGAGAATAATCAAATGGGCGAAGCTGCAGAATATCAAGCAATTAGCACTCTGCGTCAGAAGTGGGGTTATCAAGGGCAATATGACAGGTTAGAAAAATTTACACAGGAAGTATTGGATAGAATGGAGTAATATTTATGAACAAAATAACTGTGAGCAGACTTAGACAGTTGACAAATGCAATCATAGATGAGGCAAAGCGAAATCAGGAGTTTGCGCAAAAGCTAGAAAAAATCTTTGTTGGAGATGATTACACGGCAGAGAATAACACATCAAATAATGTGTCAAATCCAATAAGACCGGCAAATCGTAGAGATCCGGCTGTACTTGATCCTATATCCCTAATTGAAGATGGTGAGGAGGTTCTTGCCGCAAGACTTAATACGTTAACAGATAAACAGTTGAAGGATATTATTGCCGATTATGGAATGGATTCCGCTAGACTGGCTATGAAATGGAAAGATCGCGAAAGGCTTATTAATTTAATAATTGATGTTTCGGTCAGACGTGCATCAAAGGGGGATGCATTTCGCAAGTAAAACCGTTGTTAAGGTCTGTGAGGTTTGAATACAACATAGAGAAGATATTACTTTATTGTGTCATGTTTGAGATTTTGGGTTTACTTTCGGCGAATGTCTAAAAAAATCTTTTTTGTCAGCGTTTCACAAAGTATCCCAAATCCGAACACACCGTATCTCATATTTGTAAACGGTATATTCGGAATAGTGATAATAAGGTAAAAAAAGGCTGCCATTATCGGGCAGCCTTTTTACTGAAAACAATTCCTGTTATTTTACAACAAGTTAGGATATAATATAACAAAATAAAGATTTTTATTACAATATTTGCTATGCTCTAACCAAAGGAGCAAAGCAATGATAAAGATTTTACTGTCCAGGAAGCTGGGCGAGCTTCGCTGGACACAAGCCGACCTTGCGCGTGCAACGGGTATA
>CATJTQ010000084.1 GCA_949743325.1 uncultured Lachnospiraceae bacterium
CAAACTTCTTAACAATTCATTTATTGCTTAATCTACTTTTGACTTCTTTATTTTATTTTTATTCCGTTTTTTCATCTGCTTTTCTGTACGTTTTTGGGGGAAAGGCTCAGAGTTCATTGTTATCCTCTTGAAATATGCGTATTCTGTTGACAATACACATATAACAAACTATAATAAAAATGAAAGGAGCTGTTTTTTCATGGCCAAAGTCAGTACCAATATCAGTCTTGACCCAGCATTGAAGAAATCGGCACAGGAACTATTTTCCGATTTGGGCATGGATCTCACCACAGCGGTCACGCTGTTTTTAAAGTAGTCTATTCGGGAACAGGGTATACCGTTCATCGTCACTCGTGCAATACCAAATGCAGAAACCCGTGCCGCACTGGACGAGTATGTCGCCATGTGTAACAAACCCGAACGGTACAAGCGATACGATTCGTTTAGCGACCTTGTAGGCGAGGTGTTGGGTGATGCTTAAAAATCGTAGCGTCCAATCATTTTAAGAAAGATTTGAAGTTGGCTGCCAAGCGCAACCTCGATCTGCAAAAGCTGAGTGACGTGGTCGATATACTTGCCCGATAGGAGCCTTTGCCAGCCAAGTTGAGAGATCACGACCTTATCGGAAATTATGCAGGCTTTCGGGAATGCCATGTCGAACCCGACTGGCTTTTGGTCTATCGTATAGATAACAATGCTTTAGAGCTATACCTATTCCGCACCGGTACTCACTCGGATTTGTTTTGAATCGTTTTATTTTACTCCACCGAAAGGTGGAGTCTTTTTTTGTAGGGCGTTGCCAAAAGAAATCGTTAGGCATTTTTAGAACAACCAATCTCTAATGGTCTTATCATTGATTCAATAAAGGTTATCTCTTAATCAGACAATCCTTACTTAGCATACAATTCTTCGTCCGTCCAATATTTTGCATTTACCCTTCGATAACTTCCAGCTACTCGTATGTCAAACCCAAACGGATCGTTTGATGATACTATACTAGAAAAAGCAATATCCTTAAATTTTCTTACTATTACTCATTCAAACTCTGGAATAAGAAATTCTACTTTTGATACCTCAACCAAAACAACTTGACCAGCTTTTACTTCATTTCCAGAAGGTAGTATTCCATCTTCTGAAACTTCAATCCGAATATACCTCTTACCGTCATATTCATACTCATCGAAACTTGTTTGGTTACTCAAAGTAACTAACACAGCAAAATCCGTTGGCTTTAGTTTTGCAGAATTATTAGGAACGTCAATGTAATCCGCATAATCAATCAAACCTGAATCATGCACATTTAGATCTTTATATGAAAGTTGTAGTTTTCCATCAACATTCTGCACATTAATTCCTGCACATTCATTTATGCCAAGTTCCTTCATATAGTAAACAAAGCCTGTAAGCATCTGTTCAAGTTTTGCATGATCTGCGTTGCTCTTACAAATATCTAAAGACCTATGAAAATACAATTCCAACATAGAAATAAAAAAGTGGTCATTTGCCGGTGTGTATGATCTTGTCTTTAACAGCCTTTTCCTATTAATTGTAAATGAATTAGTATTTCTCTTGGCAGGAAACATTGCGTGTTTTCCAATCAAAATATTGTTATCAGTTCGCATTAGTGGACACATATACGAAATCTCGGTTCGAAATGGCGGATAAAAAGGACAAAGTATATCCGGTTTTTTATTCTTGATCCACATAAAATCTTGCGGAAACATATAGTTAATATAGTCTGTTACTGGAAGGGTAAATGCTATATCACGTATAGAACCTATATCAATTTTAAGGGTTCCCATCTCAGAGTCATAAACAACATCCTTTTTCCCTTTACGTATTGCGATTTTTTCTCCCTGCAAATTTATAGCTATGCGAAATTCTTGCTGATAAGAATACGCTTTTTCCTTTGTAAATTCATCAAGTTCTGCATTATCATCTATTTCATAATCATAATCTACTAATCCATAACTCATCCAGAAATAACTTCCAATAGCACGGGAGAGCGTACAAATAATACGTTTCAAAAAGCTTTTGACATCAAAAATCACTATCGCTTTACCATTTTCTTTATCCGCAAACTGAAACATTTTGTCATCAAGATTATTGCATAATTCGCCTTTCTTAGTATCATAAAACAAAGCCGAAAAACAATTAACATTTTCAGTTAAAAAGCGAGAATCTATTTCACCAACTGAATTTGCTTCTCTGGGAATTCCACCGATATCATTATAAAAAGTAATAAGTTGATCAATTTCTCTTGGATTGTTTGAGTTAATGTTCTGAATCAATCCTTCATTCAAATCATCCCTATACTTATTAAATTTTTTAGATTTTATTTTGTTTCCATCTCTATTCGGCTTCCATAATTCTCCCGCTCCAAATACAGCCAAAGGATTTATAAACATCTTTCCGTCTAATAAATTATCAGCATATTCTGAGTAGTTGAATATTTTACCAATGATAAAAGGTATATTGTTATACATAGTAAAGCCCTCCATAAATTTATTTTTTTCTTGGATTAAGAAGTTTCTCATATATTGATACTAGCAGTTCTCACAGGGACTCCTTATTAAACACATCATCCTCGAGTAACATTTTCTTTGCACTTTCATACGGTAGCTCCATATATTTAGCTATTCTTAAATGAATTTCTTATAAAATCTACAGCATATGCTCTTGAATACTTAACATCAAAATCACTGACTAAAATTTTGTTGTTTTCTTGGGGTTTATTTTTCATACTTGGCTGCACTATTAACTCAAAGATTTTATGCCCCTGCAAAGCAGAAATTCTATTATTTTTTATATTTATCTCAATATCATAGTCTTGTAATATAGGTTTTAATGGCAAAAGCATTTTCCATTGTTCATCTACATTAAAATCAGCATGAACCTCTCCTGTTTTAGCCCAGTATAATAAATCAAGAGCAGCAAATCTATCTAACATCGAATGATAGTTTTGATTTCTATAATGTTTCAAACAATTTTGGCAAGCATTACCGCAACTGCACGCCTTAAAAAATGTTTCCAGGTTCTGTAATAATATATCTATTTGCGATTCCAAGCCCGTAGAATACCCAGCACCGCTAGATAAACTGTCATATAAATATATATCCACATAAACTAGGTTTTGTTGCGTATATCTTAATCTATAACCTGCGTTTAACTCCGTAAATTCTATATCTAATATTTTACTGGCTTGTAAACGCATACCTTCAGCAAAAGACCGAGCGGCTCGTTCTATCCATAAACTAGAATTTTGCCCAACATTTATTATATTTGTATCAAGGACAATTTCCAATACAAACATGTCTGTGATAAAATCAAAACCTAATGTATAATTCTGATAATTTTTATGAGAACATTTATATTTTAAATAGGCATGATTATATGGACGGTTAATTTCAATACCTCTATCAAGCTTAAAAGCTTTCTCGTCTTCACCAGGAGCAGCAGCACCACAATCAGGGCAAATCACAAACCCCTTGCCTTGTTCGCCTTTATTACGCATTATAATACGCTGATTATCGCGTATTGCCATTTTGGCATAAGCAAAGTTTGATATAGGTTGCAAATCATCTCCAGAAGGTGCTGCTGAATATTCTGGAGCTTCAGGATATGTATATGTTTCTGTCAATTCCGTACGCATCATACTTTTGCCATTTATAGGCGCAAATCCCCATGGACGTACCATTTTTTTATCCAAACTAACATTATGAAAGCAAAGTGGACATTTGCCGTTGTGTAAATCATCCTTCAGACCGAACCAATTACAATTAGGACAAGAATAAATATCCTTCACATAATTAGCATCCTCCATAAATGGCTTAGCTGGAGAAATTTGATCTCTATTTTCACTGCCACCTAAATATAAACCACCGATTTGATATAAATTCTTATCAACAACAATAGAACGACCTGGTGCATATTCAGCAATAGCAACATCTAAACCGCGTTCAATCTGGTAATCCAATTTTCCAGCATTATTATTAATATAAATACTAGCAAGATTCTTGGGAAATGAGTAAGATGGAATTATGCCTTCTTCGTACAACGCATCCAATAAACTTTTGGCATTTGCAGAAAATCCTTTTTCAAACAATTCAGGATGTCTTTGCGTTTTATCTTGCAGCTTATCTAATAATTCTATAAGCTGTTCCTTATGTTCCTGAATAAAATCACAAGTACAATCTTTTACCAAAATTCCGTCTTTATAATCAGAATAATTTTGTATAAATTTTTTTGCTTCTAATATCTTACTATCATAAAAATCAAGCGTTTCAATTCTATCCAGGCTATCATTACTTTGACTTAAAAATGCTTGTAAAAGAATTAAATTCATATGACGCATTATAAGTTTTTTACTATTAACATCAAGCCAAGGCCGACGCGGTTTTCCTCTAAACATATCCTCAGGATTAGCAAAATACATGCTGTCATGCGCACCATCTTCACAGTATGTAACTATGGTTGATAAGCTAGTATTACGCCGCCCAGCACGCCCAGCTCGTTGCTGGTAATTCTCGCGCATTGGCGGAACATTGCGCAATCCAACAGCAACCAAAGAACCAATGTCTATACCAACTTCCATGGTTGTTGTACAGCTTAAAATATCCACAGGGGTTTCATTATCTTGAAGTAAATCCTGAAATCTCATTTCGTATTGCTCAGTTTTAGACCATAGCTTATCTCTTTTATCACTATGGGAAATCTGAGCAGTATGTTCCTCTGTATCAAGCACACTTATTCTTTCACCATTGCGTGAATCAAATATTGGTTTACGCCAAAAATCCAGAGCAACATATTCCTGCTCTGACATTTCAGTTAAATTGTCACTGCCACATGTGGGACATTTGCCATTAAGCGGAAATGGTGTTAATTCTGAACAATCATGACATTTAAACCAATTATGCTGCAAACCATCTCTTACAGTAACTTTAGATAATTGGATATAATATCTATCATCAGTACCATCTAAAAAATCATGTAATGTTTCATGCCATATTTGAACTATCTCAGAATTCTTTTTCCAACCCATAATCTGAAGAAAATTTTTAGAAAATTCCCAATTTTGCGGCAAACCTAATCGCTTATATGATGATAAAACTGCACGCCGACATTCATCATCAATTTGATGCCCTAGCGCTCCATACTTATTAAATATATCCATCAACCAAGCATTAAAAATCTCAATAAACTGTTTATCATCAATATCAATATTCTTATCCTGCAAAGTATCAATAGCTTTTTCAAGATATTTTTCAGTTGGCTCTAACCAAGCCAAGGCATTATCATATACATTATTATAGCCTAAACAAAACAGCCTTATTAAATGTTCTAAAGCAGCCACAGGAGCATTGTCAAAACTAATATCAGGCTCAAACTTTTTTCCTCTTTTTTGTCTGCTAGCAATATATTGAAGCGTTTTCAGACATTGATCTTGATATTTATCATAACTTTCGTTATGATAAAGTTGAATATGACGCAAAGCTGCTTCTTGAATAAAATAACCATACAAATCATTTAGAGATATTTCTTTTTCAGCGTTTTCTGCCACGTTTACAGCAAGCATAAAAAGTTGCATAAAAGCCATTTCATCAGAAGCATTAGACATATCAAGCGCTAGTTTTGCGGCACGTTGCCTGCTATCAGAAAACAGTAAAACTTTACGCCCTTGATTAGGATATTTATCTATTTCTTTTTTGTCAATAACTGGCGGTTGGACATTAAATTGAGCTTTAATTAAATTATAAAATGGATAATTACTCTTTGTGGCAAATGAAGTTAACTGCAAACGACTTAATTGGTGTTGACATTTTGGACAAGTAGCAAAGGTAAAAACATCTGGACGTCTTTTTTCTGGATGTAAACAATAATATAATTTTATAACATTCGCCCTATCTTTTACAGAATCATCACCAAAATATAAAAAACCGCTCTGCGAATCTAGATAACAAACCTGTACCGGATATTCGCCTGACTTGCTATAATTCATACCATCTTCTGGTATAAACAAATGTATTTCGTGCATAGTTTTGTCATAATACATTCCGGGATTACGCCATAAAAATGTTTTCTCTGCCGGCTTCTTATTCTCGCCTACCGTTATATATCCCTTAAAAAACAAGCTGCCGCATCTTCGGTCATTCAACAATTCATAAACCATTCCACCACATTCAGGGCAGGTAAAATGGCGATCATCTAAAAAAATCTGACCAAGTTTATAACCATTATGATTATGTCCATGTTTACATTGGGGATTAGAGCAGGCATAAATACCGCGAATACCCCGAAACAACATATGCAATCTAACCGGCAGCAAAACATCGCCATTTTCATTAACCGCACAAGCTGCCATATCAAGTGCATTATAACAAGCTACTTGCGCCTTGGGTTTGGGCAAATCAGGAAATAACTTCGTTGCAATTTCATCAATGGAACATGCAACCCCACTGCACATTGTAACTAAAGAATCAAATATATCAAAGGATTTAAGATTATTGTAAAGCCAATTTTGAGCTTGTGACAAAGACGAAAATTCTGGCGCTATTCCATGCCAAAATTTATTAAGATTTGCCAGCAAATCATCATTTGTAGAGTCTTCAGAATACTCCCATTGCATAAAACCCGCCAAATCAAGATTTTTCAAGTTTGATTTATCAGCATCTTTATTTTCAAGACTTTTCTCGCCACCTAATATATAAAAGAATTTATCTTCATTAGCAGAGGTCAAGTTCTGCGCAAATAAACTTACACTATTTTTATCCTCGATTGTTTCATAGGGCATACTGGCCGTGGTTAATATAAACTGAATTTTTTCACGAGAAATATCTAGCTTGTGCATAAGACGACGCAACAGCAAAGCAACTTCGCCGCCAGCCGCACCATGATACATATGTGCTTCGTCAATTACAAAAAGCAACCGGTTTCCTTTATCATAATTTAACCACTCTTTTGTTGAATTCCATATAGAAACTTCTATTGGACGCAGCAACATATATTCCAACATTGAATAATTGGTAATTAATATATCAGGACAATGTTTCTGCATCTCAAACCGTGTAATTAATTCAGCATCATCAAAATCAGTATTATGCTGATGTTTCCGTAAATCTTCAATAAATCTTCTTAAATCAACTTTCGCAGGTATTCTGCCTTCTTGCAGCAACGCATTATATATATCCTCATTTAAGCCATCGCCTTTTTGTAGATGAGATAATGAATCCACCAAATCATTATCAGAGTTTTTATTTACATCGGAACCAGGATAAGGCGTTCTGCCTGTATACATACCGAATTGAGGCCTGCGAATATCAGACTGAGCAGCCTTGCGAAAAATATGTAAAAAATCATCAGTGCCAATAATACGGCGTAAGCGGCTTACTTGATCAGCCACCAAAGCATTCATGGGATACATTATAATGGCTCTTACGCCACGAATATTCCAAGATGTTGGCTTTGTTTTCGCTTCGGACATCAATTTGGCAATTAAAGGCCACATAAAACATTCTGTTTTGCCAGAACCCGTACCTGTGAAAACAAACAAATCTTTGCCCACATAAGCATTTTCTAAAGCCTGTGCCTGATGAACATAGGGGGTTTTATAGACACCAAGTTTATGTTCCGCCATTTCATTAAAAAATTCTTTTAACCAATTTGGTAAGCATAAATTATTTACGCCAGGCTTATATATTTCATAAGTAGCAGGCATTTCCACATAAGGTACTTGCCATAAAACATTTTGTTGGTCAAGTTTATTTTCTAACGCAGAAAGCAAAAAAGAATTTCTCCTAATATATTGTGCTTTAAGGTAGTCTGTTAATTCTCTGCGTAATTTTTGATGAACAGTTCTTACTGTTTCCATATTATTTCTCCTTGTTTTCTTTATCAATTATTTGAAAACCCAAACGAGAGAACATTATCTCAAAATATGGCCATACATCTTGATAAACTATCCTATTCCACTTAGACTTTTTAATATCAGAGCAGTTATATAACTCAAAATCCGGCCAGCTATATAGCTCAAAGAAGTTCTGTTCTGCTGGCGGCAACAAATAATCAATTTTTACTTTCGATATGGTTCCCATCTGCTGCACCTGTATACTGGGGTAATTTCTTGCTTTAACCCTCAAAGCTAATGCAATACGTAAATACTCCTTATCATTCACTTTCCATTCTGGTATTTTATATATTGCCATATGTTCTGATAAGTCAAGCAACCAATATTGTCGAGAAGCAGAATTATCATTCTCACGACATAATATCAACGAATTGTCATCAATATTATTTTGCCAATATCCATATGCGGATTTTCCTTTTATATTGAGATATTTAACATTTTGAGGCAACTGATAACAATCTGACCAACGAACCGTGTTTTCAAATTCTGCAAACCAATCTAAGATAGGCGTTGGTTCAATATCAAACATTTCTTCCCAACTTATCATTTCAGAATTATTACCCACAGACGCCAATGTTCCCAAGCCACTCATCTTATCAACTTCCCATGGCAACTGTCCTCTTGTCAAAAAAACCTGATTATCAGAAGAACCACACCTAAAAGTTGGATAAGTTAAACGATTTGACGAATGCAGCAAATAGCCAGTTTTTATATATAAGTCCTGTATTTCCTGCAGCAAATCATCAAAAAAATCAATTTGAAATATATTTGCTAATTCTTTACCCCGATTTATTACATGCTGTATAGAAACTGTTGGAACATTCCGGCCATTTTGCTTATTTATTTCAATATTGTCATAATCGTAAGCCGCCGCTAGCATATTAAGACCAATATAGCTATAAATTACTCTCTTTTGCCAATCGTTAAATGCCTCCATAAGTCCTTGTTTAATGTTTAAATCACGAGCAATTATTGGAATTATCTCATCACTCATATTTCATCTCCTACAAGTTGTTGCAAATATAATTTTTCGTTGTCCGTAAGTTTCAGTTTATCAATATAGTTATGGGTATTTTCTATACCTTTAAGCAATCGCATTAATGGCAATACTTGTATAGCCAGCATATCTACAATATTTATATCATTATATATTTCTTTAGCTATGCTCATCAATCGAACACATTGCCGTTTGGCATATTCAGGTAACAAATAATCTGGTATAAGTTTTTTAATTGTTTTATCAGTTATCAATTTTTTGCTTGTATAGCTAAAAGAATTTAAGCATCCTTCCAAGTCGGACACAGGTTCCGATTTAATAAAATATTCTGCAAATAAGGGCAGAGCGTAACTGTACATTCCCCTTGGTTCAATAGCCAATTCCTCAATAGTAGGAGAAATTATAGAAAAATATAAATGTGTATTTTCAGAAACCAATTTATTTATAAGCGTCATATCAAAAGCATTATGCAAACCAATAATACTTTCAGCAGGTAATTGTTTTAATTCTTGTTCATCAAGGTTTTTCAATTCATATATTTGAATAGCTTTTCTATTGTTAAGTGTAGCACTTAAAGCATCTAGTAATAATGTTGCTCCATATCCAGCTATTATTAAAGGCTTTTTGATAAAATATGCCGCCAAAATATAAGCGGTTAATGCTTTGCATTTTTCTTCATCAACACCTATTGTTTCTATGTTGTCTGAAAGACAATCAAATAGATCCAATAAATAAACAGCTTCTTGAGGAGTATCAGAAATTGTATCAACAATTTTAAGTTTGTTACTATTGGTATTAGAATTAGAATTTATATTTGCATTGTATGGCATAAACATAGAGTATTCCGATAAGAAATGCGCAATGTCCTGTTGTGCAGCAATAATTCTCTTCTGAACTTCCGATTCAATATCACTAACTGTTTGGCGCATGGTTTTACAGGCTGCCTCTAACTCAGCTATTTTATTTACTTTGGCATTTTCCTGTTCAGCCAATTTTTCAATGTTATCTTGAAGTTGTTCTAATTCTTTTTGCTTCAATTTAAGTTCATTGTCTGCATTCTCTATTAAGGCAATATTTTCTTTATGCCAGTTTTCCTGCACCATAACTTTAAATTGTTCGGCAATTTCAACATCACAAGCAATTAAACGCTTCATTATTTCAGAATTATAATCTTCACAAGCAAAATATTTTTCACAGCATTGTAAGAAATTTGTAACATATGTTTCGGCTTCATCTAAATTACAATTTAATTGTTTGGCTAAAGAATCAGCTAGTGGACTATCAGGAAGCAAATCCAAAAAATTACGCACAGCTTTTCTATCGGAATTTGTACCATTAACCACATAAGTTTTATTTATTTGAGCCTTAATCAATTCCTTTATAATTTGTAACTTATTTTTAATATATATTTTATTATGCGGTTTTGGTAAATCAATATAACAATAATAGTGTTTTAAATTATTGGTTAAATATTTAGGTGATATTGTTTTAATGTCATTTACATCAATCCAATAAACCATTAAATAGCTAATTTTATCTTTTAATATTGCCAGATTATTTTGTATTTGAAAATCCACGCCACGCACAAACAAACATTCTATGTTCTTTTGACCAATGATTCTATTATCACTTACATATGTAAATAAATAATCATGATCTGTTTCTATATTTTCAATACCAGATAACAAAGTATTAACAACATCACCTAAACTATTAGCAAAAACCAACTGCCTATATTCAATCCACTTAAAGTTATTATTAGCGTAAGAAAATTGTCGAATATCTGATTTGCATTCCCACTCCCATATACCGATTTTTCCAGCTTCTCTAATATTAGGATTATAAATAAAATTTACATTTTGTCCACCATAATCTAAATTTTCATTTAGACGAAAAGGAGTAAATTTACCATTCTCTAAATCTGCAATACGAAATAAACTATAAGAGCCATTTTTTTTAATAGTCGTGATACACAAAGAACAAATATTTTCATAATACATAATTTTCACATCTTTCCCAATCGTTTTTGAAGTATTTTTAAGGCAGTCTGACTAATAGTTTTTGTTCTAATTTGCTGCAATAACCAATGTTGGGTTTTAGGCATATTAACTAAATTGTCTGCCAAAGCTCCCAAAGTATGTGTTATAGGCAACCTCTCGCCACCACAACTTGATAATTCTCGAAATAGCGCTTCATCACTATTACCTATAACCGCAGATTTTACAAAAGATATTTTAGCTACACAATCCAATCCCTGAAAGATTTTTATAACATGACCAAATTGAACATCTAATGCAAGATTTGTCGCTGCTTTTAATTTGATACGTTTTATCTTGCAATTACCCTGTTCTTGTTTTATAAAACCATCAAAATATGATTCAACATATATTTTATTATTTTCAGGTAATTTATTATACTCACCACTATAAATCAACTTATTATCTTTATCTTTTATTACCAAGTTTTCTTCAGATTGCATATTATGAGGTATTGGTTTTTTATAACGCACAAGAGTATATTTAATAACATTTTTTCGGTTATCACTGACAAATCGGCTCATAGATATAAATTGCTCTGTTTGCTGATTATTTATGTAAAATATACCCTCACTTTTTGTACATCGTTTTTGCAAAGGATAAATATCTACAATACCGGCAGTTTTATAAAACATCAGCTTGTCCGCAGAAAATGTCAAACAATGCGGTGAACGATTAACTATCGGCCAAATGGGTGTAACCTTAGCTGGTTTATCTGCCAATCTTACACCATATTGTAAAAACCACATCGCAACCTTTTGTGAAAAATTTTGTGCTTTAATTAAATATAAATACCAATCTTGATATTTTCTTTTATCAGATATAATAACATCATTATTGAATATAGTAATATCCTGAGTCAATAACCAATAATCCCTATCAACAACAACTTCAGCATTTCTGGGCAATCGTTTTCCAGAAATTTTATCGAACAAAGTACCTGTCGGTGATATTCCATCAACAACGGTAGGCCATATCTCAGCCTTAATAATATCATTATTATATTTTAAAATATAATATCTGCTAATGCTATTGCCAACTGAAAGATAATTGATATAGGTATCTGATAATCGCTCACTGACATATTTTTTTAATAAAGCACCTTTTTCATTGATAACCTGAAATTCAAAATTATCTTGTTTTAAGCTATTTAATACCTCAGTTGACAACGGTAAAAAACCAATCTGAATTTCGATTGAATCATTTTCAGGCATAATGCGTAAAGGCAATGAAAAACCTAAGGGATTAGTTTTTTCATTAAAAAGCAAATTATATGCGGTTATTTTATCCTCACATTCCTTACTATTATTAGGATGCCTAAAAGTGGGAGTTTTACCATTATATAGAAAAAGAGCTACACTCTGCCCACATGTTTCACAAAAAAATATTCTTTTATTGCTCCCAACTTTACTATTTGTTTCCGCATATGCTTCTTGTGCGGTTATGTGTTTAAGGCCTAAATTTGGATTCCATTTACTTACATTATTTAACATGGAACATCACCCACAAATTATGTATTCTAATGAGTTTATATTATATAGTATACAAAAATAGATATGAGATGTCAAATAAGAAGAGGTAATTGTATAAAAAATCATAAATAATTTTTTGAATAATTAATTTATTTGTAATTTATATATATAAAATCATTTTACTATCCACGCTTTGCAATCCTATGCATCATCTCATAGACTTTACCAAGCAAGAATAACGCTTTTTGTGCCATTTCTGGTGTAGCAATTCTAGCCTTCATACTGCGAGCAATCTGATTGATAATTACCGCCAATTTTATGTACCTCTATCCACAGATCCTTAATATCTGTACTTGGTCTTGCCTTAACCGGCGTCCCCATAATCAACCGCCGCAGATATACACTTTTGGATAAACCGCACTTATCTGCGTTTGTTTCCAACCGACCTTTCTTGGCCTGACTAAGCCTCAGGCACAATTCGTATCTGTCGTTATTCTTTATTTTCTATTCTTCGTTTCTCTCAATACTTCCCTCGCACACAAGCGAGGGACATCGGGGATTGGGGCGTGAGCCCCAAATAATTTGCGCACGAGATATCTTCGCGCTATGCTTGCCAGACCTTGGCGGGCTTAAATCCCCGCTAGAAGTATAAATTTGCTCTTTCAAATTACTTTCGCTATCGGATTGAATGCTATATATAGTGATTTTCTAAACAAATTTACATCAATATATGACCACAATGTTGCTCAAAAACATATCAAAAAGCCTGTTTCTAAACAGAAGTTTCAGAATTGTTTAGGGGTTCAATGAACCCCTAAACCTTTTTTCCAGCCAAACAAGGGGTTCAATGAACCCCTAATCGACAATTAATTGTTTAATTAATCTTCTTCTGAACAGCAAGGGTGAATGATTGCGCATTGACTTGTC
>CATJTQ010000085.1 GCA_949743325.1 uncultured Lachnospiraceae bacterium
GCTCCCTCCTCCTCTGCCACTTCCTACATTTTATCCCTCATTAACTTTGTGGCCTGTCTGGTAATGAAGACAGACAGGCCTCTTTTCGACAGGCTGAAGGGCTATGGCGTAAACCATAGCCCTTGAGGGAATTATATCATGTTCTGTTTTCCACTTCCACGAGTATGGCCTCATTTTCCGCTTCCACGAGCTTAGGCACACTTGCGCTATTATTTTTGCACAAAATCGGCCAATTATTGGAAGGTATTCACGTATTTATGGGTTGTTCACTTGGCAGTTATAAACAATTTCTGAACTAAAAATTTATTAAAATAGCACAGAAAACTTGTTTTTGGTGTGCATATGACATAAGGGGGTTCGCAAAGTCGCAGGTCGTGAAATCAGTTTATAGAACTGGGGGGTATAACGAAATCGGTCGTATCTAAAATTGTTTTGGAATCTTTTGTTGAATTAATCCCCAATATATTGTATAATGCAACCAGGGCTATAATGCATTGTATCGAGTGTTACTTTGTTTGTCGTTGGAGGAAGAGCTGTGAAATCTATTGCAATGTTTAATAATAAAGGTGGCGTTGGCAAAACTACGGTACTATGTAATCTTGCAGGCTATCTGTGTCAAAAAATGGATAAAAAGGTTTTGGTGATTGACGCTGATCCTCAGTGCAATACCTCCACATATGTTTTAGATGCAGATTCATTTTTACAGGTCTATTATGAACCGGGACAATTTACAGTGAACGATATAGTCCTCCCCTTAAAGACGCGTGGGTCTTACATTGAACCAGAAAAAATTAATATTTTACATTCAACAGGGTTTGGTTTTGACGTTATTGCCGGAAGTCCAAAACTTGCAACCAGCGAAGACTTTTTGTCTGGCGACTGGAAAGACATTAAGGCGGGCGAAATTCGTGGTATTCGTTCAAATATGATTTTCTTTGATCTTTTGCGAAAATGTAATACATATGACTATATTTTCTTTGATATGGGGCCATCTTTAGGAGCAATCAATAGATCGATTCTTTTGGCCTGTAATTTTTTCATCACCCCTATGTCCTCTGATTTGTTTAGCATATTGGCTCTCGAAAATATCAGTTCGTCAATATCTGACTGGATGCGGAAATTAAACGATACTGTTAGTGAACTATCCCCGGAAGACCAAGAAGGACTTGAGGGCATGAACGCAGCTTGTGAGATTAAGTTCTTAGGCTATATCTATCAACAATATATAACTCGTACCTCTGATGGAAATAAACGAATTGTGCGTGCATATGAAGAAATCCTGAGACAACTTCCAGAGAAAATAAACCAATATTTAATTGAGGGCATAAATCACGATTGTTCCAAGAAAATCAATTATGAGATTGGGTCAATTCCCAATTTTTATAGTCTTATTCCTATGTCACAAAGTTCTCATAAATCGGTCTTTTCCTTAACCAGTGCCGATGGTGTTGTAGGTGCACACTACCGAAAAGTTAGGGAATATGAGGATATTATTCATCAGATAGCCCAAAATATGTGCACTAATATGGAGGCTCTGGTATGATAACTTGGCCAGAAGAGTTAATCTCTGATATTGCACGCCGCAAAAGTGTACTATATTTGGGGTCTGGAGTTTCAGCTAATTCCCTTAGTACCGATGGCTCCAATAAACATCCAGCAACTTGGGATTCTTTTCTGCGTAATGTACTTGACAAAAAGTCAAATGATTTGATTGCCCAAAAAGATGTTGTTACACAACTGCTAGACAATCATGACTATTTGACTGCCTGCGAAGTCATAGTAGATTCTTTAGGAGAGCAAATCTTTGGAGAATTAGCGGCTGCTGAATTTAGACGACCTGGGTTTCAGCCAAGTGAAATTCACAATGTAATATATAACTTGGATTCTCGAATTGTAATCACGCCAAATATTGATAAAATATACGAGCAATGTACTCATATAAATTCTCATGGTACTGTGGTTATCAAAAAATATTATGAGGATATTGCACCATTTCTCAGGCAGTCTGATTATTTGGTGATTAAAGCTCATGGCTGTGTTGATGATCCCCAGCACATTGTTTTTACACACAAACAGTACAATATTGCACGGTACACATATGCCTCATTTTACAGGCTATTAGATGCACTCCTATTGACAAATACATTTGTTTTTTTGGGCTGTGGCCTTTCCGATCCAGACATACAATTAACGCTAGAGAATAGTAATTTTTCGTTTCCAAATTGCAAACCACACTATTTTGTCACTGCAAATGGGACAATCTCTAATGAAGTAGCTAAAAGCCTACTAATTAACCGGAATATAAAGGTCCTTACTTATGATAATACGGACGGAACACATAGTGAGTTGCTAAATGCATTACAACAATTGGTACCATTAGTTGACGAAAAACGAGAGGAATATTCTTCAAAGGCAACGTGGTAGAGTTGATAAAAACGCCTCATGTGGTGAAGTTATGAGAAACACTTACACAAACGAAATAGCTGAGTTGCATAAATGGGTAGAATACACAAATAACCAACTCGGGACGGGATTCTCTTTTTTACACACCGAAATGGAGGTTCAGACAGTTTGCCAACGGATTTGCTTTATTGAGAATTGCATTAGACCTCTTGCGAAAATAAAATAGATCTGTAAAATAAGGACATGAAATACGAAAAGATAGCAGAATACTCAGACACAAAATTTCGGAGAATTACC